>JAKVBY010000120.1 GCA_022446825.1 Pirellulaceae bacterium
CCGGAGGGCCACCAGTTTTTCAGAAAGGAATGGCCATCAATTCCAATGGCACAGTATTCCTTAGCGGCGGACTTGGTGTCCCTTATACAGCCAGCCCCGGTGGCAATATTCAGGATGGGACTTCGGTGTGGGCTATGGACCACGCTGCGGGGACCGTGGACGACTATGTTGACCTTGCCTTTGCGACGGGTGGCATGGCTGGTGATATTGACATAATCAGTGGTTACGGTACAGATAGTTATGCGAGTGCCTCCGGGGATAGCTTTGCGGACGTCCTTTCCACCCAAATCACTTGGCAAACCATTCAGAAAAACCCGCATCGCGGCGCGCTCGCAGAGGTCGTGGATAAGACTCTAAAAGGCAAGCTCTGGTTCTCCAGTCAAGCGGCCAAGTGGGAAGTCTACGCCACAGGAGACGCTGGGAATTCGAATGGGATTTGGTCTGCAACCAACCCACCGACCATCAGTGAAATAAACCAACACATTGCGAACGCCAACAATGTGAGCAACATTCCTGGCACAAGTAAAGGTTGGATCGACGAGCAAGGTCATGTGCGCGCTGGTAACGGCGCACCTTCTTCCAACTATTCCATCGGTTCTAACGGCAAACTGGTAACCGGTGAACAGAACAACTCGAATACCGGCTACTTCAATATCGTGAGTCCCCTGAACCAACACACGCGTTGGATGTGGTACAACCCTGATCCTGTCAACGTCACAAAGCCCTTTGAATATGGGCCAGCTAGCAACGGCCAAAACGATGGATCCAGGGAGTTCCTGATTTTCCGCCTGAAAGTTCGAGATCTCGTCCCCACTCGGCGCAGCTCGGATGCTCCGAAAGCCCGTCCGTCCAGGGGCGATCTTACTCGCGTCAATCCACCGAGATCAAATTCTCCCAGACCCAAACCTCCGCGGACAAAACCACCACGGACCGAACGACCAAAGACGAATCTACCTCGAGACGAGCGACCGGGCGGGCGACCGCAGGGACGTCCAACGGGACGTCCGCTCAGTGATCCGAAGCGGGTGACAACCGAGTCGGACCGAACCAAGCCTTCGAAAACGGGGCGACCGACAAGCGGCCGGCCTTTGAACGGCCCAGCGGTTGACCGCCCACGCGGAGTGGATCGACAAGCAGTCTCTCAACCAACCCCTCCGGCCAAACCGGCCAAGGGGAAAAAGGGACTGCGCAAGCCACTTGGCAAACCAACCGACAACGACTTGAATCAGGCGGCGACCGACAAAAAGCGTCTACCCCCAAAACCTGACAAGAAGAAACAGGCCGCCGGAAAGGAGGAAAAGGCCAAGCCTCTGGCCAAAGCACCGGCCACGCCGAGTGTTTTGTTAAAGAAGTAGCGCTGCTAAATAATTGCTTGGAAACTGGACAGCGCCAAAATCCAGGACGGATCGGGGAACGCACCTTGAATCGATAGCCGCGATCCCATCCTGGCCGGCGCTGAGCCAAAACACCCGCCAGCAGATCATGCGTTTACTGGAAGGTTAGTCACGCCGTTTCCTCGACGGACGATGTGAAACACACAGCTCAGGCACAGGATTGCGGATGCGCCCAGGGCCTCTAGCAGAGCCTCCCAAAGCCTCTACTGCGGGGTGGAATCCTGACATCAACGCCTGTTAAGATACCAAGGTGCGTGATTTAAATGCTAATAGAGAGCTTTACCGTGAAGTTGCCGCGCATCTTGCTATTGCTGATGTTGATGACGCCCCTGTTTTCGGGTGTGGCTTCGGCGGCGGTATATAAATGGAACCTCGGCGAAGAGTTTCTCGGTTCAGGCACAAGCATCAAGAACCCGCAATCCGATGGTGTTGGTCATCCTGGTGTGTGGCATTTTCTGCGCACGATGAACCATACGGGAGACGTGGCCAAGCGGAAATGGCTACGCGACGGCAAATATACAACAATTCAGGGTTACGGAAGTAATTTGGGGGGCGGTCCACACACCGGTTGGATCTACACGCTGCCCGAATTCTCGCTGTTTATCGTGAAGAACCACAAGCCGCATACATACGGTGGGCTGGAATTTCAATCCGGCGATTTGTTGTTGGCTCCGGGGACGGAACATGCGTTGGTCATCGGTTGGCGCAGTCCGCTGACAGGAACACTGTCGATCGCCGGGTCAATCGAACATGGCATGAAAAAAGGTCGTTTCAACTGGCACCTAGAACGAGGGCCGGCGCCAAATCCGACGCAAGGCTTCGAGCCGGTTTCGCTGGCGACCGGGTCATGTCAATTCGGCACACCCACTCAGAAACAAGAATTTTCGGCCGCGAATCTGGACATTAAGGCCGGCGAGTTTATCTATTTCGTCGTCGATGCCTTCGCCGACGGTACTGCCACGCCGCACTACTTCGACATTTCCCGATTGCATTTGTCGCTGACGCTTGAGAACCACACCCCACCGCCCAGCTTCGAAAAAAATGTGTTGCCGATTTTGGCCGCCAATTGTCTCGACTGCCACAACGCTGAGACACGCGAAGGCCGCTTGGATTTACGTACGGTTTCAACAATGTTGGCGGGTGGCAATAACGGGCCCGCTGTGATCAACGGTGATCCCGGCAAAAGCGTGTTACTGGACATGGTCACCAGCGGCGACATGCCCCCCGGCGAGGACGAACGACTGTCTAACGATGAGATCTCCGTCCTAACATCCTGGATCATTAGTGGACTTTCGGCGGATGAAAAAATCCAACAGGTGGCCTCGTCGCTATTCACCGAAGACGAACGCAATCATTGGGCGTTTCGTCCACTGGTTCGTCCCGACTGGCCGGATGTGAAAGCCACCAATCAGGTTATTGCACCGATCGACCAGTTTCTGTGGGCGAAGCTGAATCAGAACGGTTTGTCATTTTCACCTGAAGCAGATCGTGCCACGCTGGCTCGCCGTGTTTACTACGACGTGATCGGGTTGCCACCATCTCCTGAACAGGTTGAGACGTTTATTCGTGACACGCGACCTGATGCGTATGAACGGCTTGTCGATGACTTGTTGATGTCTCCACAATACGCGGTGCGTTGGGCGAGGCATTGGCTGGATATTGTCGGCTATACCGACACGGTTAGCTTCGACGAAGATTTCAGTAAGCCCCTTGGAATGATCGACGATAAATGGCGGTATCGTGATTACGTCGTGAATTCACTTAACGCTGACAAACCGTATGACGTATTCGTTACTGAACAACTGGCAGGCGACGAGTTGGTCGATTGGCGCGACTCCGAAAAGTACACGCCGGAGATTCTCGAGAAGTTGGTTGCGACCGGTTATCTGAGGACCGTGGAAGACATTAGCCTCGAAGACCCGCGGCAGTTCATCATTTGGTCGGTGGTGCATGAAACCGTGGAAGACATAGCTACCGGTTTGTTGGGCCTGACTTTGAACTGCGCCAAATGTCACAGTCACAAGTTCGAGCCGATTCCCCAGCACGACTATTACAGTTTTATGGCTTTGTTTACTCCGGCGTTAAACGTCAAGAATTGGAAGAACCCTAAAGAGCGACTACTGCCGGATATTTCGGCCAAAGATTTGGCAGCACTCAATCAGCGTAACGCCGAAATCGCCAAACAGGTGGCGGAACTGAACCAACAGATCAATAGCATCCGCAAGAAATACGAGTTGAGGCTGTTCGAGCAGAAGCTGGACGAGGGCCTTTTGGGATTGGCTGGCTTTGCCGAAAGCTATGAAGAAAAAAGCAAAGCAATACAGTTTCAGGTTTTTATGGAAGCAGCTCCTTTGAAAGGCGGTGGAAGTTGGTCGGTTGACGGGGTCACGCTGGAGTATCCCGTGGGGCAGGTTTCCAACCTGCCGGAAATGGGGAAAGAAAGGCAGGTTAAAAACCTGCCCCACGTTGCTCTCGACGACGACTTCAACGCGGACGGCATCAACGAGTCGAGTTGGGTTACGATCGTGAATGACGATGCCGCGTCGATTAAGCAGGCGAACCGCTCGCTAATATTCGAGAATTCAGCCTCGACCGGCCACCGATGGAACACGCAAATCGTTCACAGCCGCCAGTCGTTTCCTGCGGTGCATGAGGGCAACGGACTGCGAATGACGTTGCACATCAAAGGCAATTCAAACTCGCATTACATCGTCGGGTTGCTGCCGAAGTTCGAGAAGTATCCAGGGCACGTGCCCCCTAAGCCACTCTTCGGGTTTCATCAGTCCGCGCTTGAAAGGCGGCTTCTGTATCCGATGAAGAGCGACTTCACCGTGCCCGTCGACATTGGCGGGCGGAACTCGAACTACGCGATTCGCATCACGCTTAGTGAGAAATCCGGTGCTCTCTGGGAATACGACCTTCGCGATGGCAAAGGCTGGCAGACGGCTCGCACCGCAAAAACTTGGAATCCCGGTAGGTCACTCAGTTCTGATTTGAAAGTGGCGTTGGATGTCCCGGTCGACAAACGCAACGAACTGCAAAAGTACCTCGTTGCTAAGTTAGGGACTTTGGTCAAAGTCGAACCGACGGAAATCGATGCCGCGCTCTCACCTGAAGACAAACAGGCGACCGAGAAATACCAGCAGCAAATTGCCGCTGCAAGCTCACAAAAGAAGTCTCACGGTTGGATTCATGCAATGTACGACGTTGGGCCGGCTCCACCGACGCATCTGTTTAAACGGGGTGAATTCGATAATCCAGGTCACGAAGTGTCCGCAGGCTTCCTGAGGGTGTTGTCCAGTCCCTTTTCTGAAACGTTATTGCCCGATCAGGAAATCGAAATCGGGTCGGTGAAGTCCAAAACGACCGGTCGTCGTGCCGCCCTTGCCCAGTGGCTGACGGACGAGCAGTCACCAGCTTCCGGTTTGTTGGCGCGCGTGATGGTTAATCGCATCTGGCAGCGTTTGTTCGGCGAAGGAATTGTAACGACCTCGGAAAACCTCGGTTTGTCGGGTGCTAAACCCACACATCCCGAACTGTTGGAGTGGTTGGCAAACGACTTTCGTGATAACGGTTGGAAGTTGAAACGGGTCGTTAAGCAGATGTTGCTTTCCGCGGCGTATCGACAGTCCTCCTTCCGAGCCCCTTCCGCTCCAAATGGCAACTCACAGGCTCAGAAAAATGACCCTGATAACACGCTCTTGTGGCGGATGCGACTACGGCGTCTTGATGCGGAAGTGTTACGTGATGCCATGCTTACTATCGGAGGCAAGGTTGACCTTACACTGGGTGGGCCACCCATCCCCTTGGAATATCACACCGGCACGGGAATGGTGACCGTCGCCGATCAGGGATCCGCGCCAACCGAAAAGTGGCGACAAAGCCTGTACCTGTTGCAAAGGCGAATCTACAATCCGACGTTGCTGAACGTATTTGATAAGCCAATTGTCACGGGAAACGTGTGCGAGCGTGATCCTTCGGCAACCGTCCTGCAATCGCTGACCCTGATGAACGACTCGTTCGTCATGGAGCACGCCACCTATTTCGCAAACCGCGTGATACGACAGGCTGGTGATTCACGCGACCAACAGATTGTACTGGCGTTTCGGTTGACGTATGCGAGACATCCTACGGCTGAAGAACTCCAGTTGTCGCGAGACTATGTGGAACAACAAACAAAGCTATTCCGTGAGACAGAGTCTTCGGATATTGCGGCGGCCCAGAAGGCGCTCGGGAGCCTGTGTCAAACCCTGTGGGGCAGTAATGAATTCCTTTATTTGCAGTAATGATCAGACATGTTTGAATTTTCACCTGTAACAAGACGTCAAATGTTTGAGCAGAGCGGTTTCGGATTAGGGTCCGCCGCTTTGGCGTATCTATTACAAAGCAATGCGGCGAGAGCATCGGACACGCACGTTTCCCGGCAAGTATCTGACCTGTCATCCCGTCCAGGCCACTTTGTGGGTAAAGCCAAGTCGGTGATCCTGTTGTTTCAAAACGGCGGCCCCAGCCAGATGGATATGTTCGACCCCAAGCCGGAGCTCAATAAGCGAGATGGGCAGACGGCGTCGATCAACAATCAGAGTGGCAAGACGGAACCGCTTATGGGTAGTAAATTTAAATTTCAGCCCTATGGAACATCCGGAATTGAGTTTTCCGAACTAGCATCGCAACTTGGCTCGGTAGTGGACGACCTGTGCGTGATTCGCTCGATGCATACTACCGACCCAAACCATCCCGGCGCAACTTACATGATGTGCAGTTGTAACCGTCGTCCCGGGCGACCAACGTTGGGGGCGTGGGTGACCTATGGGCTGGGAAGCGAAAATCAAAATCTGCCGGCGTTTGTGTGTCTTCGCCATCCGTCGGTATTTCATTCCGGCGGGGCAATGCAACTCAACAACGGTTGGCTGCCAAGCATGTATCGCGGCACGGAAATAAAATATGATGGCGATCCGGTCTTAAACTTGCGTCCAGCCGTCGAACAGCCCAAGGGCGTGCAACGGAATAATCTCGAATTCCTAGCCAGGCTAAACAAGCGTCATAAGCAAAAGTATCCCGGCGAATCGGAATTGGACGCGCGTATTCAGAATTACGAACTTGCGGCCCGCATGCAATTAACCGCCGCCAAAGAATTAAGCATTTCCGATGAAACGGAATCCATTCAGAAAATGTATGGCATCCACGACCCCACCACGGCAGATTACGGCCGACAATTGCTGTTGGCGCGGCGGCTGGTCGAGCGAGGCGTCCGCTTTGTTCACGTGCTCGCGCCGCACCCGCATAATTCCTGGGACCATCATGGGGATATCAATAACAAATTGCCCGGCATGTGCCGACGGACAGACCTGCCCTCCGCCGGGCTGATTCGGGATCTTAAGCAACGCGGACTGTTGGATGAAACGCTGGTTATCTGGGCGGGCGAGTTCGGCCGCATGCCGATTTCACAAGGCGGAAACGGCCGGGACCACAATCCGCACGGTTTTACCGTATTGATGGCAGGAGGCGGTTTCAAAAGCGGATACGTGCACGGAGCAACTGACGAGTTAGGTTACGCCTCCGTGGAAGACCGCGTCAGCGTCCCTGATCTAATGGCTACGATCCTTCACCAATTGGGACTCGACCACGACAAACTGAGCTATAACGTGCGCGGTGTCGAAGAAACCTTGACCGATTCGAAGGTGACGTCGGCCAAAGTCGTACAAAATCTGATACAGAAGCCGGGCGCCATGCAACCGCGGGGGTCGGCGTAGCGTCCTTCGATTAAGGCTGACTCGTTAGTTGATTGATCCATGAGGCAGCGCGCGAACGGATTTGCTCTAGGTCCTTTGGCGGTGTTGGCTGTGATTTCCACCCGACTTTCTGCTGGGGAAACTCCGCCTTCAGGCCGGCCAGCCATCGCCTGGCAGTGCGTGCTATCTCAGTATCACCAGCTTTCTCGATCGCTTGTTCCAGAGTAGTGATATAACGGACATCGTCGACTCCCTCTCGAAATCCTTCCCATTGGATCGTTCCAACAACGCCATTTATGGTTGGGTAGGAGAAACAGTGGTCACGGAACTTCTCGCTGTCAAAATCGTTCCAGATGTGGCCGTAGGCCCATTGGTAGGCAAAGGTCATGGCGCCATCGTAGTCAGCCTTCCAGAGCGCCAATCCATAGTTGTATCGATAGAGTAACGGCTCTTCGACACCCACTTGCGGATTGCTGTAGCTGAAGATTTCTGATCCCACGCTGTGCCATCGTTTTGCCTTCTCCGGCTGACAGCCACCGGACCAGACCAGCACATTAAGCAGGCCTCCCATCACCTCGAAAGGGTCTTCCTTCCACGCCGAAGCGTACATCTTTCCGCCAGCCTTCTGCACGTTTTCCCACGACGGCTTTTGCATTCGGAGCCGGTTCCCGTGTGCTTCGTCCTCACCATATAAGTAGATATCCTTGTAGCCAAAGCTGCATGTCAGCTTCCGCCAACCTTCGATTTTTCCTGCGGAGTGGTGGGGCGCGCCAGCTGGCATGTTGATGAATAGTCGGTCGTTGGGCATCCCTGCTTCCTTTCGCAACTGCAGTACCCGCGGTACCAGCTCTTCCGAATATGCTTGCCACAGATTGGGATGGCGAACTCCGTGCGCAACCATATCGCTCAGTTCGGCTCGCATCTGCTCTTCCGACTTGTAATGGGCGGCAATCGTGCCCGAGGGCTGCTCGTCACTCAGCTTGCCGGGGTAATAGATCGAGTAGATCATCTTTGGTTGAGCGAGCTCGAAGTCATACACCGTCACGTCGATCGGAATTTCGACCGACTTGATGCTCTGTGCGGATAGACGTATTGAGCCCGTGTATTTTCCGGCAGCAGCATCCTTGGGGATGTGTAGCGTCAGCCAGAACTGTTTCAGGGTGTCGGCAGGAATCGTCACAGGTTGCAGCGTGGCGGCATCGATGGGACGCAGTTCTTCCAGAGCTTCGGGATCCTTGCCACTGGCTGACAAGTACTTGGTCGAGCCGTCTTCCGCCGTGCTGCGTACGGAATTGGTTTCGCTCTCGCTGTCGACTCTCACAAGGTCGTCGTCTTTGAGAAGCAGTTCTGGAACAAATCGTTTGACTCCGTCATGGAACATTACGTCTCGCCCTGCCTGATACCAGCATTTGACGACATAAGGATCAAAGGACGACTTGGGAATCACGTGGCCAACGGAACGCAAATCGCGGATCTCCAGCTGCAGGTTCTTCAGGTCCTGCCGAGCGTAAACCGCGAACGAAATGGACTCATATTCATCACGACAAGCAGCCAAGGTCAGTTTGCCCCCCGCCTCTCCCAGCGTTTCGGGAGACGAATGAGGAAGGATGCGCTTGTTTGCCACGGGATCAAGGCAGTAATAGGTGAACGGCGTGTCCGCCTGCTCGTTGGCGGCTTGCGCGGATGCAGACAGCAATAGGAGCAGGAGCAATACGGTTTTCATCATCGATTCTTTTTTCCTGTATTTCGTTTCGCAAACAACTATTAGAGTTTATCGCAAGTCACGTTGACTCCAAAGCTACGAACGTGCTGATCATTACCAAATCCACGTAGTCGCTCTCATATACATCTGACTAGATACGAGTTGGGGCGAGTCACCAAACTACGAACACATATTCTTAAATTCTAGCAGTTCCGGATTTGATAAATGCGTATCGGTTCTTGAGAAAGCCGTCAATATGAACCCGCTTATTCCATAATTACAGTTTTGACTTTGGTGATCGCACCTAGTTCACCTTCAGCCGCGCTTGTGCTCCTAAGTGAGAGAAGCTTCCATATCAGACTAAGCTGATCCTCGGCTGATAATGCCTGGAATGAGTTCACCACCGCTTCAAACTGTGTCATATTTGTGTCAGTCGATGCAGAGTCACTCATACGTCCAGACGGTTTTACGGATTCCCCGAGTCCT
>JAKVBY010000121.1:0-2186 GCA_022446825.1 Pirellulaceae bacterium
GCTGGAGCACGACTAGCTGGAGCACGACTAGCTGGAGCACGACTAGCTGGAGCGCTACGATTGCTCACACTGGGGCTGCGACTGTTGGATTTGCTCTTCGCCCCCCCTTGCGCGAAAACGACATGACCCGGCAGCACACCTAGTAACGAAAACATTAAGGTGACAGCGATTCGAGTGATGCGAGACATGGAAGCTCTCCAAAAGGCCAAGAACTCAAGATTACATTATTGTTACGTCTATCTATCTTTAGTAAGGCAAGGGGTATGCCAAGGGGTTGATTAAACGCCCAAATCCCACCTATTTTCTTTAAAATCTTTGCTACTTACGGTCTGCCGGCAGTCGGTCAACTTTATTTTCGCAGTCACAGCGGTGTACCAAATCGTCTCTATCCAAGTATTTAGGGACTGCCCGTCTCATAGCAGTGCCTGACAAGATTGCGTTTTTTGAATGTTTTGCAGCAAGATGAAAAATCGCTCTAATTGAAGTGTGTTTTCTTGCCAAAATGTCTAAGAACTGGGGTGATTATGTCCTCAATGCGATAATGATGTCATCGATTTGATGACATTGTCCAGGGAGTGCGGCTTTGCAGCATGGTGTTTTCAGTGGTCGAGAATCGGACTGGGTGACAAGTGCTGGAGGACTTTTGTCAGGGGTTGGTGGGCAAACATTGTTATCTTCTAGAACCTGTCTTTAACGAGTTGCTGGCAAGGATTTCTAGAAGTACTCAGTTTGCTGAGTTCGTCAAGAATTGTGTCGTTTGCCGTTTTGCAACCCAATTTTTTAACCGGGCGTTCCTTGGCGAACTGGCGGTAGTGAACGGTTGTCGGACAAAGAACCTCTTACCAGGTGGCAGGAGCTCAAATTTTCAGAGCATCCGGTTTTAAATCCCAGACCTGAGAGTATGGTCAATGGTGAGTGGCCTAGGAATAAATTGGAAAGCTGAGCAACGTTTTTTGAACTTGTTCAGTACCACACTTAGAACAATAAACGGTTTCTTGGCAGGCCAAGCCGGGGCAACGATGTGCAGTGCCAGTCCAAGCGTTGCCTCAAGTCCTGGGAGGTTTTCTTTCTCCTTTGTTTAATGCAGCAGATCGGACCGGCAAAATCTCTGCTGTCAGTGAACCAGGAATATCGCAGCCTTCCGTTTCACAGGTCGTTTGTTTTGTGTTCGGGGTGGACGTTTTCAATCCCCGGAACGTATTTCTCTAAAAGGTGCTCAAATGTTGTAGGTTTCCTGATGTCACACAGCCGCAGTGAACATGGTATGCTACCAGTAGCAGATCCGATTGCTTGGTGTGAGACTCACGAATGTTACTGCGAATGTTAGTTGCCAATCTGGTTCGGCAAACTGCTGAGAAAAAGCTTTACGACGTTGTGGCGGAAGCCGCTCGTCACCGTGCGCAGTCAGCGGATTCCGAAGACGCTTCGGATGAGTCTCAGGAACCGATGCCCTGCGATGTGGCCGTAACATTTGCCTTAGGAATTGAGTCGGGCGGATTAGTCGACAGCATGTCCGCGTGTCGAACGGTGAAATGCCCTCATTTTCTTGAACATACGGGCAATATTGGTCAACAACAAATTGTTATCGCAGAATCTGGGGTTGGCCCAACTGCCGCAGCGCAGGCCACCGATGATTTGATTGTCATCCACCGTCCTCAATGGGTCGTTGCGGCCGGTTTTGCGGCCGCGCTTACTGCCGATGTCCGCAAAGGGCATTTCATTATGCCCAATGTTGTGGTTGATGAGTCGGGCGAAGAACTTTCGGTGGGGCTTCAACTAGATGATGCTGAAAATCGCTCGCTACATACGGGCCGTTTGCTTACCGTTGATCGGGTCGTGCGTCTGCCGCAAGAAAAAAACGAATTGCGACAGCAGTTTCAAGCAGTTGCCTGTGATATGGAAACCGCAGCGATTGCCAAGGTTTGTCGAACACACAATACGGGGTTTATTGCGGTGCGAATCGTTACTGATGCAATCGATGATGCATTGCCAACTGAAATCAAGAATCTGGTTTCTCAGGAATCGCTGGCAGGTAAACTTGGAGCGGCAGCAGGTGCGCTTTGGAAACGTCCTTCTAGCGTTAAAGACATGTGGAGACTTAAAGAAGAAGCCTTTCGCGCATCCGAGCATTTGGCAAAATTCTTACAGGGTGTTTTGCCGCAACTCACGAAACGTTAGGTGACGGA
>JAKVBY010000121.1:2286-9013 GCA_022446825.1 Pirellulaceae bacterium
CGGTTTCGTAAGAACGGTCTCAGGATGGATTGTTCGTTCGCTGTTCTGTTATTTCGATCGCTTTGAGGAGACCGCGTGCTTTGTTTAGGGTTTCTTGGTACTCCGCAGTAGGGTCACTGTCAGCCACAATTCCGGCCCCTGCTTGCACGTAGACGGTATTGTTTTGAATAACCATAGTTCGCAAAGCAATGCACGTGTCCATGTTGCCACTGTAATCGATATAGCCCACCGCGCCGGCATATGGTCCGCGACGATGAGGCTCTAGCTCATCAATGATCTCCATAGCACGCACTTTTGGCGCGCCAGATACCGTTCCTGCAGGCAGGCAAGCTTTGAGAGCATCAAACGCGTTCTTGTCGTCGGGTAACTCTCCTGTAACGTTGGAGGTGATATGCATTACATGGCTATAACGTTCGATGACCATCACATCGGACAATTCGACGCTACCGTATTTAGCCACGCGTCCAACATCGTTGCGTCCTAAGTCAACAAGCATGACGTGCTCTGCACGTTCCTTAGGATCCGCCAGCAATTCTTCGGCAAGTGCTTGATCTTCCGTCTCGGTTGTGCCGCGACGGCGGGTGCCGGCCAATGGACGTACTGTGACTTTGCCGTTGACAACACGACACATGATCTCGGGCGAACTTCCTACGAGAGTTACTTCTGAGGTTCGTAGAAAGAACATGAACGGACTTGGATTAACGACACGCAGCGTTCGATAAATTTCAAACGGATCCGAACGAAGATCAACCTCCAAGCGTTGGCTAATTACGACTTGAAAGATATCCCCCGCCTCAATGTATTCGACACATTTTCGTACGGCGGCTTCAAAGTCGGCTTGATTGAAGTTGGAGCGGAATGCGATAGAAACATCACCTATTGTCGAGATGTCCTCGCAGCGTAAATCAGCGCTGGGGTTGGAAAGTTGTTCTACCAGTTGGTCTACTTGGGACTGCGCCTGCTGGTAGGCCTCTTCGGGGGACGAACTGTTTTCGACATCAGCCATTGCGATGACATACATCGTTTTACTAACGTTGTCGAAAACGACCATGCGATCATAAAAAGCGAAAGAAAGGTCCGGTAGCTGTCGATCGTCCGCAGGCGCATTCGGAAGATCTTCGATGTAACGAACGACATCGTAGCCGGCGTAACCAATACTACCTCCAGCAAAGGGGGGTAGTTCGTCGAGATGCGCTACTTGGAATCCGGAAACTTGGCGGCGCAATTCTTCTAAGGGGTCGTCGGAGGTAAATTCAGTTGTTCCGTCGGTTGAGGTAATCCGTACGGTTGAACCGTAGGCACTGATTTCAAAATTAGGATCGGCAGCCAGGAAACTATAACGGCCGACCTTTTCGCCACCCACAACGCTTTCAAAAAGGCAAATACTACCACCAGAATCGAGCCGTTGCAGCGCAGTCACAGGCGTCAGAGCATCACTTACCAATCGACGGTATACGGGAATACGCTGATAGTTTTTGGCGAATTCCAGGAACGTATTGATATTGGGTGAATGCATCGTTGTTTGGCTTTCGCTGAGCCTCGGCGCGGTGGTCGCTGGGAAGGGTGTCAGAGCGTCCAAGCTTAGCAATGGCGTGCATTCTGGACAATGTACAGATAAGGAGGGTACGGCTTTGGTCGCCGGATCGAGGGAAAAAAATTTGTGGTAACGACTTAACCTTGACACTGCAGAGGCCATCGCTAGAATCCTAATGAAACGTAAGTCGTGTAATAGTAGTGGCTTGCAAAGAAGAAGGTGGAGGTCAGTTGGGAGGGGATCCAAGCTGGCCCTAAGTGGAATCGTCTCATGAAGTGTCAACAATGTGAAAAGCCAGCGACGTTCCATATTACGGAGCTGACCGGATCAGAACCCGAGGAAATCCATCTGTGTGAGGTGTGCGCACAGACTTATTTAGCTCAACCCGAAGAGGCGGATGAAGTTTCTGGCTCATTAGCTAACATGTTGGCAGAGCAGATAAAGATTGGGCAGACCGCTGAAGATCTCCAACGACTCGATCAGCGAGCTTGCCCAATTTGTGGTATCACGTTCTACGAATTTCGACACGTTGGTCGGCTTGGTTGTCCGCATGACTACGTTTGTTTTGAGGAAGAAATCGAACCGCTCGTTGTAAATATTCACGGAGAAACGGAACACGTTGGCAAACGGCCTAAACGCAGTGCGAAAGGAACCGACAAGCAAACAGAAGTCATTCGCTTGCGAAGAGAGTTGGCCGCAGCTGTTGAGAAAGAAGACTACGAACAGGCATCAGAACTCCGAGATCAAATTAAAGAAATCGAAGGTACATAGATCTTGTTTTTTATTTGCAACAACCTGTCATGCGCAAAATGCTTATCGAATGACTATAACTAACCTTCCTTTTTGGATCGGAATAATACGGTGAGATTGGAACAACTCGCTAGTAAATGTGGCGAGTGGCTCAGGGGATCTGGGCCCGAATCAGATATTGTGATTAGCAGCCGCATTCGTTTGGCTCGGAATCTTGCTGAATATCCCTTCATTCGAAAATGTTCAATCGCAGATCAAGAAGCGGTTGAAAAGGCCTTGCGTGCCTGTGTCGAATCAGTTTCCAGTTGGAGTGGCCTTACCTACTTTGATGTTAATGCGTTAGAAGAGGTAGATCGACAATTTTTGGTAGAACGTCAGTTGATCAGCCGGGAGCACGCGGATGCGGAAGGTGCACGCGCAGTCGCCATTGATCCCGAGGAAAAATTTAGTTTGATGATCAATGAAGAAGATCATTTGCGGATTCAGGTGATGCAAAGCGGCTTGGATTTAGAGAATGCGTGGGAGCAGATCAATCAGATCGACGATGTGATCGAAGATACCTTAACCTTTGCCTTTCATGATCGGCTCGGGTATTTGACCGCATGCCCAACCAATGTTGGCACGGGGATGCGGGTGAGCGTGATGCTGCATCTTCCCGCCTTAGTCATCACTCGGCAAATTGAAAAAGTCTTCCGCAGCTTGCAGAAAATTGGCTTGGCCGTGCGAGGGCTGTACGGTGAAGGTTCACAGGCGATGGGCGATTTTTATCAAGTTAGCAACCAAGTGACCTTGGGGCGCGCCGAGGAAGTTTTAATTAAGCAGGTGCGGGAGGTTGTGCCCTTATTGATCGAATACGAACGCAAGGCACGCGATTTTTTGATTCAAGAGAATCATGAGAATTTGCATGATCGGGTCAGCCGGGCGTATGGGATTCTGTGTACTGCTCAGACGATCAGCAGCGAAGAAACGATGCATCTTTTGTCGAGCGTGCGGATGGGAGTGAATTTAGGATTGATCGGCGATATTGAGATTCCGACGATCAACAAACTCTTTATTCACACACAACCGGCGCACTTGCAGAAGTTGCGTGGCATCGAATTAGACACGGCGGACCGCAACATCGAACGTGCTCATTATCTCCAGCGGCACCTGAATCGCGATCAAGATAGCCAGGAATTCGAAAAGAATTGATCTGGCGTCAAACCTCGGGAATCTCGACATACTTTCTCCGGATATAAAATTGATGACGGTTTCACAGAGAAGGGCACCGTCTGATGGGTCGCGTGCTCTAAGCTGATAACTTGAATCTCTTGCAAGTGTTGGTAGGCGTGCCTAATGGAATAAAAGCAGTTCCTAAGATGCCGCCTTTTTCTAGGTCAAAATCTCTTGCACTACCCGTGCCGGCTCGACGCCTGTAAGCCGTTCATCCAGTCCGTGATGGTTGTAGACTAACTTTTCGTGATCGATCCCTAAGCAACGTAAAATGGTTGCGTGAAAATCGTGGACACTGACACGGTTTTCCACTGCGTGGTATCCGAATTCGTCTGTCTCGCCATAAGTTGTGCCACCTTTCACGCCACCTCCGGCTAGCCAGACACTAAAACCAGTCGGTCCGTGATCGCGGCCTGGCTTTTCCGCTTTTTGGGCAAGCGGCAAGCGGCCGAACTCGCCTCCCCAGATGACGAGCGTGCTGTCCAGCAAGTCGCGTTGTTTTAGGTCTTTTAAAAGAGCAGCGACTCCTTGGTCCGTTTGTTCACAAGAGTTCCGTAGCCCCCCTTCAATATTGCCATGGTGGTCCCAAGGGTTATCACTGGGATTGACATTCATAAAGACCTGCACAAAACGGACACCCCGTTCGATCAAACGTCGCGCCATCAGACAGCGACGACCGTAGGATGCTGTTTTACTCTGATTTAACCCATACATTTCCTGGGTTGCTGCCGTCTCGCGATTAATATCAAGGGCATCAGTAGCGCTGATTTGCATGCGAGCAGCTAATTCGTAGCTGGCGATGCGAGCATCCAATTCAGGACGTCCGGGACGTCGATCACGGTGATTTTCCGAGAGCTGTCGCAATAGATCACGGGACAATTCCAAGATTGGCTGTGGAAATTCCTCGCTCGGTTTGAGGTTGACCAGCGGCGTGCCTTTGGCGCGCAGCCGAGTTCCTTGATAAATGGGTGGCAGCCAGCCCGATTGCCAATTTTGTTTTCCAAGTAAAATCTGTTTGTCAGGATCGTCCAAGGCGACGTAGGCCGGGAGATTTTCATTCTCGCTTCCTAGGCCATAAACGACCCATGACCCCATCGAGGGCGAAATTCGCGCCACGCGGCCGCTATGCATTTCGACGACCCCTGCCTCATGATTAAAGCTCGTGGTCCACATCGATCGAATCACAGCGATGTCATCGGCACATTCCGCAAGATGAGGTACAACATCGGAGATTTCTATACCAGATTCCCCACGTTTCTCAAACTTGAATGGCGAAGGCAGAAGTCCTCCTGCAGATCCAATTGATTCGACATTATCAAGAAAAGCCCTGGGGAGTTCGCCTTCATGCTTCTCCAGTGCCGGCTTGGGGTCGAACATGTCGACCTGGCTCGGACCACCGGTCATGAACAATTGGATAACGGCTTTGGCTTTTGCCGGAAAATTTGGTCGCCGTGGCGCTAGTTGATGTGGCCCTGATTCTGCAGCTTTGACCGGTGAACTACCGAGGAAATCATGTGACAACAGCGTTCCCATGGCTGTCCCCAGAATGCCATCCGACATGCGTCCAAAGAAATCACGGCGTTTTTGTCGCAACGGATTGCGTTGCTGGGAAGAGTTGTTCTGTGACAGGGAATTTTCCATGGTAGGCTAGTCAACGTAGATGAATTCAGGGGAATTGAAGATCGTATGGCAGAAAGTTGCCAGTGCCCGGGTCCTTGGTTGCTCTGCGGTTTTTTCTTCGGTCGATTCTTGTCTCCAGAAAAGCTCTAAGCTTGCCACTGCTGTCTTGGCGCGGGCAAGCTCGTCTGGGGTAGGATGTCGTCCATAAGCGAGTCGGTAGAGTCGTTTTAGCTGTTGTTCTTGATCATCTTGCTCTGCAATCAAGCGCTGGGCGAGATGTTGGGCGTTCTCTCGGACAAAGGCACTGTTGAATAATTGCAAGGCTTGTGTCGCTACGGTCGATTCCGTGCGCTGCAGGCAATTAGGCACCATCGCTGGCGCATCAAACAACTCGAGCATGGTTAAAGGTTGCAAGCGACGTTGAACCATATAAATGCTGCGACGATAACCATGCGGTGTCTGGCGACTGCGCACTTCACCATCTTCTGTCGTCGAGATCTCGTCCGCTGGTCCGTACGGTGTTTTGTCTAGCCGGCCAGCAACCTGCAGCAGAGAGTCGCGGATTGCCTCGGCATTGAGCCGGCGAAAAGGGAATCTGGAATAGAGGAGATTGTCTGGATCTTGGACACGATGCTTTTCAGTGAGTTGGGAGGATTGTCGATAGGCAGAAGATGTCATAATCAAACGATGGAGGTCTTTGATACTCCACCCTTGCCGTACGAATTCGGTTGCCATCCAGTCAAGGAGTCTTGGATGTGTCGGTGGGGTTCCGGATCGGCCAAAATTACCGGGTGTCGCAACGAGCCCTTTGCCAAAATGATGCTGCCAGACGCGGTTCACTAAGACACGTGCAGTCAGGGGGTGGTCTTTTTCCGTGAGCCACCTTGCTAAGACGAGACGGTTGCCAGTCGACGCGTTGTTTTCTTTTCTCGTCTGGTCAAACCGCTCGACACCCCCGGTTAACACTGCAGGCACGCCGGGAGTCACGGCTTGCATCGGGGCACGCTCATCTCCGCGACGAAAAATGTGGACGTTGGTCGGGGTTCCACCCACATCGTTGAGTCCGTGAATCAACATGTGGGGCAATTGTCGCCAAGTGTGTGTCGTGATTTCTTTTTGCAGCGAAGCGGTCTTCTCAGCAAACTCCGGAAATTGTTTTTGCAGGAGATCATTGTCGACGCGGAGATAATCTTCATACCGGGCCAGCAATTGACGCTGTTGTTCGTCGAGGTCTTTTTTAGAGATCGCAAGGATATTGAGTAATTCTTCTCGCTCTTGCTGGGAAGGAATGCGAGTATGTGTAATTTGTTGTGCTGACAATTCTGCTGTGGATTGGTGGAGAAATTGATTAGGAGAAATGATGCCGCGCCAAAGTCGAACTTCATCAATCAGTACATTAGCGGGAAAGCCCGGGCGTCCTCCGATGGTCCAGGTAAGTGCACGGGGTAAACTCCCGGCTGTGGTTTGCGACTGAAAATCGTCAATTTGTCCATTGAAATACCATTCGTACGAGAACCCATCGTTACCCAGGTCTCGTCGAAGAATCGCGACATGGTACCACTTGCCAACTTCCAAGCCGTGTGAGCTGGTACTGATCCCAAAGACGTTCTT
>JAKVBY010000122.1:0-1674 GCA_022446825.1 Pirellulaceae bacterium
TGCCTCGGCATCCTTCTCCTCTTCGGTGGTCGCGTCAGCGGCCAGTGGCAAGACTGGACAAATGCGAATCAGACCCATCGCTGGAATGATCCAGAGAATTGGTCTACCAAGCAAATTCCAACCGCCGAAACCGACGGGGTGGCCTTAAACGTACTACCGGGGCCACAAATCTCCAAGACGGCAGCCGCAGTCAAAGGTTTCGTAAATATCGGCGCAACTTGCGATTCTCAGCTGATTATTTCTCAAGGCGGTAGCCTGCAGGTAGAAACGGCCGTGGCCCTTGGTTGTGCCGACAAAGTGAAGGGAATGTTAGTGATGCAGGAAGGATCCTCACTGACGGTGGATCAAGTCTACGTCGGCATCGGAGCGAAGGATTTTGGCGGCAAGGGGCATGTAGTACTGGAAGGTGGCACAATCAACTGCACCTACTTTGCCATTGCCCGGGGTGGCGACTTACGCGCCGAGGGATCCCTGTTGCTCAAAGGGGGGACACTCCATTGCTGGGATTTTTCGATGAGTCGTGACTGCATCATTCCGCCTCGAGCTGACATTTGGGACGGAAAAATTGTGCAAAGCCGCAATGATGTCAAACGGGTCAAGGATTGGGTACATTCCAAATGGATTGTCGCCTACGGTGGTAAAGGAAAAGTCATCGTCGAATTTGACACTGCGGAACACCCTGGGTGCACCGTAATCCACGCGGAGAAAAAGACGTCCGAGCAATCCAGTAATGGAACCATTTCACCACATATAATCGCATTAGCGACCAGCCTCTTTGGTCAGACAATAGAGTTTTCCGGCGGTCCGAATCAACACATTACCGCCACTCACCGCCGGCGACGAGAGGCACAATTCCCCCAGTGGGTTCGTGTGCAATAATTTAAATTCTGCGCCAGCGGCAACGACATACGTGTCACCGTCCTCGCTTAAGCAAAACAACTTGCCGTTGTAGGCCCAAGGAGACGAGGTAAAACTAGCCCCCGGTGCAAAACGCTGTTTCCCGTAAACTTCCTTCCCGGTGAGAGCGTCGTGGCATGTCAAAAAACCCCGATCGTAAAGCGTATAGTAATAATCTCCGTAGACGATCGGCGACGGGTTGTAGGGCCCCGCTTTGGGCTGATACCACTGAATGAATTCGTTCGAAGTTTCTCCTTCCTGGAGTGAAAAATCTCCTGATGCACCAGGTCTAATCGCAAAGACAGGGCGATGCCGGTCACCTACATAGCCGGACGTAATAAACAACAAACCATGGCTCGCAAAGGGAGACGGAATCACAAGTCCCGACATCTCCCCATCAAACTCCCACAGAAGCTTCCCCACTAAATCATAAGAGCGATTCTTTCTCCGCCCACACACAACAATCTCCGTTCGGTGTCGATTTTCCCATAGGAAAGGTGTAGCCCACGTACTTGTTTCACCACGTGGCTGGCGCCAGTTTTCTTGGCCCGTTTTCGCATCAAATGCCGCGATGAACGACTCTTCCTGATTGTCGTAAACCATGATGACTTGTCCTTCATGGACAATGGGTGAGGCAGCTGCACCATAGTCGGAAAGTGTTTTTTTCGGTTCAATCTCTTGACTCCATAACAGCTCACCTTCCAGGTCGTAGCAATACAGGCCTAAGTCACCAAATAAAACATACAATCGCTGGCCATCGGTTGTTGCCGTCTCCAC
>JAKVBY010000122.1:1774-8518 GCA_022446825.1 Pirellulaceae bacterium
AGAGACACAACAGAGCAGACCCACACACAAACCAATGACGGCGCATTTCAGATAGGGTTTCACAGCCTGATTCTCCTGATTACTTATTTTGTGAGCCAGCGGAGCATTTGTTGAGTAACGAATTCAGCAGCATCCTGTTGAACGAAGTGGCCCGCCTCGGGAACAGTCACTAAGGTCAAATCCTTTTCCAGATAATCCCATGTATTGTTGAGCGCTCCCGGCAACAGCGCTCTATCCTTAAGGCCATGAATCATTAATACCGAACATTGAACTTTTGGAAGATCCTGACCTTGATCATACGGCTCTCGTGGATAGTTTGCTTTGTAGTAATTCAACATTCCTTCAAAGGAAGAACGCTCCAACGCCTCAATGTAATCTTGGCGATCCTCCGCATCCTTAACCCAGGTTGACAACCCCTGTGCTGTTAATTGCCTGGCGGCGGCGGGTTGTTGAAAAAACCGCGCGTAGGCAGATGCCTCTTGCTGTTTGGGATTGTTGGCAAGCTCACGTCGTAGCGCACTGAGATGCGGCAAATTGAGAACCACCAACCGTTCCGTCATTTGGGGATGCTGCATGGCAAATGACCAGGCGATAGCGCCTCCCCAATCATGGCCAACAACAACCGCATGCGGGCGCTCAAAATGCTGGATGACTGCCTCCACATCACGGACTAATTTGGTCATGGAATAATTTTCCACGCCGACTGGATGATCACTTTTATTGAATCCTCGCAGATCGACTGCAACCACTTGAAAATGCTCAGCCAGAGCTGGCATCTGCTTGCGCCAGGTGTACCAATAATCCGGAAAACCATGCAACATGATCAACAGTGGTCCATCACCTCGGACGACATAATGGATTTTCACACCATCCGAATCGGCAAACCCGTGGTCTCCCAATTCTGTCGACAGAGCAGTGCTTAAGCTACTTAGAAAAAGTGTCAGCCAAATAAAGGTTCGCGTACTCAAACTCATCTCCAAACTTCCTGCTGGTTTTGACTCTCGTGAATCTTCGTGATTTACTGGCCTAGAAAATCCGAAACGATCACTGGGAGAACATCTCTATTCTCAGAGAAATCTTCTCCGGACAATCGGCAACCTGGCTGAGAACGACAAGTAACGGCAACGGGAGCACAACGTTGTGTCCCGATACTTAAAAGATCGCACCGGTCAACCAGTAAATTCCCACACCGCCTGGCGCAACCGCGCAAAAGATGCCCCGTGCATTCGTTCGTACCAGACGGTAACTAGCTTGCCATCTTCTAGTTGGACTGTCGATGGATAGCCAAGATCATGACCGATCCCATCAGACGAGAGAGGCATTGCAGACGACCAAGTAACTCCCTCATCTTCCGAAACTCGAACTTGATTACCGTATGGCTTTCGGCGATATCCGTAAGACATCAGGATGCGGCCGTCGCGCAATCTTAACAAGTGGGAAGGAAGTCCCCAAACACCGATCGAGCGAATCGGAGACCACGTGAGCCCCGCATCGGTCGACTCAGCTTGTAACGTCTCACCGGCGTGAGCAGAATTGTGGTTGCGAATATGTGCAATGATCTTTCCACTCGGTGCTTCTACCGCATGTAATTCATGATATTGTTCCGGGTCGTCGCCACCCCGTGTCTTCATGACCGAACGCTGTTTCCATGTTTTACCATCATCATGCGAAACCGCCGTCCCAATCCGGTTCTGTCCATAGAGTTCCTTGCCTGCATAGAAAATCGTTCCATCCGATAATTCGATGGGACCGTGCGGGCTGTTGACCAGGCAGTGATACGGAGATGACCAAGTAATCCCGTGATCTTCAGAACGAATCATCCATGATCCAAGCGTTTGCTTACGCTCGGTATCGTCGATGCGATGATGAGCCGCCAGCCACCTGTTTTTTTTCTCCAAACTCCACTCACTCTCCTCACGGTTTTGGTTCAAGATGTCCTCATATGCCAGTGAGGTAAACGTCGTGACGAGTAGCGTTCCTTTGCTGGTTTCCAGAATTCCCGCATCCCGGTCGTCGATCGGTGTATCAAGCAAGATCTGTGGAAGCGTCCAAGTCATTCCGTGATTATGGGACCGCATTAATTCAACCCGCCCAAACGGGCAGACGTGCGATTCCCTCCCACCGGAACAGACTAACAGCAATTCGCCAGAACGTGCCCGTGTCATTGTGGGCCAGCCGTGATAGTGATGCGGTTCCAGACTAATGACTCTGGTATCCAAGACTTGAAGAGGTGGCGTTTCGCTGCTCTTTAACTTATTGAATGCTGCAGTCGCTAATCCAGCACTCAAGGTGTTCCTAATGAATGATCGGCGTTTCATGGGTTCACTTTCGTTTTTAAAATCAAGTCAGTCCACAGTATTTGATGAGGATAAATAATTAATTGTACTTCTTCTTGCTCCAATCGCCGGACAAGCTACTCGCCACGGAGGCTGAAAAAAAGAATGCCGCAACAAAAAACCACGTATCTGCATGGTACGCCCCACAAATCCCTTGGTAAAATATCAGAGGCCACGTCTCCGGAAAGAGCATCTCGCATTGCCCCACTGAAAAAAGACTAGCCAAATCATTCAGCCGACACCGGAATCTCGATGACGGTTGGCACGGAGCGACGATCCAAAATGTCGTTACAGACAAGATGTACGTAATAGCGCCCCGCGGACCGCTCGATCTGAGAAACATCCACCAGCGCCGAGCGCGCGTGCGGTACCTGCTGCGATTGAGTTACCAGGGGTTTACCAGATCCTGACTCGTTGTTGAAGATGTTGATCTCCCAAGAAAATGGGGGGGTCGTACGGGGATCGACTTCCCACGTTACAGAACACAGATCGGGGGTTTTCATCCGGACGCTGGCCTCTTGAATTTTCAACTTTTCATAGTTGGGTTCCTTCTCTTGACGCCGGATCGCATGCCTCGATGGATTCGAAGTTTTAGGAACGGTTTGTTTGCCGCCACTGACCATGAAGTAGAACTCACTGGAGTCCTCTCGTTTCACTCCCCCATTCCAATTCTTGCGATAATTATAGGAGCGTTTTCCTGGATCTAGATCCCAGGAGTTCACGGAGTATTTCCCACTCCCAAAAGGAAACCAAGTGCCTCCCGTTTTGCGTTTCCAGCCCCTACGCAAATGCGTGGTGCGTGACTCGGATCCCGTATCCAGCCAATCTTCGATGAACGCATCGGTGGCACCTTCAAAAGTTGCTTTGACAGCCACATCCATCGTGACTAGATGCGTCCATACTTTGGTGTCTCCAGCTCGTGACCAAAATCCGTAGAAGGTATGGTCCGCGACAGGCCAAGTTCGCGCGATCAAGGTGTACCAGACATCCGTAGACCAGCCCAATTCAAAATTCCACGATTTTAATCCCGTCCCTTCACCACCGAATCCAACAGTCTCGGTTCCCGGTCCGCGATAAACAGCTTTGATCGGAGCCGTGTGTGCCTCGTGATCCCAAATGGAAAAAATATAAAGATGAGATTTGGGATGGGCCTGTATTCCTGCATATCCGGCTCCTTTGCCACGCCAGCCGAGGACTTCATAGTAGGTATACATCGCCTCCCCCTGCTCTGGCACACGCACTTCGTTAATCAGAATATCTCCGGCGCCACGATCATCAAAAACAAGATGAGAGGAAGGCGCCGAATTTTGAGCATTTCCTGCAGCCCAACAACTGAAGCAAATCACAGTGAAGGTCCCAGTAAACACAAATTGCCCGTTCATCACACAATCTCCCGAAGAAGTAAATCAAAATGCAGCGGTGGAGCAAAAACCGCTGGACAACAACAATCACTTTGTCATTGTAATACGTTCTTGTCGAGCGGCTTGTCACAAAATGGACACTTCTCTATCGATCGACAAGGTATTTGACATAAACTTTCCGTACTCGATTACGTTGAGTACTTTGGCCAGCTAAACTTTTAGCCTTTGACACTCACTTCCTACCCACCCGAGAAAAACTAATTTTGTGAGACAAATATCATGCAAAGTAGTCGGCGCGATTTCTTACTGGGAATGCTCGCTGGTGGAACAGGCCTAGGAGCATGCGGGGCAACCAGGAGGTCGCTGGAGGCCAGTGAAGTATCGGACCTTGACACCGCTCGTCGCCAGGCAGCACACCGACAACGTCGCATTATTTACAACAACGATGGCGATGACATTTGGGCACCTGGAGCCAACACCGTCGAGAAGTTCTTATCGGTTCGCCATCGACCGTTGTTAGAAACGCAGGTTGACAGCATCTTCTATTCGACCACTCAGAGCTTCAATTTTTTTACTCACGCCACACAAATTGCGGAGATCTTTCGTTCCCGCGAAGGAGAATTTTCCGACAACCAACTAGAAACTTTTCTGAAGCAGGGTACTGATGGACTCCGAATGTCGAGTGATTTTGCTCAAAAAAATGGCCTGGAAACCATTTGGACACTGCGCATGAACGACATTCATGACGCTTGGACAGCACCCTTTCGACCGAAATGGAAAAGTGCTGACCCCACACGCGTGATGTCCACCTTAGAACAAGTGCAGGACTTGAACGATCGTCGGCGGCTCTGGAGCCTCGTCGATTTTGAACACCCCGACGTCGAGCCACGCTTATTAGAAATCATTCAGGAGGTGCTCACCAACTACCCGGTCGACGGAATTGAGCTCGACTTTATGAGAGCACCGTTTTATTTCCGCACGAGTTATCAGGGCCAACCGACAACCGCCGCACAAGTCGCCATTTTGACGCATCTGGTGCGCCAGATTCGCAAATTAGTTCTTCAAGAAAGTGTGCGTCAGGGAAAACCGTTTCTCTTGGCAGTGAGAGTACCTTCCACTCCCAAGTTGTGCCGAAACATCGGCATCGACATCGAGGCTTGGCTCGGCGACAAGCTGGTGGATATCATGTCCGTCGGCGGAGGCTACATCACCTTTGACCTACCGATTACAGAAATGGTCGCGCTCGGGACGCAACACGATGTGCCCGTCTATCCTTGCCTCAGCCAATCTGGCCTCTTATATCGACCGCCACGTGGCACGACCACAAAACAACCGCTCGAGGCTTGGTTCGGAGCTGCCGCTCGCTTATGGCATGACGGTGCCAGCGGCATTTACACTTTTAATTTATTCCCCGGCCCAGGTGCGGATGCGGATCGCGTTTATGCACGTTCCATCTTAAAAACGATTGGATCAGCTGAGCGACTTAGCTCGAAAACACTCATGTATGCCATTTCCGACGCGGGTGCCTGGATGCCCTCCCATTACTGGTCCAAGGATGCCGCTGACTTCTCACAAGCATTACCCCTGCCCCTCACAGCCAACAAGTTCGAACGTCGTTCCATGTTGGTGCCAGAAGATTTCAGTGGCGCCGGATTTGACGTATCTGCGGAACTTCGTGTGGATTTTACCGGCCTGGACCAGGATAGTACCCCAGAAATCCTTTTTGGCTCTGCTAATTTCGGTCCGACCGATGGAGGCACACCCTTTGGTGATACACAACGTTACGTCTGCCGAGTCCCGTTACAATCAATTCAACAAGGTGCTAATCGCGTGATGGTAAAAACAACGAAAACGGGTGCCAAGCTAGTCGGCGCAGAATTGTGGATTCGCCGCTAAGGTTATCAGAGCGCAAAACACTTTAAATTCCCATCCCGATCTTTGCAGTAGAGACGACCGCCTGACAGCACAATATGTGGCCACACGTCGTTCTCCAGAATCCCTTGCTGTCGCGCTAATTCCGTATACTTCCGAGGAGAACGGTCAACGGTTTCCACAAGTGCCAAATCTCCGCGTCGCCCCCAAACGATGAGTCGACCATCTGCCGTCGCAATGCAGGACGCCGTGTCCCCATAACCACGGCCTCCACGCCAGACCGGTTGCCCCGTCTCAAAATTCAAACAGTACACACCGCGCCAACACCAGTAAACGTGCCCCTGATGAATCACCGGCGGACAGAGTCCAGATGCATATGGCTGCTTCCAAATTTGTTGCGCCCCAGTCCGGTTGATATCAATACGCGTGATTGCATATTGATTGTATTCTGAAGTAATGACAACCGACTGGTTATGAACCGTCGGTGTCGCCACATTGTTGGCAAAATCTGTTTCCCAGGGAAATTCCGCCCACGTTTCACCTTCGTGTCCTTCGTCGAGACGAGCCACCAAAAGATTATGGATGGTCAAAACGGCTACACACGGAACATCCTCAACCAACATCGGAACGACTCCGCCTGTATGCCCTGCAGGATCCTTTGACTGAGAAGTCCAAAGACGTTTTCCCGTGAACTTTGAAAAAGCCATTAAATTGCCCTCGTCGTCACCAACCTCAGCAATCACGGCATCCTCGTAAATTAGCGGTGCGGTTGTGTAGCCATAATCGCGCAACCGCCGACGTCCTACTTTAGGTCGCTGGCCAACTTCAAATCTGTCATAGAAATTAAGATTCCAGACAAGTTGACCTTCCTTTCCCGTGTCCCAACAATGCAGATCGCCATCCGTGCTCAGCGTATAGAGGTAGCCCGTTTCGCGATCGTAACTGGGACACGATGAGGGGCCGAGATAAAGTCCCTTGTCGCCATCACTGTGCCGCCCATACCCCGGACATTCATAGGACTGTTGCCAAACCGGTTTTCCGGTACTGACATCAAGGCAACAGACAACGTCACGGCCGTCTTTCCACCCCATTGTGTAGAGGTGATTCCCGACGACGATAACCGCACTACCACCTGCCCGGACGTTGACACTCCACAAAGCCTCACCAGGAGGCCA
>JAKVBY010000123.1 GCA_022446825.1 Pirellulaceae bacterium
GCCAAAGCGGTGAGGATCACCAAGACCATCACGAGCTCAATTAAGGTTAAACCCTGCGGGCGACGCTTTCGTGTGGAAGATTTATGGTTTGTCAGAGAAGATTTCATTGTGCGTATCCTTGTCAAATAAATGGTTGTCTAGAAATTAAAGAAGCGGTTGGCCAGTGCCTGAACCACGTCGACTCTGCTGCTCACCGCCTGCGTTTACACAACGCACTGTGTCAACAGACCGTTGATGTCAACAGACCGTTGATGACGAGCCGTGTAAGGAGTAGGGAGTCTCAGGTGCGAGTCTCAGGTGTCCATCTCCCTCTCGGTGAGAGAGGATGGACGAGTCACTGGTTGCGAAAATTCTCACCAAGAAAATTCGCAAAAGTGGGCCGCGTTAGACAACCGGAGGGCCACGAGCGAACCAAGTGGAGACGAGGGGCGTCGGCCGGATCGATGTTTTTGCAAGGCCGGTGCGTGTAAGCTGGGGTGTGGCACCGACCGCGACTGCCAGTTTCTGTCCAGACGATTTGGTTTGGTGATTGTACTGGCAGAGCAAGCAGCAGATGTGCGGTGCTGCGCTCGTCTTAGCCGTCTCCTGATGTGACCATTGCGAAGGTCGACTTAGGAGTTGCTCACCAGCTTGTCGAAGGTTGGTCGTCAGCCAAGCAGTTCGAGAAGCATGCCGGTGGATGTGCCCGTGTGCATGCCGGTGGATGTGCCCGTGTGCATGCCCGCTACAATCTCCCCGCAGATCCGCCTTGCTAGGGAGCTGGCTCCCTAAAAAAACAGCTTGATGTAAGGCCTCTCCAGCGACGTTCAGCAGGCTGAAAGTAGCTAACAGGGACCAAAGAACGGCTTTGCGGAACATGGAACGAGGCGATTTAAGAGAGTGCCAGTACTTAAAACTATCTAACAGGCACCCATCTTAAATTCAGGCAACACCATCTGCAAGCGAATAGTTATGAAAACGATGATTTCATCGTTTTTTAATCATTGGGGGCAATGGGTCTTCCCGTCATCAGCTCTGCCGATTCAGAACGGCCTGCTCAGTTTGACAAGGTGATCTGGCGATTGTCGAGTTCCGGAAATTCCAACTCGATTTTGTGGTGGTCGATCTTAATGACGCGGGCGACGGTTGTGTTGGTTTTGCTCAGCGGAATCCTGATTTCCGTATCTTCGCGCACGACGACTTTTGTTTCACCAACGGCCAAGTTCGCCACGGAACGATCAGCGCTAATAAAACGGGAAACCACGTCGATCTGCGGGAGTTGGATGGTCAATGCGGTTTGGCGTTGCTCGACTTTTTTGGTCGCCGCTGCTTGGAGTTGTTTAATTTCGTCTTTCAAACGAACAACCTCGGCCAGCAACTGATCACGTTCCTTAACCAAGGCATCGAAATTTTCTGCCTGGCGAATGCGGGCCAGTTTGGCACTCATTTTAGTACTGGGAGTGGCTGGATCGTGCCCCAAGTCGGTAATTTCTTGGACGGAAAGGTCATCATTTGTCGGTGCTCCTGACTCTTGGCTTACGTCGGGCGTTTTGATCGTGTCTTGCGCCAACAAAGTTAAGGAGTTTGTAGCCATCCACAATGCGATGGCTGCGGGAGCAAGTATTTTGATGATCATGAGAGGAAAACTCCTAGTTTTGTTCTATCCCGCAGCCGCAAAAAGCGCGAGGAAGAAGGCAATATAAACAAAGCCGACAATGCCACCGACTACAATGGTGACGACTGGCGTGATCCAGGCAGCCAGTTGCCGAATCATTGATTTTAGCTGATTTTCGTGAAAGCGACTGACTTCGTCGAGTACTTCATCAAGGTTTCCGGCCTGTTCCGCGACAGCCGTCATACTAGTTAGTAACGGCATGTAGGCCCCTTTTACTTTAAGGGTGTCTGCCAAACTGCGACCTTGCATGACACTTTCCCGTGCCCGTTGCACGGTCTGGGCAAGAAATCGGTTGTAGTGCAATTGTTCGACGGTTACGAGACCTTCCAGGACGGTGATCCCACTGCGCACGAGAATACCGAGGCATTGGGAGAAGGTCGTTGTGCCCGAGAGGCGAAAAATACGGCCGATGATCGGCAGCCGCAAGGCGATCCGATCACAGGCCAAACGTCCGGACTGAGACATGTAGATTAGCGTGAAAGCAACCAAAGTGGTGAGGATGCCGCCCAGAATTGCGAAACCGTATTGCTGGACAAATTCGCTGATGTCCATCAGGAACTGGGTCATGGCCGGAAGTTCTTTGCCAATGCCACGCAAAAATTCGCTGAGCTTGGGGATGAGGTAGGTCACCATGTAGGTGGTCACCCCAGTCGCTGCGACCACGACGATCGAGGGATAGGCCAACGCAGTCATTAAATCACGTTTGGCTTCACGGCGACTGGTCATCATCTGGGCGGCTTGGACCAAGACACTTTCCAGTACACCAGTCTGTTCTCCTACCCGAATTAAACGGACCGCATAGTCAGGGATACAAGAATACTCGGACAAGGCGTCGGAAAAGGAAGCACCTTCTTGAATGCGTTCGATGACCTCTGCCCAGATGCGCCGCATCGAGGCGCGGGGCGCCTGTTCCGAACAAGTGTTGAGGCTCGACAACAGCGTCAGGCCTCCCCGTAGCATGACGGCGATTTGCTGCAGGGAGATTTCGACATGCAGGCTGCTGGGACCCAGGAAGGGGAGTTTGGCCAGTAGGCTGGTGTTAGGGCTGGTGGCGGTCTGTTCATTGACTGAAATGATCAGCCAGCCTCGATCACGCAACTCGGTAGCGGCATCGTTGGGGGAAGCAGCTTCGAGCGTACCCTCGCGTGGCGTGCCGTTGGCGTCTCTTGCAGTAAAGGCGTAAATGGGCATGAAAGATTAGGTCAAGATGGCTAAAGGTGCGTTTTCCAGGGATTATAAATGGCGTTATTTGCGTTCTTCGATCACGAGTCAGGTTTGTGTTGTTTGGGTAGGGCTACCAAACGGTCACGGCGGCAAGTGTTTCATCTACCGTCGTTTTACCATCAAGTAGTTTGGCTAAGGCATCGTCCACCAGTCGCGGAATGCCTTGTTGGTGAATTTGGTCAATTATTTCATTTTCAGAGGCGCCTTCGGTAATGGCGCGGGAAAGGTCTTCGTCGACGGGAAGCATTTCGAACAGGCCCAGACGTCCCACGAAGCCGACGCTTGCACAAAATTTGCATCCCGTCGGAGTGAAGACGGTTTGCCCTGCGATGTCAGGTCGCCCTAAAGCGCGTGCTTGGGCGGTGGACACGGTCGATTCGTTCAGACAGTTTGGGCAAATCCTGCGGACCAGACGCTGGGCCACGGAAAGCCGCAAGGTGGCGCCCACCAGATAAGGCTCAAGTCCCATATCAATGAGACGCGTGACGGCACTTGGGGCAGAATTCGTGTGCAGCGTGCTGAGTACGAGGTGACCTGTCAAAGCCGCCTTGATGGCGACGTCGGCCGTTTCTCCATCGCGGATTTCGCCGATCATCAGGACATCCGGGTCGTGGCGCAAAATGGATCGCATTGCCTTGTGAAAACTGACTTTGTCTCCTGCGTCGACCTCCACCTGCGCCACGCGGTTGATCTCGTACTCGACCGGGTCTTCAATGGTCAGCACATTGAGAGACCGCAGTGTGATTAGACGGCGCAGGGCCGCATACAAAGTAGTACTTTTGCCGCTGCCGGTCGGCCCGGTCAGGAGGATTAATCCGTAGGGTCGTTCGATGGCTGCTTCAAATCGTTGGCGGTCTTCTCCGGACATCCCCAGAGATTCTAAGGTTAACTCGCCTACCTTGCTGGAGAGCAAACGCAAAGTCAGTTTTTCGCCATGCTTGGTGGGGAGCGAAGCGACGCGCACATCGATCTCGACATTGTTTCCAATCGGTAATCCAAAGCGACCGTCTTGAGGAGAGCGTCGCTCGGCAATATCGAGCCCACTGAGCACTTTGATGCGGCTCGTTAAAGAACCTTGCACAATTTTCGGTAGCCGGCGGTATTCCTCCAAGACGCCATCGACGCGGAGGCGGACCGAGATGTCCTCGGGACCTGGGTCAATGTGCAAGTCCGAAGCTTCACGGATGGCAGCGGCATGTAACAATTCATCACACAAAGCGACCAGTGTCGCCGGATCCGGTTCGCTTTGTAACTTGGGGTCCAAGCGAGCCCCGCGAATGGGGGCACCGGTCGTTTGACTGTTGGCTAGAGGACCCCCAAAAATACGTTGCAGGGCGCGCTCCAGCGATTCTGCTTCGGCGGCCTCCGCCAAGATAGGGCGGTCGACATAACGCTCCACAGCTTGCAGTGTCTGAGTATCTTCGCTGTCGAGGCAAGCGACGTAGACCATGCCATCGATAAAGGCAAAGGGTAATACTTTTCGCCGCAAGGCTAAGTTGGCCGGTATCCGCAGTGCCCAAGTTGGGTCGACGCGGACCAAATCCATATTCAGCAGCTCAGGCTCAGACGCGGGTATAGGTTCGTTCATAGGTCTTTAGCGGTTTCTCGTACTCAATCGGTTACCGTTGGAGGCCGCTCCTTGTCGAAGTCGATTGAGCATGACTTGTGGATTTTTAGCGATGGCGACGGCCGTACGTTCAGAGATCAGGCGACGCTGTAAAAGCCTCGCCAAATTCTCTTCGAAGGTATACATGCCTTCGCTACTGCCGGTTTCCATCATGGAATAAATTTGCGCGTCTTTGGCCTGAGCGATCAGGTTGCCAACGGCTGAGTTGACCATTAGGACTTCGCTGGCCAGCACCAGGGGACGTGTGCTGTCGTTTTGTTGAGGGGCCGACGACGAATCAAATTTCATGCCGTCAGATACCAGTAATCGTTGGGCAATGATGGCCCGTAAGACCATCGCCAGTTGCCGGCGAATTCCCGGTTGTTCCTCGGCGGGGAAAACTGTTACCAAGCGGTCGATTGAACCGGCGCAATCAGAGGCGTGCACGGTCGCAAAGACAAGGTGCCCCGTTTCGGCGGCGGTGATGGCGGTGCGAATTGTTTCCAGGTCCCGAATTTCACCGACCAGGATAACGTCTGGATCTTGACGCAGGGCGGCGACCAAGGCGTCGTTAAAGCTGCGGGCGTCGGTACCGATTTGGCGTTGGTCGACTAGGGAATGGTGGCTGGGATGCAAATATTCGATCGGATCTTCGATGGTAATGATATGCGATCGCCGCGAGCGGTTGATGCGATCGATCAAGGTGGCCAGGGTGGTACTTTTCCCGCAGCCGGTAGGCCCTGCCAGTAACACCAAGCCATCGCGCAATTCTGCCAATTGATAAAGGTCGTCGGACAAACCGAGATCCGAGAGTTGGCGGATGGTTTCTTCCAAGCGGCGCAAGGCAATACTGAATTCGCCGCCCCGACGGTAGACGTTGTAACGGAACCGTGTGCCATCCGCTGTGCTCAGCGCACCATCGAGCGCTCCGGTTTCTTCCAAGGCCTGCACGTTGCAGCCCTGGCAAAGGTAGTTGGCCATCCCGCGGAGCGTGGTGGGTGACAGGGTTGCTTGATCTGCGAGTGGTGCCAATAACCCTTGTAAGCGCAGGTAAGGCGGATGATCGGCCGATAAATGTAGATCGGACGCTTTTTCCGCCACACAGTGGTCCAGCAATTGCAACAGCAAGACCGTGTTGGGGTCGTGGTCGGATGCGGCGGTGGGTGAGGCTGAATCAGTCATCTTGAGGCGAATTGCTGCGTTTACAGCGCCACGACAAAGCTCCAAATGTGTTGGCCGTCCTCATTGGCCGAGGAGGTCATTTCCAACGAAACGGGATAGATGGGCGTTTCCGACTTGGTAAAGCGTTGGAGGAATTGGACCATATCAAGATAGGTTCCTTCCAATTGGAATTCACGGTACTGGATTCGATTTTTTTCCAAGTGGCTGCTGATCCGCTGCAACGCTGCACGCTGGACAGTGGAAAGCGTCGGTTCGCGCACGGCTGCTTGGGCGAGCAGGGAAAGAGGATGGTCCTGCAGCCAAGCGGTAATATTCTGGATCGTTTGAAAGCGACGCGACTCATCGCCAAAAGTGGCGCAGAACTGGACAATCTCTTCTTGCACACGATTGACCTCTTCCTGCACTGTGGCTTGCGTTTGAGTTGCCACTTCCAAGAGATTTTTGGCCGTCAATAGATCCTGTTCCGTAGGAGCTTTTTGCCGGACATCCTCCAGTTGGCTGCGCGCCGCTTGTGCGGTCTTCTGTGAGGGGCTGTAAAAGAAGATGGCATAAGTAATCACGACCAGGCAGGCTGGCAGAAACATCAAGAGGAATTGTTCGCGTTCTTTGGTATTCATAATTTTGCGGGACCGTTTGTTGGTAGCCGTCAGCATTGGTGTGGCAAATCTAGGGACTGGGAAGAATTGGTGTGGCGCGATCTTTCAATCGCAAGGTAAATTTCCAGGGGCCACCATTTTCCAGTGTGTTGGCGCCCTCTTGTGTGGGGGCCTCGACAGACCAACCCTCGGTGAGAAGCTCGGGTTGCAGCGCTTTGGCAAGCCGGGTTGCCGTCTGGATTTCTAACGTCGTTCCCGAAATGGCCAGCCCGTCATTCGAGGGAGTGATTTTATTAATGACAAAATCGTCGTCGCGCTGCCGCGCCAAACTGGCCAAGAGGGCCGAGAACCGACCTTTCCACCTGGTGAGACTGCCCAATTCTTCTTGTTCGGTGGCCAGGTCGGCGGCTTCACTAGCCAGCGCAGTTGTAGCTGTTGTAATCGTGCGTAGTTCGGCATCTAAATTTTGTTTCTGGGTTGTCCGATCCTGCAGCGGTTCCAGTTCTGCTGCGAGTTTTCCAGCACTCTGCTGCTGGAAAAAGTAATGCCCAATGCAGATGGCGAGCAGGCCTACTGCAATTGCCAGCGATGTCTTGGTTCGTTTTTCTTTGCTGGCGACTTTTTTGGTCGGCACAATAATCGGAAATCGGTAGTCAGCCCCGACGGCTGCAGCGGCCCAGTGTGCGAGCCAGTCTTCTAAGGGTTCGCTGTCTTCCAGCCGTTGTGTTGTTTCACCCAGATATTCGTGCGGGACGGCGACGCCAGCTTCGACAAGCCATTCGCTGGTTGGCGTACTGGCCTGCCAATTTTCCAACGCCACCTGCCAACGTGTTGAACGTGGTTGGGAGTTGGCGATGAAGACCCGCAGGCCCGCATCGACGGCGATACAACCAACCAGATCGTGCCAATATTCCATCCTCTGCCAAGGGCTCGTGGGGGTGAGTGGCTGAGGTACTCCGAAGGGACTGGCCAACCCCAACAGTTTGCCACCACGCAAAGAGATCATCTCTTCGACGTGATTAAACGTTGCTATCTCAACCTGCGTGATCCAAAATTCAGGGCTTTGACTGTCATGATTGACCTGTTTGAAGGACAACTGAGAGTCAAAGGCGTTGAGGCCCGAGAAGGCTTCCACCTCAAAGCGGAGGGTTTGGGCCAATTCTGTCTCGTCCATTCCGCTAGTGGACCCGGCGGGGAGGGAAATGGTTTGGGTCCAGGCCGAGGTGGTCAGGACCAGTACCTCCCGTCCCAGTTTGGGTCCCAGGCTGATTGCCAACTCGACGGCGGTTGGCAAGGCGGCATCGAGCCCGCGCGGCTGCCGCCAATGCTGCGTCAGTTGAGGCGTTTTTTTGCCCGAAAAATCGGCGCGGACGACTTCCTGTTCGGTAATGAGCAAAATGGTGGTGGCGGGTCGTGTAGGCATAGTAAACGTAAGAATTTATTAGGGGATGAAGAGGGTAAAACGGTTGCCTGTGGGGGCAATCAGGACCGGGGTCGGAGAGCTGGCCGTTGGGTCATCCGTCCCATCGCCAAAATCGTCTGTGGTATCGGCGGGATTATTCAGGTAGGCCCGCACGACTTGATTGCCGACTGGAAAATGTACAGGATCGCCATCACTATCTTGAAAGGTCACTTCGAACTCGTCATATCCAGGGCGGCTTGACGGCGTTACGGATTCTATTTCAGTACTGTTGGTGTCGTCCGCTTGCTCGACCTTGATCAGGCCGGTTTCTCCATCCGGATAATAGATTTGCACGATGATGTCAGCTGGGGCGGCGGCATGGACGCTGCCTATGAAGATGTCGATAGTGACGGTTCCCTGACCCCGTTGTAGTGTGGTCGTGGTGTCGGGCGGAGAGGGCAGATTGGTTGAGGCCGGTCGCAAGGAGATGGGCAGCGAACTACTGGGTAAATCGTTTTCGTAAGGAGA
>JAKVBY010000124.1 GCA_022446825.1 Pirellulaceae bacterium
TATCCCTGTTAACTTCGATCACTCGGATCTTGGCATTGGCTAAATTGCTAAACGCCTGAAGTTCTGCGCCTTTTTCCACCGAAAATCGGATGTGTGTTGCATTAATTGTCGTTTCGAGCAAAGGTGGTTGAAGTGAAATTCAGTTGTGGTATTCGACTTGTTACGTACTGAATGTTTTCTCTTATGTTCTCTGTAATTCGTGCGAAAAGCTCATTTAAAAGAAATTTTATTGTAGATAAAGACATTAATCCATTCTCAAGTCTTCCTTACATTTAGTTATCGCTAGTCGCGATCCATCCGGTAAGACAATCACTATTGAGAATGTTTGAGATCACCCGCCGCGCGATAAGCGTTGCGATGGCCAAACGACATCGCTCGCGGTCGGGTGCATCGCTTTGTTATGCTTTAGATCGGATAAATCAGAAATTCCATAATAATGACGGCCAGAAACGAGACAACGAGAAATAAGAAAAATATTCCAAACGCTGATCCAAGGCTCGTCCCACCACGCTTGGAGATCATATCTAAGTAAGCGTCACGTTGCATTCCATCGGCCCGGACTTCGGAGATTACCTTTCTCGCATGCCAGAGGTACCACCTATTCCCGTAAACGCCACAGACGACGGCAGCGGCAAGACCTACAAGGCGGACAAGCCCGACCGGCGTTTCTTCTTTTCCGAGAATGCCAACAAACAAAACTTCCTCAGCGAGGGTTTCGAGTAGGATGATTCCAAAGAAGATCGCTGCAACTTTATACATTTTCCGATAGCCAATCCAAAAACCAGACCCCAAAGCGGCGGCCCAATTGAAGCCTGCAATTGGCCTCAGGCCTCTAAGCAGAGGCGTCCACTGTTTGAGATAATAATCCGCCTTCGAACCGGCAAACGCGCTGAGCTCTTCTACTTCAGGATCCTCAGAAGAAACTCCTTCTGATTTTATTAACGACGATAATGGAGCCGCGTAGGGATTCTCGCGCTCATTGGATTGTTCATTTTGGGGCATTTCCCCTATTCTCCTGCAATCGATTTTGTTTTCTCCGAAGAGACTTACGCTTTGCAATGATTGCCGGTTCTACTTCATATGGAGACCGACGCGAGCGATACGAACCACAGCATTGCCGCAATGCATAACATAGAGTTATCCGGCGTGGTCTTCTCAATCACATGCCAATCTTGTGTTTCATCGCCTTAAAGCTAAAAATACACCTCTTTGTGTTTCGATTCATAACTCGAATGGTGCTAAATGAAACGTGTTTTTGGTGTAATTGCATTAATCATCGGTCTTGCAGGTCTCGTTGGTGGAATTTGTGGTTTGATTGGAATCATTGATATCTCCTCGGGGCGTGGGCCAATTGGTGCGATTGGCATGTCTTGTGCTTTCCTTTATGTAGGGTGGAACTGGTTGCAAAAAAAGGTCGCACAATAGCACGCTTGCGCGGTGCGGCGCTGGTGTAGTAGTTCGATGGTCCGCTTGGCGTCGAACTTGTCGTCGGCGTGAATGCTCATACAGATCCTTCAGGATTGTATTGTCCTTTGCCGACCACACAGTGCCGGACACCACCTGCGGGATTCTCCATGTCTCCTTCATACTTCGGGATCACATGGCAATGAAAGTGCATCACCGTTTGCCCCGCTATCCTTCCACAGTTCATGCCAATGTTGTACCCGTCCGGTGAATGCTCTTGTTCGATGCAGGCTCGAACCTGGTGAATCAGTTCGGTCAACTCGTGGCGTTCTATTTTCTTGAGGTCAAAGTAGTCCGCCTTGGGATCACGCGAAACGATCAGGCAGTGACCCGGTGACACGGGGAAACTATCTTTGATCACAAAGAAGTGTTCACCTTGCAACAGGTGCTGTTCCTGTGGGATGTCGAGGAATACCGTTCCGGTCTCAGCCATTGTTCATCACCGTGATCATCCGCTTGAAAAATGAGTCGTGTTCAGGAGAATAACCAGAGTCACCGCCCCAGTAGTTCCAGCCCAGTATCTGCGATACGTTCGCGTAGTGGTCTTCAGTTGTTTTCTTTCTCTGAGCCCTGGTCTTTCCAAGTGCGGCTTCGATTCGCAACTTTTCGGATTGGTGTCGTTTCAGTTTCACACATCATTCTTCAATTTTAATATCTTTGCGCGACTAATTGAGATTTTCAACCTCAAGGACATGGCTTGAACAAAGCGTTCCATCCATCAAATTCGTGGTTGTTGGTTCTCACCAACTGCCATCGGCATTGAAACATTGACGCGATTTTGGGTTGAGTTCGACTTCATCGCTCGAACGTAGTTTGGAATCGAAGCGTCGCAACGACTGGTACAACTACAGCAAGGATTCGGTGGCGAATGAGGTTGAGCAATTTGCTCCCAAAGACCTCTATCCGAACGTTGGGTTTGAATGGATGAACCGTCTCAATGTTTGTTGTCCTTGTTAAGGCCAAAAATTAACAAGTTCCGTGAACCTAAAGAAAGTAATTCAGTTGGTTACAAATCTGAAATATTCGAGAAAAAAACCGCGAATGTCCGGTAGCTTGTCTCTGGTAACAGTGTTTTTTTAACGTTAACATCGAATTTGTTACTTCAAGTCCCTTTCCTGCACCGGCCATTTTGCAAACTTTGCAAACTATTGATCAGAAAAAGGTGCAGAAGCAACTGATCGAAGACGGTCGGGAGCAAGTCTAATGATTCACCGAATTCCGCCATTCATCCGTGTATTTGTTGCATTAATATTAATTTGTCGTTTCGGTTCCACGATATCGTTAGATGCGGCAGTGCCAAATCCAAAAACGGTTCAGGTTTGGAGCCAGGACGTTTTCGAAAAACAGATCCAGCCGCTGTTGGTCAAGTCTTGTGGAAAGTGTCATGGAAAAACGCCTACCGACAACGATCTAGATCTCACGAGCTTTGATTCTGAAAAGGCAATCCTTGCTCGGCCAAAAATGCTCAACCTTGTCGCCGAGCGTGTGCGCGATGGCGAGATGCCGCCGAAAGAATCGCCGCAATTAAAAAAATCCGAGCGGGAACAGCTGCTAGGATGGATAGCTTCGGCCCTCGAAGCCGAAGCGGCTGCACGGTCCGGTGACCCCGGTCCAGTTACGCTTCGTCGATTAAGCAACACAGAATATGACAACGCGATTCGCGATCTAACCGGAGTTGATCTTCGGCCAACTCAGTCCCGCGAGTTTCCTGTCGACAGCGTCGGTGGCGAAGGATTCGCCAACGTCGGAGATGCGATGCCGGTGACGCCTGAACTTGTGCAACGTTACCACCAGGCCGCTCGTGATGTTGCATCACGGGCTGTGCTTTTGCCAAAAGGGTTTCGGTTCTCTCCATCTCCGGACCGGCCGACCTGGGCCAAAGAATCACTTGAATCAATTCGCAGTTTTCATGACCGATACGCTGGGCCCAACGGTGAGCCGCCACTCGCACCACACCTCGCGGCGACTTTAAAGCATCGCGAAAGGATCGCCAAAGGCGGCCACGCCGCAATCACTGCGGTTGCCGCTGAAGAGAAACTCAATGCAACTTACTTGACAACGCTTTGGAATGGGCTCAACGGGAAGACGGGCTCGTCATCAAAACCAACTGAAGTGAATGCTCGCGTTTTGAAGTGGCGTGAGCGAGTGGCTCAGATTGAATCTCAAAAACAAAAGCAAAGGATCGCTTCCGAAAAAATCAAGTCTCAATGGGCATTGTCGAAACACGTTCTTGTGAAGTCTCAGATTGGCGAAGGTATGTCGGTTGCCTTTGAAAAGAAAGTTTCGGTTCGCTCCGGCGAACTGTTCCTTCTAACCGTGCTTCCAAACGATAATCACGGAGCCGACAGTACGCTTGTCGAATGGACGATACGTGAAACTGTCGGTGACAAGCGAACTTGGAGCGTTTCCGATCTCGTTCCCAATCTTTTGAAGGGAAATGCCTGGCCGGACAAGCACAAGGCTCAATGGAGCTTTTTAGATACCACATCAACTCCAGTGTTCCTCACCGACCGGCGCGACGGCGTTGCCGGACATGCGCAGCTGAAGTCGTGGAGCCTTGGGTCCGAACCTTGCGTCTTCGTGAACTTTGCCGACGAGGATTTGAAGGTCTGGACGACTTTGCCCGGAAAAACCTTTTTCGTTCATCCCGGACACAAACGCCCCGTGTCCGTAGCCTGGACAAGTCCGATTGCTGGCGAGCTGATTGTATCGGGACGCGTTGCCGATGCTCACCCTGCAGGTCTCGACGGAATTGCGTTTGAGCTTTCGCATATGGCAGCTCCCGATTTGGGACAGGCACTTGTAGAAGTAAACAATGGTTCTGCAGATCTTCCAAATGCCGGTATGCATCCGGCACCTCTCGAACTCATCCGAGAAAAGTGGCGGGCGGCGACTGATCCGGCACCAGTTCTTGCAGCCATCGAAGCCACGCAAGATCAGTTGTTTCGAGCTAACTACCAGCAACACGCGGTCATTGCGGTCGGTAACGGCTTCCCCGCTTGGGAAGAATTGAATCGAGTGGTGGCAAGGGAAACAGTTAAGAGTGCGGCCCGCGAACCTGTGTTCCGGCTGGCAACGTCGCCTGCTCAACCCAACACGTTCGTGATCTGGGACCGGCTAAGGTTAGAAGGCGGTGACGGACCGACGCTCGTATTCGCGGAAAATGCGGAATTGAAAGCGGCGGTCGAAGCGGCTTGCGGACTGAAATTCGGCTCTCATCCGCAAAACCGGCCCGTTCCCAAAACCGCCCTCGTTACAACCGCAGGTGCCGAGTTGGTCATTGACCTGAAAAACTTACCAGCGAATTTACAGAATTTACTCAAGTTGCCGCGATTTTTTTGCGCTGACGTGAGCCTTGATGAACAGAGTCCTAAATCGGCCGAAGTGCAGGCGTTTCTGATCGCTGCGACGGGCGGCGGCGGAAGACTGGCCGAGCCTGTCGCCAAAGTGACGCCCGGCAATCCGCGTGTCGCAAAGATCGTTCATCCACTTGTCGCTGACGATCACGCTCGATCGGCTGCGGAGTTTCGTGCTCTCTTTCCACCGGCTGTACTCTTCCAACCGATCATTCCTCGAGACGCTCAAGGCAGCCTCTTTCTTTACCACCGAGAAGACGATCCGCTGCGTCGACTCTTGCTTGACGAAGCAGGCCGAGCCGAACTCGACCGCTTGTGGAGCGAATTGGGTTTTGTCAGCGAGCAAGCGTTTGCAACACCGCGAATGTACGAAGAGATTTTGCTGTACTACCGAAGGCCAAACGACGGCGCGCGGATTATGTTTTTCTATATTCAAATGTTTAAAGAGCAAGTGAAAAAAGAAGAAGCGGCCCTTCTTGCGGCCAGGATCACTGCGGAGCCGTCTCAGTTGGAATCGCTGCTTGATTTCGCAACGCGTGCATGGCGGCGTCCGCTATCCGGAAAAGAACTTGCGGCCATCCTTGCTTCTTATCATTCAGATCGGGCCGAAGGAGTCGAGCATGATCCAGCGTTCCGAGCCGCGCTCACTCGTATCCTTTCGTCGCCTTGGTTTCTTTACCGAGTTGAACAACCCGCGAATGGACCGCATTGGCAACAGGTCTCGGGCCACGAACTTGCGACACGAATGAGCTTCTTGCTTTGGGACTCGATCCCCGACGAAGAACTGCGAGCAAAGGCCGCGATTCTTAACGAGGATGCAGTGCTGAAAGAACAAATGCACCGTATGCTGAGGGACGGCCGGATGCGTGGAATGGCCGAGGAATTCGGCGCTCGCTGGCTAGGCGTGCGTGACTTTGTTGCCAATCACGGTCGAAACTTGAAGCAGTTCCCAGAATTTAATCCGAAGTTAAGAGAAGCTTTGGCGGAGGAACCGGTGCAGTTTTTCATCGATTCACTTGTGAATGATCGTCCGGTCGCAGACCTGATCGATGCGGATGCCGTGGTTGTCAACGACACCATTGCCAAACACTATGGCATTCCTGGAGTTGACGGTCCCGAATGGCGTCGCGTTGAGAATGTTGCAGCCTACAAGCGTGGTGGTTTACTCGGCTTTGGTGCGGTACTTGCAAAGACTGCGGCGGCTTCCCGAACGAGCCCGGTCAAGCGTGGCGCGTGGGTTGTTCGGATGCTTGGTGAGCGTTTGCCCAAAGTTCCGTCCGACGTACCACCGCTTCCTGAAACTCCGCCGAAAGGACTGAGCGTTCGACAGATTACAGAGCGACACCGAAAGGATCCAAATTGTGCCAATTGCCACATCCGAATTGATCCGTACGGCATGACGCTAGAGCAGTTCGACGCGCTTGGTCGGCTAAGACCCACTAATGAGTTGAAGTCTGGCGATGCCAAGGCTACCACCCGAGAAGGCGTTGAAATTGATGGTTTTGCTGGCATGCGTAAATACTTGGCGGAGACCAGACGTGAGGACGTGCTAAAAGGTATCGCGCGAAAATTGACGGGTTATGCGCTGGGTCGCGCAGTGCAACTTTCCGATAAGAAGCTAATAGAAGATATTGCAAAGACCATGTCTAACGGCGGACGTTGGTCGGAAGTCTTGCTCGTCATCGTCCGAAGCGAACAGTTTCGATGTATTCGACCGGCGGCCACCGAGCCAGCTAAAAACGATTCAAAAGTATCGGTGTCAGCTAGAGTTGAATTTCCTTGACCCAATCTGTTTTGAAATCGTGTTTTAATCCGCGAAGCCAACAACAAAATACGACTTTCCTAAAAGGAACAATCACATGCCAACCTCTTCCGCTTCAAACGTCTCGCGACGTACGTTGTTACGTGGTCTCGGTGTTTCGATGGCTCTCCCCTGGCTTGAATCGCTACCAGTTGCCGCAGCGGCATCTTCAAGCAGCAGCGATCAGCCGACTCGAACGCTTGTCACCTTTACGGGCATGGGTTTCCACTCTGATCATTGGTGGGCAAAGGGCGAAGGCGATGCCATGGAACTTGGCCCCTGTCTGAAGCCGCTTGAGTCATGGAAGAAGCAGTTGGTCTTTCTTCGGGGTCTGTGGAACGAGCAGGCCAATAACGGGGTGATTCACTGCATGCAAACGGGAAACATGCTCAGCGGTGCTGTGATGTCAAAGGCCGAGGTCCGCACGGGGGTCAGTTTCGACCAGTTGATGGCGCAGCGGATCGGCGATCGAACACGAATCCCTTCGCTGGTACTCGGCTGCGAGGGACCGATTCCGGGACTTCAGGATGGACATCCATTGCTTTACAGCTCGCACATTTCATGGAGCACGGCTGTGTCTCCAAGCTGGACAGAAACCCGCCCAGCGTTGGCTTTCGACAAGCTTTTTCGATCGAAGCCCAATCGCGGTGACCTTCAAGTCGTCGATGCGGTACTCGAAGACGCGCGTTCGTTGCGGAAGAGACTTTCCGTATCCGACCGCCAGCGGTTTGAAGAATATCTTGGTAGCGTTCACGAGATTGAGGGACGTATCAAACGAGCTGGCAAAGAGCGCGAAGCTGGCGGTTGGAAGCCGACCTTGATCGCACCAGATCGCCCGCGCCCAGCAGATGGCGTTCCGACGGAGATTCCGGATTACTGGAAGTTGATGAACGATATCGTACTGCTCGCATTTCGTACCGACTCCACACGGATCGCGACCCTCAAGTATTGCAATGACGGCTCGATCCTGACTCATGCTCACGCAGGCGCGAAAGATCAGCATCACCAGATGGCTCATACGCAGCCAAAGCAACTTGTCGGAGTCAACCAGTTCTTCACGTCCCAGCTTGCATACTTGTGTGAACAGATGTCGAAAGTCAAGGAAGGTGATCGCACTTTGCTCGACAATTCAACCATCATGCATTGTTCAAGCATGATTCACGGCAACCACGACTCCAAACAACTCCCGGTGGTTATGCTTGGCGGAGCTGGCGGTAAGCTTCGCGGCGGCCGCATGCTTGACTTCCTCAATTCTCCCAACCGGCGTATGTGCAGCCTGTTCTTAAGCGTGATGGAATGGGGTGGTTTGGAACTGGATCGTTTCGGCGATTCGACGGAGCGATTGACAGGCCTATGATCGAATTCAATTCGCTCGCCATTGATGAATCCGATTCATGGGATAAAAACTAGGTTGCATCGATAACGACATGACGTTGGTAGCGTTGACTAGCTGGGCCGACTGCCGAATACGAAAGATATCGGCTAGAAACGGCTGAAAAAATTCAAAGCTATTTCGGCATGGTGGGTTTTGTTGAAATGGCGTAGTGTCAAAAAACTAGATCGGCG
>JAKVBY010000125.1:0-3938 GCA_022446825.1 Pirellulaceae bacterium
GCCGATGATCTTCCTGTGTATCGTTGCCGGCCGACACCTTGGCCACGACAACTAAATCAAATTTCCGGAAAACTTTTTCCACCGATCGCTCCTTGGATCATTGCTATTTGCAACCAACAAAACAATCTCCTCAACGGGGTTCCTGCCATGTCGGGCTTGTTATTGTTTTTTGATGGCGAATAAGATCCTCCTATCGGCGCAGGAAGCGCTCACTCCTTCTTCACGTTTAACTGGGGTTCAAGGATGAACCAAAAGGCAATCGCCCAACTCGCTGCGTTACTCTTTACTGCACTTTTGCTTTCCTCATCTGCCCTGGCTGCCCCACCGGACGATCAGTTCCAGGTAGCGGCCCGGCACTATTCGCGGGGGCGATTTCAACTCGCGGTCGATGAATTTCAAAGATTCCGAACGGAATATCCAGATCATCCCAAAGCGAACGAGTCGTACTTCTATCTCGCCGAAGCACAAATTCAAATCAAAGAGTACGCTGCGGCACGCAAACATTACCAAGCCTTTGTCGATCTTCTTCCCCAACATCAACATCGAGCGCACGCGGAATTTCGCATCGCCGAAAGCTCTTACTTACTGCGCGACTTTCAAACCGCAGAACTCGAGCTGACAAACTTTCTTTCGCAACATCCTGACCACTCGTTAGGACAGTTCGTCTTACCTTACCTCGGCGAAATAGCCCTCCTCCAAGGCAACCCAACCGCAGCACTACAGCACTTTCAAAAAAGTCTAGAGCAATTTCCTGACGGTGCATTAGAAGTCAAGACTCAATATGGTTTGGGGCAGGCCTTCGAACAAACCGAGAGTCTTGAACTGGCTTTGGATACTTATCGTGGACTCGTCACCAAAGGGGACAACCCCTTTGTCGACGATGCCAGCTTACGTTTAGGTATCATCCATTTCGACCAAGCAGATTACTCGCGTGCAATCGAATACCTAACCAGCTTTGAAGATGACCTCTCGGAAAGTCCTCTGCGTGGTCACGCCGCCTACTGGCAAGGCAAATCACACCTAGCTCAAAAGCAATGGAAAGCTGCTGAAAAATCGCTTCTTGAAGCAAAGGGTTTAAACTTGAGCGGCGACCTCCAATCTGCCGTTCGCTTCGAGTTGGGTCGTCTCTCCGTGCGTTTCGAAAACATCGAAGCGGCTCGAGTGGAATTTGAGGCATTGCTGGACCCAAGCATGGTTCACGAATGGGCAGATGACTCCCTCCAATCTTGGATCGAAATGGAACTTGACCAGGAGAACTACGAAGCCGTTTTTAACCTGGCAAAACGTTTCGATGCACGTTTCACCGCTAGCCCACTCCAACTTCATGTGAATCAGAGTGCTGGACGCGCTCACCTGAAGACGGAGCAGTTTTCAGCGGCGGTAGCACGCTTCGAACGCGCCCTACAGAATGCAACCCTTCCGGAGGACAAGGCCACCTCTCATTATTATCTGGGTTTAGCGTTGTTCGGTTTAGAGCAGCATCAGGAGGCTGCCACCCAATTCGATGAAATTGACAGAACAAAGATCAACACCGAATTACAAACGGCGTTGGCCTTTGCGATTGCGTCGGTACGTTTTGAATTGCAGCAATACGCCACCGCCATAGATCCGTTACTTGAGTACCTCAGTGAAAGCCCTCTCGGTAGTGAAGCGGCAACCTGTCGGGCTCAACTTGCCATCGCCTATGCACATCTCGGCGAATATGAAACGCTCAAAGAATCTCTCAAGACCTTTGAAGAATTCTGCTTAGAACATCCGGTTTACTTGCCCACCATTGCGTATTTGGCTGAACAAGCTTACGCCAACGAAAATTTTGAGCTCGCACGCACTCTCTTTTCCGAGTTATCTCGGGACAACAACCCACCGGAATATGTCAAGAAAGGCTTATCCGGTTTCGCGTGGTCTCAAATGAAATCCGAAAAGCTGCAGGAGTCTGACGAAGCGTTTGCCGCCTTAATGGCACGACATCCGGAAAGCGATCTGGCCGCAAATGCAGCCTTTGCGCTCGGGCAAATGCGTGCTGATCAAAGCTTATATAGTGAAGCTTCAACAGCTTTCGAATTCATCCTGGAACACCATGCCGAGTCCGACTTCGCACCGCATGCAGTCTTTCAAATCGCGTTGCTGGAAGAACAACTGGGAGACAAAGCGGCTGCCATCACTCGACTCCAAGAACTGATCCAACGCTATTCGGAATTTGAGGAACTGGACACAGCTTTATATCGCTTAGGGTGGCTCTACGAAGATCTCGGTAATTCGCCGGAAGCAAAACTCTCCTTTCACCGTTTGGCCGAAGAATTTCCCGCAAGTCGCCTCTGGGCGGATGCCAGTTATCGCTCGGCAAGATATGCTTTCGCTGAAAATGACGTGCGTCGCGCAGAAACCCTGGCAAATCGAATTGTCCAACAGGATGGCGGCAACTCGTTGATAGCCCACGCCCTCTATCTCAAAGGGCAAATTGCCGCGAATGAACAACGCTGGCAAGATGTCATTCAATACATGAGTGGCGTGGCTCATCATTCTGAGGAAAACGCTCTCACTGAACCAGCGCAGTTCTGGGTTGGCGAAGCGGCTTATCGGTCCGGTGACTATACCCGCGCGGAAGAGAGCCTGGCTCCTCTCCTCACCCACACACAAAACAAGGATGAAAACTGGTTAGCTGTAGTTCCCCTGCGTTTAGCTCAAATCCATGCTCTGCGTGAAGAGTGGGCGGATGCGGAACGTTTAGCAACAGGCATTGCAACTCGTTTCCCTAATTTTCGCCAACAGTACGAAGCGGACTATGTGCTCGGTCGTTGCCTCGTGAATAAAGCAGAACTGGTAGACGCCCGCACAACTTTTGAAAGCGTCGTTCGATCTTCCGTCGGCGGCCGTACAGAAACCGCAGCCATGGCCCAATGGATGATCGGCGAAACATACTTTCTCCAAAAGAATTACGATGCGGCCATCCAATCTTACCACCGCGTTGAGAGTCTCTTCGATTTCCCACGCTGGCAAGCAGGAGCACTATTGCAAGCCGGTAAGTGCTATGAACTCCTAAATCGCACGAAGGAAGCGGTGCGTGTTTATGAAGATCTCTTAGAAGAGTTTTCAGAGACTGAGTTTAGCGATGAAGCGTCCGAACGTTTAAAAATCGTCCGGCAAAACCCTAACTAACCAAGCCCAATCGCACACCACACTCTATCTTGCGCGGGATGCTCAATATGAAATTTGCCAGCCTGAGGCAGATCGTCTCTTCCACCATTGCATTCCTCATGCTTGCTGTTGTCGTCGGCGGCTTTGCCTCGGAAATCTTCGCGCAGACCTCCGCAGCGGCTGCCTTACCCACTGATAACACGCCAATTCCCACAAAAAATCTTTTGCAAGTAATCCAAGACGGCGGATTACTGATGATCCCGATTGGATTCTGTTCCTTCATTATTTGCCTCTTCACTTTTGAACGCGCGATTAGCTTGCGGAGAGGCCGCGTCATCCCACGTCCGTTTGTGAAACGCTTTATCGCACAATTGCGGGACGGCGAATTGAACCGTGAGGAAGCAACCAAACTTTGCGAGCAGAATCGAAGCCCCGTCGCCCAGGTATTTCTGGGAGCTGTCAAAAAATGGGGACGCCCATCCGTCGAGGTCGAACAAGCCGTCATCGATGCCGGTGAGCGTGTCACCAACGAACTTCGCCGCTATCTTAGAATCTTCAATGGCATCTCAACGATTAGTCCGCTGCTTGGCCTCCTGGGAACCGTTCTAGGCATGATCCGCGCATTCAATGCCATTGTCGTCGCCGACGCCATGGGCCGTCCGGAGTTACTCGCCAGCGGCATTAGTCAGGCATTGTTAACGACGGCCGCAGGGCTGACTGTCGCCATCCCCGCACTCATCGGTTACCTCTACTTTGTTAGTCGCGTCGACCGTCTGGTGATCGACATTGATACGCTCTCTCAG
>JAKVBY010000125.1:4038-7776 GCA_022446825.1 Pirellulaceae bacterium
TCTGAACAACAAGATGCCTTTAAAAACACATCAAGACGAACAACCCTCCATCAATCTCACTCCGATGATTGATATTGTGTTTCTATTGATCATCTTTTTCATGGTCGGAACCAAATTTACGGAATTAGAACGCAGCATGGAACTGGAAGTTCCTCAGGTGTCCGATGTCGGAGCACTTACCTCCGCACCGCAACAACAAGTCGTCAACGTCTACGGAGATGGGCGGATTGCGCTCGACAAGGAATTTGTCTCTCTGGAAGAACTTAAATCTCGCCTCACACAAACACACAGTCAATATGCAGATCTCGGAGTACTCGTCCGTGGCGACGCACAAGGCCCCTTACAAAACGTCACTACCGTGTTGGACGTGGTACGCCAAGCAGGAATTTCCGACATGGGGATTTCCGTTCGTTTAGCGAAAAACGAAAGATAACGCATGGCCATCTCGCGAATGCTCCTCTGGGGGGATGCAAATCCGATCTGGGATTTGATCGGCACACACAGCATGACCCTGGCTATGGCCGCCGGGTTGCTGCTGATCACTCTGGCTGTCTTCGTCATGTCACGCACCAAGTGGGGACAAGCTCGACCGTTGTCCAAGTGCATGGTGCTTTCAGTTTTCGCTCACATCTTGTTCATGACGTTTGCCTACGGTACCAAGCTCATTTTAGATGCCCCTCCTGCCGACAATCAAAGCACTTTTAAGGTGACTGTGTTCGGTGAAGACAGTGTGAAGGTTCCTGAGAATGCGCCCGCATCCTCTCCACAACCCTGGAAATCCTTTTCCACTTCGTCGGACGCCTTACCGTTGAATTCTCATCTTCCGCCACGGGCTTCCACTTCAGCATCCGTAGTTGAACGTAAGTCCTCCCCAACTCCGCTCCGCTTCAAGGACCAACCGTCCGATTTAGCTTTTGCTACGAATGAACCCGACCGTCCGCAAATCAGTGCGCCACCATTCCCCAACCAGACGACCCCAATCATCACAGCAAATGCACCACAAATTGCCACTGGCTTATCCGCTTCTAAACAGTCCGCCATTGCTCCACAACCAAGCCTGAACTCACTTCCTCGCCCAGACGCCATCACCTCTACAGCCCCACCCACGGACCCGGCCAGGGACGTTACGGTCCCCAACAAACTCCTGGAGATGAACAAACGGTTGCAGCAATTGGCAAACGTAACGACCAGCAAGCCCCAAGCCGCTGTGCAGAACCAAACCCTAGCGGCGAACGACTCTGCCTCCAGTCGGAGACCGCGATCGCCAGAAACGCCGACTCCCACAATCGACAGAAATCGCAGCGAAAATACTCCGACCACGCAAAGCCTTCGCGAATCATCCACTTCGGCCGCTCCGGCGAAGCCACTCACCAAGAACGACGTACGCTTCCCCAGTGAGCGGGGTAGTGAAAGCAAACGCATGTCGCCACGACGTCTGGGCGATGGCGGCCTTATTCCTCTACCCTACCGCGGGCGTGAAATTGACAACCGATTGGATCAGGCTCGGCGTAACGGCGGCACGGTACAAACCGAAGCGGCTGTAGAACAAGCCTTAGCGTGGCTGGAAAAACACCAGTCCTCAGATGGCCGTTGGGACCCAGACATGCTCGAGGGCGGGAGGGAAACCTTTGTCGCCAACCATGATCGTCGCGGTGCAGGCGCGCGTTCAGATACCGGTGTGACGGGCTTGGCAATTCTATCGTTCCTCGGTGCTGGACACACCCACTTAGAGGGCAAATACCGTCGCACGGTCCAGCATGGTCTGGAATTTTTATTGCGCAAACAAAATTCTCATGGCAGCCTTGCTGGCGACGCTAGGTTTTACGCAGCAACCTACTGTCACGGCATGGCGATGCTTGCCATTTGCGAAGCCCTCGCCATGACCGGCGACCATCGTATCCAGCCTTTCGCAGAACGCGCGGTTGAATTTACGGTCCGCACACAACACCCGAGCAATGGCGGCTGGCGTTACAAACAAGGAGATCTCGGCGACATGAGTCAGTTCGGCTGGCAGGTCATGGCCCTGAAAAGTGCCGAACTCGCCGGACTCGACATCCCAAGCCAGACACAAGTCGGCATGCTGACGTTTCTCGACGCCTGCTCGTCCGTTTCACAGCCGGGACTTGCCAGTTACCGTCCCGCCGAAAAAGTCTCGCGCACCATGACCGCCGAAGCCATGACCTGCCGTTGCTTGCTCGACGTACGACAAGCCCCGTCCGCGGAGGCCGCAGCAAGTACTTTTATCCTGCAAGAATTGCCTGGCCCGGGCCAGGCAAACTATTACTATTGGTACTATGCCACCCTGGCAACTTTTCAAACCAACTCGCCTGCTTGGCAGTCTTGGAATGAAGCCCTGCAAACCGCATTACTCGGCCGTCAAAGATCAACAGGCGAAAACGCCGGTAGTTGGGACCCTGACAGTTTGTGGGGATCTTATGGGGGGCGTGTCTACAGCACCGCCCTGGCCACACTCTGCCTGGAGGTCTACTACAGGTACCTGCCCATCTATCGTCAATGAATTCGTTGCTCGTCCCCACAAACGAAATGACAGACTCCCGACCACCGAGAAAGTTAAATCTCCAAATACCGCATTTTGACAAAGTTGATTTACGGCCGTTTGTTGCGATTTCCTCCTGAAATCGACCTTCCCTCCACCCCTTACCTCTCTTGGCATTTGACAGCGAAATCCGTCTCGGTAAAATGAGTTGATGGCTTGTTTAGCCGTACGATTTGGCACTTTTTTGGTGCCGGGACGTTACGAGGTGGTTCTGGTTCGACCCAACTGGGTGCGATTACCCGCTTTCGCCACTTCCGTGTTGTTTCTTTACATCACCACATTTTTGCGAGAGCGTCGTCATGACTACTTTGTTGGCTATTGGAATGCCAGGTTTACCCGAACTGATCATTATTCTTTGTATTATGCTGCTCCTGTTTGGCGGCGCCAAACTTCCCAGCCTGATGCGAAACATTGGGCGCAGCACCAATGAATTCAAAAAAGGTGTGCAGGGAATTGAAGATGATTTGACGGACAGTGGCGATGAAAAGCCATCTGCCTAATGATGCTGGAAAAATCCGCACACCGGATTCAGCAACTTCGGATCTGCCTACCATCGATTCCCCCTTCGAACGATCGCTGGTTGCCCTGTCAGGTTGCCTCCAGTCGCCTCCTTTCCTTTTAAAAACTGTTGTCGAAACATGCACACCATGAACTACGATGTTTGCTACCTGCTAGGCTTCGGTGGTCTCGGAATGACCGAAATGATGGTCATCGGCATGATCGCTGTATTGCTGTTTGGAAAAAAGTTACCTGAGGTCGCCAAGCAACTTGGTGGCAGTTACCGAGAGTTCCGTAAAGGGTTAACCGACCTGCAAAGTCAGGTTGATGTCTCGGATGCTTACTACTCTCCAGCGACCTCCCGTTCTGATTCCTCGTCGACCGAGGATTACGACGATTACGCAGAAACAACCGCGCCCAAATTTGAGCCCCCGCCCGCAGCGCCCGTGGCCGAGAAAGAATCGGCCGAGCCATCTGGGGACATCGATAAAAAGATTACGGAAACGTAGACTTGCGGACGTCTCCGGTTCATATACTTTTCGTTTGGATTCTCATCCCCAAGCCAAAACGCGTCTTTGAGGTATCTGCCAGAGCAACACAAAACTTAGCGGGCGATTGGCTCAGTTGGTTAGAGCGCCGTGTTCACACCGCGGAGGTCACTGGTTCGAATCCAGTATCGCCCA
>JAKVBY010000126.1 GCA_022446825.1 Pirellulaceae bacterium
GGTCACACATTGCAGCGGTGCTGATTATTACATCGATTCGGTCAACGGATCAGATAACAATGACGGTCTCTCGATAGGCAAGCCTTGGGAAGATAGTTCATTATGACAAGGTTAGATCAATGAGATGAAGAGTCTATTTCACTTGCCCAGAATTGTCGCGATCAACAACTGTGTCACGCGCTGTAAAAACAAATAGTCAAGTGTTTCGGGTGTATCGGAAGGCTGATGGTAATGGGGATTCCTGAATTCGGCTGTATCGGTCCACATCACCGTGGGGATCTTCGCATCCCAAAAAGGAGCGTGGTCACTGCGGCGGAGGTGAGCAAAGCGATTCTCCAAACCGCAACCAATCTTCAAACCGAGCGCGGGAAGTTCTGGCGTGTAAGATTTCGCCGTGCGCATCACTAAATCAACCAACCGCTTACTTTGGCGATTTCCCAAAATTGCAACAAAGTCTCCCTGATCGCGCAGCAGTCGAATCGGCAAACCACGCGGCACTTTTTGCGTGTCAGGGCGTGCATCTGCATAACCTAACATTTCGAGGACATGTGCTTTCTCCACCGACAATCCACCGTCCGGCAAAAAGTTCGCCACGAAATCAGTACTGCCGATCAACCCTTCTTCTTCGCGATTGAATGCGACAAAGACGACCGGAGCCGCAGGCGCATGGGCTGAGATCGCCCGAGCCGCCGCCAACATGGCGACGACCGCACTCGCATTGTCATCGGCACCCGGTGTTTCTGGTTTCGAATCAAAATGAGCTCCCACCAGGGTCACAGGTTGGTTCCCCGGTGGCCGAGTAACCAGATTGTAGTAGGCACCTTGTCTCTGAACACGATAGCCAAATGAACGAAACTGATCCTCGATCCACTCGGCTGCGCGTCGATTCGAATGCGGCTGCTTTAGAAAATGTCGCGGGTAAGATAATGCCTCAACCGCGTTCCGCAGCCAATCAAGTGAAATATCCAGTGCCGAGGATACTGCGGCAGAAGCCGGTAACGCGGGATAATTTGCTGCTTGAACAACACGCATTGGATCCGAGGAACAGGCCTCATAACGAAGGGAACCGGGCGGTCCACTATCAGAATTTTGTGGAGTATTGCCTAAAAAACTGCTTCCAACTCGCAAAGTGAGCTTTAACGATAGCAAAGTTCAGCAGGCGGTCGTGGCTCAAAATCCAACAACACCAGCCAAAAAAGTTGAATCTATGGCGGCAGTCGGTAATGATAGTGCATATGGTCGATGTGGCGCAACTCGTTGACGCTGCGTCGCTTATCAGCCAAAATACCACACCTGCCCAGACTCCCCACGCAATAGGTTCGCGCCTTATGAAACGTGTGCTTTTCGTTCTCGCCATAGTGTTCACCGTCGGACAGAACTTTGCCTCTGCTCAGCCGGTAATTTCCTCTACAGGTACGCACGGGCTGCCACCCGGTCAGACAACTGAAATAACGCTCACCGGCGACAAGCTCGATGCACCCATGCAAATCTGGACTAGCTTTCCTGCCCAGGTCGAGTTGATCGCCGAAGGATCCACCAACAAAGCTTACAAATGTAAGTTGACGCTAGACAACAATGTCCCTGTAGGAATTGGCGGCATTGTCGTAGGGAACGCCAGCGGTGTCTCCGATCCTGTCTTGATCATGATCGACGATCTGCCAACGATTGCCGACAACGGAACAAACCATTCACCCGCACAAGCCCAAGTCGTTACCTTGCCATGTGCTGTCGACGGAACTGCTGATGGCCCAAGTGCCGATTTCTATCGCTTCACAGCAGTTGCCGGACAACAAATAAGTGTGGAAGCCGTAGCGGCCCGTTTGGCGACGACCGCCGACCCTGTATTAACCTTGTTCAACGCCGCCGGTAACGAAATTTTGTTAGTCGACGATGACGCGGGTCTTGGCGCAGATTGCCGGTTTGCTCACACGATTGTTGCCGATGGTGACTATATCCTGAAATTGCATGACAATAAATTTGCCGGTGGTGGACGTTACCGGTTGCGCATCGGCGACTTTCCGATTGTGAACGTTCCGTTCCCCTTAGGCGCACGGTTCGGTTCCACAGCACGTGTACAGTTTGCTGGGCCGAAGGCCGATGGGGCTCAATCCGTGATCTTGAATATCCCCGCATCTTCGGCCGCAGGACGAATTGGTGTGAGTGCCAAACTACCAGAGGGAAAATCCTCGGCCATGACTTCGCTCGTGCTCAGCGATTTGCCTAGTTTTGTCGAAAGCGAGCCAAACAATGTTTCGGAAGAAGCCTCTAAGATTACCTTACCGTGTAGTGTCAGTGGTCGACTCGCAAATGAAAAAGACCAAGACTATTACGAGTTTGCCGCAGCAAAGGGGCAGCAGTTTACCTTTCGCGCAATTTCTCGCAGTCTTGGCTCACCAAGCGTTATCACCATGCGATTGCTAAAGATCGACGAGGCACAATTAAGTGAAAGCCCTGTCGGCGAAAGCGGTGAAGATATCTTAGTTTACACTTTTCCTGAAGACGGCGTCTATCGACTGTTGGTCACCGATCTTCTACACCGGGGCGGACCCGATCATGCTTATTACATCGGCATTGAAGAAGGCGGCACATTTTCACTTTCTATCAAGAATGACAAAACGGCCAGTGATCGATTTCTTCTCGCACCGCAACGCGGCGCACTGACCTTTGAGGTGCAATGTGCTCGCAACGGTTTCGATGGGCCCATCACCCTCAGTATTGAAGGCGGCGATGGCTGGCGACTCTATAACAATGTCGTGGCGGCAAAAGCCGCAGCCGCCAAGATGATCGCCATCGTCCCCACTGATTTTAATCCTGGTGAGACGCGGGTGGTACGCATCGTTGGAACTGCAAACGTGGCTGGTCGCAGCGTTACCAGTGCCATCAGTACGGCAGCTTACCTCCGCACAAAGCGACCTCAATTGCCCTATCCTGCGGCTTGGAATGACGGTCTCTTCGGAATCGCAACCGCCGCGGCGAGCGATCCGCTCTTTGACGTGAAGCTCGAAGCACCAACGGTTGAATTCTCACGAGAATCAGGTCAAGCGTTGGCGAAAATGACGCTCGAACGCAAAAACGGCGACTTTAAAGCCGCCTTAGTCGTCATCCACGATCCACTTCCCAGCGGCTTTGGCGTCGAAGTAAAACCAGAGGGTGACGTCTATAATGTAACGGTCAACGGACCCAAAGACGCTGCCGGAGGCCAACGGATGATTCGTTTGCTCTGTTTCGGTGAATTAAATGGCCGCGTTGAGTTTATCCAACGTGAATTGTCGATTAACGTCGCACCGGCAGGTGCGGAATAAATAGCAGCCGTCACGCTGAAGTGACGAGCCCAATCAAGGGATTTGAAAATGAAAACGTATTCACGAGAACGAGGCATGATGCAACTAGCCGGATTTGCCACCGCGCTACTCTTGGCGACGTTTGTCGGCGCGGCTGATGCCGTCGACCTTGAGCCCATTAATGTGGGCAGCCCGCAACGTATCGAAGTCCATCCCACGCAGCTCAAGCTGACCGGTGTACGACAAAAAATGCAACTACTCGTAACCGCACACTACGCCGACGGAGGTTTACAGGATATTACCCGTGTGGCCGAATTTGCTTCCAGTGACGCAAACGTCATCCGCGTGGAGGGCTCGGTTGCAAAACCCGGCACCAACGGAAATGCGGAAGTTTTAGTTCGCGCTGGTGGTCATGAAGTCCGCATCCCGGCAGAGGTCACCGGCCAAGATCAACCGGAGCCTGTCTCTTTCGAATATGGCGTGCTTACCGCACTCTCGAAGCAAGGATGTAACGCCGGGGCATGCCACGGATCACCCAGCGGCAAAGGTGGATTTCGACTTTCTTTACGGGCCTTCGATGCCACGTTGGATCAAGTCACGTTGATCCGCGAGGATTTTGGCCGTCGCGCCAACCCTCTGAATCCTGAGTCTAGTCTGCTCTTGCTGAAACCTCTCATGAAAGTCCCACACGGCGGTGGCATGATGTTGCACAAAAGCGATCCGGCGTATGCCGCCTTACACGACTGGATTGCTGAAGGTTGCCACATGGACACCGCTGAACAACCTCGCTGTGTTGGAATCCAAGTGTTCCCACCATCGGGTCGCGTCTTGAAACGACCTGCTCATACGCAACAACTATCGGTACTAGCGAGCTTTTCTGATGGATCTGTAAAAGACATCACAGAGGTTGCCGTGTACACCAGTTCCGACACAGAAGTTGCAGACGTTTCCGTCAATGGCCTCGTCAACGGCAAGGATCGTGGTGAGACCGCCATTGTCGTTCGCTACCTGGAATTCATCGAATCGTCGTTTCTTACCTTTGTGAAAGACATCGAAGGTTACGCCTGGAACAATCCGCCGGCAAATAATTACATCGATGAGCTGGTTTACGACAAATTACAACAACTCAAGTTTCTTCCTTCGAAGATTTGCACTGATGAAGAATTTTTGAGGCGCGCTTATCTGGATGTCATTGGTGTCCTGCCGGAAATTGAAGAAACCACCGCGTTCTTGGCGGACCAGGCGACTGACAAACGAGCGGCCTTGATTGATGCTCTTTTAGAACGTCCTGAGTACGCAAAATTCTGGACTCTGAAATGGGGCGATCTACTCCGGCTTACCAATAGTCAAGTCGGCGGCGATGGTGTCTATAAATATCACCGCTGGGTGGAACGCGCAGTTCGTGACAACATGCCCTATGATCAGTTCGCGCGCGAATTACTGACCGCCACTGGCAGTACTCTGGCAAATCCGCCGGCTAATTTTTATCGCACTGCCGGCGACACCAATGACTGCGTGGAAACAATTTCGCAGGTATTTCTTGGTTCACGTCTGCAGTGTGCAAAGTGCCACAATCATCCGTTTGAACGGTGGACACAAGACAATTATTACGGCATGGCTGCCTTCTTTAACCGAGTACAACGTAAAAAAACGACGCGTAATGACGAGATCTTTATTTATGTTTCGCGCGGTGGCGAAGTCACTCAACCGCGCACCGGCAAACAAATGAAACCTTGGTTACCTCTCGAAGGCGATTTAGAGCAAGCAGACGAGCTCGACCGACGAAATTCCTTCCTTGACTGGCTTACCAAAACGGATAATCCGTTCTTTGCCAAAGTTGAGGCAAATCGTGTTTGGAGCCATCTTTTAGGTCGGGGCATTGTCGAACCGGCCGATGATTTCCGCGAATCCAACCCACCGTCCAACGCGGCCCTCCTCACAGCCTTAGCGAAGGATTTCGCCGAAAGTGGTTACGATCGTAAACAACTGATCCGAACCATTTTGAATAGTCGTACCTACCAAGCAAGCTTTGAACCCAATGATTTCAACGAAGAAGATTCCAAATACTTTTCGCACTTTCAACCAAGATTGCTGAGCGCGGAGCAGTTGCTGGACGCCATCTGTCATGTGACTGCCATCCCTGAACAGTTTGGCTCTTTGCCCGCCGGGACCAAAGCAACTCAGTTACCCGCGCCCGATCTCGTGAAACATGAATTCCTCAAAATCTTCGGTCAGCCTGAGCGACAGACCGTGTGTGCTTGCGAACGAACGAGCGAGTCAAACCTTGGCATGGCAATCCAGTTCTTCAATGGCCCATTGATTTACAACAAGCTTCGTGACGGAAACAATCGTTTCCGGAAACTTTTGGAAGGCCAGGATGATAGCCACATTATTCGACAATTGCACTTGTCGGCTGTCGGCCGCTTGCCGACCGAACAGGAGTTGCAGGCGAGTTTGAAGCATATCGTATCGAAGGATGGCGAGTCCGATAAAAAGAACGCCGAGCTTGACACACAGATTGCCGCCGTCACCAAAGAAGTTGCGGACATCAAAAATGTTGTCAAATCAAAATTGATCGACGCCAAATTAGAAGCTGTCCCTGAACCACTGCGGGTCGATACAAAAGCAGCGATATTAACCCCTGCAGAAGGACAGTCCGATGTGCAAAAGTATTTAGTCGAAAAGTTCGGTGCAACCTTAGCGGTGACGGATGAAGAAATCACCAAAGGTTTCGACGAGCCGACCAAAATGAAAGTTGAGGCATTGCAGAAACAACTTGCTGAATTGCCACAACAACGATTGCCCCCAGGCTCCGATCGGATCCAGGCCTTAGAAGACATTTGTTGGGCAATCTTGAACACCAATGAATTTTTGTTCCAACATTAATCTTCCCAGACAAGTGCCCCTTAATATTTGGTGGTCTGCGTCTTTCCTTTTCCTTTTTCTGTTGTAATACCTTATGAGCACCAAGCCCTTTTGCCTCACATTGGTCCTTTGTTTGAGCACAGCGCAGTTTGCCACTGCCGAACCTGTAAGCTTTCGCAAAGATATTGCGCCGCTCTTGATTGACAACTGCCTGGCCTGTCATGGTCCCAAAAAGGCCGAAGGCGGCTTAAGGATCGATTCTTTCGAACGCGTCATGAAACCGGCCGACTCGGAATTGGCAACAATCACTGCCAATAATCTCGAGGATAGCGAACTCTACCGGCGATTGATTACGGACGACGAAAGCGAAAGGATGCCTCTCGATAGTGATCCGTTCACTGCCGAACAACTCGATCTCTTCAAACGTTGGATCGAAGAAGGGGCGAACTACGATGCAGACGATCCGACACTCTCCCTGGCGGCAATTGTACCGGCACCCGTGCACCCCGATCCACCAGAAACTTACCCCAATACGATGCCCATCACGGCCGTCGCCTTTAGTCCCGACGGAAGCCAATTGATTGCTGGTGGCTATCATGAATTGACCCTCTGGAATCCTGTGGATGGACAACTCATTCGCAGGATCAAGAATATCGGTCAACGGACTTATTCCATTAATTATAGTCCTGATGGAACATTGATGGCCGTGGGGTGTGGTGCGCCTGGTCGACTCGGTGAAACGCGTCTATTCAATACCGAAACCGGTGCTCTGGTCAACGTCTTAGGAACGACAGCTGATGTGATCCTCGACACGGCGTTTAATCCCGCCGGAGATCGTCTGGCCATTGCTGGTGCCGATAGCATTATCCGTATTTTTGAGGTCGCTTCTGGCAACGTCCAACTCACCATCACGAGCCATTCTGACTGGGTGATGTCGATTGCCTGGAGTGCCGATGGAGCAAAACTAGCTTCGGCTAGCCGTGATAAAACTTCCAAAGTCTTTGACAGCAGTTCCGGCGAATTACTGGTGACCTATGCCGGCCATGGCCAGCCCGTGAAGGGTGTCGCATTTCACCCTGACGGAGCTGAGGTCTTCAGTAGTGGTGCGGATAATAAAGTGCACCGATGGAAGGTCGAAGATGGAGCCAAAGCCGCAGACGTGGCAAGTTTCGGAGCCGAAGTCTACAAGCTCACCACCGGCGGAACATTTATGTTTACGGCGTCGGCAGACCATAGTGTACGGCAGTATGAACTGGCGAGTCACAAAGAAGTTCGGCAATATGCGGGACATCAAGACTGGGCTTTGTCGACCGCGTTTCATGACGGTACCAAAAGGATCGC
>JAKVBY010000127.1 GCA_022446825.1 Pirellulaceae bacterium
AGGATTGAAAACCCCTTTTCCTCGGCCATCTGGGCAGCCGTTTTGCCTTGATTACCTTTCAGGGATGTGTCTGCTTGGTGGGCCAATAACACCTCGATGCACTCTTGCATGATCCTGTTCTTGGTAGGGTTGTTCGGTTCCAGAAAGAAGACCGCCCAGTGCAATGGAGTGCGCTGAAAGCCGTGCTGATTACCGGGATTGTTAGCACGGACGTTGACATCATGCCCATTTTTCAACAAGTGGTCGAGCATCTTAGGCTTTTGCCAGAAAATCGCTTCATGTGCTGAACTGCCACCGTGATTCGAGCGCGCATCGAGTGACGCTCCATTGGAAAGGAGTAGATTCGCGGCTTCGAAATGCTCGGTTCCCGCCACCAGCACCAACGGTGTCTTGCCAAACCGTGTTTTCAGATTGACGTTAGCTCCTTTGTCCAGCAAGTGGTCCATCAAATCCAAATGGCCACTAGCGGCAGCATAGCCCAAAGCGGTGTACGAATTGGACGAGGTGCCATCGACATCGGCCCCCGCTTTGAGGGACTTCATCGCAGCCTCCAGGTCCCCCTGGCGTGCGGCAATCAGTAAGGCTTCCTGAGGATGGCTGGTGCGTCGATAGGAACGTGCCACGTCATTATCGCCGTTGTTGTTTGTGAAGATCTCCCAGAGCGTGTTGTCAAAGAGAACGTACCCACCAGTCAACTGTGTCCAGCCTAGATCAGCACCAACCATCGGAAGACGCCGGTTGCGTCCGAGGAAACCGCTCGTTGCCTCCACCACTTTTTGATTGTCAACATAGAACGTGACTTGCTTTTCACTTTCCATAACGGCTACGACATGGTGAAATTTGTGATCATCAATACGGACTGGGTTACGTAACACATTCAGCCCGGCAGAGCTGAGTCGGCCCTGCTGCCAGTGGCGATGAATCCGCCAGTTGTTGTTTTGGCCCTTGGAAATCAAGGATTGCCAGACCGTATCGAGTTCATCCGCCTGACACCAGACAGAGATGCTGATGACACCATTGTCTGGTTCATAGTCACTGGCCTTGCCGCCCAACGTCACATATTGTGTTGAGCCGTCCAGTTTCAAAGCCTGGCCCAGCGCACCCGCTGCAAATCCTGGCTTGTTCATTCCGGTTCCATCTCGCCCGGTGCCAGTTTTTTCAACTAGGTTACCATCGAAAGGCCAGTAACCAATGAGCTCTTCCATTAAAGACTTGTTCGATTCCGCGGTCACGGCGCTTCCTTGGCCATCGTTCCAGAGACGAGCCACTTCCTCATCCGTGAGCACCCGGCTCCAGATGCCAAGCTCATCAACGGAGCCTTGCCAGTTCTGGAATACACCATGGGTCTTGGCCAATTCGGGGTCCGCCAGCCGAAAATTCGTCTTCGAAAAACGTATGGCTCCTGCCTCGTTCACAAGCTCCAACTGGGCTGTAACGGATCGATTCTCTAAACCATATTCATTGTAGGAGGTATGGGTTTCTGTGCCGTTGTTGAAGACCTTGGTTTCAATGTTGTGGCCATTGTAGCGGATCCATTCGCCGGAGAGCGCGGACCAGGCCTTTTGGTTGTCGGCATCTTGGGCCGTGGTGGTTTTGAGGCTACCGGTAACGAGGAACGTCGCTGTGATTAAAAGGGCCTGTATGCTGCGCTTGAGAAATCGAGATTGCATGAAGTTCTACCTTTTGCTTGTGGTTGGGTGGTTTACAGGTACTTAACGAAGGCCCTGAAACTATGTGAGTCGTCGTGTCGCTCAGGGAGTTGAGCTATGGGGGGAGTTACTTATGTATGGCTAGGCTTAACGCACCTTTGGTGACGCCATTTTAAATCTATAGCAAGCATGCTTTCAAGTATTGTGGAGGTGTCTAAGCGAGGTCCTGATCTTCGAATCAGTTCTTTGAATAAGGGTCTGTGAAGTAACTGGGCGGTCACCGAGTTTGTCTACTCGAGCTGTTCGATGGCTAATGAATGTCTTGCTTGGCGCGACGGCAGCGCAGGTGGCAAAGAATGGATTTGAGAGGCTTTGCGTTATTGCGAAGTTATGGGGCGCGAAGTGTTGTCAGGTTAATGAACCTTATAGAAAACATGTAAGAACCCGACTATTGGGAGAAGTTGGTTGGAGTCACTAGCTTGCTGCCCCAAGTCGTCTGTTGGCACTGGTGTTCTGAGCCGTCTTAGCAAAAAAAGGAAAAGGAGGTGAATTTAACTAATGAAATGAGGCTGTGAAATGCCCTGATTGTGAATGGTAGTGATGATGAGACAGTGAAGGTCTGGAATGCCTGGCGGCAATCTTGGATGTGCAGAACGGGCGGCGGCTGACCATAGTGTTGACTTGATTCAGGGCAGATTTTCCGAAAGAGATTCCCTTCATGGAACTGCCATCGTACACTGAAAGGTCTTCATGAACCACGACTTAGTATTCGGCCCGCTTTTGCCTATGCCTACTCAGACTTGTTGCAAACGAATTTGCTTATATGGATTGTTTGCCGGTCTACTTGTCATGGCTCGGCGCTCTTCTGCAGACGACGGCCTTGAGTTCTTCGAAGAAAAAATTCGTCCCGTGTTGGTGGCGCGTTGCTATTCCTGTCATTCGGCAGCAGCTGCGGCAAAGAAAACGCTCCAGGGAGGCCTGTTGCTTGACACACGCGCTGCGATTCGCGCTGGTGGTGACAGTGGTCCAGCGATCGTGCCGGGCCAACCGGAAGATAGTCTCTTGATCGCTGCGATCAAGCATGAGTCTTTCGAAATGCCGCCGGAGGATAAGTTGCTCGACCAGGTGATCGCGGATTTTGAAAAATGGGTCCGGATCGGTGCGCCCGATCCGCGCGATGGCCAGGCGGTTGCCACGTCGATGATTGACTTGGACGGAGCGCGGAGTTCGTGGACGTATCGATCACCAAGTTTTCCCGATATACCCGTTGTGGCAGATGTCGAGTGGCCGCGTGGGGACATCGATCGCCTCATCCTGGCAGCGTTGGAAGCCAACCAAGTCCCTCCGGCGTCGACTGCTGATAAGCGGACGCTGATACGCCGCGCGGCGTATGATTTGCTTGGTCTGCCGCCGACACCCGAAGAGATCGACGCTTTTCTTGTTGACAACGAGCCCGGCGCGTTCGAACGGGTTATCGACCGTATGTTGGAATCGCCGGATTTCGGCATCCGCTGGGCCCGGCACTGGCTCGATAATGTCCGCTATGCCCAGGACGACCCCACCTGTGCGGCGAACGACAATGGAACGTTCTCAATAACGCCGTATCGCGACTGGGTGGTAAAATCATTTAATGAAGATCTGCCCTACGATCAGTTCGTGCGTCTGCAGGTCGCGGGTGACCTGATTCCGCTGGATAATCCAGAGTTAATCAACGCTGACGGGTTGACCGCAACGGGGATCTGGGGACTGGCTCATTTAATCGAGGGGAACGACAAGGAGAAGGTCGTCGCGGATTTTGTGGACGAACAACTGGACGTTCTTGGCCGCACGTTCCTGGGCCTCACTGTTTCGTGTTCGCGCTGTCACGACCACAAGTTCGATCCAATCACCCAGGCTGACTATTACGCACTGTCAGGAATTTTCTACAGCAGCCACATCTTCACCTTTAAAGGTAAAAGTGCCCGCACCAGGACCCGCGTCCAGCAGCGGGCCGTCCAGACTAAGACCGATCAGCAGGAACTTGCAGCAGACGAACAGCAGCTCGCGAAGCTAGAGGCGGAGATCGCGGCACTCGAAAAGAAACACAGCAAGGCTCTCGAACTGATCAAGGTGCGTCGTGACCTGCAAGATCAACTGATGCTGCAGGCGAAAGCGGGCGAGGACAAGGCGGACCTCGATAAAAGTATCGAGGAACTGCGCAGCAAGGAATCGGAGCTTGTTGCCGACCAAAAGGAAAACGGCTGGGACGAAAATCCCGACGAATTAAAAGAGCATACGCGGCTGGCAGCTCGACGCGATGAAGTCAAGACAAAAGTCTCCCGCTTTCCTCTGCGGATGATAATCCAGGAAGGCCCTGTTCCGGGGACTCGACACGAAGCGTCCGGCGACATGCCCATATTTATCCGGGGCGACCATCTTTCATTAGGGCAAACCGTCCCCAGGGCGATTCCACGCGTCTTCGCGAGCGACGGGGGCAGATTTAAGCTCACAGGGAGTGGTCGATTGGAACTCGCACACTGGCTGACGCGGCCAGATCATCCCCTGACGGCGCGCGTCATGGCTAACCGTATCTGGCAGCATCTTTTTGGACGAGGAATCGTCTCTACTCCCAGCAACTTCGGTCGTCTTGGGCAACCGCCAACACATCCGGAGTTGCTCGACTATCTAGCCGTTCGCTTGGTTGAGGATGGGTGGTCGGTCAAATCCCTGATTCGTGAAATCATGACGTCACGCGCGTATCAGCAGGCCAGTCTCTCGACGCCGGAAAACCTTTCTCGTGATCCGGACAACAACTGGTTCGGACGGATGAATCGCAAACGACTTGACGCCGAGGCGTTGATGGACACGCTCGCCGGACATAGCGACCTCGTTAAACGCAGTGACGAGGTCGCCCCCGGGTGGAAACTGGCTCTATCCGGCCGCATGCTGTTCGGTGAATTCAGCCGCGACAAACCACAGACCACGCTGGACCTGTTCGACGCTGCGAATCCCGATTTGCTGGTACCAGCCCGTGTGGATTCGACCTCCGCGCCACAGGCGCTGTTTATGCTCAACAATGCTACCGTCCTGAGCACGGCAACAACCTTAGCGAAGAAAACGATTGCTGAATCCGCCGAGGAACGACATCAAATCGCATTTCTTTACTGGCGGCTATTTGGACGGCCAGCCATCGAGGCAGAACAAAAGGTCGCGGCGGAAATCCTTCGCCAATCGCAGGAAACTCGACGACAACTGGCTGCGGGTGGTGAAACGGACATCGATGTGGAGACGGGTCCGTGGGAAGACCTGTGTATGGCACTAATCTGCAGCAATGAATTCTTGTATATCGACTGACTCCAATGAGGCAAGTGAAACTAATGCGCCACATCACGCGTTCGACGATATCGCGCCGCGAGTTGTTCCGAAAAGCCTCGACCGGGTTTCCGTTGCTGTCGCTGACTGCTTTGCTTGCCCAGGAATCGAACGCGGTGGGGGTAAATCCACTGGCTGTAAAAAACCCGCATCATACCCCGAGAGCCAAGAGCGTTATCTTTCTGTTCATGGGTGGTGGACCATCCCAAGTCGACCTCTTTGATCCGAAACCGAAGCTCGCTGATTATGAAAACAAAAAGATTCCTATCAAACTGCCTCGCATCACGCGGGATGCGACTCCGAACTGTCGTGCGTCACCATACAAGTTCCGGCAACACGGGGAATCCGGGATCGTCATCAGCGACCTGCTGCCGCACCTCACACGTTGCGCCGATGATCTGTGCGTGATTCGCTCGATGCATTGCGACCACATCGAACATAGCGGTGCGATACGCCAGCTGACAACAGGTGATGGAGTTCTGCCCCGTCCCAGCCTGGGATCCTGGCTGCTCTACGGACTTGGCTCCGAGGCAGACAACCTGCCCGGTTTTATCTCGCTCGGTACTCAGGAGAATCTGCCAGGCAAGTCATCTTACGGTTCCTCGTTTCTTCCGACGGCACATGAAGGTGTTTCTATCGCAAACCTCGACAAACCGATCGACAATCTGGCACTGCCGATCCCGAAGGGCATCCAGTCCGGACGACTGGCCGCAATCCGTCGACTCAGCGAACTACACCGCCGCGGGCGAGAAGATGACAGTCGGTTGGACGCGCGAATCGCCGCCTACGAACTGGCGTTTCGCATGCAAATACAGGCGCCGGAAGCCTTCGACCTGTCGCGTGAATCGCAAGCCATTCAGAAGCTGTACGGTCTCAATAACGAAACGACAAAAGACTACGGCCGCCAGTGCCTGCTGGCTCGTCGGATGGTCGAGCGCGGCGTGCGGTATGTGGTCGCCAACGTCGGCGGCCAATGGGATAGCCATGCAAATGTTCGAGATCACGAAAAAGTAGCGGCAACATGTGACCAGCCAGTGGCCGCGCTGCTCACCGATCTCAAGACGCGTGGTTTGCTGGACCAGACGCTCGTAGTTTGGGGTGGAGAATTTGGTCGCACGCCCACAGCCCAAGGCGGTGGGCGTGATCATCATCCTTACGGGTTCACGATGTGGTTGGCGGGCGGCGGCGTGAAACGCGGTCTGACCTACGGTGCAACCGATGACTTCGGATTCTTCAGCGTCAAGAACAAAGTCCATGTCCATGACTTGCATGCCACGATTCTTCATCTGGTCGGTCTCGATCATCAACAGCTAACCTACCGATACAGTGGTCGGGACTTCCGGCTGACAGACGTCGACGGCCGTGTTGTGCATGACATCCTGGCCTAAGAGGGAAAACTTTGTAGAACGAGCTGATCGAACCCTCTCTGAAAGCAAAGGTCTTAAGTGGG
>JAKVBY010000128.1 GCA_022446825.1 Pirellulaceae bacterium
ACACGCTCTACTTCGAGGAAAGCGGGCTATGGATGAGCGACGGTACTGAAGCAGGAACGGCTGAAGTGCCGGTGAATGGCCTTGAGGTGACGCGCAAGGTGTACGTCTCGGACACCAGGGGGTTCGCTCGTTTTCTGGAGATTGTCCACAATCCGACCGATGACATACAGGAATTCACCGTGTTTCTGGAAACGGATATGGGTTCTGATAGTGGAACCGAGTTGGTTGCCACTTCCAGTGGCGACCAGCTCTTTACCACTGAAGATAACTGGATTGTGACCGATGACGGGGAAGACGGGCATCGCGATCCACCGGCGATTCATGTGATCGCCAATGAGGGTGGACGTATCCGGCCCACGAAAGTGTTCACCAATGCACCAGGCAGTGACGATATTGAGTTTAGTTATGATTTAACACTGATGCCTGGCGAGACACAAATCGTCATGCATGTCGCTTCCCAGAATATCAACCGCACCGCAGCGTTGAAAAAAGTTCAAGCATTGTCAGCGGGTTTTGGTCTCGGAGTCGGCCTGACCGAAACCGAGCGGAATCAGATTGTCAATTTCGGTGACGTGGCTGGCTGGGGAGACTACTACAGCGTTGACGTGATGGCTGGCGATATTGTGACCCTGCAAACGAGTACACCGAACAGCGGACCGCCAAATGACGCGGTTGCGTTGGATCCGAAAATCGAACTCTACGATTCTAACGGGATACTCGTCGCCAGTGATGACAATAGCGCTTTCGACGGCCGTAACGCCCAGTTGTCGCATGTCGCGGTCGTCGACGGTTCTTTCCTGGTGCGGGTGATCGGCGCTAATGACACCTCGGGTACATATGTCATCGAGGCAGCAGTGAATCCGAATTCGGCTCCTACCATCGACAGCCTCGAAATCAGTGCCACGTCGACGAATCCTGGGAGTATGGACCAAGCGGTGACACTCTCCGGTACGTTCAGCGATGTGAACCTGCTCGACACGCATCGTGTAGAGGTCGACTGGGGCGATGGAACGTTGAGTAACTCGGAGCTGAGTTTGGCGGACTTTACTTCCTTCGACGGAGATGGCGGGGGCAGTGGTTCGTTCACCGCCACCCACCCTTATGCGGAAGGCGGCAGTTTTGAGGTCCAAGTCCGTGTACTCGACTCCCAGGACGGCTTGGTCATGGAATCGATCCAGGCGGTGGTTACAGGGATACGTTTGACGGATGGGGGGCAGCTGCAGGTCGTCGGTACCAACCGGCGGGACAAGATTAAAGTGCTTAAGGCAGGTGATAAGATCAAGGCGAGTCTCAGCTTCCCAAGGGCGCGGCTGAGTCACTTGTACGAGGAAATCTCTTCGATTTTGGTCATCGCGTGTGGTGACCATGATCATGTTCACATCAGTCGCTACATCGACCTGCCAGCGAGGATTGACGCAGGCGAAGGCCGTGACCGCGTGGATAGTGGGGGTGGAAACGATTGGATCGATGGTGGGCCGGGTAAGGACAGAATCAAAGCCTACGGAGGGGATGACACGATCGTAGACCTTGCAGGGGACAACAGAATCTCCGCCGGTGCAGGCAAGGACCATATAACGACCGGCGATGGTGAGGACTGGATCGACGGTGAGGCGGGTGATGATCTCATTCGCGCCGGTGGTGGAGGCGATACGCTTCGTGGTGGCGACGGTAACGATATTGTTCTGGGCGGCGCAGGCCCGGACAGCATCAAGGGTGACGCTGGACGAGATATTTTGATCGGGGGTCTCGGTCCTGACCGTATTAGGAAAGGCGCTGATGACGACATCCTGATCGGTGGTGCGACGGTTCACGACTCGAACGACAATGCCTTGTTTGGCATTTTGGCCGAATGGACTTCTACGGGCAATTCCTTTGCGACCAGGGTCAGTAATCTTCGTAACGGGGGCGGCTTGAACGGTACGACGGTCCTCGACGTCCACACCGTGCAGGCGGACGGGGAAGAGGACGATTTGTTCGGCAAGAAGGGTGAGAACTGGTTTTGGGCCGAAGCGATCGATAGAGTGTTCGGGGGGGAAAACGATTTGCTGGATCTGGATGACACCTAGACCAACCAGCAGGTGTTGCTGAGGACTTCCAGGTAAGTTGTTTTGACAAGGAGCCTCGCAGGGAGTGTTCGTAGATCGCCGCAATCGATCCGACGGCGGCCGGGCAAACTCCGTTGGCCACGATACTCAGTTGTATCGATTCGCGGGTTCCCACCGAACTGGTTTTTGATTTGGGCATTGGAAATGTTTTCAGCGTCCGCGTTGCGGGTAATGTCATTGGTACCAAGTCGCTGGCCAGCATTGAGTATGGTGTCGTTGTGGCTGATGTGAAACTGGCGCTCGTATTGGGGCACACCCACTGTGGGGCGGTCCCCTCGAGCTTGCTAGTGTTCAGTGATAACAAAACTGTTGAGCAGGAAACCGGCTCCCGACACCTGCAAAAGATTGTGGACGAGATTGCTCCTTCGGTGGAACGGGCTGAGTTTGCCGATTTCAAATCCTTTGGTGCGGGTGAACAAAAGTCCTTTGTCGATGAGGTTGCCAAACGCAACGTCCTTCGCACAGTCGATGAAATCGTCGCTCGAAGTGCTGCGATCAGTCAGGCGGTTAACGAAGGAAAGGTACTGGTGGTGGGCGCGATCTGCGATGTGAAGAGTGGAGATATTGAATTCTTGGAGAAGTAGCTTCGTCCAGAGTCTGGACGTTTTTCACTTTCCGTACCGTTTTTAGCTTGGGGAGCCAGGCACGCAACGTCACGTTGGAGGCGAAAAACAACCAATGAGGGAGGTCGCCATCGCGGCAAAAACGACGCCTGTGGATTTCCCTCGCTTTCTTTCTGGGGCATCTTGTATTCTAGTGCCTGGTCATCGTGATCACGTATGGCGTCAGAGGCGGGTCCGAGCTCCATGTTTGTTTGGACGCTTACCGCGGCGAAAGGTTAAATTCATTAGCCAGCATCAGTCTTTATCGACTTCATCGAGATTGTTTGCGTTGCGTTTTGCTCTTGGCATCGTGAACCGGTCGTGAGCGTGAGCTTCAGTCCGGATGGCCCGTGAGTTGCCGGTGGTAGCGGTGATCAGACGTTAAAGCTCTGGGATGCCAGGAGGATCTGGGGTGCCAGCGACCGCTCATGCCGTGGCGTGCACCCGACGTGGCGCTGTGAAGGCAAAGCCGTAGCGCAAAACACCATGCTCCCGCGGTAGTTTTGTATCGGCAAAGGCGATTGTGGAACTAGTATGCCTTGCGAACCTGTGCATACAATATGCGAGACCGGTTTCTTGAATCAATTCCTTAGACACGATCGAGGTTGTTCCATTGCGACGTTTCAACATCTGCTTACCAATTTTTGTCCAGCTGATTTTTGCGATAAACGCCAACGCGGAAACGGTGGCCCTGTGGTTGTTCGACGATCCGATCGGTTCCACGACCGCCATCGATTCCAGTGGCAATAACTATCATCTCAGTTTGGGGCCTGATGCTGGAATTGTTGCCGATGGCAAATATGGAAACGCCCTCGATCCAGATCAAATGAAGGACCAGGATGGAATGGGTGCTTTTCGCTACAAGGTGGAAAAACCCCTGAATCCAGATGACACCGATTGGACGCTTGAATGCTGGGTGCGAGCGCGTGCCGATATGGTGGCGGATAACCGAATTTGGGGTCTCTCGGGCATCAACTACATCGAATACGGGCGATACGGAGAGGGGCAGACGTTTAAAAACAACCGGCTTCGCCAGGGCGGACTCGACCAACCGAACGTACTGCAGGTGGCGAATCGACTGTTGCCGCTCGATCAGATCCAAGGCTGGAATCGGCCGACCAGTGACTTGAAGGCCGACGACCAGTTCCATCATTTGACGGTGGTCTATGATGCCAACGCCAAGCAAATACGACATTATTTTGACGGAAAAAAACAGTTTGCGGTCAACGGTGTCTGGGAGGATGTTTATGTCGGCGGAGAGCCCTACGACGATGTCGTCTTTCCACCGCACTACCCCATGCTGCAAATCGGCATGCGGGATGCCTTGCAACATTGGGATCACCACGAGCTACATGAAAAGAATCGGTATATGAAAAAATTCCAAGGGCTGATTGACGAAATGAGGTTTTCTGACCAGGTACTGTACCGAGAAGATTTTACACCGCCGTCCAGTTTTAGCGTGCCGGCTTTGCGCGTTTGGCCGCCTGTCTTGAGTCTGGTGATTGACAAATCGGCTGGCGACAGGAATCAGCTGCCAGCATTGGAGGTTTCGGCGATCGGTTCCGACAGAATCGAGTGGGAGATTGAAGAAATAAAAGACCTTCCCTGGCTGTTGCCGTCGATCCGCCACGACGTCGCCACGCCAACCCGTGAGACGGTCGCCATGAGAGTCAATGTTGATGGCATGAACCCAGGGCACTACCAAGGCAGCCTATTCATCAAGAGCAACGACGGACAAGGAAAACGACACGTCGTCACCGTCAAGCTGACGATCCTTGACCAAGGTGACGTGCGCGACGTTAGTCACCGCAAGCAGCTGTTTATCGACGACCGGTTCACTGACCAGGCAAAGAATATTCGCCACGAAATCAACCAACCGCAAAAGGTCAGGGTCACGATCGATGGAAAACAAGCTGGCGGGCAGTTTCCTCTCATCACCCTCTACGACCAAGAGCGGGAATGTTATCGGTTGTATTACATGCGTTTGGGGAGCGCTGTTCACTGCCTGGAATCGGACGATGGTGTCCACTGGCGACACGTGGAGCGATTGGAAGGAAAGGTCACTGTGGAAACTGACGATGCGGAAGGCAATCGGCAGTGGAAGCAACCGAATGGAGAACCCTACGATCTATTTCACGCGCCGCCCGTAGAGGGTGTCTCCGGCTTTCGCACGGACTTTCCCATGATTGTCTATGATCCCCACGACATACCGGCTCGTCGCTACAAAGCATTTCACGAATTAAATTTTGGATTCATGGATGGTGATGGGTATGAACTGACACCTGAAACCAAAGGACGCAGTGCAGATGAGTTGTCGGGCGTCTATGGTTACTATTCCGCAGACGGTCTCCACTTCAAGGGAGACGGCACGCGACTCTTGCCGATCTTGCCCGAACACCTCTTTGGATCCTATTGGGATGAAAAAGCGCAGAAGTATTTTATCTATGTTCGTTGCCAAAATGTGAAGAGCGGTCGTATGCATTCCATGCAGGGAACGCAGTTCATCTATCGCAAAGGCTTTAAGTACAGCCAACCTAAAGGCCTGGTCGATTACATTGATGATGAAACAGGCCAGCGGAATGGATTTGAGAATCTTCGCTCCTTCGCCAGGCTTACCGCGGATGACTTACTGCAGCCCTGGACCGAGGGTGTGCTTCCTTCGACCTACGAAGCCTCGAGCTCTTATGCAACTTCCCGCAATGTGAAACTCACGCTTAGCGCCGACAAGTGGGACGGGTTCAAGGATTTTTATAGTTGCTTTCCCGCACAATATCCTTGGGCCGAGGACGTGCACATCATGTACCTGAAGACTCTGCGGCACCTCCATCCCTCGCGGCAGCCATGGTTCCCTGGGTTTGCTGATCTTAATGGTCCGCTGCAAACGGTGATTGCCCTGAGCCGGGACGGTGAACATTGGAATCGATTTGATCGCAAGGAGTATATTCCACTGGGGCTGATGGATGAAGTTGATCGGGGGAGGACCTCTATGGGTGGCGGGATCATCAAGGTCGGAAATTACCTCTACAGTTACTATTGGGCCAACCCTCATATCCATGACACCGTGCCCATGCGGGCGGAATATCCGCTGGAAGGAGATCTCAAGAAGTGGGCGGAACAATCCCTAGGAATTTTTGGCACCCGTCAGCGTCTCGATGGGTTTGTCTCGATGGATGCTGACTATAAAGGTGGGTTCCTGACCACTCCTCCCTTGGTTTTCAGTGGGAATCGGTTGGTACTCAACCAAAACGCCGGTGGGCAAGGAACGATCTTTGTGGAGCTTCGTGACGCAAACAACGAACCGATTCCTGGCTACGAACTGGCCGACTGTGAAGAAATCACCTGCAATGATGTTGCCTGGGAGGTCCGTTGGCGGGGCAAAGCTGACCTTTCTGGTCTGGCTGGTCGGCCGGTAAGACTTCATTTCAAAATGCGTGCTGCAAAATTGTACGCCTTTCAATTTGCAGCCGATTGAATATTTTGCGGCTATTTGACCGTTGAGGTTATAGGCTGACCGCCGTGACGTGAGGTCCATGGCCTGTGTCGCCGGCTTTTGTGTGGTATCGAGAATCTGAGGGTCTGAAGCATCCGGTGCGTTTGATACCGGGTGCGCCTGCTATCGCCTTAAGTCCATTTGTCAC
>JAKVBY010000129.1 GCA_022446825.1 Pirellulaceae bacterium
GGCGACCCACCGATTTTTTCCCCGGCGGGAATCGGGCGGCTTGCGGTGAGGTACCCCATCGCATACATCCGCTCTTTGATCAAACGAAATTCGTTGAAGCTGTTAGGATAGACCCAAATCGTCAGGGTTGTTTGTTCGGGGTGTCGTTCGGCTAATTCCCCCATAAAGTTGGACCCGGGCAGCAATGCTTCCTCAACTGTCTCTCCTAAACGATCCGAAGTTGGCAGAAGCGAGAATCGATCCAATTCGACGCTCTTGCGGACCATCGGTCCAGCGGCAGTCTCACTGGTCTTTTCTTTTCTGACCAGAGTGTATTGCATACGAAATCCTTCGATCGGACCAATAGTTTCTGTAATCTTCGGTGAGTCTTTGAGCTTCCAAAGTTTTTGTGGCGCTTCGGCTTGGAGACGTTCCACCAAGGTATCCCACGGCACGAAAGTAATTTTTCCATCCAGCAGCCGAAAATGGACTTCCTTTCCGAAGACTGTCTTGGCCATCGGTGTCGGTAAGTGACGAATCACCGTCGGGCTTTGCTGGATACGAGCAACCACATCTTGACTGCGTTTCAGATCAGCTAGTCTCTGCTTGGCTCGATTCAATTTGGTTTGTTGAGCGAGTCGCCGTTGTTCTTGTTGCCCCAGGCCGGCTTTGCGCTCTTCAAGTTCACGTTCAATACCTGCAATCACTTGCAGGGTTTTATCGCGTTCTTTCTTCCGGAAAAGAATTTCGAATTCTTGTTGCTGCAGGCGACCCTGTAATTGATCGATGCTGAATTGCAGCCCCGAGGCGGCCTTCCTGGGAGTATCAACATCGATGTCATCGGAATGGATCTGGGGTACCGCTTCAATCATTGCATCTTTTGCGCGCGCACCAACAACCATCACCAAAATGATCAAGATACCAACCAGGTTCGCAATGATATCTAAAAAAGAATCTTGCCCTGGCTCCTCCGTTGGTTGACGATGACGACGCCGACTCACAGTGATTTCCTCCTCACCACGATGCCACTATCGTCCAAGAGCACTTGAAGTTGTCGAAATCTCTGTTCGCCACCAGGTTTCACATCGACCTGTAAAATCGGCTTCCAGTAGCCGCCGGAAAGCGCAAGGCCCCAGCGTTCCATATGACTCCAGATCCCAGCAATAAAGGCATCCATGTCACCACGGACATCCTCACTAAACAAAGTTACTTGGGTGGGTCTGCTGTCCCCTTCATCGGGTAGCAATAAGAGTCGATCTTTCATACAGACAACATGAAGTGGACGTTTCACCTCACGCAAGTTGACGTCGGCCTTCGGCAACCCAAAGTTGCTCCCACGCGTTTCTGCCATGGGTTCGATTTGCCCTACGGCTTGATTTCCGTTCGCTTGTCCGCCAACCTCAGGGCCTTTTCTATGCTGGCTTCCAGTTTGAGCCGCACCCCTTCTCGATAGGTGCTCTCGTTTCATCGCCTCTGAAGAAGAAAGTTGCTTGGATTCGGCAAAGTTTTCGCTGTCAGACGTACCAGCCTCCCTTGAAATTCCCTCGCGCCGCTTGCCAACACCGCGACCACGACTTGCCCCCGGCCCTACACGTTGAAATCCACCGTTGGGGGCTGCAATGAAACCACTACTACTACTCTGTTTCCCTTTGAATCTCGCGGGCATTGCCGCCGCCAAAATTTCCTGACGCCTGCGCGCATCTTCAATGGTTTGCTCTAAAACCAATGTCAAAATCGGATCGACGTCTTCAAAAGCCAACTGCTTTTTGTCATCGATAAGTTCATAACCAAATTCATCATCCCAGGATTTCATCGCGGCACGGGCAGCGACATAAGCCATCACACCATCGGGCCGGACAATCAACAAAGGATACGGCTCTCCATGAATTGCCACTCCGCCGTGCTTTGCAAAGTATTCCCGTTTTGCGCGAAGTACAGCATCCAGCGGATTTCCTGGCCCCAAAGGCCCTTCAAAATCGCTGATTTGAAGTTCAATTCCCTCTGGCTGAATGATAATTCCGCGCCCCGTACACTCGACGTAAAGCGGTTTGCGTTGGGTACCGTTGGGACCGTCATAGGGAATAATCGAAAAATTACGAACTTGAGACGCTGATGCTTGTTGCGACTCTTCCAACTCTCGTTCAGCAATGCGAATCTCTTCATCGAGTTTTGCTAATTTTTGAGCTGTGGCCTCTTTCTCAGCAACGAAAGAATCAAGGTTTGCGAGATCTTCGATCTCCGCGCGCACTAACTCAAAACGATCCGTTATCTCTCGCAGATGTGATTCCAAGTGACTCAATACCAAGCGTCGCTCGGCCAGTTGCTCCGCTGCCTCTTGACGTTTTTCCTCAAGAACCTCGCGCTGCCAACGGAACTCCTCCTCGAGTCGTTGCTGTCGCAAAACATCGCTTTGGGGATCCAGGTCATCAACAGCCGAAGCTTGCACACGCGCTTGCTGAACCACCATAACGAGAAGCACTATAAGGCAGCCCATCGTACAAAGGAGGACCGCTAAAAATGGGAAAAGCGAAATCGATACTGCTCGCTTGCGTACAACCAGTCTTCTCATGCAGCATGGTCCTGCGAATCCGTGTCACGAATCTGAACGCGCACATCTCGGGAGTCAACGGCCCCCAAGCGAGAATTTAAGAGGTGAATCGCAGCCGACAAGCTCATCACGGTATCCTCAAAATGCTTTGCCCCGGCAAGTTCTCGCAAATTATTATTTAAGGCTTGTTCTAACTTAACGACGTCTCCCGTCGCCGATACAACTTGCGACATAACCTCACCCTGACGCACCATTTCTCGTTGCTGCTGAAGCAACGCACCGGCATGTCGCTCCAATGATTTTTCTAATGATTCGGCAAACACTTCACGGGTTTGAGCCGCCGAACCCTGCACAAGTTGACTCCATTGCTGATGCGCCGCATCGATCGTCGATTGCCACATTTGGATTTGTCGGGTCACCAAGCCTTCGGTCGACTCGATAACTGCTTGCGCCATGCGTTCGATCGACGCCAGGTGGGGATCGGATGCCGTGCCTAGTGTCTGAAATCTACCCACGAGTTCAAAATTTGTACGGTCGTCAACCGCAGACAGTACTGAAGTATCAAGACGATCGATCAAGAACTGAATAAACATTAAACTCACTGAAAATGCCAAGGCAATCGTGGTAGTATCGAACGCGGGGTAAAGACCTGAAAGTAATTTGTCCATCGCGACTTGGATATTGGCCGCCAACTCCTGCGCATCAAGCCCACCCAAGGCTGCTGTGATTCCCATTACCGTCCCCAGGAAACCAAGCATGGGTGTTGCCCAAATGATGATCCGGATGAGGGCATAACTTTCCTGTTGACGGGCCACATCTAAATCAGCCAGATACTTGAGTTCATCATCAAGCCCAGCAGCTGCACCGCTGCGTTCGACGTATTCCAAGGCGTCGGTCAGTCGACGACCTAGATAGGATTCTCGCCAACCGACAGGCAATTCATTGAGAAAATCCAGCAGGTCGCTAGCACCCTCGACCCGTTCCCCGTTGTCGGAAGTTCTGGGCAGCTGAATTTTTTTAAGCGATCCAAATTGTGAACAAACGTCAGCGAGTTTGAATAAAAGCGCCGCCAAGCCTACGAAAAACATCACGGTTGCCACAAACGAGACAGGGTGCGATGCAAAATAACGATGACAGGTAGGATGATTCAGGGGCCCTTGGAAAACCAGCAAATAAAAGCCTACTGAAAGTGCTGAACCGAAGAGTAATGGCCAACCCAAGGCGCCCAAAACAGCAAACATTGAATTTCGTTCCATCGATTTTGACACTGCACGCTATCCTTTCACAACATTATCACTGCGCATCATCAGCCTGCAGAAGACTCCGTGCCTCCACAATCGGCCTGATCGTTACATCTTGTTGAGGATTATTGGTCGGATTCTCGACTTCCGAGGTGCCGGGAATAACTCGACAAATAGCTAGCATGCAAATGCGTTTTCAGAAGTGCCGTAGCTTCCTAAATCAACGGCATCCGTAGAATCGTCAAAGATTGCCAAAGTTCACCGGCTCATTCGGTCGATAGTTGATGTCATCACAGCAACGCTGGCAACAAACGCCCACTTCCTCAGTGTGGCAGCCAAACATCGGTGCCGATTTCCCAGGGGGGACTTAGTCCGGGGCTGACTCTTTATGAGTCGCCCGGACTTTTTTATTGGAATCAGGTAAAATCAGTCGCCCACATACGTCGCAAAACAACGTGGGGTCTCCCAAAGCTGGACACCGGTTACTGGAAAACCCGCCTTATCTGCGACTCCAAAGATAAGTTTGGCAATATTTTCTGCTGTCGGATTATCCTCAATCAAATAGAGTGGCTCGTTCAAAGCCTGCAGCGCAGGAACGGCGGGATCTTCGCGATGCAAAATCATCCGGTGGTCAAGGTTGTCATCGATCCAGGTACTCACCACTTTCTTGATGTCCGTGAAATCTAAAACCATGCCTCGATCATCCAATGACGGTGCCTCAAACGAAATCGAAGCGCGTCCGTTGTGACCGTGTAAGTGGCGACATTTACCATCATAGTTCAGTAAACGGTGGCCATAGCAAAAATCAATCTCGCGTGTAACTAAAAACATACGGCATTCTTTGGTCAAATTAGGAAACGGCTTCAGCAGACGGCAATTCAGGAGGATCAAACTGGAAACCCTGGCTTTGACTAAAGAACTCAATCGGATTGTCATAAACAATTTTTCGAATCAAGCTCTCAGCATGACCTCGACGGCGCATTTCAAACACAAAATCGGGAACTGCCGTCGGTTTGGAAGGACCCCAATCCCCAGCAGAATTAACGCAGATTCGCTCGGACCCATAAGTTTCCACGATATCTGCAGCACGTTGCGGGGTACACTTGGAAACCGGGTACAAGGTCATCCCAGCCCAAAATCCTTCCTCTAAAACATGCTCTACCGTGTGTTCCTCAACATGGTCTACCAGGACACGAGTACGATCAATTCGTGAATCATCGCACAGCATGTCAAGAATCATCCGCGTCCCTTGGTACTTGTCTTCCAGGTGGGGAGTATGAATCAGTATTTGCTGTTCATATTGGATCGCTAAATCGACGTGTTCCAAAAAGATCGTCGCTTCATTCTTCGTATTTTTATTGAGACCGATTTCTCCGATCCCCAAAACGCCTGGCGCATCAAGAAATTCGGGAATCATCGCGATCACTTCTCGCGAGAGTTCGACATTTTCTGCTTCCTTCGCATTGATACATAGCCAAGTGTAATGCTGTATTCCATACTGCGCGGCTCGCTGCGGCTCAAAATCGGTCAGTTGGCGAAAATAATCGCGAAAACTTTCTACACTCCCGCGATCGAATCCAGCCCAAAACGCCGGTTCACTTAGGCCAACGCAGCCCATTTTTGCCAATATCTCGTAATCATCGGTTGTACGAGACACCATATGGATATGTGGATCAAAATAGTACATCAGTTGTGCCTTTTCGTTCCTGCCTGCGGCTTGCCTAGTCACAAATTGCCAGTACCAACATCGGCCTTGGCAACCACGACAAATACCTTGCAATCAACTCCTTAAAGACCATATTTTTCCCGCCAATCATCTTCATACGGGCGGGAAAAAATTAATTGTACCTGCTGAGCGCGGTCGTCGTTCGTATCTTTCAGAACGTCTAACGCTTCGTGGAGGCGTTCCAATCGAGGATCGCTCGTAACCGAACCCGAGGCTCTCCCGAAGCGATCGAAGGAAGAAGCTAACTCCAGAATCTTAGCGCGCAGTTCCAGGAACTCACGGTCCAAAACTTCCGGTGCCGTCATGGGTATCGACATGCTTGGAATCTCTCGCGAAATTAGGAAATAAAATAGTCACTAAGCCAAGTCCGGCCACCACCAGTGTTGCCGCGCGCCTGTCTGAAATCAAGCGGCAAATCCGAACGGTACTGCAGATCACTCGGGGAACCATTCTTTCAGCCACAGCAACGCCAATCAGTCAGTTTGGCAAGGCAGGGCAAAATCTGACGGCAAGCCGCGAATTACCTCCCCAACGTGCTTTGGGCCCCTCGTGGAACGCAAACGCATGGCAATTCAGCCAATTTACTGCACGGATGACTTGATTAGAACAATGAACGCCCCACTACTTTTTACTCTGACGCTTTACCACAAAAAAATCGGCCTCCT
>JAKVBY010000013.1 GCA_022446825.1 Pirellulaceae bacterium
TTTATCTCCAGAGCTTGTCGCCCGCTCCCTCATTACGACACGCCCGAGAGCAGGCCAATCTGTTGCTGTACAATGAAGGTCGCCGCATCTTCGAGTTACGCAACTGCCACCGATGTCATCTACCACCCTACTACACATCCGAGTCAACATACGACGTGGGCCTCTCTGACGAATGGCAAAAAAGTAAATTTAACCCACCCTCTTTGCGAGGCTTGAGTCAACGCACCTCCTTCTTTCACGATGGTCGAGCAAAAACGCTTACTGAGATCTTCTACAAATTCAATCACGCCGATTCAAACGATCTTCCTGCAAGTGATTTCCAGGCCCTCTTAGAATTTCTGTCGACTCTGTAAGGCTGCAATAAAATGGTCTGCCATCGCAGGCAGGTCAAAGCTCGGATCCCACCCCCAATCTTGACGCGACGAGATATCAACAAACTCTGTCGGCCAACTATCAATTAAGGAGGTGATCTCAGGATCGGGATCAAATCGCATCTTGGCTTCTGGAATACGATCGACGATTGCCTCGGCAATTTCTGCCGAAGTTGGGGAAAGGGCTTGAAGATTGTAGCTTCTTCGAGTGAGACTCTCTTCTGATGCGTCCAACAACTTAAGGATACCCCGCAATAAATCCTCTACATAAACTAGTGCGGGTCGGGTCTGCTGCCGCACACGAAATGTGAATTCTCGCTTCCGACACGCCTCCATAAACGCTAAGGAAGCATACGAACTCGTTGCTCCTGTATGGGCGGCAGAAGAGACGACAATGGGAACTCGCAGACAACGAAAGTCCAATCCGTGTTTTTGATAGTAATAATACCCCAGCCTTTCCGTCGCTACCTTTGTGACCCCATACAAACCTGTAGGCCATTGAGGAAAATCCTCCGGTACTGGGGTCGGTAGTGGACTACCGAACGATGCCACCGAACTCGGAAAGAAAAAACGTTGCACTCCAAATTCCACCGCGAGTTCCAGCAAACCAAACACACCGTCCATATTGACTTCCCAGGCTAGTGTGCGTCTTTCTTCAGAACTGCCGGAAAGCAAAGAGGCGAAATGAATTATCACATCGGGTGAAAACCGCCGAAAGCTCGTCCGCAAGCTATCCAGCGACCGCAGATCCCCTTGAACGTAAGAGCAATTCCCGACAATCGGACCTTGTGGACGATCGGCAATGTCCCAAAGCAGAACCTCAGCCTTCCGTTCAGCTAACAGCCGTGTCAATTGACAGGCCAAATTTCCAGCACCACCGGTTATCAGATATCTCTGCGACATTCTGCCTCCGTTTCGGCAACCTCGTCATCTGCAGCCAGGATCAGGCGATCCGCTATTAGACAACATTTCATTCCATCCGAACAAGCAGGTAATCTGAACGGCCATTTAAATTTCACCGTTGCGAAACGGTGACATCCACCGTTAGCATACCGTTGTTGGAAGACCTTATTTATCCTCNTNCGTCGAAAGTAAAACGCGTGCCCCCATCTCGAGACACAAAAGCTGCGCTGCGCGAAAGCGAAGCCCGGCTACGGGCCATGATCAATACATCGCTCGATTGTGTNATTCTTTTAGATGCGANTGGTAAGATTGTCGAATTTAATCCAGCCGCCGAACGAACCTTTGGTTACCATCAGAACGAAGTAATCAACAAAAACCTCCAGCAGCTTTTTTGGTCGCCACCCGACGCCACACAATTGCCTGACTACTTTGAATTATTCCCACCACAAGGTACAGGCACCGCACCTGACGCCCGTATAGAGGTCACGGGGTTTCGCAAAAACAGCAGTACCTTCACTGCAGAAATGGCCATTCAGCCAGTCCCTCGAGACGGCGAGCTCATTTTCACCGTCTTCCTACGCGACATCACTTCCCGAACAACCACAGAAAAAGCCCTCCAAGCCTCTGAAGCGTTATACCATTCCTTGATCGACACGTTACCTATCCATGTTCTTCGCAAGGATTTGCAAGGCAAACTCGTCTTTGCCAATCCAACCTTCTGCAATTTGCTCGGGATGAAAGAAGCAAACGTTCGAGGAAAAACTGACTACGATTTATTCCCCCCGGAATTAGCAGCTAAATATCGCAGTGACGATCAACATGTCATGGTAACCGGTGAGACTTTTTCCTGCATTGAAGAAAACGAAAGTGCTGGCCGCACTCAATTTTTTGAAGTCCGCAAAACACCGGTGCGCGATGCTACCGGTGAGGTGATTGGCATTCAAGCTGTCTTCTGGGACGTCACCGTGCGCGAACAATCTCGAATCGACCTCGCCAACGAACGAGACCGACTTCGCACCTTAATGGATAACTTACCCGATTTAATTTATGTCAAGGACGCCCACGGTCGTTTTCTGATGGGGAATGATGCGTTGCTACAGATGCTGGGAGCCCAATCCGAAAGGGAAATTGTTGGCAAGCGGACCATTGACCTGACAGGCGATGACCTCGCCAAAGAGTACGCGTTGGAAGACGAACGTGTAATCCAGAATCATGCCACGATTATTGACCGAGAAGAAAAAGCAATCACCCCTTCGGGTGAGATTCGTTGGTTTTCGTCAACCAAAGCTCCCCTTCACGATGCTACAGGTAACATTGCCGGATTGGTCGGGATCGACCGAGACATCACAAATCGAAAACGCATTGCGGAGGAATTAAGTAAAGCCAAGGAAACTGCCGACGAAGCCAACCGCGCAAAAACGCATTTCGTTGCCAATATGAGTCACGAAATCCGTACCCCCATGAATGGAATCATCGGCATGTCTGATCTCCTTTCGCAAACACGTCTCGATTCCGAGCAACATGAATACCTTGAAATGATACAGCATTCAGCAGATAGCTTACTGCGTCTACTGAACGACATTCTCGATTTCTCCAAAATCGAGGCCGGTCGGATGGAATTTGAAGAAATCGAGTTTGGGCTACGTGATTGTGTAGGGCGCACGACACGCACGCTGGGACTCCGAGCTGCCGAAAAAGGGCTCGAGTTGGCTTTCCGCATAGCACCCGACATACCTGATCAGCTAATTGGCGACCCTGGTCGTCTGCAGCAAATCATCGTAAATCTAGTTGGCAACGCGATCAAATTTACTCTTCAAGGAGAAGTGTTTGTTAATGTCACGTCTCAAGAAATCACGGCCGATGCTATCAAGCTCAAGATTTCCGTTCACGACACAGGAATCGGCATTCCGCCGGAAAAACACCAAACCATTTTCGAATCATTCACGCAGGTCGACATTTCGACTACGCGAGCCTATGGTGGAACCGGCTTAGGATTAGCGATCTCATCTCAACTTGTCGCCCTCATGAGAGGTGCTATTTGGTTGGAAAGCGAGCCAGGGGCTGGTTCCGCATTTCATTTCACCGCCAACTTTCGCTTAACTAAAAATCCGCCAGCAACCGAACTTAGCAGTCCCGAATTCCAATCGCTCCGAGTGCTCGTCGTAGACGACAATCAAACCACTCAGCGCATTCTTTCAGAAATGCTGCAAGGTTGGCAATTACCGTGTGAAGTCGCCAGCAATGGACAAGCGGCACTAGAAGAACTTCAATCTAGTGTTCAAAACGAAACGCCCTATGGACTCGTTCTATTAGACGCCGTCATGCCCGGCTTAGATGGACTGGCCGTTGCAGAGAAAATCAAGGCCCAACCGAATTTTGGTAACCCGGCCATTATCATGGTATCGCCCGGAGGGCTGACGGCTGGTGTCGATCATTCTCCTCGCGTCGGCATCGCACGTCATATGATCAAACCGGTATTGCAATCCGAGCTATTAGATGCCATTCGTCGTGTCGTCAATTCACAAAATATAGAAGACAATGGCACCCCGATAACACCCGTTGCGGTTAACTCAACTCACACGCGACTTCACATTCTCTTGGCTGAAGATGGGCTCGTGAATCAAAAATTGGCAACCGCCTTGTTGCGGCAACGCGGGCACCACGTCGTACTGGCAAGTAACGGCAAAGAGGCTATCGACGCGATAAACCAACGCAACTTTGATGTGGTCCTCATGGACATTCAAATGCCTGAAATGGATGGTTTCGAAGCAACTCGATTGATCCGTCAACGGGAAACAAAAAGCAGAACGTACACGCCCATTATTGCCGTCACTGCCGCCGCCCTCGCCGAAGATCGAGATCGGTGCTTCGCATGCGGAATGGATGCCTACCTGACCAAGCCGATTGATATCGGTGAGTTTGACAAAGCGATCCAAACAATCAAACAAGCCCCAACAGACAACCGTCGGGGAGCCGAAAGTGACGACTAAGCGGCGCCATCACATTTCACCTTGCCATCCATTTCCCTCTATATTCATGACTCGCTGAGTGGAATCACACGCACCCCAAGTTCCTTAAGCTGTTGCCGGTCAACAGCTCCTGGTGCACCGGTCATTAAATCCGTGGCTTTTTGTGTTTTCGGAAAAGCGATACAGTCACGAATATTATCCATCCCACCAAACAACATCACGATACGATCAATACCCAAAGCAATTCCCGCATGGGGAGGCGCACCAAACTTCAAAGCATCCAACAAAAATCCAAATCGATCTTCGGCTGTCGTCGGATCGATTCCAAGTAGATCAAAAACTTGCTTCTGTATTTCTTGATCGTGAATCCGAACAGTCCCACCACCAGCTTCCGACCCATTGATGACTAAATCGTAGGCCTGGGCCCGACATGCTCCTGCCGAAGTCCTTAACAATTCCAGATCCTGGGGACGAGGCGCTGTAAACGGATGATGCATTGCGTTCCAACGCTGCCCCTCCTCATCAAATTCAAACATCGGAAATTCGACAACCCATGAGAAATGCATATCTGTTGGCTTGTAGAGACTCAACTCCTCGCCTAAAAGTCGACGCAATCCACTTAGCGCCTTGCAGCTGACTTCCCAAGTGTCGGCAACGAAGAACAGCTGATCCCCTGGCTCTGCCTCCATGCGTTCCGCAAATTTATTTAACAAGATGTCTGCAAAGTTCTTCGATATTGGTGACCATAATTTGCCATCGTCTTCCACACGAAACCACGCCAGCCCTTTAGCCCCAAAATCTTGCTTCACATACTCAGTCAATTCATCAATACGCTTGCGGGAAAACTTAGCCGCTGCGCCCTTCGCATTGATCCCCCGTACCCGACCACCTGATTCAGCCGGACCGCGAAAAACACGAAACTCTGACTCAGCTGCCAGATCCGTACAATCAATCAACTCCATCCCAAATCGCAAGTCCGGAGCGTCATGTCCAAATCGCTCCATCGCTTCGTCATAAGTCATGCGTGGTAACGGTGTCGGCAAGTCAATACCACAAAATTCCTTAGCCAATTGAGCGACAAGACCATCTATCATTGCAATCACGTCATCCCCATCCACGAATGACATTTCCATATCCAATTGCGTGAACTCCGGTTGACGATCCGCCCTCAGATCCTCATCTCGAAAACACCGTGCAACTTGAACATAACGGTCATAACCCGCGACCATTAAAATTTGCTTGTACAACTGAGGTGATTGGGGTAGCGCGTAAAATGCATCATGGTGAACTCGACTTGGAACAAGGTAATCCCGTGCCCCTTCCGGAGTACTGCGTCCCAGAATCGGTGTTTCCACATCGATAAAATCATGTTTGTCAAAATAATCACGGATCGTCTTGATGATATGGCTACGCAGGACCAACGTGGACTGTGTCGACGCGCGCCGCAAATCCAGAAATCTGTACTTAAGTCTCAGGTCTTCTCCAGGTATTTCCTGTTGACCGGGCGTGAAAGGTGGAGTCTCGCATTCGTTCAGTACCTCGAACGATTCCACTCGCACCTCAATCTCCCCAGTCGAAAGCCTCGGATTATCCTGCCCCTGTGGTCTGCAGGCGACTTCCCCCACAGCTTTAATGACAAACTCGTTTCTCAGCGACTTCGAAGCTGAAATTACGTCATCAGGCGTTTGCGGGGGATTGAAAACCACCTGCGTGAGCCCGTATCGGTCTCGCAAGTCGACAAATAATCCACCTCCGTGATCGCGGTACGTATCGACCCAGCCACACAAAGTCACCTGTTTACCAACATCATCGGCCCGCAGCGCGCCGCACGTATGTGATCGAAGCAAGGGATCGTTCCTTGTTCAAGAGCAAGATTCCAGGGCAATTTCAGAAAAGAAATTTTCGAAACGTATCATTTTACTTGCAGCAAGACGATTCGCCTATGCCTAGCGACACTCAACCAAGCGATATTCCAGGGCAATTACCGAACTTCAATTTTAGAAATGCCTATTTGTCAGCACAGATGGGGATAGAGGTTTGCAGGTAGTTGCTACCAATCCCAAGCATTCATCAAGTGGCGAAAAGTAAAAGGACAAGCCCTCTTTTGACCATCCGGAGGTACTTCCTTGAAGATTCTATTCTGGCTGGTGCCTATCCAAGTGCTCTCAACAACTCCGCTGCAATAAAAATGCCTTACTTCAAGGGATCGTCGCCTGACGAAGACATTCATACAGCATTACTCCACAAGCGATGGCCCACAAGCGGTGGCCCAGAAGCGGTGGCCCAGAGCCCGGCCGTCATTTATCCACACGATCAACGGTTTGGAGTGCTGGCGAGTAAGCTTTTTGACACCAACAAGCGATAGAGAAGATATCTCGGGACCCCTCGTTTTCAATCGCATCTTCTTCGTATTTCACCAACAATCTCCCTTACGTTCGCGGCCTCGTCAATCGAAATATTCTGACACTCGCTCAAGCGACGAAACCACGTTTCCTGCCGACGAGCAAATTGGCGAGTTCTTTGCTTAACAAGCTCGACTGTCTCCGACAAACTGTGCTTCCCCTCGAGATGTTCAACAACCTCTCGGTAGCCAACTGCCTGCAAAGCAGTTCGACTCAAACACCTGTGGCGGACTAACAAACTGCGAACTTCCTCCACTAACCCAAGCTCGAACATTCGATCTACCCGCTTTTCGATTCGTCGATGCAGGGCAGGTCGGGGTAGAGAAAGAACAAACACATGTTTGGCTTGCGATACTGCATCATCATCAAAATGAATTTGTTGGTGACTAATCGGATGGCCGGTGATCTTATAGACTTCCAGAGCCCGAATAATTCGGCGTTTGTCATGCGGATGCAGCTTCGCGGCAGCCAAAGGATCGACCTGCTGCAACCGTTCCAACAATGGTGCCATACCAGTCGCTGTGACCTCTCGTTCCACCTCTTCTCGAAATTCCCAATCCGCAGGTGGGCCTTGATACATGCCACGAAGTAGCGTTTTCAAATAAAGTGGTGTGCCCCCCACAAAAAGAACGGTACGACCACGACTACGGATCTCCTCAATTTTCATTTCACATGCCAGCAAGAATTCTGCCACGCTGAACTCTTCCGATGGCTCAACCAAGTCAATTAAATGATGAGGAACCTCAGCCAACTGTTCCGCGGTCGCTTTGGCTGTGCCAATATTCATTCCACGATAAACGGCCATCGAGTCCAGAGAAATAACCTCCGCCTTAATCTGCTTGGCAATTTCAATGCCAACGCGTGTTTTGCCCGTCGCCGTCGCACCGGTCACAAACCAGCATTCATGGATATTGGAAATCGGTAAAGAATCAGAAGGCATGGCTACTTTTTATTGGCGACTTTTTATACGCTAACGTTGCCTGAGCTACAGCACCATCAATCGCTGAAAAACACGTTGGAATTGCCCCACAGAATGGAAAGGTCTACGATGTCGATCTTTGCATCTGCATTCGCAACGCCAGTTTATTGCAGACTTCAAACTTTCGTTTTTATACGGTTTATGAATCCGCGCCGAGACGCCTCCATGGACATCCCCCCTCACATCCTGGCCCGTTTGATGGCAATCATCGAAGATCGTCGTGAGAACCCCTCAGAACGCTCTTATACCACACAGCTATTCTCCGGAGGCGCAGAACAAATTGGAAGAAAAATAATTGAAGAAGCGGCTGAAGTCGTGGAGGCTTCTCATGAGGAAGGTTCCGCAGGACGCGATCACTTAATTTCCGAAGCGGCTGACCTGCTTTATCATCTTTTGGTAATGCTGGGACATCGCAACATTCGTCTAGCGGAAGTCGAAGCTGAACTTTCCCAACGTTTTGGTGTTTCGGGATTAGCTGAAAAAGCGGCCCGCTTACCAAAGGATAGCTAAACTCTCATGACAAATTTACGTATTGGTTTGCCGAGCAAAGGTCGCCTCTCTGAGCAAGCTGCAGACCTCTTAAAACAAGCTGGGCTCAGTTTTCGCCGACAGTCTCGTAGTCTTTTTGCCCGCGTCAGCGAGTTAGCCGTCGATCTAATTTTCTTGCGTGCGGATGACATCCCTGTTTTGTGCGCAGAAGGTGCGATCGACATGGGCATTAGCGGAAGCGACCTCGTCTCCGAAACCGGGGTCACCGTAGAGACCCGCTTGGCTTTAGACATGGGAAAGTGTCGCTTGGCAGTTTGCACCCCCATCAATTCCGAAATCACGACGCCAACGCAGCTGGATGGCTGCCGCATCGCCACGAGCTTTCCACAAATCACGGAACGCTACCTGACTCAACATCACGCCGCGGCACACCTCGTCACCCTCTCCGGATCCGTGGAAATCATGATTGGACTCGGGGTAGCTCACGCCATTGTCGATTTGGTTGAAACTGGCAGCACGCTGGCTGCAAACCAACTACGCATCCTCGATAATATTGGATCCTACGAAACCATCCTGATTCAAAATCACGAACGACGCCATGCCCAGGTCGCCGATCGCGTCGTCCGCCGCCTGGAAGGGGTAGTGATCGCAAAAAGTTATTCGCTGCTTGAATACAACATTCCACGTGACAAACTCGCAGCAGCAAAGGAGATCGCTCCCGGATATCACTCTCCCACGGTTAATTCGCTGGAAGATCCAAATTGGTGTGCCGTGGAAATCATGGTCAAACGAGGGGATGTGATCGACATGATGGAAAAATTAGAAGCGATCGGCGCCTCGGCAATCTTGGAAACGCAGATAAAGAACTGCCGACTCTAGGAGTGCTCGATCTAAACGAACACAAGTTCCCAGTCACTCACCGAGTCGACTGCAGCAACTGACTTCCCCCAGCCGGCCCAGTTGGTAGCGATCGACACTACTAAAATCAATCCACCAACATACTCATCGGTTCGATAAGACGGCCGCCTGACAGTACTCGCACCGCTGTCTCGCTCTCCGCCAACAACAAATCATGAGGATCATTCGCTGTCTCATCCGACAAATTGACGAGGGCTAGATCGGCACGTTTGCCGCTCGCGAGACTACCCGTCAGCTGAGATTGACCGAGCGCTCGCGCTCCGTTAAGCGTCCCCATACGAAGGATCTCTGAACCTTTGACTTCCGGGTGATGCTCACGAACAAAACACATTTCCGCCAAAAGATTTAAATCCGGATTGGAAGCTTTTGAATCGGTCCCAATCGCCACGGGAACGCCACAACCGAGCATTTCCTTGAGAGGATATTGGCCGTGGGCAAAAAATGCATGTGTGCGAGGACAGTAAACAACGGTCATACGCTCAGCTTGAGCAGCAATAAACAACATCTCCTCCTCCGTGAGAAAATTTCCGTGGATGACTAAACTATGATGCGATTTTGCCAATGTCTTTAGATACCAGCCAACGCTAATCCCACGTGGAATGACAGATGCATCCCAGGCATCTAAATCTTGCAGCAAGGCAACAAATGGTCCGCAACCGGAATTCAATAATTCCAGTTCTTCAAATGACTCGGCTAAATGCATGGCAAGGGGCGTCTTTGTTTGCTTGGAATACCGGCACATTCTATCTATTAGATCGGGATGTACCGTGTATGGAGCGTGCGGACTTAAGCCACGACGATACTCGATCCGAGGTGAGTCAGTCCAAGCTGCCAACTCTCCGAATGCATCGTCGGCTTTCTCGCGATCAAAGGCGATGGTTTCACGAAATACTGTGCAGTCAATCGGCGTTGCTACCGGAAACCGATCGCATGTTTGATTTGTCCCGATTTCACCCAACATCGTGACTCCCGATCGTACACTCTCCCAAATTCCTTGGCGCACTGCACGATCCATCCTCCTGCGGAGTGCTTCTACGTTGGGAGTGTCGGCCGATCTTCTCTTTCGATGAGCAACGACTTCTCGAATCCATTCTGTAAAGGATATTCCTGGCTTGCCAATCTCTGCAGCAAGATCGCTGAACTCAAGGTGCGTATGCGCATTAGTGAGTCCTGGAATGATGGCAACATTGCCCACGTCAATCGGTGGTTGCGAAAATACGTTTTCTCCTACGGCAACAATCCGCTTGCCCGAGATACTAATGACGCCATCAACAATCGGTTTTCCCTCAACAGGGAAAATATAGCGTGCTTTTAACGCAAATTCTGATCGAACCCCATCCATTTTCGTCGCCGCACCAATTAAGTGGTCAGGTTGGTAACTGGTCCTGCAAGCGGTCGTTTCTCAACAGCCATCACCTTGTGTTTTTTAGAAAACACACCACGACTAAACCAAGAAAACAACAAGACGCTTAAAACACCGCTACCAGCCACGATCGACCAATCGTAGACAAAATCCATGTCCGACACCGTGAAAAACAATGCCAACACGGGATACTGCTCCAACCAATTTGGTAACAAGATTCCCAAAGAAACGCTCAGCGAATTATAAACAAAATGAAAGAGAATAGCTGGCAAAATACTGCGGGATTGTACGGCGATATAACCAATCACAAGACCAAGGGCACCTGCAGTGATCGATTGCTGAAGAATCCCATGAGCGGCGCCAAAAAAGACACTGCTCAACAAAATCGCCGTCCATTTGTTTCCCCGCGAGAGCAAACTGGAAAGGATAAATCCGCGAAATGCTAATTCTTCAAAAATCGCCGGCGTTAGAGCCATCACCAAGACAATCGCCCAAAGGCCCGGTGCTTGGTTAATCAAGGTACTCATCCCTGTCAATTGCTCGGTCATCTCTCCACTGATCGGGTACAACCTACAAACAAAATCCGAGAATGCTTTGGCTACTGGATGGATCACAATCGCCATCAGAAAGGCCATCGGGAAGGTTGACAATCGGGGCATTTTCAAACCGAGCGTCGCCCGTGGATCTTTGGCCAATACAAATGCCATCAACAACGGGGGAAGCCCTATGAACGCGATCAATGTCAGTAACGTCATGGCGACAAAGTCACTCCATGATTCTGGCATCGTTGCAAACGTCGACCCGACAAAACGAATCGTCAGCAGGAGCACTCCACAGAGCAGGCCTGCTCCAAAGGTAGGATATTTGCCACGATCACGAACCACATGTCGCAACCACACTCCCAAACCAAATCGCTCGCTTTCTCGGAATAAAACCGATTCATTCTTGAATTGATCGATTGCCCAGCGGATAGCAAACCAGCAACACAATCCCGTAATCCCCATCACAGGAACAACAAATTGCCCTGCAGTTGCATAGTCTCCATCAACGAGAGCCTGCAACAACAGCATCATCCCGGTTACTGGAATTAAACTCGTGCCTAGATCCAACTCAGTCGCTGGCATCATGGACAACATCATCAAGGGAAGTGTGATCATTAACAAAGGCATCAGGTAATATTGGCCTTCCTTCGAGCTACGAGCAAAGGCCGCGATCCCTAGTGCAAGCGCGCTGAACAATGCCGCGATCGGCAGCAATGCTAATAACAACCACCCAATCGTACTTACAGGTGGTAGTCCCATCTGGAGCGAGGGGGCGCCCGCGGCACCATTGATCTGGCGAAAGAATAACGCTCCTGTAAACGCCAAGCTCAAAAGATTCAACATGGAAGTGGTGATACTAAAAACCGTAACTGTAAGTAGCTTCCCCCAGACGATCTCACCACGTAACGCAGGACTACTCAAGAGCGTTTCCAATGTGCCGCGTTCTTTCTCACCTGCACAGAGGTCAACAGCCGGATAAAAGGCACCCGTTAAAGCCCACACTAAAACAACAAACGGTAACATTTTGGACCAAAAAGCTGCGTTACGCGATGCCTCAACGGCCAGGTCTGTACTGCGAAATTCAAAAGGCATTCTGGCCGCTATTGGAATATTGCTAGAGCGGAGATTCGCAGTTGCGATTGCATCTCGCCAATTCCTCAAAATGATCTCGACACGTTGAAATGCAATGGCCGACTTGTCATTTGCCGAATTTGAGAAAATCTCTGGCTGGGGTACCATAAATTTATCTGCTTCTTGCAAATCACGCCCTCCACGATCCGCCCCCATCCAGGTACGAAATTCATCTAGCCGAGACGCGAATTCGTTGGGCACAAATACCACGGCGTCGTAGGTACCATCGCTAATTGCTTGCTCGGCAACATGCCGCACACCGAGGGTTATCACTTCGTCGGGTATCTGATGATCTACGTGAAGCCGGATCAAGTCTGAACTTGCTGCAGAAGCAAAATCAGCAGAAAATCGCTCGCGATCCAACAAAGCAGGCGTCGCTGGTAGACTGCCGGATCCGATGAGCCAGACCTGCGTCGGATGTTCACGGCGAAATTGTGAAACCTGAAAAATCGTTATCCCTAAGAGCGGATACAACAACATAGGTAATACAACGATGGTGAACAACGTCCGACGATCTCTCAGTTGATCTCGCAATTCGCGAAGAAAAATCAGCCTTATGTTCGACCACTTCATAATCTGTTGCTCTAGCAGTGATTCGTCACTTAGGGACAATGTCAGGCGACCGCGAGACACTCCTGCGCGGTAATCAAATCAAAGAATAGCTCTTCCAAATCGGGCTCATCATGTTGCTCCCGGAGCTCATCTAACGAGCCCTCTGCCAAAACTCGACCACGATGCATAATGGCAACTCGATCGCACAGGCGCTCTGCTTCTCGCATGATGTGCGTCGAGAAAAGGATGCACTTTCCATTTTCACGCAACTGGGATACCGATTCCAAGAGTGCCCGAGCCACCAAAACATCCAACCCAACCGTAGCTTCGTCAAAGATCAGAACGGGTGGATCGTGGACAATTGCTCGAGCAATCGAAACTTTCTGTTTCATCCCTGTCGACATCTTTCCACCAAGAACGTCTCGAATTTCGTTCATTTGAAGTTGCTCGAAAATCGCCTCCATGCGAGCCCTCAGTAACTCCACGTCGAGTCCGTATAAACGTCCAAAATATTCGACCATCTCCCAAGCTGTCATCCGGTCGTAAACGGCAGTATTATTGGAAACAAAACCAATTTGATGTCGGACTGCTTCCGCCTCTGTAACCACGTCCGACCCGTTGATAGAAGCACTACCGCCAGTCGGTTTTAACACTGTACTTAGAATCCGTAACGCGGTCGTTTTCCCTGCACCGTTAGGACCAAGTAAGCCATAAATCTGACCTGGTTCAGCATGAAATGAGATGCCTCCCAAAGCGACGAATTGGCCGGTCCGTAAATCGGCATATTCTTTCGATATATTTTCCACACGAATCATGAGTTCGGCACAATTCCAACAAAGGTAAAGCAGTGAGAGAGACGTCCCCCACCCATCGGAGAGAACACTCGCAATTCGTTGCTCTTCCAAATAACAAAAGAACAGAGTTGCTACGTCATCGCTCTTATAACACGACCGCTTCGATTTGACGACGCTCTGTAGAGCAGTTGTTCTGAACTTGACGATTATTTGGATTCGTCAAGGGCAGTCGCACCGATCATGTCAATTGATAGACGCTTGCTGGCGATTTTTCTCGCTCGTTATTCGCGTGCACTGCCTGCTGTTCGTGCTCCTCACCGAACAATTCATAACGCACATTTCTCTGCCTTGGAGTGAATCCCAATTCTGAAATTGAATCGCGAATTTCGCGTAAGGAAAGGTAATGAACGGTACCCGCTTCCGCAACGACATTCTCTTCAATCATCAGACTACCCATGTCGTTGGCACCAAAGAGCATTGCCAGCTGGCCAATCCGCTTTCCCTGAGTCACCCAGCTAGATTGGATATTGGAGAAATTGTCTAAATATAATCGGCTCACCGCTTGCGTCTTTAAATACTCGAAAGATCCCGCGGGTGAGAGGTCCTTCATGTCGGTATTGTCGGGCTGAAATGTCCAACAAATAAAGGCCGTATAGCCACCCGTTTCGTCTTGGGCATTACGCAAACGTTCCAAATGCTCAATGCGTTCTTCAAGTGTTTCAACATGACCAAACATCATCGTCGCGCTACTGACGCCCCCCAATTCATGCCAAACTCGCATCACATTCAACCAATCATCAGTCATCACTTTTCCACGCGTGATCTCTCGCCGTACTCGGTCGACCAAAATTTCTGCACCACCACCAGGAATACTGCCAAGCCCGGCCCGTTTTAAACGCTCTAGAACCGAGCGGATGGGTAATTTAAAAACCTTGGTGAAATGGTGTAATTCCGGTGGACTAAAACCGTGGACATTCACACTCGGACAACGAGATTTGATATCGCCGAGCAACTCCTCATACCATTCCAACTGATAATCCGGGTGCAATCCTCCTTGCAACAGAATTTGATCGCCACCGAGGGAAACCATTTCCTCCACTTTCTGTAATAATTCTTCGCGCGGCAGAACCCAGCCTTCAGCGCTTTTTGGACCGCGGTAGAAAGCACAAAAATCGCAGACCGCTGTGCACACATTGGTGTAGTTAATATTTCGGTCGATGTTATAAGTGCGATAATTTTCAGGGTGCAAACGCCGGGTCACAGCGTCTGCCGCACGACCAATTTTGGCTAGGTCGCGCGACCTCAACAATTCAACACCTTCGGCAGGGGTTAGCCGCTCGCCCGCAACCGCTTTATCAAGAAGTCGTACAATCACTAAATCGCAACTCCCTATCTTCTGGAACCAATCCAAGATGCGCCGCATGTCGATAGTACAAATTCATTCCCTGGCGTTCCTTCTCTCCGAGGAAAAAGTGTAAATTGTCTCGCAAGTACGAGACACAGGCTTCCTCAGATAATCCGACTTGCTTTGCCTCCAGGGCAGCAATCTCAGTTAATCTTTCAACTCCAGCATCGCGAGCTTGTCGCAACGCTGGCTCAACGGCAGCCGCCGTTTCTCCGGAACGGGTAACCCACATGGCAAACACAAATGGCAACTCAGCCCAACGACACCACTCATCTCCTAAATCCCATTCTTCCACAAAGACATCTTTCGGAGGGTGAATGGCGCGGTCACCGATGAGTAATACCGCATCCGTTTTCGTTTCAGCAGCTGAAGCTCCCATGGGGAGTGGAATCAACTCGGGTCTGACTCCAAATCGCTGATCAAGCAAAATACGTACCAAGGCAACACTCGTTCGTGAACCTTCGTCGAGTGCCAAGCTACGAATCTTGTTGATAGGTACTCGGCTGAGTAACTTGACGCTCAACACCGGACCACGGCATCCGATACATGCGTCGGACACGATGACATAGGTTGGATCATTAAAGAATTCAATGCACGGAATCAACGCCACGTCAAATTCCCCAGCTGCCAAGCCGTCAGCCAACCGACTGGGCACGTCAAAAACCACCTCGGAGCGCGGGGCAAAAAGATCTAGCTTGTAAACCAGCGGTTTGGTGTTCAAATAGGAAACGGCACCAATGCGCAATCGATCAACATTGATTCCCTGATTTTCCATCGTCATTTCCTTACCAAACAAGGTGACGTCGAACCGACTACTTCGGTGTCCGTCACTTCCACCAACAATTATAGGGCTCGTCTATTCGACCGCAAAGGCCGTCCACAATTAACCGTCAACAACAGACAATTTGTCGCCGGCAATTGCTTCTGACGATCTGGACGCATGAAACCCGAATCCAAACGCAGCTCCTTTTGCCAACCCAAATCCAGGCCGCAACCAGTACTTGCCGTCCCTTAGGGGTTATCCACCGCAACATTCAGAAGAAACGGTTGCCAAGGATCCGACACCGGTGCACTGACCACGATACGTTCGCGTGTCATAGGATGACGCAAAGAAATGCTTTGTGAGTGCAACGCAATCCAGCGGTCTCGTGGAGACGTAGTCGGCTCGCCAAAACAATCGTTTGCACCATATTGAAAGTCTCCCAAAATAGGAAATCCTCGCTCCGCTGCTTGCACACGAATTTGGTGAGTCCGCCCGGTTTCAAGTTGGATTTCAAGAACTGTCCGCCTACCTAATCGAGACAGAACCCGAAAATGCAACGTCGCAGATCGACCTTCGGGATGATCTGGCGGGACAATTTCTGAGTGCGCTTGCCCTGGTATTTTTCGTATCTTGTCGCTCCAAGTGCCTTTTTCATCCTGCACAATCCCCTCAACTACCGCCCAGTATGTTTTTTCAACAATACGGCCTTCGAATTGCTCTGCGATGCGCCGACAGGCTCGAATGTGCTTCGCAAAGACCATTACACCTGAGACGGGACGGTCCAACCGATGAGGAACGCCCAAATAAGCACGTCCGGGCTTTTGATCTCGTTCAATTAAAAATGTCTTAATGCGGCTCTCCAGACTATCGATTCCTGGCGGAGCTTGTGTCAACACACCGGATGGCTTGGAGACCACCAGGCATGGGCCTTCTTCATAAAGAATTGAAAAACCAGGCATTTTCATCCAGCGCAAACTCCAGCGGCATTGAACGGAAGCTAGTGCCCCCATTGAGACACAACACGGTCCATGATCGGTGGGCACAAACGGTCAAGCCAGACCAACAACTTTCCGCCAGACGTCAGAATAACCTCATGCCGCCCCGCCGCCATGGCATTCGCCGTCAGGCGGGCGACGACTTCGGAAGGCATCCCTCTGGAAACGACGGCTCCTTGCGGTTCCTGGCGCCCCGCAAGAAGGCTGCGAAAAAAATCGCTTCGTGTAGTGCTCGGGCTGACAAGAAGAACATCGACTTTGCTCGCCACAAGCTCGGCTCGAATTGCATCACTGAAACCGTGGAGAGCAAATTTGGCGCAGCAATATTCACTCTTCTGAGGAATCGCGCGATGACCAAGCACCGATCCGACATTAACAATCATCGGATTAATTCCTTTCTGAAGAATTGGTAAAGCGACCCGGACCAGTTCCACTGGCGAAAAAAAATTAACCTCCATAATTTCTCGCAAACGGGCTTCGTCCGATTCTATAAATTTGCCGACGGCACCCACCCCGGCATTATTCACTAGAATATCGATCCCACCAAAACATTCGACCGCAGCAACAAGCAGCGACTGCCGCAAACCTTTGTCGGTTATATCACCCGCAACATAATGCGTTTTTATCTGCGACTTTGCCAGATCTTGCTGCAAATGCTGCAAACGTTCCTCACGCCGAGCGGTCATCAAAATCCTAGCACCGCGACGACCTAACTCACAGACGAGGGCTCGTCCAATTCCGCTAGAGGCACCAGTGACGAGGACACGAGCGTCTCGAAGTTTACGTTTGACCACAGCAATGTCTCACTCAAAAAACGCGATTGACGGCAGATGGTCAAGTAAGACCTTTGACACTCTCGGCATCCTGCGAACCTCCACTCTGAGGCGGAAACTCACTTCCGTGTTTCATGACGAGCGTTCCCTCTTCGTTAATTCGCCCTAAATACTTCTCTGGCAGCCTGCAGTGGATCACAACACGATTACCTTTGAATTGCTGTGAAAGTACTTCACCATGCTCTGCGAGATAAGCCATCAAACGTCCGTTTTCAACACCCGTTTCGATGTCAACATCGTGAAATGTTCGACTAATGGCATCACTCACAGCCAGGGCCAGCCTGTCAAACCCCTGGTCATTCGCAGCGCTGATTGGAATGGCATTCGGAAAACGACTGAGAACCGCATCGAGTCGAGACGATGTTAAAAGACAATCAGTTTTGTTAATCACAAGAAGCATATCTTTTTCTTCAATCCCGACCTCTCCTAACACATCGGCTACGGCGTCGATCTGGTTGAAAACAGCGGGATTGCTAATATCGGCTATGTGCAACAACAAATCCGCCTGTCGCACCTCTTCCAACGTCGCCTTGAAACTAGCAATCAAACGGTGCGGTAAGTCACGAATGAAGCCAACCGTGTCGCTTAACAACACGGGGCCCCAATTCGGCAATTGCCAACGTCGCGTGCGCGTGTCGAGCGTGGCGAACAGCTTATCTTTGGCTTCCACACTCGCATCCGTCAGCGCATTCATCAAAGTGCTTTTTCCAGCATTGGTATAACCGACCAGCGAAACAGTCATGTGACCACGGCGCGATGCCACTTGCCGCTCCTTGCGTTTCTCAACACCTTTTAATTCTGCTTTAAGATCATGGATCCGTTTTTCAACCAAGCGGCGATCAACTTCTAACTGTTTTTCACCCGGCCCACGCATCCCTACACCCATGTTGTAACGAGAGAGGTGTGTCCACATTCGCTTTAATCTAGGCAGCGAGTATTCAAGCTGTGCTAACTCGACTGCCAAACGCGCTTCATACGTTTGCGCACTGCGGGCAAAAATATCGAGGATCAGCTCGGTACGATCAATCACCTTGACCTTGAACGCTTTTTCGAGATTACGAGTCTGTGCAGGGCTGAGGTCATTGTCAAAGATCACGACATCTGCGTTTTGATTTTCAACAAATACCTTTAACTCTTCGATCTTTCCTTTGCCCAGATAAGCGGTGGCATTGGGCTTATTTCGCCGTTGTGTCATCCCGCCTACAACAATCGTTCCTGCGGTTGTTGCAAGCCCGCGAAGTTCGTCAAGTGGTTCATCTTCAAACGGAGACTCGGGAAAAATAACCCGCACCAACACGGCTCTCTCTTCAGCAACGCTTTGAAAACGATCTCGTTCTTCCACGATTTGTGATTTACTCCGTTTAAGGGCTGGGCTCGCGATGACTATCTCAAGAATCAATCCTGGAGAAGAAAAAGCTCACCGTTGGTCACTGCGTACGATGAATTTGCGGCGGCTGCTCTGACAAGTGGTTGCGCCAATTGTCGTGCCAAGGACGCTGTAAGACAACATCGGCATCACGATCCGCCTTGAGTTGGCTAAGCTGATCTCCATCGGCAGCAAGAAACACGTCTTGCTCGCACAAAGGCTTTCCCTCACTGACTTGGGTACTCGCTTCAACATCCGCCCAATAGAAAACCCGGTCACCCGCGTCACAACGAGCAAACACACGACAATCAAACCAAGCCAAGCACTCTTTTAGGAGAGGGTTTCCCAAATCAGACTGGGTGCTGGCAACACTTGCAAGTTTATCGCGGTGGCGTCCAGAATCGAAAGCGAAATTCCAGACAACTTCGACTTGTTCCGAAGTAAGTAAATGCAATGCAAAGGCGCCGCTTCGATCTATCAGATCTCGCGTGAAGTGATTGGGAGCAATGCCAGCAAGCATCACCGGGCGATCGTCGTCAATCGACGCCGCTGAAACCCAGGTGGCAACTAGCCCACCGCGTGCGTCGCCAGCCATGGAGGTCACAATCCAAATTTCTCGATTGACCAAACGCAGCAAGGATGCCGTGGACTCATTTTTACTGGCCATGTCCCCTCATTCTTGTTGAATGCGTTGGTATTCCCCACTAAGTTGTATTCCGTCAGCATCTTGAAGCATGCGGAACCACTTGTCACTACCTCCATTCGAGAAACAAGGCTATTCACTATGCTTTCACTCGCCAATCGACGTACTTTCTTAAAACAAAGTAGCATCTTAAGCATGGGTGCCGCCGTGGGGCGTACAACGAATGCAGCCACTCTGCACGCAAGCGAGAATTCCGCTAACACTGACGAACTGTTTCAAATCTCACTGGCGGAATGGTCTCTGAATAAAGCAATCTTTGGCGGCAAGATAGATAATCTCGACTTTGCCAAAACCGCCAAGGTAGAATTCGGAATTGAGGCGATTGAATATGTGAATCAGTTCTTCAAGAACAAAGCTAAGGACCAAAAGTACTTGACCGAATTAAAGGCGCGTGCCGCAGATCATGGGGTTAAAAATTTACTCATCATGATCGACGGGGAAGGTGCCCTGGGGGCCGCCGACACAGCACAGCGTAAACAAGCTGTGGAAAATCACTACAAATGGGTCGAAGCAGCAAAATCTCTGGGCTGTCATGCGATTCGGGTCAATGCCCAATCCGCAGGAAGCTACCCCGAACAATTGAAACTTGCTGCAGACGGCCTGCGTCGCTTATCTGAATTTGCCCAGACCGCTAACATGAACATTCTGGTCGAAAATCATGGCGGCCTCTCCTCGAATGGAAAATGGCTGGCGGGTGTGATCAAAACTGTCGCGCTTCCCAATTGCGGCACATTGCCAGATTTTGGTAATTTTGCCGAATACGATCGATATCAAGGAGTCCAAGAAACGATGCCATTTGCCAAAGCGGTAAGTGCTAAAAGCCACCATTTTGACAAACAAGGCAATGAAACCAAAACGGACTACTTCAAGATGCTCAAGATCGTCGTCGATGCGGGCTACCACGGCTACGTCGGCATCGAATATGAAGGTGGTGGTGACGAATTTGCAGGAATTCGAGCTACGCAGCAATTGCTCACACGAGTCCGCAATACACTTTTATAAACGCTGTATTTATTTCCGCCGGACGTGGACCGGTTGCCGCTGGAGCGTTCCTGACAAATCGCCGCCCGGAAACTCCATCTCCATCTCCATAAGTCGTGCCTGCCAGCAAAATCGGTAAAAATAGCCGGCAACACCACTGGACACTTGGGCAAACAGGAAACTCTCGCCTGCCTAGTTAGTAGGCAATTCGGGCCCTGCCTACTCTTGCTGCACGCCTGCCCAAAAAGCGGACAAGTTGACTGAAATGACGCAAGTGCAAGCATTGCAATGACATCCGTGCTGCCCCTTGACCGCCGGAAAAGATTCCAACAGAGGCAACACGACCTGCTTACAAGCTCCTGTGCCATACCCGCAAATTTCTTCACTGACTCGAGAAAGGATTCCCATGAACGAATTCACCAACAATTCAACGCCTTACCAACAACCGACGTACCCACAAACCGCAAATTTGCGAGACCAAGTACTCGCTTCCCAATCTACTGGATTTTCAGAGAATACCTCCGCATCCCAGGCGATTGCAGATTTCACTTCAACCATTCCTGCTCAGGAACGAAAAAGCGAAGCCCTCAGAATTGCAAATGAAATGTACCGGCAAGGACCGGACTGGGTGACGTTCTTCCGCGAGGTTCTAGGAGTCGAGGGAACAATCCGGAAGCTCTTTTCAACACCAGAAGAAATGGGCGGCTTCGAAGAAACCGAACAATATGCTGAAATTCAGAAGATGCTGGCAAAACTTCGTGAAAAAAACCGCTCTCAGGCAGAAAATATCGAACCAACTCGCGTGATTACCGTGCGTTTGCCGAAAAGCTTACACGAGTCACTGAAATCAGAAGCGCACGACAAGCAAACAAGCATGAACAAGCTCTGCATTTCAAAGTTGTTGCAGGTCATCACGAAAGGACTTCTCCCCGCCGAATAGCTTTCCAGAAATACCAAGACTGAGTGGCTTACGCATGTGCTTCCTCAAGGTTTTCTGGATGACAGCATGGTATCAGTTGGCCACGCACTGATGCTAAACCCTTACGAAAAAACCATTTCCGCCGTGTATTCGCCCACGAAATCGTGGGCGAATACTGGCAAAATCGGCCCGTAAGTTATTTACCAATAAAACTTGAAGTGAACTGTAAGCCGGGTTCTGTCCTGGGTGTCGGCAGCACCGTCACCAAGCGATGGTCATTTATCTAGGACGACGATTACTCGCCGCCTCATGCAGCCTACCCGAAAGTACCAACGGATCGGACCAATCCGTGTTCTCACAGCGAGAACTCCTCTCTGTTTGACTTTGCTCCAAGTGGGGTTTGCCAAGCCAATCGAGTCACCTCGATTGCTGGTGCGCTCTTACCACACCGTTTCACCCTTACCTGTGCCAAATGCGATTAAATCGCAGGGGCCATCGGCGGTCTACTTTCTGTTGCACTTTCCCTAACCTTACGGTCGGTCGATGTTATCGACCACTCTGTCCTGAGGAGCCCGGACTTTCCTCTCACGCCAATGATCTCGACGCAAGCGACCATCTCGTTCACTTCAAGCCCCTTTAAGCTAATCCATACAGCCCAACGATGTCAGGGCCGATCAACGGCCTACCTTCCCCAAAGAGCCCCAGAATAACCATCCAACAAGGCTCGCGAGAGCCCACAACAGCAGCTGCCCTCTCGGTTTACCGATAAATCCGGGACCGCAGCAATCCTTTTCTTAGCCTCATTACAAAAAACTACGCGAACTATCCTTTTGCCGAATCTGGCGTAAAGCACTTCCCCTGCCAAGAGTTCCGCCTATTTAATTCTGCCTCCAGAACGCGACGGACCGCAGGTTTATCGAGACACCAACTCGGCCCAATGAAATAGTCCTGTGGCGCTTCACCACTGATTCGCTCCACAATCATCGTTGGAGGCAAGATCTCAAGAATATCGACAAGTGTACGGATATAGTCGTCGCGATTCATCAATTCCACTTCACCATGTTCAACCTGCTCGGCTAGTTTCGTGTTTTTAACTGCATACAGGTTATGAATCTTTATTGCATCGAGGTTTAATCTCGCTAGTTCTTGGGCCGACGCCAGCATGTCTTCGCGACTCTCGCCTGGCAAACCGAGAATCAAGTGAGCACAAATCTCAAACCCGCGCCCACGACTTCTTTGAACTGCATCCAAAAAAGATTCGTGATGATGACCGCGATTCATCCAATCGAGAGACCGATTGTGAATCGTTTGCATACCATATTCGACAGACAAAAATGTGTCTCGACCGACTTCTTCGAGCAAATCCAAAACATCATCTGGCACACAATCGGGACGAGTTCCAATTGCCAACGCAACCACCTGTGGGTGCTCTAAAGCCTCTCGATAGAGCGGTCGCAAGCGACTTACCGGGGCATAGGTGTTGGTCGCAGGCTGAAAATAGGCGGTAAAATGATCGCATTTGTAGCGTCGCTTCAGACGATTAATTCCATCCTTAATCTGCTCGGAAACTCCCTGACGTGGCACACGACGACTCGGACTGAAGCTACGATTGTCACAAAATGTACAGCCTCCGATCGCCACGGTGCCATCAACATTTGGACACGTAAAACCCGCGTCAATGCTGACTTTTTGAACACGGTGACCAAACCGCGAGCGGAGCGCAAAATTATACGCGAAGTAGCGCAAACCGGCGTCTCGCCAGGGAGGTATCAGCGCGTCCTGCCCCTGAACAAACTGGGAGCTTCGCGAGGTTTGCGTTGACGCCACAATTCGCCTCGTTTAGATTTGAAAGATAGATAATCCGCTGGCAATTCCTTCGTCGGAGCCCGTCATAATAGACCGGCAGCCAACCGGCATCAAGACAATCGAGAACACGAGAATGTTAGGCCAATTGAATCCACTCGGCGGCGGAGACACGATTCCGCTTCTAAAAGAAAAGCTCCTCGTTGGACGACGAGAAAGCTGCGACATCTGCCTGCGCTTCGGCAACGTTTCAGCGCATCATTGCCAGCTTTTTCTAGAGCAGGGTTATTGGTTTGTCAAAGACTTGAACAGCCGCAATGGAGTCAAAGTGAATGGGCAACGTGTCGCGAGAAAACGTCTCGACCCTGGCAGCATGCTCTCCATCGCTCGGCAGAAATATGAAATCGCATATTCACCATTTAACAATGGTGCCAGCGGACCACCTCCGCCTGACGAAGAAGGACTGGCTGCGATTATGAAGCATTCCTTACTCGACCGCGCGGGCCTCAAACAACCCGCGAAAAAAACTGACAACCGTTATGAAATGACTGATGATAATCAAGGCTCCAGTGATTCTCTTTAAAGGAACGTTCGGCTTGCAGGTCGATTTTCATTGCTCCAACGATGTCCCCGTTAACTGACCCTTTCGACCTAACTCAGCAAACACGAGCGATCCGCCAACGGCCGCTGCCAAATTGACCACGAGCCCGTAGAGTCCGGCGTGAACACCAAATAGTTGATTGTGGCCGGTTAAGGTTAAGGCCACCGCAACCACGACTCCCAACATGAGACCGACAGTAACGGGCCTCGCCTGCAAGCCGCGCCAGTGGATGCCGATGAAAAATGCTGGCGCCAACTGCAGTAACAACTCAAACTTGATCTTCAACAACTTCACCAAAGTCACCTCTCGCAAAGCAATTGCCAAACCAACTGCCAAGAGAATCAGGACCCAAGAACAGATCTTTCCAAAGCGCGTCAGTTGCTGCTGCTGAGCGTTTGGATAGATGACAGCATACACGTCCTTTGTCAGCATCGAAGAGATGCATAGCAGCACGGAATCTGCAGTGGACATAAGAGCTGCAAGAATTCCGGCAAACAAAACAACGACCAACCAGCGCCCCACAGGCGACTGCTGCTGGATCTCTCGGCAGACAAGAGCCAGTACTTCGTCGCCCTCCCCCGTCACGGAGCTAGGATTTGCTGCCGCCACAACACCAAAGATGACTGCGATCAACGTTGTCGTCAGCGGCAAGAATGCCATGATTGCCAAACTCTTTCTTAGCGAAGTTGCGGACTTCGCAGCATAGATGCGCTGGATTGCTTGTGGGTACAAAGCTCCTCCAATTCCAACAAGAAAAATCCAACTTACCCACTCGCAAGCTTGTTTTGTGTTGGGTGGAGCTACCTTTTCCGGAGCGATTGTCATTAATTTTCGTGTGGCCGCGTCAAGTGAGCCAAAATGATCAAAAAGCAAAAAGACAAGGACGGCAAAACCGATTATTAAAACTCCACCTTGAATCAAATCGGTCCAGGCAACCGCTCGAAATCCCCCCAAGGTTTCGTAAACAACGATGATGGCCGCTAGGACCATAACACCAATGATGTAAGACCATTCCCGCTCTTGTGGAGTAAAACCTTCGAGAGCTCTTCCCATGGCCATTAATTGGGCCAGCAAATAATTTGCGAGCCCGATCACCATGATTCCAGTAGCCATGAGACTCAATCCACGCGAACCAAAACGGTGCTGGATATAATCCGCAGGAGTGATAAATCGGTGCTGCCGGGCCACTCGATAGAGCTTAGGCGCAAACAACAAATAGAAAACAACAATCGCCGTCATGAAATGGATACAAACCGCCCACCGAAATCCGATGCGGTAGGTTTTCCCGGTAAAACCAAACAGCGTATTGCCGCTATATTGCGTCGCGTAGAGCGTCATCAACAGAACAAGAAATCCAATCCCGCGGCCACCAAGATAGAAATCTCGCAGCGAGTTCTCAGTGCGTGCCCGCATCCCCAACCAGCCGATGCCGAGCAGAGACAATAAATAACCGCCAATGAATAACAACTCACCTACTGAAAACGGCACCTCGCTTAATGTCACAGCTCTGCGTCTCCTTCGGACTCCTCATCGGGCCAACGGGTTTGCCAGAGTAGTTGGGCAGTGAAAAGAGAGACGCCAAACGATGAAACTACCGCTACGAAGACCCAGGCGGGCAGACCCAACCAAACTTGACAGGCAACGCCAGGAATAAATTGCCAATACCAAGGCACTGCCACGGTCAAAAGCAGTGTGTAAATTCCCCAAACTTTGGGGCTGAGGTAAGCCGATTCGCTTTCCGGTGGGTTCTTCATGAGATTACTGAGAGCCAGTCTACCGAACAATGAGCAGCACACGATTTCTCAATATACCGCGCAAACGCGAGTCTTAAAGCGCGCCCCCTCTCAAAATCCCCCCGACCGAAAGCTACTTGGAGTTCCCAGATCAAAGCAGGAAAACAAGCCTTTACACTACAGACTTTTTCCTGCGGTGGATAACCAATTCTGGCCAAGAAACGAAACGCCGTGGGTCTCGCTGTACTCGTGACTGTACGGAACTCCTCGACAAATCCCCTCACTCCGAGGAACGTCCACAGTGATCTACGCATTTATTTCTTTTGTGCTGAAGACTCGCGACGAGCGGTACGTTCTGCCAAGGCAGCTTTGCGAGAAGCCGTTTCCAAACGCGTCAAGAACTCAGCCGGTTTACGATATCCGGTGATGGAATCCAAAACCTTTCCCTGAGGTTCAATAATCAGCGTCGTCGGAAATTTTCGGACGCGTGTCTTGCGCACGAGAGCCAAAGCATCTTTCCGATTCACCTGAACTGCGACAAATGAATTGGTCACATTTTCTACAATGTCAGGATGGATCAATGTGTCACGTTTCATTTTTTCACACATTCGGCAGCTATCCATCGTGAGAAAAATCAGGAGCGGTTTTTTTTGATCAGCTGACGCCTTCCACGCCTTGACTAACTCTTCCCATTCAATCGTCGGTGTCGAATCGACCGCTACAGGCGTGGCAATCTCATTAGCAGGAGCAACGCTTGCAATCGTTACACCTAGAATCATTACTAACCAGAGAAAATTCCGTTTCTGTCGCATTGCACAACTCCTCAATCAACCTACCGAAAGACGCCTCTTATGTCACCGCGCCTCCTTCTTATCGGCGCACAACGAAACGAACCGCAAGGAGATCATCTCAAAAGGTCTGATTTAGCAGTTGCGGACGTATACCTGAAACGTGCGGCAGGTGAGTTGAAGGTTGGCGTCATTGTCAAGCAATGGCCCATCGCAGTTCGGGAAAATATCGTTTGGCATTTCAGCGGAGGTATCAAGAAACATGCGCCAACGTCGATCCTTATCTAATCCTGGCACACGAAACTCACGCTCATCGGCTGTGGCGTTCACTAAAAATAAAAGATCTCTAGCTAGGCCGCCTGGATCTTCTTCGACAGATGGCGCCGTTAACAAACTCATCATTGCTAAGTCACCATTGCTCCAATCTGTTGCAGATCCATCAGGACGAAACCAACTTACATCCGGGAGCCCCTCGTGACTAAAAGGCTGNCCGGTGAGGAATGTTTTCCGCCTGAGCGTCGGCTGTTGTCGGCGGAAGTGAATGAGTGCCTGACAAAAACGTAGAAGTTCATGGTTCTTTGCAGTAAGCTTCCAGTCAAACCAGGACAAGGGATTATCCTGACAATAGGCATTGTTGTTTCCTTTCTGAGTTCGCAGGCATTCATCGCCAGACACAATCATTGGCACGCCCTGACTCATCATCAACGTCGTCATCATATTTTTAATCTGACGCAAACGCAGTTTCACAATGGACTTTTTCCGAGCAGGTCCCTCGACACCATAATTGTCGCTTAGATTATTGTTGTCGCCATCTCGGTTCTCTTCACCATTGGCGACGTTGTGCTTTTCTTTATAGCTCACCAGATCGTTCATCGTGAAACCATCATGAGAAGTCACAAAGTTAATACTCGTACAGGGTGGCCGCCCCGAATCCTGGTACAAATCGCTGGATCCTGCTAACCGCGTCGCAAAAGATCCCAACGTCCCACAATCCCCACGCCAAAACCGGCGCACGTCGTCACGGTAGCGGCCATTCCACTCGGCCCAGCGGAGTCCACCGCCAAACGAGCCGACTTGATAAGCTCCCGCCGCGTCCCAGGCTTCTGCAATGATCTTGGTATCGGCCAACATCGGATCCTCGGCAATGGCTTCCACAATGGGAGCATCCTCTAATATTTCACCGTCCTGGCCGCGACACAAAATAGAAGCCAAATCAAAGCGAAATCCGTCGATGTGATAGTTGTAGACCCAATGTTTCAGACATTGCAGAATCATTTCGCGGACTACGGGATGGTTGGTGTTCAAGGTATTACCACAACCAGAATAGTTTCTGTAGTCTTGGCCTCCGTTCTCAAGCATATAGTAAGTGTCATTTTGCAACCCTTTCATCCCTAAGATCGGACCGGCAGAATTCCCTTCACAAGTATGATTGAATACGACATCCAGGATGACTTCGATGCCAGCCTGATGAAGCGCCTTGACCATTTTCTTAAATTCGAAAACATGGCGTCCTGGCTTGGTACTCGCCGCATAGCCACGGTGTGGCGCAAAAAACGCCATCGGATCATAACCCCAGTAATTGGCATGACTGGGCTTGGTGCCATCATGATGTTGAATCGGAAACTCATGTACCGGCATTAACTCAACCGCGGTCACTCCCAACGATTGGAGATAAGGAATTTTGTCAATCACTCCGAGATACGTCCCGGGAAAATCTACACCACTACTCTTACTGCGAGTAAAGCCTCCCACATGCATTTCGTAAATGATCATCTCCGCAGGGTCGTGTCGTAAGTGTCGGTCACCATCCCAATCGAAATAATCATCAACGACAACGCATTTCGGTGGTGAGATCACTCCATCCAACGGCGGCAGGAAATCCCCAGCCAAAGCTTTCGCATACGGATCAATAAGGCGGGCCCGGCCATTGAACAACAGGCCTTGATCTGGCATATCAGGTCCATCAGCCTGGAAATGATAAAGCTGGCCAGGTCCGATGCCTGGCACAAAGATGCTCCAGGCATCGCCCCAGCGGTCGTCGACCGGATCACATTCGACAATTTCCGATGGCTCGTGGTCAGCCACATCATCATATAAGAGTATTCGCATTCCTGTTGCGGAGCGGCTATACACGACAAACTGGACGCCGTGATCGTGAATCTGAGCTCCGTACGGAACACTATGTGCGAACTGAAGTTCGATTTGCGGGTAACGCATCAACATTGGCCGGGTCTCGATCGCTTCTCTGGTGGTGTTATCGAAGGTGGTACCAGCAAAAATACCACCGGACAACGAATGTGGCGGCCAGAAGACAAATCCTTTGGGAAAAAGTCGCTGGCCAGGTGTGAATTTTGCGATCTACCCAGTCTTTTTTCTCCAGAGCATCGATAGGGGTCGTAGAAAGTTTACGTGTTAGTAAGGATTTATTGCAAATCTCCCCATGGATCGTGCAGCAGAGCGAACGATCGCCTGTATTTCTGGCTCTTTGCTAAAACGGTTACTTCTGGTCCTTAGAACACTTTCGATCAAAGATAATCGTTAAAATCATTAGGGTTTCCCCTCGATTAAATCAAACGCCTGCACTGCAGTGCGTTGACAATTGTTCTGTCAGCCCCCTAAAATCCTGACCTCGTGCACGCTTCACATTGCGACAAAATCAAGCAGTGGAGGCGCCCTCAACTAGCCCCCTACCGTTCGGAATGGCGGTTCGCAGGCCCCAATGGCTATGGAAAAAGCGACTTACAAGGATGCCGGAGTCGATCTCGAGGTCTACCAGCAGTCGATGGCACGCCTGCCGCGGTTGATGCATCGCACATTTTCACCACGGGTCATGAAACTCGATGGCGGATTTGCCGGTTTATTCCGTTTAGATTTCCAGAATCAGTTGTTCGCCCGTAATTACAAAGATCCCATCTTGGTCTCCGGCACAGATGGCGTCGGGACAAAATTGAAGGTTGCCCAACTCACTGACATTCACAGTACTGTTGGCATTGATCTCGTTGCCATGTGTGTCAATGACGTGATCTGCTGCGGAGCTGAGCCACTATTCTTTCTCGACTACATCGCCATGTCCCACGATGACCCAACGCTTCTCGAGCAAATTGTCGAGGGCGTCAGCAATGGGTGTTTGGACGGCGACATGGCCTTGCTCGGTGGCGAAACAGCAATCATGCCTGACCTTTATGATCGGGGCGACTATGACTTGGCCGGATTCTGCGTTGGAGTTGTCGATTCGAATCAATTGATCGATGGTAATACAATCACGTCTGGCGATGTGGTTTTAGGAATTGCGTCAGATGGCCTCCATTCGAACGGTTTCAGTCTCGTCCGCAAAGTTGTTTTTGAAATGGCAGGACTCGGCGTCGACGATCACATCGAACAACTCCAAACGACCGTCGGTGAGTCGTTGATGCGACCGACTCGCATCTATGCCCGTTGTGTCCGCAAAATCCTGAATCACTACAAAGTGAAGAACGTCGTTCACGGAATCGCCCATGTGACCGGCGGCGGGCTTTTTGAGAACCTGGAGCGGATTCTACCGAAAAACGCCAAAGTAGAGATTCGACGCCAGAGTTGGCCGGTCCCCGAAGTCTTTCAGTGGATCCAGCAACTCGGTAGCGTTGAAGAAAGCGAAATGGATCGCGTCTTCAACATGGGCATCGGACTCGTCATGGTCGTCAGCCCTTACTACGCCGATGCAATCAGCCGCATGCTACATGAGGAAGGTTTCGATTGTGCACAAATTGGCGAGGTAACGGATGGCCCGCGTGGCGTCTCCTGGAAAACCTAACTGGAGGCCAGGAGTTTTACCTGCGTGCGATGGGGAGCTGCCCCAGCAGGCCCTCCGCCGCGGAGATTGCGGTTCAAATTACGAACCCCAACATTCACCAATTTTTCTCTCCGAAACTGAACACCACATTGTCCGCATCTTCGCCTGAGCTGGCCAGATTGCTGGACGGACCGGCTTGTTCGAGATGCTCAAGAAAACCCGTTTGTGTAAGCAAACCATCAAAAAGGATGGGCTTGTTTGGGTGACCTGCAGGAAAAATAGCATAAAATGGAATTGCTCCACTGGGATTCCCGAGTTTTTCTAACAGGATGTCTATCTCTTCCTGGGCATATGCCTTGTCGGCTTTGATCATCACAACGCCGTTCGCGTCAACAAATTCCTTCGTGGCTTCCGTGTTTAAGGCGACCGCCTCATTGGTTTTACAGGTCATTCACGAAGGGGCCGTAAAATCGATAAACACCGTTTTGTTTTCACTGATTCGTTTTCGGAGCAACGCTTCACTGTAAGGCTCCCAGTGAATTAACGAGTCATCATTTGCCTTCGAGTCCATTCCAAGTTCATTGATCTGATAGCTGACAAACTCTTCGAGCCTCCCTTCCATTACGCACAAAAGCCCCGGAAGTCCGCGGGTCTGGAGTGCTCCCGAAAATAGATAGCCCGGGTGAAAGGCATAAATTCCGGCCACCGTCACAACCAAAGTCCCTTGCCCCCAGGCTGTCAAACGCTTGCTTAACGCCTCATAAAGTGGGATGCGACCAATCCACCAAAAAGCTGCCCAAAGAGCGATCACAAAGGCCACCGTGGGGACAACGTGGGAAAAGGGAATGAATGTCAGCAGCAATACGACGGTCCCCATCAAAACGTATCCCATGATGTGCTTGAAGGTGTCCATCCAAGCTCCAGGCCTGGGCAAGAACGCAATTAACTTCGGGAAAGCACCAATCAATAAAAATGGTGCTGCTAAACCAAGCCCCACGCAAGCAAAGCCGAGATAGGTCACAACAGGCGTTTGCGACACGGACCAAGTGATTGCCGGCACCAAAAGTGGACCACTGCAAGGAGTCGCCAAAACGGTCGTCAGCATCCCCTTAAAGAAAGCCCCCAACGCACCTTCCTGCTGCGAAAGATCATCCATCTTGCCGCCCGTGGCAAAACCGGGCAAGGGAATCTCCCACACGCCGATGAAGCTCAACGCAAACACAAAGACCACCGCAATTAAAACAATATTGAACGCGGCGCTATTGAACTGCCCTCCCCAACTCACTCCAAAGACAACGGCGAGAGTGGCAAGTACCATGAACACCGCCAACACGCCGGCGGTGTACCATAGGTTAAGGGCAAACACGCGCCCCCGACTCTCGCCCGCCTGTTGGACAAACGACATGATCTTAAGGCCAATCACGGGCAGCACGCAGGGCATCACATTGAGTATCAGCCCTGCCGCAAAGGCCGTGAGCAGTACGAGCCCCATGGAGGTCGCGTCGCTTTGTGCATCGGTCACGCCTTGAATGTTGTCCAGGTCCAAAGTCGCGCCCGTCGAACGCTCCGTTTCCGATGGCCCCGAAAATGGCTGGCTCGCCCCTGTCTGAGAGATTCTTTCCACTTCTTTGTACTTCGCAGCCACAAATGCGAGCGGCAGGACTCCTGCAACTTTTTCTGCTGCCACTTGGAAGCTTGTAGAAAAAGCAACTGCCGTCGGTGTCTCACAACTACGCTCGCTACAAACCTGATAGCCAATCATCCCCCTTAAATCATAATCGCCTGGCGGCGTATCTTCAGGGATGCCCACTTCGAGAGTCCAGCTAACCTGATCGGCGTAATAATAGGGAATTGGGTCGCCTGCAAACAAAGGTTCACCTGCTGTGGGCGCTGCAGAAGCAGCCAGAGAAGTAATCTGGCCTACAGAGTCCTCACGCAACACGATACGGGTGGGCTCATTGATTTGGCCGGGTTCTTTCTCTGCAACCTGATAAACATGCCAACCATCGAGTAGTTTCGCAGTCAGTACTAAGCGAAGCTGCTGCCCGGCTAGGATGACTTGAGGCTCGACAGAGCCCTCGATCGTGACGTGGGAATTCTCAGCAGCATATTTCCCTGTGACAACCGGTGCGGAAGGCCGTGTCTCCGACTGGTCACTTGCTGCCAACCGTAACGTCAGCGTCTCCTCGAATCCAAGACAAACCCCATCCACGTCACCACAAACTTGACAACTGAACTGAACTTCCACCGGCGCAGCGGTTGCCAATACCGCCGGAAGATTTTCAATGGGTAAAGTAAAAGTGACAGTCCCCCGATGTTCTTCGATAGGAATTCCGGGAAAGAATTCGTCTTCGTGAACCACTGGATTTTGATCCGCCGCAAATGCCTTCGCCGTCAACTCCTCCGGAGCCATGACCTTAATCGACGTCTTTTGGGGTCCACCCGGCTTCTGCGTCAGCGAATAAATATGCCAACCCGTTTTGATTTTAGCGACCAGGGAAATCCGCCCGTTCTTCCCGGTTTCATCGAGTTGAATATTGCCTGTCAATTCGACTTTTGGGGTAAGGTCCTCGTCCCCCGTTGGTAACCCCGTAAGATTATTTAGAAAATCGAGCGGGTCTTCCGCCTGCTTCTGCCCGCTGGTAACGCCAGCCAGCACGAACCAGAGTGAAACAAAGAAAAGCAACTGACTTGACCGATAACTAGATCTCATTTTGCGCATGCTCGTTTGAAATAAGACGCCCTGATTCCGATTGCGTTAGATTCTATCGATTCGAATCCAATAGGGTCAACGTCGCCTCTTCGAGAAAGCGGTCAAACTTAAGCCCTGACCGGTTTGGCAGGATCTAAACCATGACCAACTTCTACTTTTCCGCGTTCAACTGTCCCTCAAGATTGCTCAGTCGCTGAAGAATGTCATCCAGACGCAACAAGACGGCCTGCGAATCATCAAAGCGACGCCCTTCGAAACAAATCCAGCGTAGCCAATTCATCCCGGACAATAAGACCGAACTGCGATCGAAGGCGCGCAGTAGTCGCCTTTCCGCACTCGACAAAGGAGAGACCGACTCGTATGCCTCCAATCCGACTTGCCAAGCTTGCACATCGTCACCCACTAAACTACCTAGCAACCGGGCAATGTCCCCCACCACGGACTCCACGCGCAGGGCACCAAAATCAACCAACCCCACAACTTCCTCACCCGCAAAAAAAACATGGTCATGCCAGACATCACGAACGCACCACTGCAAGGGCACGATCAAATCCTGCGTTGTCGCCAGGGAGCGAGCTACCGGAATCGCGCAGGTCGAAAACAGAGCCAACTGACGTTCCGCACGGCGGACAAAATCAGGCCAACGAACATTCGACAAGGCAGCCTGCAGTCGTTGACAATCAGTCCGTAAAAAAACCTCGAGCTGGGCTTGGCGTCGCTGAAGACCGGGAGAGATTCCAACACCGGGAGTCCTGCTTTCAAAATCCGACATTGCCACATGAAGATGTCCCAAAGCGGTTAAGGCGGCCACCAGCTTAGCCATGGACGGATCTTGATGAAAATTAGCGTTACCAGGCATCCATGGAGCGACTTCCCACCAGCGTTCGGAGTGCTCGACAATCGTCGCACCTCGATTGGACCTGAAGGGAATCGGAATGAAATCAATACCTCGAGAGGCCGCATGGGTAAGGACATCGTGCACCTGTTTAACCATTGTTTTTTCCGTTCCCGGCGGCCAACAGCGCAAGCATAAATTGCCGATGTCAGAGCCAACTTGGAACAGGTGTGCACCGCTAAAACCCCCGGCACTTCCAAGGGAAATCAGCTGCGTCGAACGAAAACAACGGTCAAAAGAGGCAACGACCTCACCCGCACTGACGGTAATCGGCATCATGGAATAGGTTCCCAGAAATCGGCACAATCAGCAAAACTAGCATACCGCAGACGGTCATGATCCGTACAAACGGCAAAGCCGCGCTGGCCCGTAGATTCCGACTCACGCGCGTGTTTCGTTTGAAGCGGTGGGCCCCCAGAAAAAATGGCTTGAATTGGTGAACTTCATTTTTAGTCCATTTCGCAATGCCCTTAACATAGGGTATATTCAGGAGGTCGCGTTAATATCTGCCGGTTAGGTTGAGTTTACGGCAGTAGCCGTCGGCTCTGGACACCTTCTACGATTAGTTGTTTCCACGTAGCGAGAAAGCAATCATGGCCCTGCGAAATTTTCTTCTTTCAGGCATTCTTACCGCCGTGTCCTGCCTCGTACCAATTGCCCTGGTCCACAGCCAGGGACCTGCAGCTGGCCAAGAAGAGACTAAGAAACCAGATGACCAGGTCAAGGTGACCTCGGGAACGACCGCCGCAGCTCCTTCCTCTGCAGCCGCCAAACCCGCGCTCCCTCCGCATGCCACAATTCTCAAAGATGCCAAAACGCACACTGGAATGCTGGCCGTTTACCAAAAAGGGCAGCAATTGTTCTGCGAACTGACCCCTGGAGATTACAACGCGGAATTTTTTGTGGCCATCTCGATTGCGCGGGGCATCGGACAAAGGCCTATCCTCGGAGGCTACAGCTGGGGCTTTGGGGACGATTGGGTCTGGAAGTTCCGAAAAATAGACAACCGCGTACACGTCATCCGGCGCAATGTCCGCTTCAAGGCCAATCCCGCCTGGCCCGAAGGGAACGCGGTGAAAAACGCTTTTACTGACAGTGTTCTGTTTGCCTTACCTGTCGTGTCCAAAGGACCTCGTGGCGGCGATCTTGTTGATTTCACATCTGTGTTCATGAGCGATTTGCCGCAAATTTCTCAGGTGCTCCCCGGCTTTGCATTCTCTGGAATGAAATCTTCCTGGGATTCCATTAAGGCCTTCAAAAGTAATCTGGAGTTAGAGCTCGCTGCGACCTATTCGTCCAGCGGCCGCGCAGCATTTGACACTGTCGCCGACTCGCGCGGTGTCACCATCAACATCCATTACTCCATCAGCAAGATTCCTTCCACCGGTTACCAACCCCGTCTGGCAGATGACCGCGTCGGTTTTTTCATGACGGTCCAAAAAGATTTTTCCAGACGGGACGATTCCGATCAGTTCGTTCGCTACATCAATCGTTGGCACTTACAGAAACCAGCAGACGCTTCCACTGCTCCCTACCCTCCACAGAAACGCATTATTTTTTGGATCGAGAAAACAGTCCCTTCAAAGTATCGCCCCATCGTGCGTGCAGGAATTGCGGAATGGAACAAAGCCTTTGAAAAAGCCGGTTGGCAAAATGCCATTGAAGTACGACAGCAAACCGACGCGGACGATTTTGATCCCGAAGATATCCGCTTCAATACCTTTCGCTGGATGACAGCGGACGCCGGATTTGCCATGGGGCCATCGCGAGTGAACCCTTACACGGGACAAATCCTCGATGCGGACATCATTTTTGATGCAGACTTCCTGAAATTTTGGAAGCGTGAATTTGAGACATTTGATGCGCAATCGATCGCTGCGATGACCGGGGGCCGTGTAGATCGCGAGGCATTGACGCCCGCTCGCGCTGCTAACGAACTGTTCCGCATTCAACCGAATCACCAAGCTTGTCGTCTAAATATCGGAATGGCTAAACAACTTGCTTTTGGCACGACGGCTTTACTCGGTCGTCTGGGAATGGACGCCAAAAGCTCTCTGGAAGAGCAAGAAAAACTGATTGCTCAAGCGCTCAAAGAAGTCGTGATGCACGAAGTCGGACACACCTTAGGTCTGCGCCATAATTTCAAAGGCAGCAAGCTCTACACCCTGGCGGAATTGAACGACTCCGAAAAGATGCAAGGGAAAGCAACCGTCGGATCGGTCATGGATTACAACCCTACCAACCTGGTTCCTCAAGACTTGAAGCAAGGCGATTACTACCCGACCACCATTGGCCCGTACGATTACTGGGCGATCGAATATGGCTACAAGCCACTCTCCGGCGGTCCCTCCGGTGAGGTCGGTGAATTGAATAAAATCGCAACCCGAAGCGGCGAAAAGGAACTTCAATATGCCACTGACGAGGATACGGTGGGCACGGATCCAGATCCGGATTCAAATCGATTTGACCTGGGTGCGGACTCCTTGGAGTACGCCAATGCCCAAGCTGCCATCGTGAAAGCGTTACTGCCGAACCTGATGGAACGCATGTCGGCAGATGGCCAAGATTACACCAAAGTTCGTCGCGCTTTTAATGTCCTACTCGCCCAACATGGTCAAGCAATGTTTTACGCATCGCGATATATCGGAGGTTTGCACACCAGCCGCAGCCACAAAGGCGACAAAGACGCCAAACCGCCCATTAGCCCGGTTGTGGTGCAAAAACAGCGCGACACTCTGAGCTTGTTGGAAGAGCAAGTCTTCAGTGATGCGCCGTACGCGGCTCCAAACGAAATCTATTCGTTTCTCGCCGCTTCGCGTTGGAAACACTGGGGTACTTCCAGTCTTTCGTCACGGAAGGATTATCCTTTGCACGACCAAATCCTACTTTGGCAAAATCGCGTTCTTGACCAATTGCTGTCTTCCGTCACCTTAGAGCGGATCCACGACACCGAATTAAAAACTTCCGTCGACGAAGATCTTTTGACAACTGCCGAACTGATCGAACGCCTGACCAAAGCTATTTTTTCTGAGGTGGATGCGGTAAAAGAAGGAGAATTCACCAATCGTAAGCCTGCCATCAGCAGCCTGCGCCGCAATCTGCAGCGCACCTTCCTCAAAAGGCTCTCACAGATTGCCATGGGAAATAGCTTTGGCATCCCCCAAGACTGCCAAACTATTGCCTATGCGGAATTAATTTCACTCGAAGCACGAATTAAAGGGATTTTGGAAGAAGGAAACGTACGGCTCGACAGCTATACACGTGCTCATTTAAAGGAATCTGCTAGTCGTATTGCCAAGGTTGTGAAGGCGGAACTAACGCTCAGCCGGCCGTAGGCCCAGCATGCTGGCGGGAAACTTACCGTCTTGCAACAACCTTAATTCTGCCTCCTACGCAACTACTTTCCGCGCCATCTCGCGCAGCGGTGAATTGTCGCCGTTCCAGCATTACGGTATGTTGGCGGGAACGATTGATTTCCGTTCGAGGAATTTCCCCATGAAGATGGTTGTTGCCATCATCCAACCGACAAAACTACAGGTTGTGAAAGCGGCCTTGCAAAAAATTGGCGTCGAACGCATGACCGTCTGTGATGCCTTGGGCTACGGCCGTCAACGTGGACAACCGGAAATGTACCGCGGCGTCGAATACTCGACACAATTGCTTCGCAAGCTGGCACTCGAAGTCATTATCAATGACGATTTTTTGGAGCGCACTCTGAAAACGATCGAGTCGGTAGCACGTAGCGGCCCGGACGGGAACATCGGTGATGGCAAAGTCTTTGTGTTGTCTGTCGAAGAAGTCATCCAAATCGGTGGTGATACTCGTGGTCCGGAAGCGGTTTAATCGGCCCTCCCGGAAAAGTAGCGGCTGCCCTAAATGAAGAAAGTAACTTTTGAATATCTCTTTTCTCACAAATGACCTACTGTTTTCATCCCGCGTCACAGGCATTGCCGAAGATCAAGGGCATGTGGTCAAAATCGCTCCCAACCTAGAACAACTGGTTGCGGTAACGGAGACCTTCTCTCCCAGCTTGATTCTGCTCGACCTTTCTAGTCTCTCTGCAGAGGTCCAGACTATGGTAACTGAGATACGCCGTGTTTATCCTCAAGTACCGATCGTCGCCTACGGCCCCCACGTTCACACCGCTCGGCTGAATGCAGCTCGAGAAGCGGAATGCGAACAGGTCATGACACGCGGCACTTTCGACCAGCAAATCGGAAACATTCTAGCCCAACATGCTGCCAATTAGGGGAATCCTGTGATGACGAGCCGAGCCGCAACCGAATATCGCTATGAAAAACTCACTTGGCCAGAGATCAATGAAGCCGTCGAAATGGAGCAAGTTTGCATTGTTCCATGTGGTGCTGTGGAACAACACGGTCACCACTTGCCTTTAGACGTCGATCTCGTCTGTCCCACAGGAATCGCTCGAGGAGTCGGCCAACAAATTCCAGAGAAGGTGCTCGTTTTACCCATTGTCGCCTACGGCTACACCGGACACGTGATGGATTTCCCAGGTACCGTCAATACGCATTACGAAACGTTTATCCAGCAAGTCCTGGACATTACCCGATCACTCACGTTCCATGGATTCAAAAAAATCATCTTGCTCAATGGTCATGGCTCAAACATGCCAAACCTCGACCTTGTATCCCGGCGCACCAATCTCGAAACCGATGGTGAGAGTCTCCTGATTGCCTGGTGGAACCTCCTGCGAATCGACAAGGATTTTTTACCACAATGGCGAGAAAGTGATTTCCCCGGCGGCTGTGGACACGCTTGCGAATTGGAAACTTCCCTTTATTTGTATCTCGACGAGGACAATGTCCGTAAAGACAAGATTCAAAACCACGTGAGTACCTTGAATGACGGCAACCCTTATATTTGGGTTGAGTTACTCGGTGGCAGCCCGGCCGAGTTAACCTCCTGGACAAGTACCTACACTCCCACTGGCGTGATTGGCCAGCCCGAATATGCTACGAAAGAAAAAGGAGAGCGGGCTTACCTCGAAGCGGTAAAACAACTCTGCAACCTGGTTGAATTTTTTCGCAATCGCCCCAAAGATCAACGTCAGCGCCATCAAACTAAACCGACTTCAATGCCCATTCCTTGGCAACAGCGCGATCTGTCCGAAGGAAACCAAAATTCTTAATCTCGAGATAAAACTTAACTCCGGATAGAAACTGGGGATCACTCGGATACCAGCCACCGCGACTGGCCGGCGTCTTGTTTTATTTCCGCTTCTCCCACCATCCCAAAAATGGCATTGCGCGCTTCATCCCAATTTCAAAACAATTCATCTTGCAATCTGCTAAACACCCCAACACTTTTTCGTTATTCTCGACATGCTTACTTCTGGAATCTTGATTCCCAGGACCTCTGCCCTGTCGTTTGTAAGGGACGTTGCTTCACGTCTTCCTACATCTAACAGCCAACAGGCTCTTTCACCCCGCGCATCAATACTACTTAAGCCGCAGCGACCCTTCTAATTCATGGTTCCCCTCCCTGAGGCAAGCCACTTTGAGCTTGACTCTGCTTAAGTCTCTGGATGCCTTCCTATGATAATTGCAGCCTAAACTGGAAATAATTCCACGGTTTCAGCCAAGGTGTCGACTAGATCCTTTAAATTAGAAATGACAAAAAACCCGCTCATTTCACCCCAGGCCCGACAAAACAAGACCTTTCTGGAAAACTCTTTTACAGCTTGAAGCGTAGTAATTGACTTCAACAGGAAGGTTGGCAAACAATTCCAGGTCGCTAAGATTTCCTAGAACAACACCAAGCCGCTTGAACAGGAACTCCAGCAGCATTCCTTGACACTCATCGAATGCTTCCAGTCAGTTCTGTCAAACAGCCCCATACAACAACGAAATACCATCGACACAAGCGCAACAGCTTGTGAAACCAAACTTGAGGTGACGTCACCATGCGTATGAAATTAAGTCTTCGAANTTGGCACTCCGTCGTAGCGTCCTNGACTTTACTGCTTTGGATAAGCTCATCCTCGATTTTCGCGGATGATTATGATCGCGAGCACTTGCAGAAAATCGAATCGCAAGTGAAAGCCGTCGTGGAAAAAGCGTTGCCTTGTACTGTTGGCATTGGCTCGCGAAACATCGCTGGTGGTGGGTCCGGTGTCGTGATTAGCAAGGATGGGCTTGTGCTCACGGCGGGACACGTCACCCAAGCGGCGGGAGAAGAATTACATATTTCCTTCCCCGACGGTCGTCGAGTCGCAGCAAAAGCATTGGGCGCCAACTACGATCGGGACACTGGCATGGCTCAGATCACAGAGGAAGGAGAATATCCTTTCGTTGAACTCGGAGACTCCGAAACCCTTCAAGTAGATCAATGGTGCATCGCCTTAGGGCACGCCGGCGGATTTCAGAACGATCGTTCCCCTCCCATTCGTCTGGGACGTGTGCTTAGTAAGGAGAATGGGGGTTTCCTCAGTACCGACTGCACGCTCATCGGTGGTGATTCGGGTGGACCGTTGTTTGATCTCCAAGGAAATTTGATTGGTATCCATTCCAACATAGGTGCTTCGCTTTCAGAGAACCGCCACGTTCCAATCGTGGCCTTTGAGCAACAATGGAATCGTTTAAAGGCCGGCGAGAAATGGGGCAAGTTAGGAGCGGGCGATCTCGAACCTGATCCCAATCGTCCGATGATCGGCGTGGTCCCTTTGGAACGAGTCGATAACGGTATACGAGTCGACCCCCTTCCTAACGGAGCCGCGAAACAGGCCGGCGTCCAAAAAGGCGATGTCATCAAATCAATTGCTGGGAATCCTACTCCTAACGTTCGGTCCCTCGTCGCTGCAGTCATTGAACACCGCCTTGGCGAGGAAGTCGAAGTGGTCCTCCAACGGGGCGAGGAAGAACTGACTCTCACCGTCAAGATTGGCCGGTCCGGAGATCTTGCCCGCGAGGAAACACCCGAAGAAGACAATTCTTCAGAGAACGAGGAATCCAACGACGAAGAAGCCGCGATTGCGGATCGCGACAACGAAGAAGATAGCGATGATCTGGAACTCGACGAACAACTAAAACAACTTGTCGAAGATTCCAACCGTGGCGAAAAGCCTTTAATACTTCCCTCACAAATCACGCGTAAACTGGGTGGCCCCCAAAAAGTCATGCGACGAATCAAACAATTGTTTGATGAAAAAATTGTCGAACGCATTTTAAAGACCGGCATTTCCCAACGCGATGAATTTTACGAAGCGATCATCGCGGCTTACCAAAAAGTGGTAAATACTGCTTCACAGAGCGTTTATCCGCTTTTCCATGACAAGAAACAGATTGGCTTGGCCACGGCCATTCGCGAGAACGGTTATTTGATCACAAAAGCCAGTGAAGTTATGGAAAAAGATGTGGAAATTATGGTCGCGGATAAAAGACTGCCGTTGGAAATTATTGAAACCTTCGAAGACCATGATGTAGCGATTGTCAAAGCCGACGCCAAGTTAGTTCCCATCACATGGTATGTCAGCACCACAAACCCACCTCTAGGTACATTCGTCGCTGCGGCTGGAGTCGACTCCAAACCCTTAGCCATCGGAGTCGTCAGTGTCGCCGAACGTAGCTTATCGCAAAGTGACAAAGCCTACCTCGGCGTTGGCTTGGAGATGGTAGACACCGGCCTGCGTATTCGGGGAGTACAACGGGGCACGGCCGCTGCAAAAAGTGGTTTGCAAGCAGGCGACATCATTACTTCGCTCGAGGATAAACCTTACCGCGAAGTAGGCAAATTCATTCAGGACCTCCTGAAACGAAAGCCGGGAGACAAAGTTCGCATTGAGTTTACACGCGGCGAAGAAGAGCTCAACAAAATTATTGAACTCGGCAGTCGCGACGCAATGCCCAAACTGCCCGAACCGCAAGGTTTTCCGACAGGTGGCCGGCTCAGCACGAACCGCTCCGGGTATCCCAACGCAATTCAGACCGATCTGCCCATTCGCCCCGAGCAATGTGGCAGCCCACTCGTCGACCTTAACGGTCGCTTGCTAGGGATTAACATCGCCCGAGCTGGGCGGATCAAATCCTATGCCATCCCTGCAGACGTCCTCCAGGAGTTCACCAAGAACCTTGAATAACTGTGCGAGAAATCTCGGTACAGCCCACTTTGACTTTTAACCGAGAGCATGAAACCCGAAGATTCCCCTTTGCCTAATGCAACACATAGGTTTTCGGGAATCGCAATAACATCCAACGATCTTCATACTCGAACAGATGCTGCCAACCGAGATCCTGATATAAATCTCGTCGCTTCTTGAACAGCCAGCTGTTGGTCGTTCCATTGGGATTGTGTTTATTGAGCAGCTTTAATGCATTGCCAAAGCGTTGCGATCGTCGTTCTCGCCGTACTTCTAACAAAAAATATTTTTCATCGCTCGTGTCGACCCATAATTGGAGCTGTGCGAAGTTTTCTTCAAAGACCGTGGCGTGGGCGGCAGGATCTTCAATCGGGTGCTTCTCGAGCACTTCAGGTAACTCCATATAACCCAAGGACCGACCTTTGCGGTACAGCGCATCAATTAATTGAGCGCGATGTTCTTCAAAACGCTTTTTCTTCTCAGCATCTTTCTTGAGGTCAATTCGTTTACCGAAAAAGTTCGCCAAAGCTTGCTGATCAATGCGTTGGATTACCTCATCAGCAGCGGATACCACAGCATGCAGGTGGTCCTTTCGAGTTGACTCCTGGTCTAACTGATGCAACACGGCAACACGAGTTGGCAAATGGTCAGGCTCCGATTCAAAGATTTCGTTCGCTAATTGGTTAAACAACTCGTCCTCCGACGTCGTCACCATTGCCTGCAACTGCCGCACCTGAAAATCAAACAGCTGTTGGGCGGCTTCCGCTGCATCTTTTGGCGTCTTGCTGTTCGGTGTAGAAGCGACCGGCCGACTGCTGGTTGTCGGCGAAACCAATTGAACCTGGTACCCTTGCGGGCGTTCGCCCGACCCAACGGACGTAGACGATTTCTTCCCATAAGTGATGGTTCCTAGCAGCAGATCGTTTGGCCGAAAGAAACTGGGCAGCGCAGAAACCTCAGGAGCCGCAATCTGCACTTCCAATTTTTCACCATGCTGCAAAACCGTCGGTGCAAACTGCGGGCTGCCGCGATTGAATGCCTCACGAGTTGGGTACATCGCGAGACGAATTGGTTGCGCAAGTGGCTGCTCAAGATGCATCACCAAAGTCTTCATACTTTCTAAGACCTGGCGGTCTGTGTGACGAATTTGCAACCGCAAAATGTGCTTTCCTTTGGAAACTCGGACTGCCGAAGGCCAAATATCGTCGCTGGCAATCAACTGTTTTTTACTATCAAAGAGCATCCAAAGCACGGGACCATTCACTGCGTCGTAGAGCAAATCATCCGTTTCTGGAAACTTCGGTGTGACACTGCCAGCCTTTTCAACCTCGAATTCATAAGTAAGTAGGAGCTGATTAAACGTGCGTCCATCGGCTAATTGGTCACGTGACTCACTCAACAGCTTGATACGCGATGTGGTCGGCCGCTGCGAGCGCCGATAGGTCGTCAACTCACCTGCGGGCGCCACCGTTTGTGTACCTAGTGAATTCTGGAGATAAACAGGAACCGGCAGACCGTCCGTCGTCATAGAAATCGTTCGAGAATCTGGGACGACACCCCGAAACGTCGCGGAATACTCAACCTCAGTCTCACCAAGACTCGACCAGTACTGCGCCAAGCAAATCTCAATAGTGCGACCGCCGAGCACCGGAATCGAAAACAACGTTTCCTGATTCGGTTGAAACGCTTGATACTTTTTCGACTCACCATGCTCATACGTTTTGCCGTCGAGCTCTTGAACCGTGTGCACAATAAACAATCTTCGTGTGTCGCCACCCAAGCGGCGCACCACGAGATCCATCCATGTCGCACCCGCCGGAACCGTCACAAAATCTCGGCTGATAATTCCGGGGCCATACGCGTTCGTTCGCTCCACCGTCGGCGCAGCCATATCTTCGACGGCACGGGGGATGATGACCGTGATCGGAACTCGAAAAACGGGCCCACGCTCAGCTGCCGATGTGTCCATTCCTTGAATCTCGGTATAGTGGACCCCCGGAGCAAGGGACGTCGGATCAATTTGAATGCGGAACGGCCGACCTCCGTCGTGATTCATCAGTAAATGCTTTCCACAACTCACCCAATCCGCATCACAGTCGAGCCGTAATCTTAATTCGAAGGCATGCTTCTCTTCTGGAGATGCCGACTTCGGAAAAACGGGAGAAACGTTGATTAAGTGACTAGACTCTTGCTGCACTTCTCCAGCCTCTCGCAAGTAGATACCGCGCCGATTGCCAGGGGACCTGACAGAGACATCGAAGTTTAATTGTTCCGCTACCTCGTCACGATGTTGTCTGAGATGCTCCAATGCGGCGTCGACTTGAATCAAACCGGCACCTTGCGAAAAAGGCGTTGCCGTTTCAATGTCGACTGCCGTGTTCTGTAAGGCTCGGCGTACGCTCGAGGGCGAATAGGAAATTTTTTCACGTTTCGCATGCGAAAGCATGAGGGCAATTCCACCACAGGCATTCGGCGAGGACATCGAAGTGCCGTTTGCCTGCCGGAGCCGATTAAATGTCCACACCGGAAAGGGTGAAATGGCACCACCAGGTGCAGTAATATCAACTCCTAGATCACCATCGAAGGTCGGTCCCTGGGAAGTGAATGAGAACGGCATTCCTGGAATTTCTTTTCGCAGTGTGTATTCCACCGCAGCCATTTGAGGCGACACATAGGCCCCAACTCCAATCAAGGCAGACGTCGTTCCACCCGGTGAACCAACCGTCGACAATGCCGCTCCCGCATTACCTGCAGAAGCCACAAAAATGACGTTATTCTCAGCGACAACCTGTGAAAAAAGAGTAATGATTGCGCCACGATTTGGAGTCGCGCTGGGCTCACCAAAACTCATATTGATCAAGTCACATTTGTTTCTCACGGCTGCAATCACGCCACGTTCCATGCCGCTGGCGGTTTCCATNCCGTCCAATCGTGTATCACCGATTTTCACAGATACGATTTGTGCTCCCGGTGCGACACCATTTAATTCCGGTTGGTCGGGAAAATAACCGCCCACGATCCCAGCAACATGCGTCGCGTGCGCACCAGTGTCGGTGACGATCGAAAGCAGATTACCTTCTTCGTAAACATTCACCGCAAAATTAAGGCTCGCCCCATCAGCAAAGGTCCCATATTGCTGTTCGGCTCGATAATTCGTCATGGCTTTTTCTGTCGTGAGATCGCCGTCTTCATTCGTATCAACAACAGCCCGCCACACATCACCTTCCCGAAAGACGATACAGTCAAAGATCGGGCCAGGGTCAGCGGCATGCGCTGCCGCTTTCAATTGTTCAAGCCGCACAAGCAGGTCGCCTCGCTCCTGCTCTTCGTCCTCCGAAGGTGTGGGGTGAAGTTGATCCCATGCTGCAATCTGCCGTTGCAATTTCAATTCCGACTCGCGCTGCAACACGCCAAATTTCTCGGCTCGTTCTCGCTTCAATCGGCTCACCAATTCAGGTGGAAAGAATTGATAAGCCGCCTTAATCCCCAAGTGAATGGAATTCTCTTCCTGGCACCATTCGGGACGCAACCGCAAAGTTCGCCCTGTTAAACCAACAACTTCGTTGTTTTGGGCAACCGTGACTTCTGAAGTGTCCACATCGCCGCTGCCAGTACCATCGATCATATCAACTATTTTTGGCTTACCATCGGACGTCCTAGCCAAACCAGCCGCACCCGGATCGACACCCGTGTCAAAAATAGCGACCACGACACCACGACCATCGTCCTGTGGATATTTCTCGAGAAACCGGAGAGCACCGATCTCTTTTTTCGGCATAATTCCATAACTCGGAAACGACAAGCCATCCGGCCCCTCATCGCCCGCAACACAACAGGAAAGGTCGAACATTGTTGCCGTACAGCCTGCCAGCAGACAAAACGCCTGAAACGCTCGCAAGAAACAAAAACAAGACTTCAATTTATGGTTCATTCGCGTGTATCCGTCGCTAGAAGTTTGCGCTACAAATGACGTGGGCGTATACTGCGCGTGCAGTACTTCAAGTCAAATTCTAGCTTACGGGTACTGGCCGTGCTGCGAATAGATTGACAATTTTTCCTGAAACGCATGAAACTTTAACGAAGAAAAACCACCACGTAGGCAAGGGCTAAAGCGATTTGCACCACGGCGTAGATCAGGGCGGCTTTGACGAATCCACCAAACGACATCGGAATTTGATGTTTGTGCATGATCGTGACAGCAACTAAGGTCGATGCGGATCCGATCGGTGTAAGATTGCCACCAAGATTTGCGCCGAAAATCACCGACCACCACAAGCCGGAACTCTCTGGTGCCCCAAGCGAATTCAAGATATTCGCCAGCATTGCGGCCAGGGGAATATTGTCGGTAACACTGCTAAATACGGCAGCACCGACCAGCAGCACACTCGCATCTTTTGCCGTCGCCGTGGTCGCGTTAATGTTGACAACGACTTTCTGCAAACCATCGCCGATTGCGGTCAGCACTTGCGCATGCTCCATGACATAAATTACGACAAACAGGGCCATGAAGAAGCCGAGCAAATCCCAATCAACCGTCTTGTAAAATTTGTCCACCTCGGACTTATAACGCATCAACATTACACCCGCGAAGGCCAGGGCAATAAACCCCATACCTAGATAACGAATCCGGAGCGGTAAGATGGAAGTGGTGGCAATTGTGATGATGAACAAAATAAGCATGGTCGTGCCAAACCAAAAAAATCGCCAACTCTCCACCCCATCGTTTTCATCGAAATTGGAGACGAGTTCGCGGGCTTCTGCCTGTTCTTCTGCAGATCCTAATCGGCGAATCTGAAACATTTTTGCGCCCATGGCGATAGTTATGACTGTGGCTACTAGAACGAAAGGGCTCGATTTCCAGAAAAATTCGGCGAAAGAAATTTGGGCTGCAGTACCAACAATAATATTGGGCACGGAGCTAATCAGGGTGAGTAAGCCACCGATGTTTGTGAGCAACCCTTCCACAAGCAAAAAACCAAGTAACTGTTCGCGTCGCTGGAGTCTTTCCAAGGAAACAACCGTCAATGAACCGACAATGATCATGGCGGTAACATTATTTAAGACTGCCGAAAAGACGACCGTCATCACTCCGTAAAACACAAGTAGTTTTAGTGGATCACCTGCCGAAGCTTTGGTAACCCGAATCGCAATCCAAGAAAAAAGTCCTGACTTGCTGGTCACATCCACAAACAGACTCGATCCAAGAATGATGGCAATCACACCCCAATCAATTCCCGGAATAAAAACGGGCATTTCTAACCGGTGCCCATCGACATGTAGCATGCGATGCTCACTTGGATCCTCGTGATCTAAGTGGACCGGGTGCTTGGTCGGCTCTGCAGCATCATCCGTGTGCACAACAAATTCTGCGGAAAATTCCTCATATTCAACGACTTTGTGGCTACCAACGACAATTTTTTCAAATGGCAACACATCACAAATCGCACCCAGCAACAGACAAGCAATCGCGAAACCGCCCGCGATGATAGATTTCTTTGCGTGCAGCTTCTCTTCCAGTGCCAAACAAGCAATAAGACCAACTAACAGAATTGCGAACAAAACTGTTTGCCAGCCCGCCACGCTTCCAGTTTGATTGGCGAGAACCATTCCCATTACGGCATCCCATCTCGTACTTGCAATGAACCCTTAAAACAACAAATTACGCCTACCTTACAAAAGCAGCATGGGTGTATCTCGCAATTCGATGGTTAGTGGATAAGCCAAACCGTGCATTGCCAGTTGCTCATCGTTTTTTGTATTAATGACTAACAATGCCACATCGCATTCCTGAACCAAACGGCGATAATCAGCAAGCTGGTTCCCCATAGTCACAATACTTTCCACAGCCACCGCGGTTAAATCCGATGCTAAAACATCCCGACAAGACTGAACGTAGTCGCGAGGCTCTTTAAGCAACTGCTCGTAAATTTCATCTCTTGCTAGTTCTGTGTCGAGCGCGGGAATTCGCGAGATCGTTTCCACATAACGATCAAACGTTGCCTCATCCTCAATATGAGCCAGTACCAAATTTCCTCCGGATTTCGTAAAGCTACTTGCCGTACTGACTAGCCGATGATCTCCTGTGAGATGGTCAGTAATTGCCATAACGTTCCGGGAGGAATCGGCTGGAGGCTGACGAGGAGGGCGCGCCGGATGAGCCAGAAGCATAACAGGAACGCTCGTCGCTTGGGTTAAGACATCCACATAGGTCCCCAAACTGAATGGGTGCTCCAGTGCCGGAGCATGAAGGTTCCGATAAGTACAAATCAAATCAGGTTGAACCAACTCCACTTGCTCGAGCAATTCAGCCACCTGTGTAAAGCTATTTCCTGCAATTGAATTAATTTCTAATGGATCCGATGTCACGAGGATTTGATCGAGAAACGCTCGGACTGTCTGGGCAAAGCGGTTCGTCGCCTCGACATCGCCGTCACTGACGATTAAGACCGTCCGAAATGATACTTCGCCGAGTTTAAACCGCTGCTTGTCCGCCGACTTAAACACACTCTCAAATTGGTCGATGTTTGTCATGACGCGAAGAAACCGTAAACTTACATGATGCACATAAGGGAAACATTCCTGAACCCGCAACAGCGGCTTCACAATACCATGATCTTGCGGCTAATGGCATGCCAATCTAAGCACGAGGGGGTGCGTGGCAGTCCTATTTGACAACAGCAATTCTTGCCACTTCGGCTTCAGAAACGTTGACTGATCAAAAAGTGGCCAAATTGACGCGAGCGTTCCGCGGTCGCTAGACTGGGCACAATTGATTATTCGCCGTTAGCATCCAAATTTCTTCCTCGAACGATATAGCCATTGCTGTGGATCGCAAACTTGCCCTACCAATCGGCATTATCCTGATCATTGCGATTGGTTTTTTTTTAACCCAGAGACAAACCACGCAGCCAACTACGCCCCCAGATGCTGAGTCGAAAACAGAGCTGCCAGATTCGCTTGAAATGACTCCATCGACGTCTCCAAAAACAACCACGGTTCCAGAAGATGAGCGCCGCCAACTCTTGACACAAGCTCGTGATGCTCTGCAGGCCGGTCGCTTTGATGAGCTGGAAAGACTTGCCGACCAACTCCTGGCAATCAACCCAAAACTCGACATCGCGTTGATCTTCGCCGGAAAAGCTGCAACTGCCAAAGGACAATTAGACACAGCCGTTAATTTTTTTCTACAAGCCGGTGAAAGCGGCGGCCCACCTGCCGCATTCGCATTCTCGGATGCAGCTCATCTCCAATTCCTTGAACTAAATCAAATTTCTGCCGGGGAAGCAACCGTCCGCCGAGCACTTGCTCATGACCTAAATCACTCTATGGCGAATAATTTATTATCTCGCATTTTGGTAGTCACAGGTCGCCGATGGGAGGCCGTCCCCTACTTGTTTCTTATTGCCAAGCAAGGCAACGCCGATCTCTCTCAATTACTTTGGTTGAGCATTCTTAGTAACAACGTTGACGACCCACGTTTTGTTCAACCTGAAAGTGATTTAGCGGAGGACGAGATGGTCAAACTCGGCCAAGCACGTGCCTTCGCAATTGGAAATCGCTTTACCGAAGCCATTCATTTATCGCGTCAGGTACTAGAATCCAATCCAGAAGAAATCGAAGCACATGCTTTACTGTGCGCCGCGTTACTACATACTGAAAAAGATCCCGAGTTTTTACGTGCGGTTCACGAAATACCAGAAGATGGAAAACAGCATCCAGACATATGGGTCAGCTGGGGACGTTTTGCTGAAAAGAAAAGTCAACCGCGAGTAGCCGCACGGTGTTATTGGGAAGCTTTGCGACTCGACCCCAATCACGAGACTGCCAACTATCGAATCTCCCAGGTACTTACTTCGGTAGGGTTATCTGCAAAAGCGCGGGCTTTTGCAGAGCACGCCAAAAAGTTAATCGCTCTGCGCGAAAACATTTTTCGCATCGACGTCTTCGAACGTGACCCCAACGCTCAGGTCGATTTGGAGGATATCAAATCCGTCATTTCTCTGATGGAATCTTTGGGTCGAATCTGGGAGGCCGGGGCATGGGCAAACATCGCAGCCCAGCGCGGTGCCGATACGGAGTGGGCCAACAAGCTAATGACACGAATTCGCCAACGGGTCACCGACCAGACGCCGCTGACCATTAAAGCAGCAACACCGATGCATGGCTTTGGTCTGACTCGATTTCCGCTGCCCGACTGGGAAATTTCAGGGGAAGTCGCGGCCACTCAGAACGCACCGACAAAAATCCCGAAAATTCGTCTTACGGATGTCACCGCTGCGAGTGGCGTTCACTTTGATTACTTCGATAGTCGGGAAAACGCTCAAGATATAGCGGGCATTTTTGTGACTACCGGTGGCGGTATAGGCGTGCTTGATTTTGATTGCGACGGCTGGCCCGATTTTTATTTTCCGCAGGGTAGCGAATTTCCATTCGACGTGACTCAACGAAAGTACCTCGACAAGGTGTTTCGCAATCTCGGTAATGGAGAATTCCTTGAGGTTACGAGTGAGTTGGGAATTGCAGAAACTCAATACAGTCAAGGAGTTTCTATCGGTGACTTTAACAATGATGGCTTCCCCGATATTTACATTGCAAATATCGGCACCAATCGACTCTATCGAAACAATGGTGATGGAACGTTTCACGACGCATCGGAGGTTGCTGGCTTGTCACAGGACAGTTGGACGACGAGTTGCATGTTGGCAGACATCAATGGCGATGGGTTGCCAGATTTATTTGATGTGAACTATCTCGCAGGCGATGAGATCTTTACTAAGACCTGTGGCGTCTCAGAAGCCTCCATGCATATATGTGGTCCACGTCAATACGCCGCAGATGGCGACCACCTTCTGATCAGTCATGGGGATGGAAGTTTTACAAATGTCACTGAAAGTAGTGGGATCGATACAGCCCGAGGCAAAGGATTGGGTGTTTTAACGCACCGCTTCCCAACCAAGTCTTCAAGCCACCTGTATGTCGCGAATGATTCTGTCGACAACTTTCACTACTCAGCGGCCCTCAAACGCGACGAGCCTTTGACATTCCGCGAAGACGGTCTCCTGCGAGGTGTCGCGGTCAATAACGACGGTTTTGCGAATGGCAGTATGGGTGTGGCCTTCGGAGACATCGACAATGACGGACTTCTTGACCTTTTTGTTACTAATTTCGTGCGAGAAGCAAACGCCCTGTACCGCCAGACTTCACCCGGACAATTCGACGATGTAACGCGATCGTTCGGATTGTACGACGCGGGTTTTTCGCTTTCCGGTTTTGGCACTCAGTTCCTGGATGTCGATCTTGATGGTCGACGTGACCTATTTGTGTCCAATGGGCATATCGACCCCGGACTTCCCAACTACGCTATGCCACCTCAGTTATTCTACAACGGTAGTGCCGGCTTTGACTTGGTCGAAAATAGCCAACTCGGCAACTTTTTCCAGAGAGATCATGTTGGCCGTGCAGTGGCCAGAGTCGACTGGAACCGCGATGGTCGTGAAGAGTTGGTAATTACTCACCTAGCGGAATCCGCCACACTCCTGCTCAACCAAACTCCAATTACTGGAAATTACATCAAAGTTCAGCTGCGCGGCGTTTCAAGCAGTCGCGACGCCATTGGAGCAACAGTACGCGTCTACCAGGGAACACGACAATTTGTGCAGCAAATCAGTGCTGGCGATGGCTATCAGTGTAGCAATCAACGAGTTTTGCTTTTTGGTATCGGTGCTGCACAAACAATTGATAAGGTTGAAATCCTATGGCCAAGTGGCA
>JAKVBY010000130.1 GCA_022446825.1 Pirellulaceae bacterium
AATCCGAGGTGGAGTCCTTGGGCCCAGAAATGGTCTTCCTGGAAATTGAATTGGGGAAAGATGGTTCCCATATTGGGGTCGAGTAGAAATTGGCCGTCTACGTTAAGATCGATTTGGTCCCCCGGGCGGACTACTTTTGACCAGGAAATCAAGCTGTAGCCGAGATGAAAACGGAGGTGATTGGTGATTTGGTAACCGGCAGTTACGCCAAGTTCCGGAACCAAGGAGAGGCGATTACGTTCATAAGAACCGAGGTTACTATTTTGTGTCAGCAAACCGCCGGGACGCGCCGTCGTCCCCAGAGAATCCGATGACAAGGTTTCTCCACGGATCGTAACGCGTTGATGGTTATTACCAATCGCCACTTTTGTGAGCAGTTCCAAAGACCATTTTGCTCGTTTCCATTCCCATTCGTAGCCAAATTCAAAGCCATGAAATTCTGTGGAGGTGTCAAAATCGTCACGTAAATCGAAGTGGGTGACCGGGGCAGATAACGAGTTGAGTTCTTCACGTACGCCGAGATGTTCGACCATCTTTAAAACGCGGTATCCACAGATAAAATCTCTGCGATTATAGCCAGTATCGCAACCTTGGCAGGCCCATTCGTTACAGCAGAGGTTCCTGCGAAGACGAATACCGGCGGACCACAGAGATGTTTCGGCATTCACACTGACCGCACCGCCTAAGCCGCCGGCTGGTGAGGAGACTAATTCTGCGGCCGGCACGCCTAGATCGCTCAGGCTCGGATCTCTGTTGATGAAGGGGCGTGCCAAGATCTCATGATCAAAACCAGTTTGGCGGAAACCCTCTGAGGCTGAATCGATACCAAAAAATTCACCTTCGAGCAGCCAACGACGACAGCAATCAAGCCAAATTCCACCGCGCAGGCGACCGCCAAGTTGGAGATCGCGAAGAATGTCACCCTGACCAAAAAGAACTCGAGTGGCTGGGTCGCCGAGGACACCATGACGTGTCGGATCATTTACGACGTCCGGATCGATATTAGGATCGCTCATGGTTACCAAGGGAGGAGTATTCATGCCCTTGGTCCACCAAAACAGCTGGTCTGCCTTGACCCAGAGACAGCTTGGTTGGCCGCAAAAGAGATTTTTGTACGACTTACCTGGCTCAGTAAATCTGTCGGAGAGAGACGATTGTGTGGTGGAAGAAAAGTACGCCGCACGACTTTTAATAGGTGGAGCCGAATGATCTGAGCTTGCCTCGCTGGGCAAGGATGGGTCTTGCACGTGCCGAGATGTGTGAAACGTTTGAGATTTCGCGATCTGGGGGGATTCTTGCGAAACTTTGTTGCGAGTCGAGGATAGCTTGACTTGTGCTTTAGGTTCTGTGTTATTCATGCTAGGCAAAGCGGATGTTTTACCTGTGTTTGGTCCTTTCTGACCACGGAGTGGGTTGCGTTGACGCTGGGAGACCGCCAACCGTTTGTGCTCGAGGGCCACAATATTCCGATGGTGTGCAGTGGTCTCGAAATCTGTGGCAACCGCGCTGGTGAAACCATGCGTCAGGAGCGCGGTTACAAGCACAAATCGAAGCGGTGATTGGGCACCCATCGTATTCCCTCTCATGATGGAGCAGGTCCAAGTTTGTTCTTCCGCAGCGCCGAGGTGGTCTTTGCTGACCTGGGCCGCAAGCATTCTTTAAACGGTTTTTGAGTGTCGGCTCTCTTGGGCATGCCAATGAAGAACCAGCAAAATTCCTGTTTATTGATATCGACGTTAAAACCGGCAAAATCAGATAAAATGATTTAATCGCTACACGCTATTTAAGTTGCCTATCTTTACCTTTGGTGAGGTGTTGTGGTCTGATGGTCTCGAGGCTGGCTGTTCATTGGGTGAACCGGGGTTTTACCGCGATAAAAGTAGGTCAAATTGTTGAGGTTGTTGATCGTTGATTTTGTCGTAATAGGGTGATTTTTCCGTAACAATGCGATTTTGGTCGGGACTGCCGGGAGTGTGGCCGGCTGAGGAGTGTCAGTGAATGGGCATTTCATGTGGAAAATTGGTCGCGGGGACCGACTGCGTGGTCCGACGATGTAATCGTTGAATTCGTCAGATCTTGGATTTAGACGAGGATTTGGTTCGCTTTGTCGATGGTGAATTCACTTGAATCGTGAGTTTCGGCTTTTAAAATAGAAATTAGACGAGTTTCGAATCTTGTTTGTTGCGCTGGGGGTGAGCAGTCCTTAGCGGCAAAAATATGCACATCCTGGGCAGTGCGGTTTTGCTTGGCCACGAACGGAGTATTCTGTACCGCCCGGTGTTTTTCCAACTTGGAGCCAGATCCTATGGCCGGCAGGTTTGTTGAACTTAAAGAAGCTGCGGATACGTTGGGTATGACCCCCGATCAACTCGTTGAATTGCGCGCAAGCGGTGAAATTCACGGTTATCGAGATGGGGCGAGTTGGAAATTCAAAGAAGAAGAAGTTCAGCGATTTCTCAACGACGCGGGCGGACTTCATCAATCTCAGCCTGGTTCTTCCTTGAGTATGGATGATGATCTCGATGATCTTCTCGAGACAGAGTTTGATTCGGGGGGGCTCTCTGACAGTGAAGATACAGCTTCTTCAGTGTTGGTAAATGAGGAAGAGCTTGGAGGTGCTTCGGCTAGTCCTTCAAGCATCATCATTGGTGATCAACTGCCACCTTCCGATAGTGATTTGTCTCTGATCCCCGGAGATGACGATGAGCTAAGCGATGTTTCGTTGGTTGCCTCACAAGGCAGCGAAAGTGATGTGTCGTTGATCCCTGAGTCGGGCTCGGGAATCGGTTCGGAGGTGAGCTTGGAAGATGCTTCGGGAACGGAATCGAATCTAGATTTAGGGACACCTAGTGGGACGGGTTCGGACTTGGAGCTTGATGGTGGGGCTGGCGGTGGTTTGGAAGCTGATTTAGGTGACTTGAGCGGCACAGGATCCAATCTTGACCTCGAAGTTGGCAGCAGCGGTTCGGAACTCAATTTAGAGAACGATAGCGATTTAACCGGCTTGGAAGATTCAGTGAGTGGAGTTGGGTCGGACAATTTTGATTTGGATTTAGATGACGAGGCCCAGTTAAAATTGGGCGCCGAAGATGATGCGGTCTTGGGCGGGGATAGTTCAACGGGTACGGGGAGTGATGTCAGTGTTGGTGGCGACAGTGGCATCACGCTGGGTTCTCCCACCGACAGCGGCCTTTCTCTAGAAGATGCGGACATGCTTGACTCGACGAGTGGCGGGATTTCCGAGTTGGAACTGCCGGAAGAAGATGACGAAATGATTTCGTTGGAAGATGAAGTCGGTGATGATGAATCGACACAACTCAAACAAGACGAAGAATTCCTGTTGTCCCCCTACGATGCTGAAGGCGATGACGCCGACGATAGCGGATCACAGGTAATTGCCTTAGAGGATTCTGAGGCTTTCGATGCCGATTCGGCAACCATGGTCCAATCCGCCGAGCCTGCACTGCTGGGTGGCGAAGAAATGGGCTTGGCAAACCAACTAGAAATGGTTGATCCCGCAGCCGACGTACCGGGAGCTGCCGAAATGGTTCCCATGGGTGCTGGCTTGGCCCCCGCACCGATGGCGGCTGATCCAGGAATGGTCCCGCCGAAGGATGGCCTGGCCGCTGGGGGAGCCGTTGCCCCCGACATGGCCGCAGGTGCAGCTGGNATGGGGCCTGACGCNATGCCAGGAGCAGGCATGTATGCTGGNGCGTCAGCTCTGCCTGAAGCGGAATATCCCATTTGGACTGTTTTGGTCCTCAGCTGTATTCTTTTTTTGCTTACGCTGACGGGGATTGTAATGGTCGACGTGGTCAGAAATATGTGGCTCTATGGTGACCAACTAGATGCCAGCACCAAGATTACGGAATTGATTGCAGGTGTCTTCAAGTAATTTGTCATGCCACCTTTGGGCCTTTGGTCGCCTCCATACAGGCATTACGTAGCGGCAACTCGCGTGCAGAATCTCTTCTGCACCATCTGTACCTTTCTTTCTCCTCCGCGCTATAATTCTTAGGGGCTGCGGTTTTCATCTGACATGCTGCTGCCAATTGGGTGTCGATTCCTGGCGAGATGCGTTGTTGAGCAGATTTTGTGAGTTGCCCTCGCATCGTGTCGTTGGTGGGGTATCATGATCCCTCCTGCCCCGTCCGGTTACAACTTCCCCCGTCCGGTTACAACTTCTTTAGACTTGTGAGCGTCCTGTGAGTCCAAAACAGCGGTTGTCCTCTTGCTTTGTCGTGTCTTTCCTGATTTTTCTGGGATGTGGTAGTGACGATGCGATTGTTGAGTACAAGGTAAAAAAGTCTCAGCTGGTGTGGGAAGAAAATCACCTCGAAAGTAATCAGACCTCCACTTCCACGGATGCTTCCACGGCAGAGACTCACCGCATGTTGGCCGCCATCATGCCCGTCGGTGACCAAGCTTGGTTCTTCAAGCTAGTTGACTCGCTGGAAAATGTGGCCAAAGTGGCGGACAGTTTTGAAAAGTTCATCGCCGGCCTAAGTTTTAAGCAAGCTGACGCCGGTCGCCTCGAGCCTGTTTGGAACCTCCCGGAAGCTTGGCGAGCGCAACGTGGCAATGAGATGCGGTTTGCCACGATTGAGGTACCTGTAGGAAACGAGAAGGTTGAAATCAGTGTGACTTCGCTGGGAGTGAGTTCCGAGAATTTAGAGCAATACTTGTTAATGAATGTCAATCGTTGGCGCGGTCAACTCAAATTGCCGCCTTGGAGCAGGCAACAATTACCGGGCAATTCTCAAGAGATCTCTCTCGACGGTGTTACCGCAACTTATGTTGACATGACTGGTCAGTTTGACAGCGGCGGTATGTCGCGTGCTCCGTTTGCCGGTGGGGCTACTCCGCCCCGGCCTTCTCGTACAACTGCATCTACAGCGAACTCTCCCGTACGTTTTGTTCCGCCGACGGAGTGGTCTGCGGGACGCCAAGCCGCCATGCGAAAAGCTTCCTTTGAAGTGGTCGAAGGAGAACGCAAGATTGATATCTCGATCATCGACTTGCAAGCTGGCTCCGGAACCCTGTTGGCTAACGTTAATCGGTGGCGCGGGCAAGTTGGTTTGGCTGCGGTCACCGAAGCGGACCTCGAGCAGGTGGCAGCAAACATCGACATTTCTGGTTCCCCTGGCCACTACGTCGAGTTAGTGGGGGAATCTCTCACCATTCTAGGGGCGATTGTCGAGTACGGGGGCAAGGATTGGTACGTTAAGCTGATGGGGGATACGGAACTCGCCCAACGGGAAAAAGATCGCTTCACCGCGTTTCTGGAAACAATAGAATTTGCAACGAATTGATGGAGCTGAAGATGGCGATCAGTGGGTCCGTGGATGATGGCATGGCCAACGAGTTAGACTTGGCGAGACCGTTGCAGAATGGTCGGTTGCCGGGCCTGCGCAAAATGTTTGCTCCTTTGGCATCATTGCGTTTAACCGTTGTCCTTTTGGCCATGTCGACCTTCCTTGTGTTTGCGGGCACGCTTGCGCAGACGGAAAAAGATATTTGGGAAGTGATCCGTGATTACTTTCGTGTCTCTGCTTGGCCGACTTTGGGCTTTGCTTGGATTGAATTTAAGGTTTTCTTTCCCCCATCTTTTTTCCCCAATACCACACCCCCCGGTGGCGGTTTTTATTTTCCCGGTGGCTGGCTCATCGGTGTTGTGATGGGATTGAATTTGTTGGTCGCACATTTGTTGAGGTTTAAAGTGCAGGCCAAGGGGAGCCGCTTGCGCTGGGGACTGTTGGTGGTTGCTGGGGGGG
>JAKVBY010000131.1 GCA_022446825.1 Pirellulaceae bacterium
AAGTGCGGTTAACGCTTCCTTGGTTAAGCCGAATTCGCTTCCCGTTTCCGTAATGCCGATGGCCCAGGTATGGGCGTTCCGCGCCGCCTGCATGTCGGGAACCGTATCACCAACTTTTACGACGGCTTGAGGATTGGTAATCTTACATTCCTCCATGATTCGCTGAATCATAAAAGGTTCCGGTCGTCCTGCGGGAACTTCATCCGCACAAACATCTGAGTCAGAATCAAAGCCCGCCTGATTTAACGCTGCGAGAATCGGGCGAGCGATGTCGCGTGGATAACCTGTGGTGAGACCGATCGAAATACCAGCTTTTCGCAAATGGGACCAGCATTCTGAAAAGCCCGAGATGACGTCCGTATGCTCTTTAGCAATTTGTGTCTGTAAAGGAAGAAAGCGTGTGTAGGTCGCGGAGACGTCTTCTTCGTTCCAGTCGCGGTTATGGCGTTCTTGCCATTGCTGAGTTGTAGAGGATAGTTTGAATAACTCACGAATATGGTCCAGCTTGGCAAGCCCCATAGGACCACGAGCTTGCTCGATCGAGATCTGGATTCCCAACGCCTGGAACGCTCTGACAAATGCTGAAACCGGAGCCATGCAGCCGTGGTCGACAATGGTCCCTCCAATATCAAAGACAATAAGTTCAAGTGACGCCGGTTCATTTTTCCTCATGAAAGGACCTCTCAACATGCTCTAGAAACTCAGACAATGGTGGTGTGACTAATCCGCGGACCTTCGCAGCTTCGTCCCAAGCACGCAGCTGGACGGCTTGCTGGAAAAAGGGGTGTTCGCGAAATGCGTCTACTTCTTGAGTGGACATCGGGCCACCTTGCAACTGCAGACTCAGTTTCGATGCTGCCGAAAGCTGGGCCAGATAATCAGGACGGGTTGCACAGCAATAGCGTTTGGCGGAGACATGCAACTTGACGGGTTCCGAAAGATCCTGACGGAAAAATGTTTCTAACCATTCTGCCCCAAGTTGCTCGTGTTGATCGTCAACCCCGTTGGCGGCACAGGTTTCTCCGAGATCATGTAAGAGGTGTCCGATGTCGTGTAACAAGGCTGCGGCAATCAGCGGATCACTCGCCCCGCTTTCCACAGCCTGTGTTGCACATTGCAAAGCGTGTTCTGTTTGCGTTACCAGTTCGCCCGCATACATGGAATTTCCGCGCTGTTCAAATAGTTCCTCGATGTCGCGGATGATGTTGCGGTTACTCTGGTTCATGACTTTCCGGAAGATGCTTTTGATAGTGCCAGATTAAGAACAGTGTAACGCCGATCGCGAGTGTTGCAATCAGCATCGAAAGACGTACGAACAGAGTTACGAAGTCAACTTCCCAGTGGGCTAAGTTGTGGCAGGCCATGACGCCGATCGTTCCCAAATATCCCACCGCATCGGCAAGGTACATGACGTAACCAATGTTTCCCGTTTCACGAAATGCCGCGAGCAAACGTTCAAAAACCGTCGTGTGAAACGCTACATAGGGAATGTAGGTTCCCAGGCCAATCAATACCATGAAGGTAAAGGGATTCAGCAACCCTTGAAGCTGAGCAATGAGAGTGAATAACGCAAGCAAGAATCCTGTTGCGACCAAACCGAGCGAGCCGAGAAATGCTTTACGATTACTGGTAATCCAGCAGGCGGCACCATTGATTCCGACCACTCCAAACATGACGAGTGTTTCTGACTTCGCGAATATATCGGGTTTGTCTGCATGGCCGAGATCTCGCCAGAGTTCGACCGAAAAATCGTCTCGGATCGTGCGCATGATAGTTAGCACAACGTAAATCAAAAGCAGCCCTAATAATCCAATCCGATGACGCTTGAAGAACGCTTTGCGCTCGACTTTTGTCATCGGTGTCCGCTGTGAACGATGTTGGATGTCTTTTTCATTTGGTTTGGGAATCTGGCAAAGTAACCAGACTGAAATAAGAAGTGGCACAATGAAGAAAAGGCCGGTGAGGAATGGCATCCAATATTCAGATACTCCCCATTGGATTAAATACCTTCCAATCGATCGGACCCAACCGGAGGAGACAATAAAGCTGGCACACAAGCCGGCGGCCAGCGCTTCGGTCATCTGCCGTCCTTCGAGATAGGCCAAGACCAGCCCAAAGACCATCCCAAGTGGCAAACCGTTGAAAAACAGCATGACAAAGTTGTAGGGTGGCGGTATCACCGCGAAGAGCAAGAGGGATAATTCGGCTAGTGCGATCAGACCCAGTAGGGTCGCTGCTCGACGGGCTGGCGGCATCTCCGCGATAATTTTAATACCGACGAATTTGGAAATGGTGTAACCGGCGAGTTGCGCAGCGATCAGTACCGTCTTGTAGCCGATGCCCCAGAGTATGACTTCTTCGAAGGTTCCAGCCGTAAACGGTTTGCGGAAGGCGTACATACAGAAATATGTACTGAATGCTGCGAGAATGCAGTACGCAGAGAAGGCAGTCGGACTGCTAGTCGACAAACGTTGGGAGAGAAACGACATAAGTTCCCATCATGGCAGACCAGCGTAGGAAATCCAACTCAAGATCGGGTTAAGTTTCGTTGCCGCAAGCCGGAGTGTTGCCAGAGGACGACTTATAGCTGATCTTGGCAGTTTGTGGCGAACAGGCTTCGGCGTCCAGTATCTGGATAACGGCTGCAGCCTGGAAATGCAGGTACTACTGAAGATTCGTTGGGTGCCTGCGCAGCGCATGATACTCCCGGTATGGTACTCCGAGCGTCTTGTACCGAGGGATCTTGCGGTGAAAGCCCTTCTCCACTCGTCGTCTGGAGCACCGAGGGAGCGAAGTCGTTATCAAGATTACTTAAAGGAGATTGCAGATGCGAACCACAGGTGCGCCAATAAAAAAGTTCCGACGAGTGCTCGCCGGAACTTGGCATCTATTTCTATAATTAATATTTTTATTGGCTAGTCACGTGTAGCGAAGGCAAAGCCGTCAGAACCTACACTGATTTGGCGATTGCCGGTTCCACCAACCCAAGGATGCCAGCCGAAGCCATACCAACCAGGGTGCCCATGCCAACCGGGGGCGCTAGTAGCGGCTGGATTATGTGCTCCAGATACGCTGGAGTTCAACTCCGACAAGGCACCAGAAGTTGCCTCGGCAAGGAAGCTTCCAGATGCTTCGGCAAAGTTGTTTGTAAAGGTACCAGGAAGAGCCGATGCAGAACGACTTGCGGCATAGGCAAATCGGTGCAGGTGAGGATGATGGTGAACGAAACCCTGACCACTCACCTGACTCGCTTCTGCATTACTAACAGAGACAAGTTGAGGAATCCCCCACGCTTCGAAATGGTTCCGCAAATCGGGTTCGTCGCCGACTGCAACACCGCCGAAATCGAGCGCACCAATTAAAATGAAAGTCGGCAGCAAGTACTTCATAACTACGTATCCCTATAAGAAAAAAAGTTTCTGATAGCTGACTATTGTGATCTACGGACCAGCGCGAGTCAAATGATGCTTGTAGACCAGGCACGATCAATACGAGCGTGAAGTGGCATAGCCGGTGGATCGTAGTTGGAAGTCAACGACTCCCATACCAACGATTCCCGGAGCTTCTGCCGACGAGAAATTTGAATTCAAGCGAACTTCCGTAATATGGCGAATCGCAGATCGTTCCAGACCTGAAGCGGTGATCTGGCTTTTGGAGATCGAGCCTGCTTCTCCGGGTGTCAAATCGTCGGGTTGGATTACCTCCAAGCCCGAACGGGATGACCCTGTGGAGACTGCATAGCCGTGCCCACGAACGTTGGCTGCTTCGGTCGTGGAAACGACATCTAATCCTGAAAGACCGAGCGTGGCTAGAAGATGATCTTCGCCGGAGGCCGTGCCGCATAGAGCGACGGTGACCAATAAAGTGGTGATCTTTTTCCACATGTCGAATGATTCTCCTTGAAGTCGTCTAAGTCTTAAATTACCCGCACGGCGGTTGAGGAAGTGAACGAAACAAGCGTCTTGACTAGTGAGCTGAGCCAATCACGACAGTACTCGAGGTGATGGTCAGCGAGCCTTGCGTCATCAGATGACTACCACTGGCATCAGCTTCGGATAAATCAAAGGTGACTTCACTGGTCGCACCTGTGATACCTTCCAGCATGTTGAGACCGGCAAGTTCCAAAGTTTGATGGGCTTCGGATCGGGCTAGATCAAATGACTCGCCGATCGGACCTACATCAATCCAATTGCTGGATAGGCCGTGGGCTAAGACAAAGCCTTTACCGGAAACCTGACTGGCTTCCGTTTCACTCGCGACTTGTAGATCAGCCAGACCGAGACTCATGAGCAGGTTTTCATCAGCAAGTGCAGGTGCAGTGAACAGTAAGGACGCAACGAGCGTTAGTGCAACTTTCATTCCAAATCTCCTGATTAAGTTTCTTGCAGGTGGTACGACCACCGTCGTGGGACCATGAATTTCAAGCTAATTACCCACGTGGTAAACTCCACGCAAAACCTAGAAATTGCCAGAGAAGGAATCACAATTCGAGGGAGTTGTAGCGGTCGTATCAGTTGCGCTACTTGGTGACTTAGTCAAAGGTTGTCTTAGAGCCACAACGTAGTCGTAACGCGACATCTCCAGAGAGCCATTGTCGGTGCTTAGTGCTCAGTCCAGCTTGCCGATAAATCGTGTGGACTGCGGCTGGACCCGAGGTCGCATTAAACAAAGCGAGACGCTTCAGGTGCGTTAGATTTTTTTGTTGGACACGTTTTAGCTAGTGCCAAACTCATCTCATTGCCACGGTTTCGTAGACTGATGTACAGGCACGTTTTTAAGATGTGTTCCGGGCGGTAACGGACGTCGCGAAACAGAAACAATGAAATAGCATGCCTGGCATTTGCTTCAGCAGGCATCCTCAGCCAGAGGACGGCGAGCTATAGGTCATTCGAAATAAAGCCCCTCGTCAAGGTTGCAGTTGATCACGGTAAACGTGTGGCTGGGCGCGGTGCGTCCCCTCTTGATGACGCCAGAGAGATTTGCCAGGACAGTTTGACGGAGCGAAGAAATGCCTCGTCTCGGCAGGTTGTGCTTGGAAAACACTCAGGTAGGCTGCGAGATCTTCTTGCGATGGATGATTACGGCGATGGGTGAAACTCGACTTTGTTTTCTTGCGCAGTTGTGGATGTCAGATGAAGTGGTCCATCCTGCGGGGTCACTGGCCGTTTGCGAGTAGTAACAGGAAGCAATTGGAGAGGCTCGAGCGAGAACGAAAACGATGTGTCTCGATCGGCGAGCTAAAACCCGGGTTTCAGGACCAGGAAATTTCTGCGGATTGTGTTCGCATTTAATTCGCCGCGTTTTCGGTCCTTTTCGCGGACAAGAATTGGTGCGTCGGTCGGTAGTGTCTGTACTCTTTTAGCAACGACAAGAACAAGCTGCCGCTGCCATTGCTCTTCAAAATCTTGTCTGGAAATCTGAATATTTCCCCGAATGGGATCCGCCAGGTAAACGGTTTCACCATCCCAGCCCCGGTGCACGACAAAGTGGTTGTAGCCATTGACAGTGATGCCTACAACGACTGGTATTTTCGACTTCGTAAGTTGCTCGAAGGTGAGTTTTCCAACCGTGGAAAAATATCCGGCTTGTTCCGCCATGCCTTTCAAGTCGGCCATGTTGAGTCCATTGACTACGCGATCCGCAAACTCCTCGGGAGAAAGTACTTTTAAACTGAATTTGATGAAATCTATTTCTCCGTAGTCATCACCCCAAAAATACTTCGCCACGGTGGCAAGGCAGGCGGCTCCACAGGAGTAATCGAGTTGTTGACTAACAAGGTCCTGTCGCTCAAGTTCCCAATAACT
>JAKVBY010000132.1 GCA_022446825.1 Pirellulaceae bacterium
CGTACTATTCAACATCGTTGCCGATTGCAGTAGGGAGATGCTCTGCGTGTCGGCCTCCTTGGTGTCGCGATTACTTTGTCCAAACGTGTCCAGAAAGCGGGACAGGTCGATGTCGTGACCCACCAGGACATCGCGGGTAGGTCCCTTGGAGTTCATGGCAAAATCTTTTTCGGTGACCGAGACGGTGGTGGATTTCAGGATTGCGTCGACGATTTCCTGGGCCCACAGTCGGCGCACGAGTTTTCTTGAATAAAGGCGATCAAAGCGGTCTTCGTAACCAGCTGGGGTCTGGGACGATAATTGATAGGCGTTGCTGCGACAGATGGTTCGCATCAGGTGCCGCAAGTTAAAATGTTGCTTGCGAAAATCGTCTGCCAGCGCGTCCAGCAAGTGCGGATGGGAGGGCTGCAACTCCCATGGTGCTGGGGGCGGATGATCGGGATCCTGCCGTGCCAAATCCCAATCCAAGGGTGGATCGACAATGCCAACGGTCATGAACTGGGCCCAGATAAGATTGACCGCGACTTTGGCAAACTGCTGACTTTCCGTCACCATACGAGCGAATTCGTGCCGTGGGTTGAGTCCGTCTCGTGGTTTTGCGCCGTCCAGAATGAACGCCGGAAAAACATCGGCCTCCGGATCGCGCGGTGTGCGCAGATAGGTCAACAGGTCGAGTCGGTAGTCGGTTTGCGCCGGATCGGTAAAGGGCCCGAATTCAAACCCAGCCATCCCCAGTTGATTGGGAGCGTCGGGACGGGGATCCTTGCGCCGACCTTCGACAAGAACATAGTACGGTTGTCCTCCGGGGCGGAGGATGTGAACGTCCCCTAAAAAGGCCGATTGCCGCCAAAACTCAACACGTTTTTTTTGGGATAACCAGAGATTAATCTGGTCCAGATGGTCACTTCCGTCATGACACGAAATACAGTGCAGGTTAATTCCCAGGAAGTTGCGGGTAATGTAAACGTTGTTCTGATCGCACTTGTCCTCGTGGGTGATGACAAACGCCGCCTGGCGCACGAGAAAACCGGCGGCTCCGCTGGAAGTGCTGTTCACGGCAGTTGCAGACAACATGTCGCGGACCAACACGTCGTAGGGAATATTAGACTTTAAGAAGCCCACCAGATAATTTCGAAAAGCGCTCGTATCGAGTGAGCACTCGTCATAATTGCGGAAGAGGTCTTCAAAAAAGTAACGCCATTTACTGACAAAGGGTTCGCCGACTTGCCACGGTGCTTGATAGTCGGCGGGAACCGGCACAGCCGAGTACTGAATTCCGAGTAACTTGTCGATTAATTTATCACGTTTGGTGGCATCCTGGTCAGCTAGAAAGGTGCGCACTTCTGCGGCGTCAGGTAGGCGGCCTGTGAGGTCGAGATGAATTCGCCGGAAAAAGTCGGTATCCGAACAGAGGCCCGCGTGGGGAATGTTTTCCTTTCGCAGCCGCCCAAAAATATATTCGTCGATCAGGTTACGATCTGGTGGCAACGGCAGCGTTGCCGTCGACAAGTTTGCAGAGGCCAGGTTGGTCAGCCGTGTGGCCTGCGGACCGCGTGGCGTCGTGGTTGTCCCATGTTTTTTGGCTTCCAGGGCAAGGAGATAGTGGGCCAGTAAGGTGACCGTTTCTGGGCTCAGTTGGTCCCGCCAGGCGGGCATTTCCGTCTCGGCAACTCCCGCGCCGATCGTTGCTTCGATCTCGGTTACCTCGGCGCCATGATGCCATTTGCGATCGATGAGATTCCGTTGCGGTTGCCCAGCTCCATGGCCATCTTTTCCGTGGCACTTCGCGCAGTGTTCTTGAAAGAGGGCTGCTGCTGGGGACGCGTCTTCGGATGGGGGACGCTCCGGTTCTTGACCAAGTACAGCAGGAGCGGCAGCGATACAAAGAAGAGCTACCCAGCGGCTTGTTAGCTGGCTCGCAAATTGCCTTGGCTGGTGAAACATGCTGACTCGATTCATTCCCACAACCGCTGATCTCACCGCCATTCTAGCGGCCGATAAATTGGTGTTACAGCCCAACTTATGGCGTGGACCTAGCCAGGCCAGGAAAAATTTGTTCTGAACCTAATGTGGTGTGCGTTGGCAGAGCCCGTTTAGGGCGGTGCTCTTCCGCCGCGCGACGGATTCCAGGTAAGGGTTTTATTTTAGCCAAGAAATTCCATGCTTGCGCTGTGTCTACGGTTCATTTTCGGGGGATCCGTTGAGGTCTAACACATCGTATCTTGCCACTGCCATCAACGATTTCTATTGTCAGCCAATTCTTTTTCGAGCACTTCTGCCGGAATCAGCAATTCCTCCGGGCTGCGTGCTAGGAAAGGCGGGACCGTCATTAACCAAGGAGTTTTTCCGCAGTAGAAGAACTGCCAGGCACTCCCGTCCTCTCCAGCGGGAACTTCCACATTAAAGTAACCGGGGAACTCCGGCTGGGTGAATGCCAGCACATTGTTCCCGCTGCCATCTTTTAGATATCCGACCGCATCCGGAGAGTAGCCCCCGACATATTTGGTACCCGTAGGAACGAAGAAATATGCCGAAAACCAGGAAACAGTGCTGAGTTCTGATTGTTGTCGGCTCCACTTCTCAACATACAGCGTGCCTGGTTCCATCTCGGCGCGTCCGTAACTCCGTGATTGGACCTCAATCCGATGCAGCCCGGCATGCGCGGTAGGCAGTTTGACCTTTGTCAGTTCGCCCGTTGGGTTGCCTGTCGGTGGCGCTAGGCCTTGGGCGATTACACGGTTGGAATCCGCAGGAAAGAACATTTTAATTTGAGCCGGCCCTCTCGTACGGAATGCCGGAATGGCGGTACCGGTGGTAACCAGCAGCTGGACTTCCTGCTGCCCCTCGGTCACCCAGGTGTAAAGCACACGGCGGCCCCCGGCCCCGGTAAACACCTGAGTTGTTCTCGTACCTTTCAACCCCAGGGGCGTTGCTGGAACTAGTTCATCGCTAAAGCCAACGGATTCAATGTTGTGAATTGAATTCGTGGCCATACCGCGTTTGACGATCGTATCGATCTCCTGTTGGCTAAAAGGCTTGCTGCTTTTCCAGGGATTTTCGGCTTCCTGGATCTCAAACTCGGCTTCTGCGGGGATTCTTGCCTTGGAGTCCATGCTCCCGTTGTAGTAGTAGTAGAGCGGGCGTGAGGAGATCATGTGGGTCGGGGCCATCCGATAGGAATAGCGGATCATCCGCTCGAATGCGGCTTGTCGGGTCTCACTGGTGTCGGCCGTATAACTGCGAAACAACTCGATGTAATGTGTCCAGAGGATTAGACTTCTGATGCGGGTCCGCACCTGCGGATCCTTTGTCAGTTTGCGGGCGGCATCCAGAGTCCTGTACATACGACCGACCAGGTCGTCGGAGATCAGTGGTGCAGTGTCACCGTTGATCAATGCGTAGAACGTTGTCATGGGGTCCTTTGCCTCGCCGAAGCAACGCGTCAGAAAGTCATCGACAAGTTCGTCCACGTCCAGGCTTTTGTCCCACAGGCAGCGAGCTGCCAGGTACATTCCCAGGCCCGCTGGACCCCAACTATTGGTCGCCTCGCCCGTCCACTGTACGGCGCCACGGTCATGAAAGTCCTTGATCTTGCGTGCAGTTTGTTGTAGCCCTGCGACGCCCGGCAGGCCGGGCATGTCGTGACTCCACTGATAAACACTGAAGTAGTCGTAAATCCCGAACTGTTTCACGCCCCGCGCCACCCAGGCTTCCACCAGGTCCATGCCGATCAACTGTCCGAAGTAGAATCCTTGCGCAAACCCCAAAAATACGCGCGGGTGTGCCGTGACGCGCTCGGGTGGCGGCGAATGATCCGCGTAGGAGAGGAGCCCGACATACCGTTCCACTCCTGGATATGCGGTCTCGACTGCGCGGGCGATTTCATTGGCCATACCCAGGGCTCGGTCAGAAGGACTGCCGAGCGCTTGACACGGTTGACATTCGCACCACGTGCCGCCGTCAGCCGGTTCAGCGGAAATCACGACGACTTCAGGATGTTCTTTCAACCACTTCAGCGAGCGGTCCACAAACAGCTGCCGCAGGCCTGGGTTCGACAGGCAGAGTTTAGCACCGGCCCGTTTGCCATTCACCAATGACCAATACTCTGGATGCTTCTTGAACACCTCGGGATACTCCCTGGGAAGTTCCTGGTAGACATGTCCGAAACCCCAGTCGCGGCTGTTAATCATCCGGTTGCTTTCCAGCCATCGGTTGATCTCTTTGTTGCTTTCTAACGAGAAGTTGCCCATGGAATGGAACATCGTCGCGAACGGATAATCAGGATGAATCACCTCGTCGATGGCGATTCGCAGGTTCGGTTCGCTCGGAACGACTTCCCAGGTCGGGCCAGGGAAGAACTGGCGATGTCCCAGACGGTGCAGTAGCGTCCAAACGGCATGGCCGACGGACAGCGGGGTCGTGCCGACCACGTACAGGCCGTTGGCATGCGAGCGAAGGAGAAAGTCGTCCGCACGCGAAATCATTTCTGGTGATAGGTCGGCGCCTGCGCCGGTATCCGGGAAATCATCGTGAAGTCCAACTGCGATGCCGCGAGAGCCGTCACCAGTCTCGACGTGGAAGGTGCCGCCGGTGATCCGGCCCAGGTAGTCGGCCAACGTTTCCGCTGTGGCCCTGACTTTTTCCCGAGCGTTTTCACTGACTACAACCGAATGGAGTGCCTGGCCGTCTTGCGTCAAGAAAACCTGGGTGGGATCCGACCCATGCACGAAGCCGGTGGAGAAAAAAAACGAACCGATTGCGACAATCAGTCGAGTACGCATTCTGGAACCTTCCGCTTTTGTTACCGGTTCCTGGCCCGAGTAAAACAACGAACACGAGACAAGTCCCGCTCTGATCTGGGCGGGCCGGTAATGATTGTGAAGCCGAGTGAATGATTGTGCGTGCTGACGAGCATGGTAACGATGTTTGCTGCAGAAGGCAGGCAAGGTTTTTCCCGAGCTCGTGAAAAAATCCAGGCAGAGTAGATGCTGCGTGTCCGCCCCAATATATCAGTAAAAGGATGCGTGGGCGAATCTTTGATTCCTCTACTTGTGTTCGTTTCT
>JAKVBY010000133.1 GCA_022446825.1 Pirellulaceae bacterium
GTTGAAGCAATGCCTCAAGTCGAGTCGGAATCGCTTCGCGCAAGACGCGCTGAAGATCCTCTTGCATAGCCGATTTTACGGGGATGGACTTTCGAGCCGGTGAATACGCCAACGGAGTGACCAGTATCTTATTTCGAGTTGATCCCGCCATGTCTGATCCAGCAAGTTTTTTTGAACAACATATCTTGGACCTTTCACCATTAAGATGCAGCTAACGAAGACTGGTGCGCACGTTATGCTGTCAGAACGTAGAGGCGGAGCATATTCTCTAACTCATTCGATAGGACTTCGGCAGATACTGGGACGCCGACCTCATCTACGAGCCATCTATGGGTTAGGGCATCGGCGGCATCAACAAGCAAAGTCGCCTTAGTCTTTGGGTCTTTAACATGAGTAGATAGCGCAGCGCTTGTTAGATTAATTATTTTTGCGCGAACGGCATCTACTCTGTTTTGCTGCGCTCCATTTAGTGGCACGTCGGATGACAGGGCGCGATGAAGCTTTGGGTCGTCGCTATGGATACCGACGAAACCCGCAACCAGAATCTGAACAACAGCCTCCGCACTTGGGTTGTCGGAAATGACACTGGCGCCGTGATTGATCAGCGCTTCGCCTTGAGCAAGGTGCCGATCGAGAATGATATCGATGATGGCGTGTTTGTTTGGGAAATATTCGTAGACGGATCCAACAGACACCCCCGCACGTTTCGCGATTGCATTTGTGTTGAGCGCTGCCCAACCATGGTCAGACAAAATCCGAGTCGCTGATTCCAGAATAACCTCGACAGTTTCCTTCGAACGACGTTGCTTCGCTGTCCTGACGGGCTTTCTGGGCCGTTTCTTAGTGGTCGCATTGGTCATGAGAAACCCGAGTAGAAATATCTGAGTATTTATTCAATATATAGACACACACTCCGGACGCAAGAGGAGTGGTTGTTTGAAAAAGGAGCTTACAGAGAACCAATGGCGCAGACAGCAGCCCTCAGTTTTGAATACACCTCTTTCATTCCGGATGTCACACGCGAAGACGTTTGGCGTACAATCGGAAACTGGGACGGCGTGAACAATGAATTGGGCCCATTGATAAAAATGAGTTACCCAAAAACGTACGCGCAATTGGCCGACATTCCGGCAGATGGAAAAAGTTACTTCACAGCCGGCGTAACTCTATTCGGTATTATTCCAATCGATCGGCATAAGTTCGCATTCGTAGGCAAAGATATCCCGAACTATTTTGACGAGCGCTCTTCCAATCTCAACATGAAATTTTGGTCTCATAAGAGAACTCTTATTGAACGAGAGGGCGGCGTTGAAGTGACTGACACTTGCGCCTTCATACCTCGGATTGGGTTCATGGGTGGGTTTCTGAGAGCCACCTTTTCATGGGTGTTTCGACGACGCCATCAGCGTTTGAAGAAGCAATTTGGTGTGTCGTAGCCCAATGTTGGATGTCGCGCGATTCCCCTCAAGATCCCAATTTGACGACCATATCGAATTGGAGCAACTACGCACACCGAGCGGAGAAATCTTCAACTACATTGATATCGGCTCTGGTCCGCCGCTTGTCTTCGTACACGGACTACCCGGCCAGGCGACTGACTTCCTGCCACTACTAGAACTGTTGTCTGCGCAGTATCGGTGTATCGCTTATGATCGAATTGGCTATGGGGGTTCGCGCGCTCCGTCGCCTAAGCATGTTCGATCTGTCGAAGACAACGTTCCTGAACTGATTTCCTTTCTTGACGCTTTGTCAGTCGATCAAGCCGTATTGGCGGGTTGGTCATTTGGAATGCACATTGCGATGGACGCGGCAGTGGCTCACCCGAACCGTGTGACGGCATTGATTTCGCTTGGCGGGTCAGGCCCTTCATTTACTTGGCCAAACGGTACGCTGGACAAATTGCTGTTTAAATCTGTGATCGGTCGACCGCTGATAAAATTAGTGCGAGCGTTCGGTGAGGGAGCATTTCGCGCAAGCTTGGATGATGCATTTGGCGGCAAAATGCCAGACGAATTGGTGACCTCTTTCCACAAAAGCCTCTATGCTCCCGGAATGATCGAGACCTGGCTCGGCGAAGGCCGCAATTGGAAACCATCAACCTCAAAAGCCAAACACATCGAACAACCTTTGCTCATTCTTCACGGTGACGAAGACACACGGATTCCAGTTTCGGTGGCTTTGGAACTTCATGCGACCGTTCGAACTGCGAGGCTCGAAATCCTCGAAGGGGTGGGTCACTGGCCGTTCGCCTCTCATCCCGAACTCGTCGCTCAAAAGTGCCAAGACTATCTCAAGTCGATCGCTACTTCATCGACTTGATCGCGGCAATCATTCGCAAGGGTCGATACACGAACCCCAGACGGGACATTGCATATCGATGATCGATTCGATTTATAGTACCGCAAGCGCAATCCGTTCCGGCGAGGAAAGCTCCATTTCAGTCACGCGGTCAATTTTGGCTCGCATTGAACAGCTCAACCCGACACTAAACGCGTACGCATACATCGACAAAGACGGCGCTCTCAACGCCGCTGATCAGGCTGATGTAGCTATATCTTCGGGTCGTAACGTCGGTCCCTTACATGGCATCCCTTTGGCTGTAAAAGATCTGCACTACACCCGAGGAATTGCGACCACAGGAGGGATGAAACATCTCAAAGATTTCTTACCCGCTGAAGACGGAACCGCGATCCAGCGTCTGAAATCAGCAGGCGCAATAATTCTAGGAAAACTAAATCTCACAGAAGGCGCGATGTCCGGGTATCACAGGGAATTTTCGGTTCCGCAAAACCCTTGGAACAACACATACTGGCCAGGCGCGTCCTCCAGCGGTAGTGGCGTTGCTGTGGCAGCAGGCTTATGTTTCGGCGCAACGGGCACCGATACAGGCGGATCCATTAGGTTTCCTTGCATGGCAAACGGGATCACCGGTTTAAAACCCACCTATGGACGCATTAGTAGGCACGGACTCCTCGGCCTTGCTCCCAGTCTCGATCATATAGGGCCAATGGCACGTTCAGTGAGGGATGTTGCAATTATGTTGGATGCCCTTTCCGGGCACGACCCTTTGGACGAGACCAGCCTAAAGACGCCACCGACCAATGTCGCTGAAACGCTTGAATGCAGTGTGGCAGGATTGAGGATTGGCTACGATGCCGACTATATCGACTCGTGCGCCTCGATTGATTTGATCCAGGCCATAGAACTCGCGATTGACGTTATGGCGGATCTAGGAGCAATCGTCACTCCGATCAAAATGCCGCCCGGTTACCTCGAGTTGATTGAACCTTGGTTTGCAATCGCTTCGCATGAAGCTTGGAAAGAACACCAACTCGCTTATTTTTATTATCGACACACTTTTGGTGACTATTTTGGACAGTTCTTGGACGTCGGTGCTTCGAAAAAAGGATTACTAAAAGCTCAGAAGAAACGAGAGAAATTCACTCATCAATTCAAGCAAGTTCTCTCTACCGTGGACGCGATTGCATGCCCGGCTGGCGGCGCCCCATTTAAGATTGCCGCAAGTCAGTACTCAGGTGTCCGCGAGCTGTCTCCATCTCTTTCCAATGCCCTAACCCAATTTACGGTGCCAGCGAATTTTGCAGGCACCCCGGCCCTTACGTTTCCTTGCGGCAAGACGAAGGAAGGATTGCCGCTAAGCGTGCAACTTCTCGGCGCAGCGGGGAGCGAATCAACACTGTGTTGCTTGGGGCATGCGTTCCAAACAACAACCCGCTGGCATTTAATGTCACCTTTTGAGGAAGAAGCGGAATAGAGACAGTTTAATGTGACCGCTTGTTTGGGGATTGAAGTGGCTTGGCAGAGTTCAAGTAGTCTCCCCATTCGACCATCAGAGGTCGACGTTTCTCTACCTGAGCTAAGCGGCGATACGCGAGCTCCGTATTTGAACCATGCTTGTGCGCTATTGCTATTTCAGCCAATTCGCCTGGGTATTCTGTGCATTCTGCAACCCAGTCCCGAAAGCTCGATCGCAGTCCATGCGGAACAGCTCGTCGTCCCGACTGCTGGTCAACGAACCCGGGCCTCCCCGCACTCAATTCGGCTTTATGTATATCTCGCATGAGCTTCGAGACGGTGTTATCGCTCATTGCGTTCTCATGCGGCCCTGGAAAGACATACTCGCAAGATTGAATTTCCAACATCTGTTCGAGAATGCTGAGCATCCGGTCCGTGAGGGGTACTTTGTGATCGCGATCTTTGAGTTTCGTTCCCTCGCGATTTGGAGGAATCGTCCAAACCCTTCTTTCGAAGTCAATCTCACTCCAGGGTAGAAAACGAACATCACCAGATCGCACTGCAGTCAAACACAAGAACTCTAGAGCCCGTGCTGAAATCGAACGCTTCGCTTGAACAATGGCGAACCAATCCGGAATTTGGGTAAAAGGAATAGCGGGTTGATGCACGACCGCTTTCGCTCTGCCCAACGGATCAAGAATTGGTTTGAGATCTTCCCACTTTGCTGGACTGAGGGTCGTACGGTAACCTGTTGCTTTGAGCCAAACAAAAATCTTATCCAAACGAGTTCGGACCTTTTTTGCGATCTCTCTCTTCTCAGACCAAATCGGTTTTAGAATACGAGCGACATCAGTCGTTGAAATGTCATCCACGTCTCGCTTTCCAAGCACGGGGATCGCATAGGTATTCATAGTGCTGATCCAAGCTTTCCGTTCTTTTTCTTTCACCCAAAGAAGCTCTGTTTCGCAAAACCGTTTCACGGCCTGCGCGAAAGAAATACTCTTAGTCACAGCGTGCTCTTCGCGGGCCTTGGGGTCGATACCAGACCGCAGTAGCTTACGGTATTCAAGCGCCTTCTCCCGAGCTTCAGCTAAAGACAGATCCAATGTGGTTCCCAAACCAAAATCCCGACGTCGCTTTTTGAACGTTCCTCGATAAAGCCATGACCGCCCCCCCGTGTCGAAAGTGATCAACATCAATCCCGGAACGCCTCCAACACTGTGCTTCGTTGAGCGACCGACACCATTGTGTTTTAGCGCCGCAACCG
>JAKVBY010000134.1:0-1107 GCA_022446825.1 Pirellulaceae bacterium
TGTCAGATCGGTTTCTTGGAAAGACGCGGGCAAACATCACCGTAGCGTGTCTACCCAATCGATCTCCCCCGCCAGGTCGCAGCCCGCGGTCCACGGCGGAGTTCCGTATTCGTACGCCCCGATATCTGGGGCCGCGCCGATATAGCCGTCTGTAATTCCGGAGATGACGGTGCCGGCATCGACACACGGTGAATCGGGAACGAGTTGAAAACTGTCACCCTCTGGCCAGTACATAGTCGAGTATTCGTTGAGCCACTCCACATATCCGGCATTGCCAGCCGGGAGATCTTGGAGGTTACTTTGGCTAACCGCTTCACTACCAGCTTTGCCCGGCACAGGAGCGATTTTCCACATCGAATCCGGAAAGATATTATTAATGACGCGTGTCCCCTTCATTACCCAGTCTTCCACGGATCCTCCACCGTCGATACCCCGGCCACAATGATAAGTCGTATTATTGGCGAACAAGTTATTGGAATTCGGGGCGCTCAGGACAATGGCACAACTGTTGGGATTCATGTCCCAGACGACATTGTGATGCACCCGATAATTCTCGGCGCCGCTGTCTAGATAAATACCAGGCCCATGGAGTGAACTGAGATTCTCGTACACCCAGTTGTTCGCAATCACTATGCCCTGGCCGTCGCCAATGGCATAGATAATTCACACGTCAGAGCTAAACATGCCTCCATGGTGCATGTCGTTGTACTCGATCCGACTGTTCTTCAGGTTGCCACGAGCATAAAGGACAGCATCCCCCGTGTTGTACAGACTGTTGCGGCGAATCAGATGGCCCGTGCCGATAGCGTGAATCGCGGCGCAATCAACGTACGCGTAGTTAATTTCATGGATCATACAGTTGGTAACTTGACAATTGGAACTCTGCGGTAACAGTACCACCCCGTTTCCCGCACTGTAAACAATGGAACAACTCCGCACCACGTTCTCACTGCCGCCCACAATGAGTCCGGTATCGTGCCCGTGCGCCTCGTAGCCGACCTTATGCTCGATATCCACCACGTGTGAAACGTAGCGAAGGTGACATTGGTCGATCTGGCAATGGATCGCATCGGCCATCGTGATCGTAGCACCAAAGATCCGAAGGCC
>JAKVBY010000134.1:1207-4962 GCA_022446825.1 Pirellulaceae bacterium
ATGCCATGGAGTTGGGAGTAATGTTGAGTTCACCCTTGACGTAGTCTGTAACCGTCGAGTTGTCTCCCCGCCAGCCACCGCCGGGACGAATCCAGACCTTGGCCCCATCCCAATAACCGTCGGCTTGGGTCAGAGCCGCATCGACTAGCTTCGTCGCTGTGGTGTTCGCGTCGGTCCTGGCTAATGTGGGGTGCATCAGATCGGGGCCTGTGTTCGGCCAGCGAGCTTCGATCATCATTCGTCCATCCACAAAGACCTGCTCGGTCTCCCAGCCCAACTCCATCTTGTAAATGGCACCATCGTGGTGTCGCCACCCTCTGACTAGGTCTGCCCCATGAACCTGTGGCTCCTCCCCTGGGTAGGCCCGGAAGCGAATGGGCTTGCCTCGGATCCCTGAGCGCGACGGTCGCACTGTCTCGGGATAGATCCCGTCGCGTATCGTGCACGTGTCACCAGGCCGCATCAGGTCAGCGGCCCTTTGGATGGTCCGAAAGGGTCGACTCTCTGTCCCGGGATCGGTGTCTTTACCGTTCGAGGCGACAAAAAACTCCTTTCGCAGGTGAGGATTTGCTGGCACGCCGGGTGAACCGTCGCCGCAGTATTTGACATCAAGGTACGCCTCCACAGCGGCCAGCTGACGGCTTGACAGATGGGAATCATAGAAGATGATCTCAGCAAGATCTCCCTTGAAACCACCAGCGCTGTGCATGAAGTTCATACGGCGGGGCTGTCCGTTTTCCACACCTAAATCACCGGGACGATGGCTCGTAACCAGCGAACTCAGATTGGGGCCAGGAGCCAATTCACCGTATGAGATCTCGATGACATCATCGTTACGCGAGTAAACGTAGATGCTGAACGCATCAGTCAAATCCCCGTCCGCGTGCTCCGCTAAAGCCCCTCCGGTATCCGCGATCCGTGCGTGGGTCGGATCACAATACCATTGGCTGCTTTGCGTTCCCCAGGTCGCAACAAAGCCGGTGTTGCCGGTCACAACGGCCGGCTTGGCCAGCACAATGATCGTATAATCTCTAGTTCCTGTCAGCAGAGTGTCCGGCATTTGCGTGTCAGAGACCCACCACTGATTATTCCCGGTGCCACTAGCATCACGTACTACCGCATGACCGCCGAGAACATTCGCGTGATAGCTAAGTTGAGCTCCCGACGCAGTGGCTCGTGTACTTGCCTGACTGTCAAGCCAGGTGTATCCGGCCAACGTAGCGCCATCCACTTTACCCGTTATGCCGTCACCCTCCCACAACAAGGTGGGTGTAAGTAACGCTGCCTCTGCACTAGCTGCCACACCTGGGTCGAGTGACTCTGCCACAGCGACAGCTGTGAGGTACCGATCGGTCGATTCTCTTCCCGGCAGCTCCGAATCGGTAGCCGCCAGCGCGTCGTACTGTTTCTCTGGCCCACCCAACATGCCCGGCATCGACTCGCTAGGGGCCTCCCATGCCGCAACTTTTCCAGTCGCTTCGTTTGCCTGCTTCTGAGCGGCGACCAACTCCGCTCTTTGTCGCTGTTCCGCCGCGTGGTTTGACCAGCCGGCAAGAAGTGCGAGGACCACAAAAGAAATCAGTATCCGAAGAACAGCAGAAATCGCCATCACGTAGCCTCTCAGAAAGATCCTGCGATTGTCACCGAGCGAGGCAACCGACACCATAGCATTCGTCGCCAACCAAATCCGCTTGGCCGGTCCTGCTCACCCACTGACACACACCACTACCAGTCGCTTCTTTGGCCGCGCGAGGTTGGGATAAACAACCATGTTTCAGTGTGTGGAACAAATTGATCGGCACACGTCGCGCTCACTCAATCAGTTTGACCCGTTCGCTGCGCGCACTCCTGCCAACACTTGGCTGACGAAGACCCCCATAAGTCTCCAGCTCGGATCAGCAGATACGCTTTCCCCTGGAAACCAAGAGCCGGGTGCCATGATAGGCCTGCTTGCTTCATATTTCAAGAATCTCAAGTTTGATTCCACGCCATAGATGAAAGGCATTTACCTTTCAAACCAGGCTACTAGCCGCCAAACTGTGACCAACAATGTGGCCAACAACGCGATTACCGGAAATCATCTCCGGGCCCTAACGGTCACCGTTTCGGAGAGAAGCCTCTTGGCAAGAGCTGCTGGATGGCGTGCAGGCGCTCTCAGCACTAGACTGAGCAGATGTTTCAAATTCTCCACTCTCGAAGCTTAGGCGAACCAGACGGTGCAGCGTTTCCCGTCCACTGGCCGCTTTGGTTGCTGCGTCTCCTATTGCTGCTTTCCGCGACGCTTTCTGGTTACCTCGCGTACAACCGGCTATGGGCGGAAGCGTCACTTGGATGTGGCCTGGGCGGTTTGTGCTCAGAAGTTCTGGCCAGTCGTTGGGCAATGTGGCTGGGAGTGCCTGTGAGCTTACCTGCCCTATCCCTCTTCGCAACGGCACTAGTTTCAACGTTTTTCATTACACCTCAAGTACCGTTAAAAGTTCGTAGCCAAGCTGAGATCATTCTTATCTCCAGCCTTGTGACCGCTGCAATTGCCGGTGCTTGGTTCACCCTCATTCAAGTTCTGGAACCTCGCTTGTTCTGCATTTACTGCCTCACCATTCACCTTAGTGCCCTCAGCGCACTCACCTTCAGCCTGCTTCAAAACAAACTTCTTCTGAGTGGCATCCGAGAAAAAACCTCTTTGTTTGCTAGTTCCCTCCTGACAATGGCGATCTTGACAATCTTCATTGTTGGACAACTCTTTACTGCGTCATCGGCAAACTGGGAAATCGAGCACGTCAATAATGAATTCGAAATTTCACCTTTTGTCTTCCAGACTCCTACCGACCCCGAAACAATCACTAAGGACTCGACAAACATCGCGCCGGACAAAATGCTAAGTGACCTCGTTCACTTCAACCGCAGGTCTTTTCCTCTCCTTGGATCTCCTGACGCAACGATCTGCATTGCCACTCTTTATGACTACACCTGCCATTCATGTCGCCAGATGCATTTTCAGATTCAACAAGCGGTGCAACATTTCGATAGGGAAATTGCTGTCATTCTCGTTCCCGTGCCATTGCATTCGAGCTGCAACGCTTCGGTCCAAGATGACGGACCGCGTCACCGTGATGCCTGCAATCTAACTCGCTTGGCGATTGCTGTCTGGCGTCTCGACACAGAGGCTTTTATTGTTTTCGACCGATGGCTCTTTGAAAGCAAGAGACCTCGCACTTGGGCTGCGGCAAAAAAAGTTGCTGCTCGCCTAGTAGGAACTGAGGATCTCGAGGAGGAACTGAATCACTGGTTTATCAACGCGCAGATTGAACAAAACACTTCCCTTTACGCTTACCTCGGTGCAGACACCTTGCCGAAATTAGTACTCCCCAAAGCGATTCTCAGTGGGACAACAAGCTCCGACCGCGAACTGATCCAACTTCTCCGCCAGCACTTACACCCTGCGGTGCCGTGAGTTGCAGATGACGCAGCGGGTTGCTATTCTAAAATGTGGAAGATCCCGTCCGACACCACTCGCTTTCCAGGACCTCAGAAGGAGCTTTTCATGCATCGCTTTGCCTTCATCCCAACCGCGATCCTGGCCGTAACGGGCCTTTGTTCTGAGGCCTTCTGCCAAGATATTACTTATTCAGGCCCCATCCTCGAGACATCCCAGCGCCCCGTCGTGGTTACCCAGCGCCCCGTCGTAGTAACCCAGCGCCCCGTCGTAGTCACCCAGCGCCCCCACGTAGTCACCCACCGCCCCCTCGTGAGCACCC
>JAKVBY010000135.1 GCA_022446825.1 Pirellulaceae bacterium
CCGGTAAATCGACCCTCCTTAAGATACTTTCGCAGATCACCAAACCGACATCTGGTCGGGCTGAAATCCATGGGCGAGTGGGCAGCTTGTTGGAAGTTGGGACAGGTTTTCATCCCGAATTAACAGGCCACGAAAATATTTTCCTTAACGGCGCAATCTTAGGAATGACGCGTGCCGAAGTCCGGCGCGAGTTTGAAAACATTGTGGCTTTCGCTGGAGTGGACCGTTTTATTCACACTCCCGTGAAACGTTATTCGTCCGGAATGAAAGTGCGATTAGGATTTGCGGTTGCTGCACATCTCAATCCGGAAGTCCTGATGATTGATGAGGTCTTGGCGGTGGGTGACATTGAATTTCAAAGACGCTGCCTTGCAAAAATGAACGACGTGGCAGCCAGTGGCCGGACGGTGTTTTTTGTAAGTCATAATCTGCCGATGATCCAACGTCTTTGCTCGCGCGCTGTGCTGTTCGAAAATGGAAATCTGGTGGCGGATGGCGATCCAGAATCCGTTCTTGAGGAGTATTTGTCTGGCTTCGCAATCGCTGCAGGGAGCCGCGATTTGCGATCTCCCGATGTTGAACGGCGCGGGAGTGGAGATGTTCGATTTGAATCGGTAGAGTTGCAGAACTTGCGTCATGAATCAACGACGTCTATTCCGATGGGCGAAGGCCTGCGAGTGTTGGCCGACGTTTATGCTCGGTCGGATACTGCATCGATCGCATGTGGGATTGCGATATTTGATGCGAAGGGACAGCGAGTTTGTGGCATTCATAGCGGAGATACGGCAGGGTTCTTGATCGATCTTTCACAAAATCAACGCCTTACAATCGCGTGTAACCTGCCAGATCTGAACCTCATGCCAGGAATCTACAAGTTGACGTTGGCGATCCAAAGCAATAAGACGCGTGAGCCTGTCGATCAGATCGAAAACGCGGTCTCTTTTGAAGTGATCGAATGCGACATCTTTGGGACAGGTAGAATCCCACGAGGCGATAGCATCATCTACATGCGAGGGGAATGGTCCTGCGCAGACCATGAGGCGCATTATTCATCTGCTCTCTCAAAATAGACAATGTTTAAGCGAATAATACGATATGCGGCTAGGCGTCTGGCTCCGGAGCTCCGCCGTATTGACGAGAAATTCCAAATGGCGCGTTTGGAAAAATTGCGAAACTCGTTTCGAACCTGCGGAAATGCGGTCCGGATTCATCCACCTTGTCAGGTAGTTGTTCCAGAACAAGTTTCGTTAGGTGATAACGTGCACCTTGGAGGTAACGCCTTCATTCGAGCGGACGGTGGATTGTTTGTTGGAGATAATACGCACATTAGTCGCAATCTTGTTCTTTATACGGTTAACCATCGCTACAAAGATGGCCAGGCGCTCCCGTATGACTCAGATTTAGTCGAAAAGCCGGTCCGCATTGGGCGCAATGTTTGGATCGGCATGAATGTTTGCGTCGCCCCCGGTACTTCCATCGGCGATGGTGCAGTTATTGGAATGGGGGCTGTTGTGTCTGGTGAAGTTGCTCCTTTGTCGGTCGTTGCGGCTCAACCGGTTCGCCTGGTTGGCTCTCGCGATCAAGAACACTACCAACGTCTTGAAGAGATGCAAGCGTTTGGTGGAGCTAATGGAGTTCGGATCGGTGACGTCGCCTCAATTTGTGACGATCATTCCAATGAGGAATCAAAGACGTTTCCGACCGTTTCGTAACACACGCTATCCTTGTAAGCGGGTATTTTCCTACCACAATTTATGTTTTTTGTTCTTAGCTCTGGTCGTAGTGGCAGTAAAACGATTGCGCACACTCTTGACGGCTTTACTAATTGCGACTGTTTTCACGAGCCGGAACCGTCATTGGTCGTTGAGGGTCCACAGTACTATTACGGAGAGTTGGCAGGTCAAGCAGTTGCCGACATTTTGCAGCAGCGGATTCCTCCAAAAGATCACCGCATTTATGGAGAAAGCAACCTCTTTTTGAGCCTTGTCATGCCGGTTCTCAATGAGACATTTCCGGAGTGCAAGTTTATTTGGCTCCTGCGTGACGGTCGTGAGACGGTTTCTTCGATGTTTGATCGCGGTTGGTTCGATCTGTCAGCCAAACGGGTGATGCCGATCTATCATGCCTCGCGGTTGGCTGGTGACAAGACGGGTGACTATACGGAATCTGAATGGCGCAATTTAAGTCGATTTGCCAAGTGCTGTTGGATTTGGTTGAAATACAATTTGATCATTGAAGAAGCACTGCGGGATATTCCCACACAACGCCGCATGGTTGTGCGGCTGGACACGCTGAAAAGTTCGCTGCCTCAAATACAACGTTTTCTGGGACTGCGGGGGCGCCGCCGTGTCCGCGTGCAGAAGCACAATACGGCGTTTCAACCGGTCCGTCATTGGGAAGAGTGGACAATAGAACAACGGGATACCTTTGAACGGATGTGCGGCGAAAAAATGGATGGTTGGTTTTCGGAGTGGAGGGATGGAGCCGGTACCTGGATGCCGATTCAGGGTGAAGAACCGGATGCGTGGCCCTCGGACTCGTTAGTGCGACGTCTCTTGAGGTCCAGTAAAAAACGTGCCAAGAGACTGGTGAATTTTTGTAAAGCGGCCAGACATGAGACAAACTGACCACCGACTGAGCCTTTGTCAGCATGACGTCTAACCCTTCTATCTCGGTGGTGATTCCCTGTTTTAACGCTGCGGAATGGTTGCAGGAAACCATCCAATCCGTCTTGGCACAGACGGCTTCGGCGTTCGAGGTCCTTGTTGTGGATGATGGTTCAACCGACGACTCGGCGTCCCTTGCTGAGTCCTTTGGGCAACCGGTCCGGGTCATTCGGCAACCCAATCAAGGGGAGTCTGTGGCTCGCAATCGGGGAATCGAGGAGGCGGTTGGGGATTGGATTGCTTTTGTCGATGCCGATGATGTCTGGCTGCCGACGAAACTGGCAGAGCAAGTGAACGCTTTGGCCCGCTCTCCAGAGGACGTAGCTTGTGTGCATACGGGGTTCTATTTGTTTGGAGGGCGCAACTTCAAACCCGCGGTGCCTGCCTGGTCACAGAAAAGAGAGTTCACTTTTCGCGATTTGATCCTCAAGCCAATCGTAAATACGTCCACGGCCATGGTGCGTCGTGAAAACTCGCTGCGTTTTCCGGCATGGACACGTGCGGGTGAAGATATGATCTATTTTGCCGAGTTGGCGGAACGAGGGAGCCTGGTTTACCTGCCGGGTCATTTGGTCGGGTATCGTTGCCACGAGAAACAGCAGCACGTAACGGTGACCCATCTCAAAGCCCATCATCAGAGCCGCTTGCAGGCAGTGCAAAGACACGGGGAGTCCGGCACGCTTGAGGTACGTAAGCTGGAGCTTGAGATGCAACAGCAGTTACTTAAGCCATTGCGTCGATTGCGGAGAGATCGCCAATGGGCACAGTATTGGGAGTTGCGTCAGTTCCTCAGTGAAATGGACTGGCGAGGGGATCGTCCGACGGCGCTCGACGATCGAGTCTATCCGCGTTTCATGTACCGTATTAAGGATCTCGTTTCCTAAATGCAGCCGCATCTATGTTTGGGTGTCCTCCACCGTTTCCGCAGGATCCGTGACGTAATGGCGTGTTCCAGCAAAGACGGTTTAATCCGGCAGATTCTCCGCCAGCGTCCGCGAGATAGTCACCGATGAAAATTGCCATTGTCAATGAATTGGCGAATGGGGGGGCCACGCGTTGCGCGCGCGATTTGATGACTCATTTGGCTCAGCGCCACGAAGTCCAGTACTTTCCACAAAGCGACGACCTGTCGGTGAACACGTTGCATGCCGGATTGCAAAAGTTTAATCCAGATGTTGTGCATTGCCACTCGTTTTTTGGATCTTACCCGTACAAAGTGTTGCCCAGCATGGTGGAGAAATATCCCACCTGCTTTACGGCGCATGATCCACGACCCGTCGGTACGCTCAAAGCGACGTGCTGGGAATGCGCGCGATACCAGACGTGCGTGCGCTGTCCCTTGTCATCTCGAAAGCGCCGGTACTCCCTGATCTTCAATAAATTTTTTCGACAGCGGTTGCTCAAACGGATGGTCCATCAGCGCACCGATCGCAGGTTGGTCGTGGTCACGCCTAGCGAGTGGTTGAGACAGCGTCTTCTGGCAACCGAAATGAAACGTTTTCACATTGAACATATTCCCAATGGGGTCGATTTAACACACTATGCGCCACAGCCCGCTGCCAGGCAAAATTTAGGGTTTCCCGAGAACGAGAAGATCATCCTTTACATCGGTCGCAAAAGTTCGAGCCGTCGTAAAGGTTTGCCTTATTTGCTCGATGCGTTTCTCAATCGAATTGTTCCAGCCATCCCCAACGCCGTGTTGTTGAGTGTCGGAGAGCAGCCTGACGTTCAACACGCAAACATTCGCGCGGTCGAGTTCACGCCTCAGGAACGACTTCCCAGCTACTACGCGGCCGCGGATGTTT
>JAKVBY010000136.1 GCA_022446825.1 Pirellulaceae bacterium
CAGTACTCGGCCAAGCAATATACAAAATGGCTTTCTCAGGTGACCGGACAACAGTATCGTTTGCCTAGCGAGGCGGAGTGGGAATACGCGTGTCGCGCTGGTACCACAACTGCTTATCATTTTGGAGACGATCCTAGCAAACTCGCCGAGTATGCATGGTTTTACGACAACGCTAATGAATCATTGCAGAAAGTAGGAACGAAAAAACCGAATCCTTGGGGGTTGCATGATATGCATGGGAGTGTGTGGGAGTGGGTGTTGGATGAATTTCGCCCAGATGGATATCGCAGTCTCGTCGGTAAAGTACATTCCATGAATGACTCGATTGCGTGGCCGACGAAACTCTATCCGCGTGTTGTCCGTGGTGGATCTTGGGATGATGAGGCCGACCGCTGTCGTAGTGGAGCAAAAATGGCGTCTGAAGATCCGGCATGGAAATCCGAAGATCCTAATTTGCCACTGAGCCCTTGGTGGTTTACCAGTGATCCTTCACGTAGTGTTGGCTTTCGTGTCGTGCGACCATTGAAAGAGTTACCAAAAGAGGAAATGGACCCGTTTTGGGAGTTTGACGTCGAGGAAATCGAGTTCGATGTACAGATTCGTTTAGAGGGCGGTCGTGGTGTACTAGGTGTCGTGGACAAGGAATTGCCTGCCGCAGTTCAATCCTTGGAAAAATAATGTATTTGGCAGGCCGCTGAGGAGTGAGGGAGGCAGATCGATGGATCGCCAACCAATTATTATTGCGCACCGTGGGGCAAGCGGCTATTTGCCGGAGCATACGCTTGAGGCCAAAGCTCTTGCATATGCAATGGGTGCGGATTTTATTGAGCAGGACATCGTACTTACGGCAGACGATGTGCCGATCGTCGTGCATGATATTCATTTAGACACGGTGACGGACGTGTCCAAGGTTTTTCCAGACCGGTGCCGTGCAGACGGGCGGTTCTATGCGGCGGACCTAACACTTTCTGAGGTCAAGCAACTACGGGTTATCGAAAGAATTCATCACAACACCCAACACCCCGTGTTTCCTCAGCGGTTTCCCGTCGGCGCGTCGCGGTTTGAAGTCGCGACGTTGGCTGAAGAAATTGAGTTGATTCAAGGGTTAAACAAAAGTACAGGCAGGTCCATTGGAATCTATCCGGAAATTAAGAATCCTAAGTGGCATCGTGTGCAGGAGAAAGACATTAGCCGGATCGTTCTCAATCTGTTGTCAGATTATGGTTACCGTCGATCTTCAGACAATGTTTACCTGCAATGTTTTGACCCGCGAGAGACACAACGGATTTGTTGCGATTTGAAGTCCGAGTTGAAGTTGATTCAGTTAATCGGCGAAAATAGTTGGGGCGGTGGAGATGTTGACTATGAGGATTTTCGTACACAGGCAGGTTTGCAGAAAATTGCAGCCTTTGCTTGTGGGATAGGTCCTCACTTAGGCCATGTTGTGTCTGGCAAAGTCCACGGTGAATTAGTCATCACTGATTTAGTTTCTACGGCTCATCGATGCTCTCTTGAAGTCCATCCGTATACATTTCGGGCTGACGACTTGCCTGAATATGCAACAAGTCTTGACGATTTGCTAGAGATATTTCTCGAGAAAATCGGTGTGGAAGGCGTGTTTACAGATTTTCCCGATCGAGCGGCGAAGTTCCTCATGGATAGCATGTCGTAATTGTCTCAATTTGTCGCACAGGCTCGAATTTTGATCGGCTCTCAACTATCTTGTGATTTTGATTTGGTCTTATTTAATTTGTTTTACCTACCGTTAGGAATTCTGAATGAACCTTATTCGCTTCTGTATGGCATTGTGTTTAGCCACTTGGGTTGTGGAGTTCGCTCAGTCACAAGATCGCCGTGGGCCGTTTACCCAGGCTCCTCGATCAGTCCGAGGCCGAGAGGTGGATCAGTTGCATGTGCGGCTGGACCTCAAGATCGATTTGGATGCCGAAACGATCGTTGGCACAGCGACCCACACACTCAAGCCGTTTAAGGAACTTCAAGAAATAAGGTTTGATGCGGCCGATATGCGCATCGATAAAGTTATCCTCGCCGACCTTGTTTTGAAACATGAACGGAAAGGCAACCAACTCATCATTCACCTGGATAAAGCATATCCCGCTGGTGAAGAGCTGGCAGTTGCGATTGACTATAATATTACCCAACCCAGGTTTGGCGCCCATTTTGTTACTCCCGATGAGAGTGAGCCGAACCAGTCCAAGATGGTGTGGACGCAAAGTGAACCCGAGTACGCCCAGTATTGGTTTCCCTGCGTTGATTCTCCCTCAGATCGAATTACGAGTGAAATTGTCGCTACGGTTCCGGCGAATTACTTTGTGCTTTCCAATGGCGAGTTGACGTCCAAGGAAATGAACCCAGATGGAACACAGGTATGGCATTGGGTTCAGCGTAAATCCCACGTGCCTTATTTAATGTCTGTTGTGGCCGGGATCTTTGAGTCTTACGAGCAATCTTGGCAGGGTATTCCGATTGTGTCTTACGTGCCTCAGGGAAGGCTCGCGGATGCGGAGCGTTCGTTTGTGAAGACTGCAGCGATGATGCAGTTTTACTCCGAACGATTTGGATATAAATATCCCTGGCCAAAATATGCGCAGATCTGTGTTGATGAATACAACTGGGGAGGGATGGAACACACCAGTGCGACAACGCTTAATCTGCAAACCTTACACGACGCACGCGCCCATCTCGATGTTTCCAGTGTGAACCTTGTAGCGCATGAACTCGTTCACCAATGGTTTGGCGATTTAATGACGTGCAAGGATTGGGGTGAACTGTGGTTAAATGAAAGTTTTGCAACTTACTTTGCCAATGTTTGGCGGGCTCATGACTTGGGCCCGGAGGAGGCAGCCTGGGCCAGGTATCGGGAAGCACAGCGTTACAAAGGAGAAGACAAGCAATATCGACGATCCATTGTGAACTACCAGTACAACGCACCTCATCATATGTTTGACAGCCACTCCTATCCCAAAGGGGCTCGGGTCCTCCATATGTTGCGTTTTGTTTTAGGAGAAGAGGGTTTTTGGAAGGCGATTCGTCGTTATACCGAAATCAATCAGTTTCGTACGGTGGAAACCGCCGATTTTCGAATTGCCATTGAAGATGCCACGGGGCAGGGTATTAATTGGTTCTTTGATCAATGGCTTTACCACGGAGGCCATCCAGAATACGAAGTGAATTGGCGTTGGGACCAGGCGACCAAAAGTGTTGTTTTGTCCGTAAAACAAACCCAGACGGTTGACGAAACAACTCCGCTTTTCAAAATGCCGATTGAAATTGAAATTGGTACTTCCTCGGGGTCCGATATGCGACGTATTGAAGTTTCCAGAGCAGAAGAGACTTTCCATTTTCAATTAGCGAACCGCCCGACGCGTGTTTGTTTTGATCCTCGTGATTGGATCTTAAAAGATCTGACCTTCAAGAAAAGTAAAGAAGAGTTGATTCATCAGCTGCAAGCGAGTCCCTTTGCGATGTCGCGCATACGCGCCATCCAGGAACTCGAAGAATCGATCAAAGAGAAAGATGTAGTTTCGGCGCTGTGTGCCGGCCTTTCCGGAGATGCCTTTTGGGCGGTGCGTCAGCAGGCGGCTAAAAGTTTAGGGAAAGCGAGTTCTGATGCAGCGCGAGCGTCTTTGATCACGGCGGCTTTGAAAGATGAAAAATCCTTTGTTAGACGGGATGCCATCAAATCATTGCGATCTTTCAAGCATGATAAGACGCGTGATGCTTTGCATGAAGTTATCCAAACGGACAAGTCGTATTATGCAATTGCCGAAGCGCTGCGATCGATCATTGCGGTTGATCCGGAGAATTGCGAAGCCCAGCTATTGGCCGCATTGGATACCAAAAGTCACAGGAATGTTGTCTTGAAGGCTGCTTGCGATGGACTTGTTGAGCGGCAGTGTAAAGACGCGGTGCCAAGGTTGGAAAAGGAACTTGAAGATAATCTAACACCGGGACGTCGCATGGCGGTGATCAGTGGGTTGGCACGGCTTCGTCCAGATAACGTCGCATCAATTGACCTACTCTATCAGCAATTAACCAATGATCGCAGCCACGTTCGTAAAGCAGCAGTCACAGCGATTGTTAAGATTGGGGATCCTGCTGGCATTGATGCCTTGCTCTCCCGGCGATCGCAAGAACCGAGTCTTTTTTTAGTCGAAGATATTGACAAGGCGGTGGAGGATTTACGCGCAAAAGAAAGAGATCTAGAAAAATTGCAGAAAGAAACGGAGTCGCTGCGAAA
>JAKVBY010000137.1 GCA_022446825.1 Pirellulaceae bacterium
CCGGTAAATCGACCCTCCTTAAGATACTTTCGCAGATCACCAAACCGACATCTGGAAGGGCTGAAATCCATGGCCGAGTGGGCAGCTTGTTGGAAGTTGGAACAGGCTTTCATCCCGAATTAACAGGCCGCGAAAATGTATTCTTGAATGGGACCATCCTGGGCATGACTCGCGCGGAAGTGCGAAGTCGTTTCAACGACATTGTCGATTTCGCGGGCGTCGAACAGTTCATTGACACTCCCGTCAAACGATATTCCAGTGGAATGAAGGTTCGATTAGGTTTTTCAGTTGCTGCCCACCTGCAACCAGAGATACTTATTGTTGATGAAGTTCTAGCTGTTGGAGATACTGAATTTCAGCAGCGATGCATGGGAATGATGAAGAGCGTTGCGACGAGTGGACGCACGATATTTTTTGTAAGTCACCAGATGGTTGCGATTCAAAACCTTTGCACTAGGGCTTTGTTAATTGAAGGCGGAACGGCCGTATGTGACGGAGCACCTTCTCATGCGATTGGTACTTACTACGAGCGTTCACTGGAAAATAGTGCTCAAGTAAATCTTGCTGCCACAGCAGATGACCGCCGTGGAAACGGATTGGCGAGATTTCACAGAGTCGAAACTCAAGATGTTTATCGTCAACTCGAAGCAGCTCCGGATATGGGTGACGGTATCTGCATAAGTATGCAGATACGCGCTTTTTCAGAAATTCGTCATGGCGTTATAGGCATTAGTATTTTCGGTCAATCAGGTGCTCGGATATTTGCGCTCAACAGTGTAGATACAGCAGAGTGGTGCGTCAAAATGACGAAGGGAGAGGTCGCAACCGTTGAGTGCTGGGTTGCAAGCCTCAATCTTACTCCGGGTTCCTACTCTGTTGCCGTTCAGATGCGTTCTCACGGTACCAGTGAGGTTATTGACCATGTCGACAATGCTACATGTTTTGAAGTTGTACCACATGATGTGTATTGTACGGGCCGCTTACCCATTGCAGATTCGATGGTATTTTTCAGGCCGGAGTGGTCGTTGACGCGAGTCGCCGAGCAGATCAAACGACCTGTTACGTAATTCAGAACATTCGTGATCTGGGAATATTTGACCATGCATTCAAGCAATCTTACGGCGAAGGAATTCATTACATGAAACAGTTTTTTTGGCGAAAACGTAAGGCCAAGATATCGGAACATCGTAATAGCGATCGCAGATATTTTGGGCAAGGTTACAACCGCGAAACTAAACGTACTGAAGAACATCGTCGGTTAGACCGATTGATGGAGAATTATCTCGATTTTGACAACGGTGTATTTGTAGAGGCGGGAGCTCTTGATGGAATCACAGCAAGCAACACACTTTACTTTGAAAACTACCGGGGTTGGACTGGTTTGCTGATTGAGCCTGTGCCGACGTATTGGGAGCTTTGCGCAAGGAATCGTCCCACCGCGATCGTGGAGAATTGCGCTTTGGTCAGTAATGATTTTGCATCGCTCGAGATTGAGCTACTGACAGCAGTAACACCCGAGAATGCCTCAGGTGAAGGGCGTCCTTTTTCGATGTCGTCGGTACGTGGGGCGGAAACGCACTATGGTGATTTCAAATCCCATGTCGACCAAGGTCTGCAAATCGCAAGCCTTGACAATTCTACGATTAAAAAACTGGTAGTGCCCACATCCACGCTTGACCGTTTGCTTCGCAAGCATGCGATTGATCACATCGACTTTTTTTCTCTCGATGTCGAAGGTTATGAGTTGGAAGTATTACGTGGCTTAAGCCTTGACACCTTTCTTCCGCGCTACATTTTGCTGGAGTGCAATGTACAAACAGTAAAAACCCAAATCGACGAGTACTTAATAGACTACTACGAACAGGTTGATCAGTTGTCGTGTCACGATTTCTTGTATCACGCGTTATGATCAGTCGAGAGTCAGTGAAACAGGAAATCCGGTCAGAACGACATAGGAGCAGAGGTTGAGTTACTTGCTTTCAACGTTTTTTGGGACTGCGGGGACGCCGCCGTGTCCGCGTGCAGAAGCACAATACGGCGTTTCAACCGGTCCGTCATTGGGAAGAGTGGACAATAGAACAACGGGATACCTTTGAACGGATGTGCGGCGAAAAAATGGATGGTTGGTTTTCGGAGTGGAGGGATGGAGCCGGTACCTGGATGCCGATTCAGGGTGAAGAACCGGATGCGTGGCCCTCGGACTCGTTAGTGCGACGTCTCTTGAGGTCCAGTAAAAAACGTGCCAAGAGACTGGTGAATTTTTGTAAAGCGGCCAGACATGAGACAAACTGACCACCGACTGAGCCTTTGTCAGCATGACGTCTAACCCTTCTATCTCGGTGGTGATTCCCTGTTTTAACGCTGCGGAATGGTTGCAGGAAACCATCCAATCCGTCTTGGCACAGACGGCTTCGGCGTTCGAGGTCCTTGTTGTGGATGATGGTTCAACCGACGACTCGGCGTCCCTTGCTGAGTCCTTTGGGCAACCGGTCCGGGTCATTCGGCAACCCAATCAAGGGGAGTCTGTGGCTCGCAATCGGGGAATCGAGGAGGCGGTTGGGGATTGGATTGCTTTTGTCGATGCCGATGATGTCTGGCTGCCGACGAAACTGGCAGAGCAAGTGAACGCTTTGGCCCGCTCTCCAGAGGACGTAGCTTGTGTGCATACGGGGTTCTATTTGTTTGGAGGGCGCAACTTCAAACCCGCTGTGCCTGCCTGGTCGCAGAAAAGAGAGTTCACTTTTCGCGATTTGATCCTCAAGCCAATTGTAAATACGTCCACGGCCATGGTGCGTCGTGAAAACTCGCTGCGTTTTCCGACATGGACACGTGCAGGTGAAGATATGATCTATTTTGCCGAATTGGCGGAACGAGGGAGCCTGGTTTACCTGCCGGATCATTTGGTCGGATATCGTTGCCACGAGAAACAGCAGCACGTAACGGTAACCCATCTCAAAGCCCATCATCAGAGCCGCTGGGAGGCAGTACAAAGACACGGGGAGTCCGGCACGCTTGAGGTACGTAAGCTGGAGCTTGAGATGCAACAGCAGTTACTTAAGCCATTGCGTCGATTGCGGAGAGATCGCCAATGGGCACAGTATTGGGAGTTGCGTCAGTTCCTCAGTGAAATGGACTGGCGAGGGGATCGTCCGACGGCGCTCGACGATCGAGTCTATCCGCGTTTCATGTACCGTATCAAGGATCTCGTTTCCTAAATGAAGCCGTGTCTATTTTTGGGTGTCCTCCACCGTTTCCGCAGGATCCGTGACGTAATGACGTGTCCCAGCAAAGACGGTTTAATCCGGCAGAGTCTCCGCCAGCGTCTGCGAGATAGTCACCGATGAAAATTGCGATTGTCAATGAATTGGCGAATGGGGGTGCCACGCGTTGCGCGCGCGATTTAATGACTCATTTGGCTCAGCGCCACGAAGTCCAGTACTTTCCACAAAGCGAAGACTTGTCGGTGAACACGTTGCATGACGGATTGCAAAAGTTTAATCCAGATGTTGTGCATTGCCACTCGTTTTTTGGATCTTACCCGTACAAAGTGTTGCCCAGCATGGTGGAGAAATATCCCACCTGCTTTACGGCGCATGATCCACGACCCGTCGGTACGCTCAAAGCGACGTGCTGGGAATGCGCGCGATACCAGACGTGCGTGCGCTGTCCCTTGTCATCTCGAAAGCGCCGGTACTCCCTGATCTTCAATAAATTTTTTCGACAGCGGTTGCTCAAACGGATGGTCCATCAGCGCACCGATCGCAGGTTGGTCGTGGTCACGCCTAGCGAGTGGTTGAGACAGCGTCTTCTGGCAACCGAAATGAAACGTTTTCACATTGAGCATATTCCCAATGGAGTCGATTTAACACACTATGCGCCCCAGCCCGCTGCCAGGCAAATTTTAGGGTTTCCCGAGAACGAGAAGATCATCCTTTACATCGGGCGCAAAAGTTCGAGTCGTCGTAAAGGTTTGCCTTATTTGCTTGATGCGTTTCTCAATCGAATCGTTCCAGCCATCCCCAACGTCGTGTTGTTGAGTGTCGGAGAGCAGCCTGACGTTCAACACGCAAACATTCGCCCAGTCGAGTTCACGCCTCAGGAACGACTTCCCAGCTACTACGCGGCCGCGGATGTTT
>JAKVBY010000138.1 GCA_022446825.1 Pirellulaceae bacterium
CAGGGGCCCATTTCAGGAACAATCTGTTTATCTATTCGTCCTCTCCTTATACCGGTAATCGATCTGGCGGCGCCCTAAAAACAGCCAACTGGTACTCAAAGTATAAATCCCCCGGCACTAAATATAAGGGTGACAGCAGCCAGGTAGGCAGCGGCGATCCGGGCCTGGTCGATCTTGAGAAACAAGATTATCACCTCAAAGCAGATAGCCCATTACGCGGTAAAGCAATCAACCTAAGCGAGTTCTATGAATCGGACTTCGACGGTCGTCCATTGCCTAAGACCGGCAACTGGGATATCGGTGCGATTCAATACAACGCGACCAAGCCGACCAAAGCATTGCAGCCGAAACGGCGACGTGCTGGCGGAAACCAAAATTTTGACGATTACCCCTGATTGATTATGCGTTAGGACGCCCGTTTGGGTTTGTTGATGAAGACCTGGCGAATGAAATGATGACTGCTGCTAAATCGAAACAACATGGCGTCAGTGAATTCGTGGAGGCTTTGGTCTGTTCGGAAGCCTTTAACTTGAAGTGAAAGAAGTAGCTGTAACAGAAGGAATGGCAAATCGATGAGGAACGGGCTCTTAATGATACTGTGGTGTGCTCTACTGCATGCCGGCACCAACTGGCTGTCAGCCGCTGAGCCAGCTGGTCAGTCATTGGCGCTTGCTGAAATGAAGACATGGGTCATCGTGGTTGGCAATGAAGCGACTGCATCCCAGAAATATGCCGCAGAAGAATTTCAGGATCTGCTTCAGCGAGCTGCTGGAATCAAGCTTCCACTTCAAGAATCTGCGAGGGGCAAGTCAGGTAACTTGTTCATTGGGACCAGCAACGCCTTGAAGGCAAGTTCGCTCGGTCGTGTGATGCAGCGGAAATACGATGAGGAAGAGTTACGGATCGTTGTTAGGAAAGACAATGTTGCGATTCTCGGTGGTCCGCGTGGAACGCTGTATGGGGTCTATGCATTCCTGGAAGACTATCTCGGCGTGAGGTTTTTAACGGCCGAGATCACGCACGTGCCGCAGGTTGTCCCCGATCATGCAATTCCCCTGGTCGACCGCTCTTACAAACCACCATTTGCGTATCGCTTTTATTTAAAAGCGGAAGTGATGAAAGATCCTGTCTTTGCGGTCCGCCGTAGGCAGAATGCGGCCAGCCAACATGGTCCAAAAGAACAGCGAATTAGTGAAAGACTGGGCGGAGAAGCGACTGGCGGAGTGTTTTTGCACAATAACTTTTTACTGCACGCGTCGTTTAAAGATCACCCGGAGTATTACTCCCTGCGTGATGGGAAGCGGACGAATCATCAACCTTGTCTCACCCACCCGGAAGTCCGTCGAATGGTGACCAATCAAATCGTCGCGAATATCGACGGGTACCCGAAGGGAAGAACGATCCCCTTTGCACAAAACGATAATGATCTCTGTTGTTTGTGCCCGCGTTGCTCGACCGTTCAACGCGAAGGGGCAGCGCCAGGAGAATTGAAGTATCCAAAGACGCCAGGCTTTTCTGCGGCGAACCTTCGCAACGGTCCACCATCGGCTGTGATTGTTGACTTTGTGAATCACGTGGCGGATACCATCGGTAAAAAGCGGCCAGATTTATGGATTGGTACGGAAGCCTACAGCTACTCGGTGATGCCTCCTCGCAAAACCAGGGTCCGACCTAATGTCAAGGTTCAAGTCGCAACGTATCACTGTAGTATTGTTTTTCCGATCGAGGATCCTCGCAGCAAAATAAACCGGCAGTTTTTGGGATACCTGGAGGGCTGGAGAAAGGCCTGTGATTACTTGTTGATTTGGACGTACGACATGAACCCGCGGGATTATTTGCTTCCTTTCCCCAATATGCGATCCCAGTCTCCCAACTTGCGAACGTTCGTAAAAAGCAACGGGCGCGGGGTCTTCATGCAGGGTGGCCGTGAGAATACCGAGTTTAGCGACCTGCGGGCTTATGTCATGACCGCGTTGATTTGGAATCCGGAAGCCGACGCCGATAAGTTGATTGACGAATTCCTGGCGCTTTACTACGGACGGGCTTCCGGACCGATCCGCCAATGGATCGACTTGTTCCACCAGCAGGCGGAAGCATCTGGCAGCGACTCCAATATCAATGCACCAGCAAGGGCATATGGTCTCGATGCCGCTCTTGGTGAACGCGGCCTCAAGCTGTTTGATGAAGCGATGCAGTTAGCCGAGACCGACGCGATTCGGCAACGCGTGGAAAAAGTTTCCGTGACGGCCTTACGACTGGCGCTCGAGCCAGTCTGGTGGAACGTGATTGAAGCACCTCGTCGGTCGCAAATTCTCAAGACAACGATTGAACAGGAACGAGTTGAGATTCGTGAGGCGGACCTGCCTCGATATCGCAAGATGACCCTCAGGCTGTTTAGCCTTACCGATAAGCATAAGCTCGGCGGTGCTCCTCGCGAGAGGATTTTATCGTATCTTCAAATACCTAATAAGAAACCAGTGAAATGAGCGATTCTCACGTAGAGAACCCAACTGCTATCGGCTTGTGTGCAGGCAAGCTGATGATGGCTACAGGTGTGGCAGGGCCACAACGTCTGGTCATTCAGGCAGTACTTCGATGTCTCGTTGTGATGCTTTGTTGTTACCCGCTGCAGGCGCAAAACCTCGTACCCGACCCGTCGTTCTCGCGTGTGCAGGAGTTTGGTGGAAAAGCGAAGTCGACGCGATGGCAATGGCATCGAATCGAAGAACCGTGCCAGGTTCGCGTTGAGCAGGGGAAAGCAACCTTGCAAGCAGGCAAAGTGTTTCTGCATTCGATGGAGTTCGCGGTCGAAGCGGGAACGATTTACGATTTGCAAATTGAAGCATCGGGAGATGCGCAGTTTGCGGGGGAAATTCTCTGGTGGAAGCAAAACGGTTTGCCATCGCGTTCCCATCGATCGGTTGTCTTTAAACCTAGCCGGCTCGTTTCTTCGGGAGCGAAGTTAGGGGCTGCTATTCGCGCACCCAGTGATGCGGCGACGGCTTATGTTCGCTTTGTTACGGAATCAGGGCGGGCCATCCTGAAGGCACCATTGCTTCAGGCAGCTCCTGGGAAACTCTTGCTGAAACTGGATGCCGCTGCTCCAGGTGCTACACCAAATGAAATATGGGAAGATTTGACTGGAGCCAACAAAGGCTTCGCGTTGCAATCGGTAATACACTCGCCAAAGACGTTGAGCTATCTCTTTGCGGAACCGGGAGCAACATGTGTTGGCAGTCGGCGTGACGCCAGCCGGTTTGACTTTGAAACAGACCTGTCCGTGGGCGCTGGTCGTGGCTCGCCATTCACCGTCGTGTTCTACGCAAAGCTTAGTGGTCGCTCGGATACGGGCATCGTTAGCAAGTTTGGGGATGCAATGAAAAGTGGGTGGTCGATCGGCCTGGAGTGGGATAGCTTCGGACTAGACCGAATTGCGACCTCGCAGCAGTCCGACAATAAGCAAAATCGGACGATTAATGGTTTTCCAGGATTAGCCGGTGAGGGCTCGGATGTCAGGCTTGGTGCAAGAGATGACAAGTTTCATCTTTATGTTGTCCATCTCACGGGCAGCGGTGGAAGCGATGGTAAGGTCTACTTTGACGGAAGCGAAAAATCATTGTCGATGCGCACCTGGTCGTTCGGTCGTCTCAGTTCGGGGTCCGTGGTCAACAAAGGACCGCTTCGCATCGGAGCATTTAACAAGAATGGTTTTCGCGGCGAAATCGCGTTCGTCGAAATTTGGTCGGGTAGTCGTTTGCAGGACGGGATGACTCTAGCGGAATACTCGAAACTTCGGTTCAACCAAGGGACGCCGCTGCGTGCAAAAAAGCGATAAGACGCGCAACCGAGCGACCTTCCGTACGACATGACCAGTTACCTTAGATTCCGATGACCAAGATAGCATTAACGATCCTCTGCTCGGCGATCACGTTCTTTTGCACGCTACTCGCGAATGCTGCCGATCCTGCCGTCAAAGGCAAGCTGAACATCATCCTTTTCGTTTCGGGCGCGCCTTCGACGTGATCAATGACGTTTGCGAAGAGAAGCCTTTGGGCGAAAGGGCAGAACTAA
>JAKVBY010000139.1 GCA_022446825.1 Pirellulaceae bacterium
TATAAGCATACCATCTAATTAGGAAAGTATTTTTTACGAGTGTCGCCACTCTACTTCTCTCATCAGTATTGGTTTCACTCCATAACCTTTGCACTCTCTTTGACGAGGAACTAAAAAAGCGCACAGGCAAATGCTGTGCGCTTTAGTATAGGTATGTTCAGTTGACCTGTTTTATTCGTTTATCGGGGAAGCTTCTGGTAAACCACCTTCGGATTCCGAATTATTTTCAGCATCCTCGACGACCTCTTCTGAATCTTCCTCGGGCTCGGGCTTTTCGATGAGCTTTTCACGCGTCAGGTTTTCCACGATGCGGTTGCCATTGAATTCGGTAAGTTCAAACAACTCTTCGCGGTCAGTGACTTTGAGCCAGAAGCCGTCTGCTTCCTTGGCTTTGGCGAACTGATAGGTGCGGCTTTTATCGTCATAGCTGACTGCGATTTCGGCTTCAACCTCCTGCTCTTCGAACGAGCCTTTGAAGGCACGCTTATAACGAAGCGTTGCGACGTTTCTTAACTGTGATTCAAATTCGTCAGCCTTAAAGGTTTCGTCTTCTTCTAAACCGTCGGCGAGCCATTCGGGTGCATCTCCATCAGACTCCGCTTCCTCTCCCTCCTCTTCATTTTCGCTCTGTTCAACACGGCGAATCGTCAGGTCTTCAAGTTCAACCGACTGGATCGCATCCATTTCGATTTGGAGCAGATCCTTCTCCTGCCAATCAGTAATCTCAGCTGGCAAATCGTAACTGCCAATCGTGGCAGCATAGATCATTTCCTGATCGGCAAGGCGCACATGGTTACGACGTGCGCCAGCACCCGTACCAAGGTAGAATTCGGCGACGGGCTTACCGTCTTTCAGCAACTTGAGATGACGCTGGAAGCCATCCTGACTCACTTCAAAACGTTTGGCTGCGCTAGACGAACTGGCAACGGCAAGGCCGTGTTCAAGTTCATCCAAGCGATCCAAAAGACGATCCACACGGTTGGTATCAATTGGGAAGTCGTCTGCGGTAAGCCAAGCATCATCTTCGCGTTTAAGCTCGGCGAGATTTCCCTCGTTGTCTTCGATCTGGATTCCGTCGACTTGCTCACGATTGAATTCGAGTAGTTTTTGGATGCCCGAATGGCCTTGGAGTTCACCACCTCCAGACAGAACGAAATAGGCGACAAGTACTTGAAGCACTAGAAGTCCACTAAGTAGGTAATTCTTTTTCATCTTATTAAATCTCCGCTAGAATTTGTTTATAGTATCCGCGTTTGCGCTGCTTGAGAATCATACGGATCATCCAAACGCTGATCAGCCCAGCGAGTGCGGCTGCGTAATTTCCATACTCCCAATAACGGCGTTTCGAATCTTCCATTGGGTCGAGTGTGCGAGCGAGTTGAGCGCGACTACGAATGCTAAGCAAACCGGAGTCGTCGAGCGACCAGTCAACCAGATTCTGCATAAACTCAACTGGCGCCGTATATTCTGAGCCCATCCCCTGCGATGCAATGGAGAGCACCATATCTTCGGCAAAGTTATTACTACCGATCACAACCAAGTGCGCAGAGTCTGAAGAACTTTGGATAACAGAACCATAAACAGTGCTTTCATCTTCAGTCGATTCGTCGCCGATGTCTTCTCTCTCACCTCCCCCGTCTTCCGGATTCTCAGGAAGTAAAGGTGATTCCTTACCTTTGAAATAAGATTCGAAGCGCCCTTTACTTGCTGCTGCCAAAGTATACGCATTGCGAGCGATACCCGAAACGAATCCATTTTGTGGATGCATTTGGTAATCAGGCATCACATTGGTATCATTCGAAGCCCAGCTATTGGAAGACGATTTAACAAGTCGAGCGACTTCTCGTTCGGCATGTTTATCCGCATTCACGGCGATAGGAGAAGCCCAATTGAAAGTGAGTTGGTTCAGTCCCGCAGTTACTGGATGCTCAGCATCTAAACCTTCTCGCCGAATGTCGGGAAAATGCGGATACGGCATCATTATGATTTCGTTTACGGATATCGACCCCACACGACGTGGAACGGGGATCGGCAAGGATGCATTTTGCGGGTCGAGCACCATTTCCCTTTGGACAGTGAAGCCCATGCTCTCAAGCCAGTCATTGAGACCCGACTTGTAAGGAGTCGCACTCAAACTGTTGCTGATGCTTGCGTTGAACGGTGATGTCGAGACGACCACCGAACCACCTTGCATGAGGAATTGGTCGACTGCGAAAATCGCCTTTTCAGACAAATTCTCTGGAGCCAAAAGAAGCAGCATGTCGGCATCGGACGGAACGCTCCCATCGGAGAGGTCGGCATCGATCACGCGCACATTCTCTTCGAGGACAGCACGCAAGGCGTTGTAAGTCTTGCCCGGTGGAGGCGGCATATATGGGCTTTGCTGCTGTGGGCGCTCGGGTGCGACGACAGCAACAGTCTTCATATAGCCTGGAGCCATGCGCTTGAGCGCAGTCTCGATATTATTTTTCAAACTGCTTTCAGACAACTCTTGCGGCAGACCAATCTGCACCGAATCGTTGCTCCCTTCCAACACCATATAGAACCAAAAAGGTTGTGTGTCGAAGAGCCCTGCAATCTGGGGCACGAAGCCATATTGCTCATTGAGCTTTTGTGCGAGTTGGGCACCGCCTGCTTCGGGATCAGCAAACTCGTAGTTTAGCTTTCCTGCAGATTTTTCAGTCATACTCTTGAGCGTGCTTTCCAAAACACCCCGAAAGTCGGCAAAGGCTTGCGGCAGTTGATCTGCAGGCGAAACATAAGCTTTGAAACTAACTGCACTCGGCAAGTCACTGTAAATATCTCCACCTGCGCGAAAGCTGCCAATGACTTTACGTAAAGCTCCGGTGATCGCATATTCGGGATTGTTGAGTAATACCTCAGGGTCTCCGCGACTACTCGACTTGACTTCAATCAGATCGCCGAAGGACAGCACCTCGTGTTCGTCACCATAAGCGATGACTAAATCGAAGTAGGAATTAACCACACCCGCTTCGTATCGACTCGCCATACGGAACGGCACCGGACGGATGCCATACTTATCGGCTGCTTCGGCTTCGACATCCTGGTCGCTATGCGGATCGACAAATTCGACTCGTAGCTTGGAACCTCCAACGACCTGGTATTCTTCAAGCAAGTCTTTGAGTTGCGGCACTAAGGGTTCGAGCAAGGGATGACTCTTCTGCGAAAAGTAACCGCGAATCAACAACGGCTCGGTCGCCTGAGCAATGTAGTCCTTCGTTGCTGAGGAGAGCGAGTAGGACTTTCCCTCTGTTAGGTCAACACGTGCTACACGCACCGAGCTCAACCAGAAGTTAGCTGCGAGCAAGTTGGCAACTGTCAGCAGAGTAAAGAGAAGCCACTGACGGTGATGACTTTGAGATGGATTCCCCGCCCAACGTAAACGCTCCAGGCTGAGTATGTTCAGCGCCATGAAAACACCCACAATCGACAAGTAGTAATAGATGTCACGAACATCCAATACGCCTCGGGTGATCGAATCAAAGCGCGATCCGCTTCCGATCAGCTCCAGGACACCACCGATTTTGTGACTGAACAGAGTCGTCAACATATTGGAACCAATCAGGTAAAATACGCCTGCGCAAGCTACCGTAAGAATGAGCGCAACAATAGGGTTATCGGTTCGACCACTCATATAGAGACCAATGGCCACATAAGCCGCGGCTAGAAACAGGCTAGCAACATAACCGCCGATCACCGGCCCCCAATCCAGAGGCCCCATCATCGAAACAGAAAAGGCCAAAGGAAGCGTCAGCACGAGTGCCAGCGCAACAAGTGCCAAGTTGGCAAGGAACTTGCCCAGCACAATCTGAAAGGCACCAACTGGGCTTGTCAATAGGCTTTCAATTGTGCC
>JAKVBY010000014.1 GCA_022446825.1 Pirellulaceae bacterium
CCGCACCTGCAAGCCGCAGTAGCACCGGCCAATCATAGTAGAACGGGGCAACCCCGCGGTTCTCGACGTTCACAGTGACTTCAATCCCCTCACCTTTGTCTGGGGTTCCGAGACGATAAGAGGTAAGCGAAAGTTCGTATCCCATGCTGTTGGCTGCCGCCCGTGCCCGAGCCCGTTCCGCAGTTGGCAATCTTTCGTTGAACACGTGCTGATTAATCAGCCATGTGCAATGCGTTTCGCGCACACATTGGTCGAAGTCTTCGTATTTTTGATCGGTTGGCAGGGGCCGCTTCCAGAGGAACGCCTGGACTTCCGGACGCAATTCCCCACCGATCGGCTCGGTTCGCCAACGGTCCAGTGTCTTCGTCCGCCGAAGACGCGGCAGAAAGTGCCACTCGACCGTCGAGAGTGTACTATAGGCAAACGAGTCGTCGTGAAATCCAAGGGGAAGTTTTACCCCATCTGCAGCGGGATAACGCATCAGAAGCTTGGTTTTACGAAAGGCCGTCGTATACGCATGCAAGACCCGGTTTTGAGTTGCCAGGCTAGGAAACCAGTCCTGGTGGGGATAGGTATGCCACTCCCCCCAAAATCCGAGTAAGCCAATTGTAATGAACCCCAGCCGCGGGTCGCCATCATAGCGTTTCCCAAAGGCCCGAATAAAGGATTCCAAAGCGGCAACCACCAAGGGATGATCGTAATCCGGTGATCGACCTCCACCATGCTCTTCGTAAGGCCTCAGGCGGACTCCAGACTTTTGTAAGAACTCCGGCAAACCGGTGGGCAATGTTGGGTAATCGATAAAGACACGCATCGCGACCTGGTGGCCGCGTGAGGCAACTTCAGCGAAGACCGGCTCCAAGGTTTCGGTGAAAGTGAAAGATTGTGGGCCATCCATAAGTTGTGCCAGCGGAAAGTAAGCCCATTCCATGCTGTGCGGGAAAACATCCTGATAATTTCCGCAATAAGGCACAAAACCTTTGAGGGGATTGTCAGCAGGCGCTGGGCCGTGCTGCAACGCGCCTTGCCTGGGGGCTCTCAAGCTTTGGCCAAAGGCACTCAGTGGAAACAAGCTCAGCAGACAGAGCCCAGCGCCAAGCACAAAAACGCTCCACGCTTGCTGCCGGTCGCGTTGTTGGAAATTCACTCGTAATCCCATCCTATCGAATTTTCTTCGGTGGCATTTGCCCTGCGGGAACAAGTGTGGTGTAGGCACGTTCCCGCATGCGTTCTTCAAAATCGGCCTTGGCAGCCGCCACGACCTCCGGACGTTCAAGCAAATCAATCGTTGCAGTCGCCAGAACTTTCGTCGCATAGATAATTCCTTTTTCACCGATGCTCGAGCGAATCGCCGCCACATCTTGCCATGAATGACCGGGGGTTTCCGCAATCAGACAAGTCGTGTTGATGCCACTCGTGGGCACGTGCCAGCTGATATCTCCTACATCCGTCGATCCTTTTGTCGGTTCTAGATTTTGATGCAGCGGATGGATGCTCTCATCCAGAGGTACCGGAAATTCAGTGCCAAATTGCTCGACCAGCGGTTGCTGTAGTCGTCTGGCAAACAGTTTCTCCGCATCACTAAATTTGGGTGCCCCAACCGCTTCGAGATGCGTCTGCAAAACATCGGCCAGCGGGCCATTCTGTACCACCTCATGGCAATCGGTTTCAATGCGCACCGTTAACTTCGTTTGTGTCATGAGGGCGGCCCCTTGAGCAATGTCACGTACCCACTGGTAGTTTCGCTCCACGTCTGTGTGCTCATCAGCACGGATGAAATACCAAACGGTCGCCTGCGCTGGAACGACGTTCGGGGCCGCACCGCCATCGGTAATCACATAGTGGAGGCGAGCATCTTCCTTCACATGTTCCCGCATGTAGTTCACCCCGATGTTCATCAATTCGACGGCATCCAATGCACTGCGTCCGCTTTCTGGGGTCCCAGAGGCATGAGCGGCGACACCAGCAAAGGTAAACTTTACCGAGACAAGCGCTTTGGAGCTGCGAGAAAACGTCCGATTTTTACTGGACGGGTGCCAGTGCAAACAAACGTCGAGATCGTTAAAGACGCCGCCGAGTGTCATGTACACCTTGCCGATGACGGTCTCTTCCGCAGGAGTTCCATACAAGCGAATGGTCCCGGGAAGATTCTGCCGTTCCATCGCCTCCTTCACCGCAATGATGGCTCCGAAGGCACCCGCCCCTAAACCACTGTGCCCACAGGCATGGCCAGGGGCGCCTTCTTGGACTGGTTCGCGCTGCGGCGTCACTTTTTGGGAAAGCCCCGGAAGCGCGTCATATTCAGCAAGTAACCCAATAACAGGGCGACCTGCTCCATAAGTTGCCACAAAGGCGGTTGGTAGATTTGCAATACCCGCTTCAATTTCGAAGCCGTGGTCTTTGAGTTTCTGCATGAGTAAGTCCGCTGATTGACGTTCCTCAAGACCTACTTCAGCAAATTCCCAAATCGCTCGATTGACCTCGAGAATATTATCGCGTTGAGCATCAACAAAGTCGAGCGCCACCTGCTGCGTCGGAGTGAATGAAAACAGCGTTTCTTCTTCAGCGGCCAGTATCGATATCTGAGACCACGAAAGAACATTGGCAAACAAAAAGACGCAGGCATAAAATCGCATAATGAGGGTCCTAAAAAAGTTCGAAACAAAAGATTCGGCCTCTTTCGTCACTGTGTATTCTCCCTGGGAAGCAAGGTCACTTCGCAGCACGGGCCTTACTTACTTTTCAATTCCCGTGTCAAGTTTTCGTACATGCCGGCAGCATTGCCTCACCGCAAAATTCGCGACTCAAGTGAGAACTTTCACATGGTCGCAAAATCAAGGTTTAAATTAGTCAGGCCAACACCTGTTTAACCCCGTCGTTCACAGTTCACGATATTAGCAGGAATCCATCCGGGAAAAGTCCGCCAGGAACCACCTAAGTCCGGAAACTGATTAGTTTCCGCTTTCGACCCTACCATTGTTCCACCAAATGGCGAGTGCCGGTTCGCTGGCGCGACTTGGCTCCCGATTGCCGACGGCAATATCCAAAAATCCGTTGCCATCAAAATCTGCCAGTTCCAAATCCAGATGTCCTGGCAAGGCCGTTTCCAGATGACGGCGCACAAACTCACCCTCGTCCGTCCTCTCCAGCCAGATCAATGATTCGTAAACACCCTCAGCGACGTCACCCACAAGCTCCGCTGGAATGTACGCACAAGCGACCACGTCTAAATCTCCGTCTGCGTCGAGGTCGCCCGTCGCAGCGCGGGCAACCCCAGGCATTTTCGTCAGTTCATGCGGTGTAAAAGGGTATTGGCCACGATTTTCCAACCAATGAATTGCATGGTAGGGTTTGAGAAAGTTGCTATCGAGAGAGTCACCGTTGGTATACAGAACGTCGAAGTCCCCATCGCCATCAAAATCGACGATCTCAATGCCACTCGACCCGAAGGACGGATCCCCCGCGTCAAAAATACGCTCGACAAAAAAACCGCCCTTGCCATCATTCAAATATGCATCAATCGATTCGTATTGCTGACTTATCAGCCCTACAAAGTCAAGCAAACCGTCTCCATTAAAATCAACGACCGGAACATGAATCGCACCAGGCCGATCGTCAATCCGTTGAACTTCAAACTGTGGCCGCTGCTGGTCATCGGTCCCAAGATTTTTAAAGATATGAATTCCACCCGATTCAATGTGCCCAAACTCTCCTACCACTAAATCGAGATCCCCATCTCCGTCAAAATCACCCGGACGCATATCAGCCACGCGCCCCATCCCGGTCAAAATTTCAGTTGTCGTAAATCGAGTTTTGACAGTGCTGTCACGATGTAGCCACAAAGCTCGGCCCCGATCGTGATCTTCCGACACATACCCACCGAGATCCGGGACCAAATAACCTTCGATGCCTCGACTGCCGAAGTTACAGGCTTCGACATGGGCTGGATATTTCTCTAAGGAAAACTTCGAAACCAGTGGCTCGCGTCCCTCAAAGGCAATTTTTCCGACCACTCCCCCAACCATTTCGGTAAATAGCAAACGCGGCCCAAAACCATCCTCTCCGGCGTACCATTGAAGGTGTGAAATGCAAGGCGCTCTCGGCGCCTCGGGAATGCTCACCTCGCGTTTCTCAAAATCCAGCTTGGCTGTCTTGACACTTTGTTTCACGCCAACCTCAAGGACTTCCGGTGCCAAGGTGCGGTAGAATTCGATCACCTCACCCGCATGAGGAATTTTAAGATCATTGCGACCCGATTTCAGATAAAACATCCGTCCGTCGCGCACTAATTCCTCCCAATGGTCGCGTGGGAAAGACTGCGGTGGTGGAAATGCATGACAGTCGCCACAAAAGTTGCTGACTTCGCGTTCCAATGCATCCTGGGATGCCTGGGAAACAATCGCTTGGTCAGGTACGACATTGGAATCGTGCTGATCATGGTCCACCGTGGACGTTGGTGAACAGGCCCCACTGAAGAGCACCCCAATGATCGTCAGCACGGCAATTTGCGGCCTCCCGGTCAGCTTATAATGATCGGAGGTGCGGTCAGCGGAGATAAAGTGGGCTGAAATCATAAGTAGCGGTTATCTTACGGTATCGACACCTGAGGATGCTTGAAGAATATTTGTCTGTTCAATGAACGGGCGTCAATTTTTGTGGTGCTCCAGCGCATCGAGGGTGTAGACAGTCGCTTGAGAATACTTTCTCGGCGCGGTGGTTTGACTCAGCCGAAATCGATCAGGAATTTTTCCATCCAAGAGGACATCTTGCACAGCTTGATCCATCAGATCGCTTACAATCACAAATAACCTTTCACCTGCCACCGACTGACTGGGAGGTGTCTCAAAATGCTGCATTGGCAAATCATGCCGACGGGCGTGATAGATGAGTGGCGCATTCATGGGACACATGGCGGCAATCCGATCTACCGAAGCAAGTTCTAATTTTAAGTCCATGGCGATTTGTTCGAGATCACCAGTACATCTCATTTCACCGGAATCTCGAATTGACGTGGCATTTATCATACGGATACCAGGCCAGACAGCGAGTACCCCCAACAGCATTGTCATCCCGATACGTCGCAAACCGGGATGACTCAACCGCTCAATCCCAGCAGCATACCCAACTCCCACCAAGAGAAATACAAAAGGCAAAAAACCAAGCCAAACACGTTCGGGTGGGACAGCTTTCTGCAGCAGCATGATGGCTAAGTGACATACAACCATCACCGGAAGAAAATAAAACCGACCGTTTTTGTTATTGGGGGGGAAGGCATAAAAACAGAAAATGCCAACAAGTAGCATGACCAGCATCCACGGAGGCGACCCGATCATGGACCGTTCCAAGGCTTCGAGCGTGTGACGCGTTAAGTTTCCCGCAAAGTGTTGCCAGTCACTGGCCACATAAGGGTTCTCTAAAATCCACCCACTTCCTGTGACAACAAAGATCGGCAAGTAACAAAACAAGGTAAGCAAGCCAATGCCCACAGTCACACCAATTAGATAACGTGGAAACCTTCCCTCATAATCTGCCACCTGCGCGGAACGAAAGTGCGCAATCGGCAACCAAGCCAAAACTGCAGCCACAACGTACAACATGGTCGGGATTGTCCACATGCCTAGAGCCGCAAAAAAAGCCAGTAGCGACCAACCTGCTAAATTACGCTGCCGAAGAATATAATCGCCCAATAAAAGTAAGGTGAATCCCAAGAACCAAATCATGGTATAGCCGCGCCCATTCACCGAATAATCAATCAACGGGGGACTAACCGCACAGAGCAAAGCCGCCAGCGTTCCTGCAATCCTGCCTTGCCATGCATTCCCGAGCAAGAACGCTAAAGGGACCATCAAGATTCCTGCCATGACAGCAGGTATGCGCAAAGCCCAGGGGTCATTCGGAAGCACGAAACTCACAAAATGCAAACACAGGCTGTGAAACACATGATTGTTCGGTTCGTTGTAAACAGTGGTAATGAAGATTGCAGGTTTGGAAGCATAGAACAAATAAGTATATGCCTCGTCAAACCGGACCGGCACGTCGAGATACTGAATTCGCAGGACAACTGCTATGCCAGTGATCACCAACAAGGTCATCAGACTCGATCGATCCGAACAAAAAGACCGCGCCGCATGGACCGCGGATTTCAAATCTCTCCACCAAGCTCCCAAAAACATGCCTGCCTGTCGCTCAAAACGCTCACGAATAAAAACGATTACTAAGGCAAGAACGATGAAAACGGCGCCAGCGCAACGCAACGCAAACATGATTCTCTGATGCAACTCGCGGGTGTAGGGATCAGCCCTTCCATCGCCAGCTTGCAAATCGAGATAGCCACGCATCGCTGCAAAGTCGAGGGCCGAAACAGCGAGCCCAAACACGCCTGCCATGACCAGTGCCAAAAGAATCCACCGGCTGGTTCGCCTAGATTTTTCCACAACCTTCATTCTTCCCACCGTTGAAAGGTTGTTGCTGTAGGGGACAGATGTAGACGCCATGCCGATCGGTCGGCATAATGAATGCGCAGTTTCTGATTGGCGTTCGTGCCTCTTGCATGCGCCCAGACAATTTTCTGTTGATCAATATCGGCTTGATTGTAGACCCATTCGTCGTGGACAGAGTATCCCTGAGCGTAAGTGACGACCACCAAGTGCTGCCCCGACAGGTTTGACAAATGGTGCATGAGCTGTCGCCGAGAAAAACGCTGGCCTTCGACCACTTTTGGAACTGCGGTCGGTGTATGTTTGAGCTGACGCAAAATTGCCACTCCGTCCCACATTACCCACAAAGCCAGCAAACTGGTCAAAAGATATCTGGCCTTGATCCGCAGTGACGGACTTTCTCCGCGACGGAGAATATGTAAACGCCGCAACGCTTCCACTACAAAAAGATACACCAAACAGCTCGTCGGCGCAGAGTAATGCACTGCCCCGTGAAAATTGGCGAACGACATTATAACGATCAGTAAAGCCCAAGAAATAATGGCAAAACGCAACCAACGCTCACCGAGCATCCAAGGGATAAACAAAAGCGTCACGGTAATAATATTACCGAGTAAAAACACGGTTTGCTTTTGAATAATGCCGCGCGGTGCATAAAAGAAATCTAAAGCCCTCACTTCGCGCGGTGGATAAGTTTCATCGACTCGTTTGAGACGTGCGTTAGCAAATTGGATCCCCTGATTTTCTTGTTGAAAAACAAATAAGGGCGCAGAAAAATATTTCTGGTGATAAACCGTATAGGGCATCGTACAGAAATCACCTGTCGTACTGTGGTTGTAGGCCAGCATGCTTGCTGCCCCCAGGCCAACCACAATGCCTCCAGGAAGCACCGTGCGGTACATCTTCTCTGAAAATGAATGCAGCGATCCTGACCAAAACATCCAGTAGGCAAACACCACAATCGCCGGTACCGTAACAACCGCACCTTCAAAGGGACGTGTGTTCGCCAAAGTAATAACACCCACAGCCATGAGTACGGCAGATCCAACCTGTGGCCGTTTGATGGTCCGCCGGAATCCACCAAAGAAAAACGCGCCGCCGGCCGCAGCAACCATGCCGCCCCAGTAAGATTGGCTCCAATAGCTGTTAATCCCAATATTCAGGATCATTAAAAGTGTCCCGACGGTTGCCCATCGAGGCCTCGTCCAGGCCTGAAGCATCCAGCAAAGGCTCGCAGCAAACAAACCGCTCCCTAACCAAATTCCATAAGCAGGGTGACCACCAAGCCATTGGCCAGCAGCAAGCACCAGACCTTGTCCTGGTGGAAATTTTGAACAGTAGGTCGGTTCGTGCAAAATGTGCGGCGATGCAAAATGTAGCCACAACGGGTGCGTTGGGTTCGTCAGGCGGCCTTGTGAAAAGGTATCCGCTTGAAGAACGTAGGCGTGTTCATCATGCCCCAGCGGTTCAGGGAAATCCGTAAATATTCCCAAGGCAGCAGGTAGGAGACAGCCGAGAATTCCACAGGCACCGATAGACAGGACTTGGTGCTGACTACCGCGCTGCCAGCAACGCACTGTCTTCCGGATCAAGTCCGACACTTTGGCTCCCGTTTCCGTCGTTTTCTTTGCAATCCCGTTGAATGCTCTGCTATACCAACTTGAGCAGTGAACTATCGTAGTATACTCAAAGCGACCTTTCTTGACCGATGCAGCGCAGAATGTCAGATTAAACACTGACCAAATACGGTTATTTAAACCTTCGCTTATCGACTAAACCTCGTAACCTATTCTTACCACACGTCGCGCGGGGAGTTTGCTATGGCAAAGAAGCAGCAATTCTGGGCATTGGTTACTACCCTGGCAACAGTCGTGAGTTCGCTCGCAGCATGTAGTAAAGAAGAACTAACGGATCTCGTCGATTCGGCTCGAGAACAAGTCGACGTGGCCATCGAGCAAGCCAAAAAGGGTAGCGAAGAGATCGACGTAGACGCGGAAAATGCAATTTTCGATGGCTCAATTCAACTGCAGCTTGACAAAGTCGTTAGCGCTGATGTTTGCATGGCTCATTTTGCCACGTCCAACAAAGGGCGTCCCAGTATCCTCAGCCTGCAATCGTATCGCAATCCGAAGAGGACTTCGTTTCCCGCCGTCTATTTACGCTCGACAACGGAGGCCAGCGCACTTGCCGAACTGGTGGGAACCAGGATCTCAGCGCAAATGTTTGTGCAGCCCCTAAAAGATGGACCCGTCTGGACTGCCGACTCATCGAGTCCTATCGAAGTCTCCATTGCCGGTTTTGATGCTGGAATTTTAGACGTCACCGTCGTCTCCGGCGTTTTGCAGCATAGTGATGGAATCGGTTCAAGTCCCATTAGCGGAGAATTTCGGGGGGTGCTGGTAACCGCAAAGAATTGATTGAGTTCTGTTTCGTCCTTTCACTTCAAGATCGGATCACGACGCATGTTCTACAGGAAACAATCTGTCATCGCTTTCGCGTTAATCACTTACTTGACAATGCTCTTTCCGTCACGTTTTGTTAAGGCCAATCCAAGTAGTGAAGATCCACATAAACCACTTGTGTTACATGACAAGCAATATGACAAGTTGCATGAGAACGCCGCTCGCATCTACAGCACTGAACTCAAACGACTGGCAGAATTCTCAGAACTGCATCAGGTGGACAGGCTGCGGGTTAATCAAGGTACCATGCGTAAACTTGGGCAAGCCAATATTGAATTAATCCAACTGAAATGGTTGGCATTGCGCTTGCAGTACGTGGGAGAGCCAGCGGGATTTGACTTTGAAAAACGATACGTCGCGCTCAAGAAACAACTCGATCCAATCATCGTCTACATGCGTAAACACCCCGATGCTCAAGCGGTCATTGCCAAGATCAAAACCGCTTTTGGCCGCAACTCAAAGCGCCGTATGCAAGACGCTCTACAAATCCAGGAGAGGGTCAATGCAGAGCAATGGGAGGAAGCTGAAACACATCTTCATAAATCTGTTCTCAGCATCCGTGTGGGAAGTTGCTTTCTTAATCCGGGGGACCAGGACAAGATTCTCTTACCCTACGGAAAGGCAGAAAGTGCGATTACCCAAACGCTTGAAAAGCGCCGCCGGGACGCGGCCAACGCGCAACTGCTGCAACGACTGGCAGCTATGGAACCTAAGTTTCAAGACCTGCTAGACAACTTGGCCGACGCCCAGGAACAAATCAAAACGACAGGAACTGCCAGGATCGCTGGCAAAGAATGGACAGGCCCAGATTTCATGGGCTACATCGCTGAGCAATGGCGTGAGGTGCAGTTGCGCTCGCATCGTTGGCGTGGTCTCGAATGGGCGAGATGCTTCGTCGTCAACGACCCGGTGACTCCCGAACTGGTTGACTTTCGCAAAAAACAAACCGCTTTTTCACGCGGCATCGTTAAGGCCATTGCTGGTATTATCGCGGCCGACGCAGCCCGCGCCACCGAAGCCAATGCAGCCGTTCTTTATGAAAAATATCTCCCAGCCGTCGCACCCCTGGTGGCGGAATCTCGCGGAAACGAGTTACTCACCGATTGCGAGCAAGCCCTCGCAGGCTTCACCGAAAAATCTCCGTCGCTGGCGAACGATGTCCATTATTATCAAATTGGCACCTCCGAATTAATTCGCTGGCGCGAGCGTGCTGCGACCGCCGCCATGACAAGTCGCGCAAGCGAGTTTCAACAACTCGGCCGTTTATTGCGAAACAGCATGGGAAGAACCGACGATTTTCGTGGCTTTGCCAGTGGTGCTCAAGGCCGCGATGTTGCCAGCTTGGTCATGTCGGGACCGGAAACCATGCTGGCGATCAACGAGCGGATGCTACAGCAGAATGCCACGGTAGGTCCGATTGTGTTGACAAAAAAGTCATCTTTTGGTCAGTACCAGGCGCGAACTTACACGACTCAGTCGATTTTAAAGCCAACCCCCAAGTTTATTCTGAATTCCGTAAAACGAGATTTAATGATTAACGAAGACAACGCACCCTATTCCTTAGCAGGTGCCGCTGCATATCATCGCGCCACCAAGGGTGGTCCTACGGCGATCTTCGGAAAGCTTGAGCAGGCCTATCTGGAAGCCCTGATAACCCGATTTGTCAAACTTCCAGACTCCGCCTGGGAGATATCACCTTTGGGCCAACTTCCTCAGGAATATGTTGGTTCACCAGCCGTACAATCGAATACCAGCACCGGGGCGAAACCGGAATCACTCCAACAAATGATAGTGCGATTTTCTATTCAGCCTCAGTGGGTCCAATACGGACCTATGGTGATCAGCATTGACGAACTTCAAGCGGCAACCCAATGAATCATATCGATTAGAACGATTCTCCCAATAGACAATGGCCGCTATTGGCTCCGTTTAGGTAATTCGCTCGACCTGCGCAAACCTTTCGGACGATCACAGGTTTATCTGTTACGGAAAACAGACTGCCACGACGCATTCCAACAAGCTGGTCCAACTCGGGCAGTACAGAAACACGGACGGTTGTTGTCCCTTGTTCAACACCACGAGTAATTCCCGTGACAGAAAACCATTCCAGCTTTTTGCGGCTTTACCAAGACGAGACGGTCGCTTCGTCATGCGATTCCACAGTTCCCTCCAAAGAAGTCCTTGGCTTGTGTCGTGCGTTTGCCAAGACAACCGGTTGGGAAATGAAGTTCGTCCGCACTGTCGACGAAGTTCCGGACGCCCACTGGAAGAAGGCTATTTCCGCAAATGACCCAACGAACGAACAATTTCTCGCTATATGCCCACCAGGACCTCATCACACGCCCTTCCGAAACACAGCCACACCTCAAGCTGAATTAACGGAATTGGCTGATTCAATCGGTGAGTTACTGATCGAACTCGAAAAGCAAAAGCAAGCTTTGTGGGAACGGGAAGCCGAACTCGCTGCTGGGGTACCCGTTATTCAACATGACGATGAAGTCACTCACTTGGCGGTTCGTTTGGAAACGATTCTAGCGAGCGGTGCCGAGGCCGTTGGCTGTCAAGCGGCGTCACTTTACCTGCTAGACGATGCCACAAGCTCCTTGAAAATGCGGGCTTGCTGGGGACTTCCCAAAGAACGATTACTCGTACCACCACGTCCTCTAAGAGGTGCTGTTGCCGATCTCGAAGCTCTCGTCGGACATGCTGTTGCCATTGAAGACACCACGTTGTTACCCCATTGGAAAGTTCCTGAGAATTTTCCATCTGCAGTTTGTGTGCCGGTTTCCTCACCCACAATCCCACTAGGAACATTATGGTTTTTTTCGGATGATTTTCGTGATTTCAGTGAGAAAGAAACCAATGTTATCGAAATTATCGCTGGGCGTCTGGCTGCAGATCTCGAACGCGAAATGCTCTTAACCGAATCGTCTCAAACGAGAGAATTCGATCGCCAATTTTGCCGGGCCACGTGCTGGTTGGAAAATCGACTACCAAGCTTCCCACCTCTACTCGAGGACTGGGACATCACCGGCTGGACCCTCCCAGGAAGTCGAGTCGGCGGCGCCTTCTATGACTGGATGGTATTACCAGATGCATCCGTTGGGGTCGCGGTTGGACATAGTGATGACCATTCCTTCGAAGGAGCCCTTTCTTGCGCAGCGTTACAATCCAGTGTCAAAGCCCATACGGGGTACCGACATACGGCCGCTGAAATGTTGGCACGGGTTAACGAGACCATTTGGACTTCCTCCGATGGCGATCAACCCTCATCGTTGTTTTACGGAATGTTACAACCAGAGTCCGGTGAATTCGAATGGGCTTTGGGCGGAACTGTACGAGGTTGGATCTTACGGAATGGAACATCGCTTGAAGCATTGCCCAACAACCAAGAATGGATCGGCAGCGCTCCCGATTCTCTGTTTCCGGTTCAACAAACTGTTTTAGGTCAAAATGACGCCTTGATTATCCTCGGATCCCAACAGAATGAGCCCTCGATCTTTGACAAAGAACCGCTCACGGATACAACGATTAAAGGGCTGATCTCGGAAGGTTTCACGACAGCCCAGGACATCCTCGACGGGGTCGCTAGGTCCTTCCTGGAGGAGTCGTGTCCTACGAATTGCGACACGACAATTCTTGTCGTCCGTGGCAAATCGGTCTAACACTTAGAGAGTTTCGTACGTGCCAAATAAAACGAGGCATTGACCGAACCAGCAATTGGCTTAAATTAGATCAAACTTGGCTGGTTCAGGTTGAATTCTTGATTTGCGGGTGTGGCGGAACTGGCAGACGCGCATGGTTGAGGGCCATGTCGGGGAAACCCGGTGGAGGTTCGAGTCCTCTCACCCGCACTACGAAAAGCCGACTTAGAAATCGGCTTTTTTTCTTGCGCCGCCCAAGTTCTTAGGCTCACGGTCCGCGCGCCATCGCGCCCAGAGAAATCTCCCCGGTGCTTGCCGTCGCCCGTCAATTTACCGTCATGCATTTTCCCCTGTAAACTGAGGCGACCGCCAAATCCAGTTCTTGGTGGACTTGAACTGTTACTACCTACAGTTTTTCTAGGAAATTCTTTGTAGCATCGACCCTGTATTTGTCCGGCAAGCACTCACAAACGCTAGAAAAACTAAGTTTTCACAAAAACGCAAAAATCGATTTTTCATAACGACAACTAAAGTTTCGAAATGAATGCCTCCAGTTTCCGAAACAACTACTAAAACTCTGGCGCCTGCACAATTTGCGACCCAGGCAAAACTTAACCATTTGAGAACGCCAGGGTTTTGGGCATTGGCATTGAGCTAACTCACCATAGGACAACCTAGGTAGTTTCGTCGACATTTCGCATCGGACTTGCCACATGAGAATCAAAGGTCTTATGCTGACAGTATGGCGGACCATGAATCTCACCCAAACACGGCAGCCGAAACAACCGATTCCGACTTCGGTCTCGGAGACTTTCACACACCAAGTGACGACGAGGGGGTCTCGCTCGACGAACTCTCAAATGCCTATGCGGAATTGATTGGCTCAGGGCAGGATCCTTACGAAAGTAAATCGTCCGACACAGATGACGAGCTTGCAGTTTCTGACAAAGAGGATTCTCTGGACGAATCTGATAGAACTGAGCTACCAGCCGCGTCCGATGACAACCATCCAACCTCTCCCAAGAGTATTCTTGAAGCGATGCTCTTTGTGGGACAAACCGAAAACGAGCCGCTGAGGGCAAAGGCCGTGGCCGCCTTAATGCGAGGGGTTCGTCCTTCCGAAGTTGAACAGTGGGTTGTCGAACTGAATGCAGAGTATGCCCTGAAGGACTGCCCTTACCGCATTGTTTCGGTCGATGCCGGTTATCGTCTGGAGTTACACGAAGATTTCGCCAATTTACGCGATAGCTTTTATGGACGTGTCCGTGAAGCGCGTCTTTCCCAAGCCGCCATCGACGTGTTGGCAGTTGTCGCCTACAACCAACCCATTTCACGAGAGGAGATTCAACAACTCCAGGGAAAACCGGTCTCGAGCGTCTTGACACAACTCGTTCGCCGACAACTCTTGCAAATGGAACGCAGTAATGAAAAACCTCGCATTCCGATTTATTCCACCACCGACCGATTCCAAATCGTTTTTGGTCTTACAAGCCTGGATGATTTGCCGCAAAGTGAAGAATTCGATCAAAGGGTAGCGGACTAAAACCCTGACGCCATCACCACAAAATGTTTCGTAACAATCACTTACACACACAGACTGAGTTAAGGGCAGACGAAACCCTAGTCGCTTGCTAAAATCACACACCGACGAAGTTGTTAGGGACACGTCTCGGACGCAGTGATTGCGATCAGTTGTTAACAACGACTTGCTGACTTCCTAAGATCTATTATTATTCGAAGAATCACGTTACTGCTCTTTGGCGGGCCGCCTGAACGGTTGTCCGATGTCTATCGCGAATTCATCTTTTCGCAGACCACCAGCCACTCCGGCTATAGGAACTCATGTCACGTCGCCACCATTTAGAACAATTGCGCGAATTCGCGCCGTTGATCCTGCCTTCGTTGTTGCTCTGTGATTTCAGTGACCTGCGCAGCGAAATCAAGCGACTTGAGCAAGCTGGAGTAAGATCTTTACATTTGGATATCATGGATGGTCATTTTGTTCCGAATTTCACGTATGGCTTACCAATTGTTGCAGCCATTCGTAAATTAACTGAATTACCATTAGATGTTCACTTAATGATCTCGTCTCCAGAAAACTGGGTGCAAAGCTTTGCGGATGCTGGAGCGGATCTGCTGACGATTCATGCCGAAGCCTCTACGTCACCACAAGATGTGTTAGAAAAAATTCACAAATTGGACGTTGCTGCAGGAGTTGCCATTAATCCAGCCACTCCCTTAGCCGCCATTGAGGATTGCTATGACCTAGCTGATCTTGTGTTGATCATGAGCGTACCTGCAGGATTTGGTGGACAATCATTCGACGACATCGCCCTGGAAAAGATTTCGACCTTACGCGCTAAGCTAGGTCCCAATGTGTTAATTGAAGTTGATGGTGGAGTTAATTCATCAACGATATCTCGCTGCGCGCAAGCGGGTGCGGAATTATTTGTGGTTGGCTCTGCTATTTTTAACAATGAAGAATATGGACCGGTGGTTTCGGAATTGGCCCAATTGGCCTCATCCGTTTAATCCACGGGAATTAAAATGTTACGGATCATCCTGATTCATCCTGGAGCGACTGATTTTGACGAGCAACGGCGGATCAAAGGATCGCTTAGTATCCCATTGAATGCGAATGGCGCCGAACAAGCTGCCCACACTGCGACCGCGCTTGCTGGACATGACATCGATTGTATCTACGTCGGACCGTGCCAATCAGCGCATCAAACAGCGGAGGCGCTTTTACAGGAACGCTCCATAAAAATCAAAACACTTGACAAGCTAAAAAATCTCGATCACGGATTGTGGCACGGGAAGACCATCGACGAAGTACGACAACATCAACCAAAAGTTTATCGCCAATGGCAAGATCATCCAGAACAAGTCTGCCCGCCAGATGGCGAATCGGTAATGTCAGCGCAACTCCGCGTACGAGCAACTCTAGTAAAGCTCCTCAAGAAACATAAATCAGGAACCATCGCTATTATCGTTCCGAATCCTTTAGTCACCGTACTCAGGTCCGAAATTAAACGAAGTGATGTCGGTGACCTTTGGAAGTCAGAACAAGATTACGGATCATGGGAATTACTTGAGGTTGAACCCGAGAAAGTGGCATTGAGCAGTTGATGCTTGTGTGCCAAGATCATATTCATGGCAAGTGTAAAACGACAAAAACGCGGTATTCCCGAAGGCCTCTGGCTTCGTTGTCCAGATTGCCAAAATATGATTTTTCGCAACAACGTCCAAAAACGTCAAAANGTTTGTACTGAGTGCGATCATCACTTTTATGTTTCGGCACCTGANCGCATTCAACAAGTACTNGATGAAGGCACGTTCGAAGAATGGGACGCGAACTTNATGCCTGCGGACCCGTTGNATTTTGAGGACAAGAAAAAATATCGAGATCGTTTAGTCGCAGAACAAAAACGNACCGGTCTNTCAGATGCTGCGGTAACTGGCACTGGCATGATCCGGGCTCGAAGAGTNGCCTTCGGAGTCACCGACTCGGCTTTTATCATGGGAAGTATGGGATCGGTGGTCGGTGAGCGGCTTACCCGATTGATCGAACGTGCNGCAGAAGAGAATTTNCCACTCATTATCATTAGTGGTAGTGGTGGTGGTGCTCGAATGCACGAAGGCATTTTGTCTCTAATGCAAATGGCTAAGGTTTCTGCAGCACTATCGCGTTACGATCAGGCAGGTGGACTCTTTATTTCCGTCCTGACGAATCCGACAATGGGAGGTGTGGCAGCAAGCTTTGCTTCGCTGGGAGATATTGTGTTTGCCGAACCCAAAGCACTCATCGGATTCGCTGGTCCACGAACGATCAAAGCAACCATTCGGATTGAATTACCGAAAGGATTCCAGACGAGCGAATTCTTACTAGCGCATGGCTTTGTCGATCGAATTGTCCCGCGCAGCCGGCTGAAAAGCGAGATTGCACGCGTCATCGATTACTGCGGCAAATGACAGGATTGAATTCTATCAAGCAATCTTCCAATTCTAGCCAAATTTGACTAGCGGCAATGATGATTTTGGCTTGACTTCGGGATGCCCTGTGCAAAAAATTCTGCAGAATGAACAACTTGTCAGATGGTCAAAAAACGATATTTAAAATACAGATGCATTTAACACCAATTTGGTGCAAAATAGTTCCAGCAGAGGACTAACGCGTTCCTGCTTTTCAAAAGCAATCAGGTTAAGCGGTAACCGCATTAAAACACCAGGAGCGATTTAGAGTTGCAGTCACTCGCCCCAAACTCGCACAAGATCTTGAAGACCTTCGGAGTCTTATACTTATGAGCGTCTTCGATCGCATTCAGGCATTGGTTAAACACAAATCAGCGGCCAAGAACCCAAAACGAAAACGCGTTAATATCGGAAAACGTTTCGAGTTCCTGCGTGAAGCCATTTCGGGCACTATGTCCAAATTTTATATGGCACGTGACTTCGAAACCAATGAGATCGTTGGCCTCAAGATTGGTGATCGAGAAAAGGTCGCTTTCTTTGAAAGCCGTTTTCGTGGTTTGAATAAGCCAGCAGAAGGTGAAATCGCGACATCACTGCAGAACGAGGCCATTGTCATTACCCGGGAACATGGCATGACGACTACTGGGGTTCCTTTCCTTGTGATGGATTTCCTCGAAGGAAACGGGTTACACGTTTTGCTGAATAATCGTGATTCGGTGATTGAAGGAAAACGCGTCTCTATGCTGCAGCAAATGGCGCAGGCACTTAGTGCCGTACACAAAGCTAACTTTATTCATCGCGACATTTGCCCGCGGAATTATATCTGTGGCCCTGGGTGCGAATCGGTAAAATTAATTGATTTCGGTTTGACCTTGCCAGCAACCCGCGAATTTATGCAACCGGGGAACCGAACGGGAACTCCCATCTATATGGCTCCCGAAGTCGTGCGCCGTCGCTGGACAGATCATCGTTTGGATATTTTCTCATTCGGCGTCACCGCATTTCAATTGTGCACGTTCGAACTACCTTGGCCGAGCGAAGATAAATCCGGCATGGCCGCCCTAGCGCATGACACACGTCCACCAGACGACATCATGGACGTTCGACCCGAATTAAACCCTGTCTTGGGGAAGGCAATCATGAAATGTATTGAATCCAATCCGGACCACCGTCCCCAAACGATGGACCAGTTTCTGGGAGAAATCTCCCAGGTGAAAACCGAATTCTCCTAGTGTTACCACTAATTTCACCTGAACCTTCCCTACTTCCTGGAACCTCAATTCACGGTTGATGAGTAGCGACACACGTTCTATACTCAGGGTGCAAGCAGGTTAGTCATTCCTGTTTGCGATCAAAGGATGACGATTTTCGAGACCCAGCATTAACACGAGTAGGCAACAGGTGGCGGAGCAACGGACATGACGATCGATAAAAGTCTCAAGGTGAAATCCGGTGTAACCCGCCAACGCAACGTTTTGACACGTGCCGAACGCCTCGCAAAATTAATCGACTCAGACCGTTGGAGTGAGGGTGATCCCATTCTAGGACTGCCTAAAGTCCGCGTTCTTAAACTCGCTTTAAAGAAGAAAAAGAAGAAGGTAGAAGAAGAAGGAGCCGAAGAGGGCTCAGAAGCCACCGAACAGACTCCCGACGAGAAGGCTGGAAACTAGTCTGCAATGCGTGTTCGCCTCGAATACGGCCGCACCGGTTTAGAAGTCGAACTACCGACAGATCGGGTGGTCCGTACATTGTCTTATAAGGACGCCGCGCCCATCGATGATCCTGACAGCGTCGTGCGTGAATTACTCGCTACGCCCACGGGAAGTCCTTCGCTGGCAAGTTTAGCCACAGGCCGTTCGGACGCCTGCATTCTAATCTGTGACATCACGCGTCCCGTTCCGAACGAGTTAATTCTGCGGCCCATGCTCCAAACGCTTGAGGCGTCCGGAATACCTCGCAATAAAATCTTGATTCTTGTCGCGACCGGGCTACATCGTCCGACGACGTCGGATGAATTGGTTGAGATGGTCGGGCCAGAGATCGCAGCAAAATATCGCATTGAGGATCATCACGGACAAGTCTTAGACGAGCATACGTTTCTTGGCACCAGTCCACGAGGCGTCCCCATGTGGATTGACTCGCGTTATGTGAGAGCAGACCTGAAAATCACAACCGGGTTAATCGAGCCTCATCTAATGGCAGGATTTTCCGGTGGACGCAAGCTTATTTGCCCAGGCATTGCCGCTTTAGAAACGGTCAAAATTTGGCATGGCCCTCAATTTCTTGAGGACCCCAAAGCAGATTGTGGAATTTTGGAGGGAAATCCCGTTCACGAGGAAAACACCTGGATTGCTCGTAAAGCAGGGTGTGATTTCATTGTCAACGTTGTCATTGATGCCCAAAGGCACCCTTTGAAATTCGTCGCTGGAGACATGGAGGAGGCGTTTCATGAGGGGGTCTCTTTTGTTCGCCAGGTTGTAACCGATACGTTAGATCAGCCTGTCGATATCGTGGTGACCAGCTCGGCTGGCTATCCACTGGACACGACGTTTTATCAGGCAGTCAAAGGGATGACCGGAGCACTTCCCGTGGTCAAGCAAGGTGGCACGATTATTGTGGCCGCCAGCCTCTCAGAAGGTATCGGGAGCAAACAATTCCAACAGCTATTTGATGAGAACGACAATCTGGACGTTTTTGTCGAGAGAATTTTGGGGAAAGACTACTTTGTCATGGACCAATGGCAACTCGAGGAATTAGCCAAAGTTCGCAGGAAAGCCAAGGTTAAAGTTGTCAGCGATGGATTACCCGCTGATAAAATCAATCAGTTATTCGTAGAAAGTGCGCCCTCGGTGGAAAAGGCTGTTGCCGATTCAATCGAAGAATACGGTGACAGCACACAAATTGCAGTGATTCCTAAGGGTCCCTATGTGTTGGCTCAAGTTGCCAGTTAGCTTTGTCCAACCTACAGAATGACCGCTAGCAGTTTTTCGGAACGCTCAGACTTCTCTTGACGCCGTCAGCAACCGCTGCGAAACTTCGCAGCCGTAGCAATTCCGTGATTGCTTGGCGCATTCGCGATCTTAATCGCAGTATTTCAGGGAAGAAATTCGATGCAAAAACTTCTCCACCAACTCCTCGTGGTCTCGCTTCTGACAAGTCTCATCGGATGTGGAAGTTCTCAAACCCCTGAGCCATCACAGCAATCAGCTTCTCAACAAAATTTGGACGCTTTAGCCGCAGGGCCTTCCGAGAGCGTTTCACACGACCAGAGCAGCGTAATTCCTGGTGCCGATAGCGCATCACCGAGTGAGATTGTGCGTGAATTTCTGAGCTCCTTGCGCGACGGTAACAAACGGGTTGCGGAAGGTTTATTGACCCAGCGCGCACGGGAAGAAACCCGAAAACGGGAATTAGCAGTCCAACCCCCCGGTACACCCAATGCAAAGTACGAAATTCAAGGCGTGAAATATATCTCTGAAGCGAAAAAAGGTGCTCATGTGCAGAGCCTCTGGATGGAACCCGATGCCGATGGCAGCCGCATAACCTATGAAATTACCTGGGTGTTACGAAAACAAACCGACGGCTGGAGGATCGCCGGAATGGCCACACAGTTAGTCCCCGACGAGCGGCCTCTCTTCCTTAATTTCGAAGATCCCGACGACATGTTGGCCAAATGGGAAAACGCCGATCGGGAGTTAAGTGAGCAAGAAACAAGAGAAGCCCGACTCCCAGCAAAAAATCCGAAGACGCTTGGCCAGCAGTAATCCGGCTTTGACACACGAATAACTGCCGAATCCGGCAGTTACGCTAGGCATGCCGCCATTCAAACGCCTCAATTCCGGCCCTCTCACGTGTTCTATCACAAAATCCGGCCAGAACACCTCTCAGAGCAGCGCATTTAGCAACTCCCTAGCTCCGCTCTCATCCGCACCAACAAACTACCCATTCTTTCTATTATCTCCAGCACGGTGTTGACTTTGCAAAACGCCATGTTAACCTAACCTCCTAGACTATGTTATCGTTACAGGTTCTATAAACACTGGTTCCCTCACTCACAGAGTGAGCCGCCAGAACGAGGGACCTGTTTAGACGAAGCAGTCAATCGATTCTCCGATAGCTCGCCGTCCGATCGGAGGTCCTGGTATGAGACGGCATCATCATGTTTGGCTTACGGTATACAAGAAGTAAGTTATTGGGAGGGTTTTGAAATGAATCGAGTCTTAGTATTTGGAATCGCAATCTTCTTTGCGATCGTCGGAGTTGCCCTTGTAGGTGGCGAAAATCAAGCGGTTGCAGGTCACGGTTGTCATGGCTGTAGCTGCGATTGTGATGGTGACGATTCTTGCGGTGGCGACGAGTGCTGTGGTGGCGACGAGTGCTGTGGCGGCGAAGACGAGTGCTGTGGTGGCAAACGCAGTTGCCGTGGCCGACGATCCTGCAAAGGTCGTAGACGCTGTCACAAAGCTTGTTGTGATGCCGCAGAAGCTGGCGAAGAAGCCGCGAGCGAAGAAGCCGATGCCGAAGCTCCTCCGGAAGCACCCGCTGCCGAAGCAAGCTTCCAGCGCGTTCCCTTGACCTTACGTAGGGTCAACTTTCGTCGCTAATCTGCAACCGAATTGAGCTGCAGAAGGAAGTTTGGTAACAAGAGGCCCTGCTGAATTATTACCAACTCTCTGCAAAACAATTGCAAAGGCTGGATCACTTTTGTGGTCCAGCCTTTATTTTTTCTTGAGACTCCCAACAACAGGGAAAGCCGAGAAGTTGTGAACACTTATTTCTAATTTCAGTACTTGAGGGGTCCTTCGTATTAAAGCGACCGTAGACCATATGACGGTCAGCGCACAAGTATGGCGGACACGAACTCTTCTCAGGGCAAAATCTCGCTTTACCGATGACATAGACTACAGAGTTTCACAAGTTTTCCTTTTAAGAATCAGACACCTGTTTGATCAAACGGTTGATGGGTTCATGTCCAGCCAAGCAACAACGCCTGCTGATGCAAACTCAATGACGTCTTCTGTCCGTGGGTTCGTTTCTTTGGCAATATTCATCCATCTTTGTTTTGTCTTCTTAGCCATTACTTCGAATGTCGAACCATCTTTACTACAACAACGCTTATTACTCGTCGCTAGACCATATGCTCAACTGTTAAATATTGATTTGAGCTTCACTCCCTACCACTTAACACATGCCACGATTGACGACGTAGATCATCGCATTGAAGTCCTGCCCGCAGGAAAAATGAGTACGGACGAAGACAACTGGGTCAGCATGCCAGATGTCGGTTGGCGTGGCACAGAACGATATGCACGCTATCAAAGATTAGCTTCGATGATGGCATATTTTTCCGCAGAAGAAGACACAGCAGCCTTGCTTGCTGAAAGTATCTGCAAAAACTTTCTCGAGCAATCTTCCATCACGCCGCAGCGAATTCGCTGCCGAAAACATTTGCTTCAAAATCGGTCCTCGATCAATGGTCTCGCCGCGGATCGCGACCCCTTTGCTCAACAGTATTTCCGCGATGTTTACACTGCCAACGTGCTCGTCGGCGCTGACGGGCAAATAAATGTCGTACCAACCGGGTCGGCCCAAGAAATGGCTCAGCCCGACACAAACCGCAAATAAAAACAACGGATGATCAAAAACTACTTTAACCAATTGATTGGTGCTGTCGGCAGCACTTGGAATCGGTTTTGGTTCACCTCTTCCGACCCTTTGACCTTATGCGTCATCCGCATCCTGACGGGGATCGTTGCAATCATCTACCATTTGTCCCATAGCTGGGACCTAACTAGGTGGTTCGGCCTGCATGGTCTATTGCCCATCGATACAGTACATCGCTTAACAGGTGCGGCCAATGATTCCGTATTCGATCAGCAGTTTGTCGTAGCGCACATCTCCTTACTCAACCAGTTCGACGATGTAGCCAACCTTTGGACGGTTCACATCTTCGGACTCGCCATCCTACTTGCTTTTACACTAGGACTTTGGACGCGAATCACAACCATTCTATCGCTGACAGTGATTTTGACTTACATTCACCGGGCTCCAATGATTACTGGCCACGTCGAGCCGATCTTGTCAATGCTGCTACTCTATCTATGCATTGCCCCTTGTGGTACTTATCTTTCTCTCGATCGTATCCGAGCGCGCAAGAAACAGTCGGTCACAACCGAAATTCCAAGTTCAATTTCCGCCACCGTGAGCATGCGTTTCATCCAAGTACACCTAGCAGCGTTGTACTTCATAATGGCGCTGAGCAAACTTGCTGGAGATACCTGGTGGGCCGGTGAAGCCGTTTGGTGGTTGATCGCCCGCAGCGAAACTCGCCTGATCGATTTGACCTTCCTGAGCGACCTACCAGCATATTATGTGGTCAACGCATGGACCCACCTGATCGTTTTCTTTGAACTTAGCTTTGCCCTGCTGGTATGGTACCGCATAGCACGTCCATTACTGCTAGGAATAGCACTTTTAATGTGGACAACCCTCGCCCTATTAACCGGCGCACTTCTCTTTTGCTTGGCTATGATGGTGGCAAATCTGGTCTTCGTGCAATCAACAACCTGGCGCAGATACCTCAATAACCCTTTGGATTCGCCAACCACATTAGCAACTTGATCGCAAAAGATCTTCACCGATACAAAGCACTTTTAAGAACCGGGATTGCTAACCAGTTCTGGAAGAATGCCCGCAGTCCAAAACCTTTCTCTCAGCCTACCCGATCAAATTCGAGTCAATCAGAACTGTTGTTTTTCGAACACCCATGTGGATTGGCAGTGCCTCGCATCCAAACGACCTAGTCCAACTAGGTTGGGTTCAGAAGATGCAATCTTTGAACCGCATTTGCTTTCAGATTACCGGCTGATCCTCGTCTCAAAACATGGCGTCTTAAGCATTTCCTCATAAAGGATTTTGCATATTCAGAGATTGCTAGCGTTACCCAATTTCGCCTGTGGGCAGGCATTAACTACAAGCGACATTGCTGGCGCCCGTTCAGATGAAAACACTCAACCTCTTTTGCGTGCGTTGACGCGGGTTCAAACTAGGTAGAACACGGGCAAATTTCTGTCCCACCATGCTAGCAATGAATTCGACCAGTCTCCGTGTCGACAAAGAATAAGAAGACTTAGAAAAAAACAGATCCGTGCCCAAACGACCCATTACACTCCTTTGTTCACATATATTCACAATCTCGCAATGTTGTTCGCTCGCAGCGTCTCTTTTGGCTCTGTTGTGTTGGTATTTTGTCTTACAGTGCCAACCTACGGTGAAAAAGTTCTGCGCGTCGATCAGCGTCCAGAGGTGGAGCAAACCGAAAGCAGCGAATACTTTCTTGTGTTTTGTGCTAGAAACTCGAGTAATTGGGGATCGGGCCATGCATTCGTGGTATGGTTTCAACGCGACAACGTTTCTGGTGCGGAACACGCCGTCGCGTTTGGCTTCTATCCCGAAGACGAACACGCCATTGCCGCACTCATCGTCGGCAGTGGCAAAGTAACCGATGAATCCACAAAAAATGCATCCAATAAACCACACATGCTGACTCATCGCTTTATTGTGCAAGTGAACCGCACGGCTTTCTGCAAATCACTCGCAATGAAAAAACACTGGGCCCTGCAAGGGTACAATTACAACATCTTTCATCGTAATTGCGCACATTTCGCTTTTACGGTCGCAGACGCTAGCGGAATTAAGTTACCAAAGCCGGATTTTGCTGAGCGCCCCGCTAAATATCTCGACCGAATCATGCAGACTGCAAAACAAGCCCACGCACCTTTGGGCCAAGTACTAACCCGCTAGTTGTCAGAAAGTTCCCGTAAATTTCTGATCAAGATCTTCTCGCAGTCCAACCGGGACCTTTGTTCTGATACAAATCCTGGCACAGACCTTCCAATTCATCTGTGGCCGCAAGTACAGCTTCACCACATTCCTCTGTCGCCTTGCGAATCATTCCGTCGTGCGAGTTTTTCCCCAGTTACCGTAAAACGGACCCAAGTCAGCTGAATTCTCCTAGATCGAAAGCTGGGTACTAGATTTCCACGAAACCTCCTTTTCACAGAGCACCTTGGTGGAATAGAAAAAGGCACATCGACCAGCCCCATCCCGAATTGTCAGACCGTCGAGCCTCACCTACGATGTCGCCATGGCGAAACAACTCGAAGTCCGGACGACAGAGCAAACAACAACGTCGAACGACAAGTATTTCTACTTAGCTAGTGCAAGCACGGCTGGGTGGTGGTGGGCTTTTGGCATCTTGGCCGGTAGACGCCATCTCGTCGACACCTATTTTGTGACACCGGATGTACCTCCGCTGTGGGGATTTCTTGGACTTCCTTTACCGCTCCTACTGGCTATGGTGGTGGCGGCAAGCGGACTCCTCTATTCCCTTAAAGTCGTTTTCGAACACCGCCCTCAAGCAGTGCGCGCCCCCACCGTTTGGCTAGCGAGTAGTTTCTTAATTCCTCTGATCGATTTCGCACGAATTTTTTATCTGCCGCAGGGCGCCGAACGCACTTGCCATTTTGCCGAGTTACTGTGGTTCATCGCTCTGACTGGTGCCACCGTAAGCACGCTCGCTGCACACAGTGATCTGTTCCAATTTAAATTCAAACGAATTCCCACTGCATTTTGGTTTTCGCTTTCCAGCTTAGCATCGCTGGGTGCTGCTATCGCTTGGTACCAGCAAGGCTTGGCAGCTTACGACGACTTCATGATCGGTTTTCACGACTTTGGGCACTTCGCACGGCGGGTCGTAAACACGTGGGAGGGGCGAGGGTTCCTCATCGAAACCCCAAGCCTGCCTCCCTTTTGGGACCATTTCAACCCTGGCTTAGTTTTATTAACACCTCTTTGGGGCATCTGGAATAGTGCCAAGGTTTTCATACTGATTCAAGCCATCAGTTTAGCAAGTCCGGCCTTGTTCATTTTTGGTATCGCCCGTCGACATGGTTACCATTCTGGATCGGCATGTGCTTGGAGCCTCGCTTTTCTACTGTTTCCTAATGTCAGTCAAATGAACTTGAACTTCACTTATGGTTGGCATCCAGTAAGTCTTACCTTGCCATTTCTTTTCGGTACCCTCTGGGCTTTATCTTCTGGTCACCGACTTACGGCACTTGGCCTCGCTATTATAGCATGCAGTTTTCATGAATCAGCAATTGTGATCGTGGGATGTTTCGCTTGTGCAATGGCCCTGCAACCTTTCCTTGTTGCAGGAAAGGTTGGACAACGCGTTATGAAATGGTCGGCTAGCTGCAGCGATTTAGTTTGCCGAACGTTACCCCCGCGCACATGGTTCATCGTATGGATCACGGCGATGGCGACTTTCTTCCTCGTCTACAAATTCTCTGGACTCGAAACTTTCCAAAAGACTCGTGTTGCCGACAACTTGCAGATCGCCTCTGCCTTTAAACTTCAAACACTTTACTTTATCGGTGCCATGCTGCTACCAATCGGACTGACAACGATTGCACGTGGCTGGCCGCTGTTAATCGCCCTTGCCCTGCCTATGGGTGTCCTCTTTGCTTGGTCCTACCCACATGCGACCAGTATTGCCTTTCAATACTCAACAACCTTACTACCTGTACTTTTCGTGGCGGCGATTGCGGGAATTGGAAAACATCCTGAGGTAACCGCTGGTGTGCTAACCTGTGAAACCACTCATGTGTTGCCAGTCCGTGCTTTCGCCGGTGGGCTCGTGGCATCTGTATTCATCGGAGCCATGCCTTGGAGTCAACCCACATTGACCAATGTTCGCATGAGCATGACCTATCCCATCGTGGGGGACACGGCAACGGTAGAAGAACGTAAAGCTGGCTCCAACGGCAACGTTTTGCTGGGTCAAATCATTGAACGCGTGGGAAGCCGCGATGCTAGTGTCTTAGCGACGAGTCGAGTGGCCGCCCACCTTTTACACGTGCGCCGCCTAGAACCGGTGAATGAAGCGATCAATCGCTGGGAACACCTAGCTACGGAGGCGGGTGCGGGACGTAGTCCTGTGGAAGTGTTTGATTGGATTGTATTTGACACTTTAGAGTCGTTCCAACAAACGAAGGAAGAGATGCAACGCATTCATCGAGAGGCCCTGGAAAGAGGGTACGAAACCGTGCTTAATGAACAAAACATCCTCGTACTTCGACGCCCAACTCCTTAACAATTCCTAGCACCACAACCGTTCGCTGCGGCGAGATTATGCCGGACGTTTTTACCGGGTTGCCAGTCGAGCCGCCTCGAACTGACGATGAGAAAACACAAAGATAAGCGGAACGTCTAATTTCCATGCCCACCAGCCCTTCTGACTAATGATTTTTGAATAGGCAGGTGTTTCGTTTTCCACCAACCATCGATCGACGGGATTCCATTTGCTGGGGCGATGTTGAATAACGTACCATTCGAAAGGCTGTTCGACATCAATCGAGTAACCAAACTCAAGCATACCTGCCGCTTCCATAAGCCGTAGATTTTCCATCGGATACTCTTGAAAACATACCTGGGCATTGGGTGAGGTTTTCTGGTGCAACCAGTCAAGAACAGATCCATCCAACCCATCCCAAAAATAGGTTGGCTCCATACCGAGTTCCGTAGCTCCACGTAATCCTCCAATCGAACAACTATAAAAAGATAGCCACTGAGGTGCGTAAAGCCCAAGATTGGCAACGCTTGCTCCTAACAGGAGTAGGGCCGTTGCCGATTTGACGGAAAGAGACTCGCGCCGACCGACACCACCGCTCCTGGGCATCTTGAAAAGTCGACCAAAACCAATTCCCGCGATCGCTGCGAGAAATGGAAAACTGGCAACGAAAAGTCGAACGGCATCATGTGGCGGCGCAAAAGGTGTAGCGCGCACGACAAGCAGAATCAGCCAATGCCCGACCAACAGCACGCCAGATCTTCTCTGGGAATTCGTACCGCGAAAAATTCCCCACAAACCGCAAATGAGAAGTCCCAACAAGCCAACTGGAACAGTAATACACACCCAGACAATCGTATTGTACCAAGGCAAACGATGATCCAGGTTATAGTGCTCCCCAAAGAACTGCGTGGGGATATTGAATCCGCGATTCATATTAAGTCGGAAAAACTCGCGCATGCCTTCAATCGGCGCGTGCCACAAAGTTGGATTAAGAGCCAGGAAGACTACGAACGCGACTGGCATGCCGATTCCCAGTGCGCGGACAGCACGGCGATCGCGGTACAGCAATGCCCAGACTAGAAATGGAAGGGGAACCATCCATCCAGTGAATTTACAACTCAACGCCATCCCCAAGACAAACCCAAAACTAAACACACCTCGCCAATGCATCCGGGCACTTCCAAAGCTTGCCCATGCCAACATCCAACACGAGATCAGAGGGCTGTCATGGGAAGCAAAATGCACATGCGCAAACAATCGCGGGATGCCGCAAATCGCGACCATCGTACCGATGGCAACCGTCATGGAATACTCGCGTGCCATACGGTAAAACACCGCGCCGGCAGCGACCGCAAATAAAACCATCGGACCGAAGCGATAACTAACAGGCGCTGGCAACCACCCATCAGAAATCCAATATCCGGCAGAGATCACGATCGCAAACAAGGTAGGGTGCCCTTCGACGGTGTTCGTGAACTGCCAATGCTGAGCAAGTGTCTCCGGCGAAAACACTCCTGGCTCTCCAGAAATTAGTTTTTCAAACCAGGTAACAAGGGGATAGGATCGAATGACCCCGTTGCCTTCATCCCACGTCAGCGGCAGATTGAATGAGGTAAGGAACAAAGTTGCCAACATGGCCAGCGCGACGAGGACGCTTTGTTGGCGCAACCGACGAAGCCCAACTTTGGCTTCATCTGAGGAGTCGCATTTGTTCATTTCAGAAATGGCAAAAAAAGTCAGCGAGTGTTTAGAGAACAATCTATCAACGACTTGGCGTCAGGCTCGATAAGATTCATGACACTCGTCACAAGCTTTGTTGATGGCCCCTATTGCATGACGTGCCTGATCGTAATTCTTAAGTTTCACGCCATCGACGATTTCCAAAGCGGCTTCCTTCATGCGTTCTGCAAACGCGTCGTATTCTTCATCCCCCGCATCTTCTATCCCTTCCTGGGACAACACAACCGCAATGGTTGCCGTCAATTCGGCTTCGTGCAAAACACGGGGAAGCTGCTTTTTAAACACACTTTCGCTGGATGTCCATTCCGCCAGCCTTTCGCGAACACCAATTTCCAACCGTTGCATCAATGGCGCCCGATCACAAACGTTTTGCCAGTTCGCCTTTCTCTCTCCCGCTTTGCCGCTAATTCTCTGACCACCTACTAAGTCGGCCAGTTCCTCTTTGCGCAGTCTGGCATCGTTAAATGCCTGTGTTGAGCCAACCTTACAATTGGCTGCCGTACGAGCAAATCCATCTCGAGCGGCTGGCCCTTGCTCTTTCCAGCGAACTTCCGCATCGTACTCACCAACAATAGCGAATAGCATCGCAAGCTCAGAAAAATGCGTGCGGCATTTCAAGTAACCTCGTCCTTTAAAGGCTCCCGGACGTTGTACATCGACATCGATGAGAGCCTTAATCGCTTTTACTTCATCTTCAATCGTGACGGAAGAAATAACTTTGGACCACGAATAACCAAACGCAGAGTCATCGTTTGACGAAGAACTCCGCTGACTGTCAGGATTTTTTGGTGTCTTTACGATTTGAATCGCGTTTGGGTTTGCAGGTCGCTCACCAACCAAAGGACCATCCTGGGAAAAGATATCCGCAAAGAAATAGCTACTCGCCGTCGCTTGATCAAAGGCAGGCGGCTTCGCTCGACGAACTGGCTGCTTCACCCGTCCTTGACCGACAAGCAAAGCAGTTGTCGAGAACACGACCACAAGGATCACAATGTCTATTTTTTTCTTCACCAACTCGGTCATTTCATGCACCTCACTCGCAATCGAACAACTTAAATTATCGGACAAGAACAAGTTTTCAGCAAGTTAAGCCGAAAAAATAGCAAGCGACTGGCTGGTTCCACTAACCGTGGAAAAAATCACGTCTTTCTCAGTAATCCAAGCACAAACGATTAAAATACAAATCAAGGAAAGCAGCTGTTTCCCCGCCAAATAATGGAAACCAATGGAAAAACCAAACACGCAACCACCTACCAATGTCACAGAACGCAGTTTTCTGGTTCAAGTCAGCCGTCGTGTCATGGCATGTGAATTTCAAGTTCTTTTAAATGCCGACCAATACTCTCGTGGACCCGATCTCGCAATCGACGCACTCAATCTGACCGAGTTACTGGAATCCCAATTGTCGGTTTATCGCAACGACAGTGAAATCAGTCAGTTAAATCAATCGGCATTCAATAACTTTATCAATGTTGATTCCTCTCTATTCGCCTTACTGCAACTCGCAATCACCATTTCCGCCGAAACGGAAGGAGCCTTTGACATTGCCACCGGTGCCTTGACAAACGTCTGGGGATTTCGTGACCGAGTCGGCAGATTTCCCCACGAACAAGAAATCCTTGATGTCTTACCGCACGTCGGATTTCATCACGTCACCCTTAAGGACAATCCATGCCGTGTGCGATTTGACCGCCAACATCTACAACTCAACCTAGGAAGCATTGGCAAAGGCTACGCTTTAGATCGTGGGGCAAGTGCCTTGCGAGAGGAAAGCATTAATGACTTCCTATTTCATGGAGGACACAGTAGCATCCTGGCGGTTGGCGCGCGCGCGACGTCAACAAATTCACAAGACGGTTGGCGTGTATCCTTAAGTCACCCCCTACGCAACGACATTCAGCTAGGCGAGATTGTATTGCGTGATCAAGGGCTGGGTACGGCTGGATCCGGAAACCAGTTTTTTCACCATCGTGGAAAACGCTATGGACATATCCTCGACCCACGTACCGGCCGACCTACAGAAGGCCTATTATCGGTCACGGTCATTGCTCCAAATGCTACTTTAGCAGATGCCTTAGCGACGGCGTTCTTTGTCATGGGTATTGAGGCCGCCAGCGACTACTGTAGCTCACGCAATGAACTTTCTGCTATCTTCGTGTTTCCTGAGAAGCGTGCTCAAACCACTCGAATTCAAACAATCAACCTCGATGAAAACCAGTGGTCTGCGATCTAGAGGCCACGCCGACTCAATTATTCGGAAGCCTGTCGAACCCGTTTGACAAAGGCTCGATAGTCCGCCTGTGTGTCAATGCCAATGGCTGCATGGTCAATCACTCCTACCAAAATCTCATATCCAGCATTCAGTACACGTAGCTGCTCTAGGCATTCTAATTTTTCCGTCGGTGCCATTGGTAGACGCGCAAGTTGTAAGAGAAACTCCCGGCGATAAGCGTACAACCCAACATGTTGATGAAAACATGCTGGCGTCTGGTGCAGGAGATCATCATTCCATTGCCGTGGACAGGGAATTACCGACCGGCTGAAATACATCGCACGAAACGTCTGGTCAAAAACCACTTTGACACAAGCAGGGTCCTCAAGTTGCGTGCGCGAGCGAATCGGTGTAGCCAGCGTTGACATGGTCGCTTGCGGGTTCTTCTCTAGCAGTTCGATCGCTAAGTCGATCGCAGCGCCACTGATCTCTGGCTCGTCACCCTGCACATTGACAATAATATCAAATTGCTCCAGACGTGCAGCGACTTCTGCCACACGATCGGTACCACTGGGGGCCTCTGGATCCGTCATTTCCGCGTTGCCGCCAAAGGCCCGCACAACGGATTGGATTTCACTATGATCGGTAGCAACCCAAACCGCCTCCGGCCGATGCGCCTGCTGGACAGCTTCAAACGTATGCTGAATCAACGGCTTTCCCGTTTCTGATAACAACAATTTTTGCGGCAAACGGGTCGAGGCTAGGCGGGCAGGAATCACAACACAACTTCGTGCTGGCATACGCAAACATGGGTCTGCAGTACTCACAAGTCCGCCCCTTATTACTGGAAAATGCGCAAAATGGGAAGAAAGTGGAAAATGAGACCATAGCCAATCAATTAAGATTCTCAAAGTTCAGAATTGCCAGAATTCAAGTAAATCAATAAATTAATATGAATTCCAGATTTCGGATGCAACAACAGTTAGGGTCTGGCTACTGGTTACTATCTGTCAATTCGCCTTGAGTTCTAGCTCTGGACAAAGCAGGTAGTGCCGGTCGTCTACAGAATGGAATCCAACCCCAATGTTTGCTGTAACAATCAGTGTGGCAGTCGTGGCTTGTTTACTTGCGCTTGACCTCATAACCGAAGCCCATCTTCCAAAACAAGAATAAGGACGAGGGCTTCCACGCTTTGTGCAAGCTGACAGGCAATGGCAGCATGGCTATTTGTCGACAAAGGCGTTCTCTCTTCCTGCGCGCTTATCTGCCAGAGAACTGCGACTCATGTGAACTGCGTCTGTCTCGAATCTTATGAGGCGATCTCGCCTGCCACGGTCGCTCTAATCCAGCAGTCTCGCCAATTGGCGCAGGGCACGTCCGTGGTCCGGGTTAAGTTGTAAACAACGTTCATATGCAGTGCGCGCCCCCTCTTTGTCTCCAGCGCCTCTCCGTGCTTCCGCTACGTAGTACCAACTGTGAGGATGGTCTACGACTAACGTGATTGCAGTTTCGAAATTCCGTAGGGCTTCTTGAATTCCTCCTTCCCTCCAAGAAACTTTTCCGAGTTCATAATGGGCTAATCCTAATTGGCGCCGAACTCGTTCGGTCTCTCCCATCTTGTCGTACACATCGGCCAGATGCTCATGCAGCTTAAAGTTAACCGTTTGATCTCGACTTGCTGGATAAGTCGTACCGCGCTGCCAAGCTTGCAGGGCTTCTGCGGAATTACCTGCCGCTGAGAGCGCTACGCCCAATTGTTCCAGTGCCTCTGCTGACTCACCGGTTTGGGCAATAAGGTCACGCATTGTTGCAATCGTCGCGGTGAGGTCACCTTGCTGTAGCTGAAGATCAGCCAATGTCCAAACAAAGTTTTCATGCCATTTTATTTTTAATGCCTCCTTAACCAAGGCGATGGCCGCCGGAACATCATCTTTTTTCGCCAACGCTAAAGCTTCATTCACCATGCCAGGGGTTCCCAACGAACGAATAATTGCTTCGTCTTGGGCTGCACCGGGAGCATGTCGGTGAAGCCGATCCAGGGTACGTCGAGTGCGGTGCTCAAAATTAGCAGCTACAAAGTCATTCCCTAACGACTCTTCCGCCCATTGCCGAAGCTGATGACCAGCTAAGTGCCTGCCTTGCGTACGCTGAATATGCTTAATACGAGTAATGGCTGGCTTCGCTTCATCGGTGCGAAGCATGACCCGAATTAGCATTACCCGGGCCATGTCAGCATGCTTTACCTCTGCCTCAGGAGCCAATTGTTGGCGCCGAACTGAAAACTCTTTAACTGCTTTCTGTAGACGAGAACGAGCCAGTTGCAAGTTCTCTTCGCGGAGCCGTTCACGCCCAAGCATGTACCAACTTTCCGCTTCATTCGGAATTCCTGACTTGATCGCTGCACGAAAAATTTCTTGGGATTGACTAATATCACCCATACGGCTCAAACAAATTCCCCAGTCAAACAAATGTTCATTGCTTTTAGTTTTCATATTCCCGAACTGCTGGTAGCAATAGTTCGCTCTCGGTAGCATCCCAAAAGCACGATAGGTATTGGCCAACTCCAACCAGCTTTCGGGAATGCGACGATCGAGCGTTTGCTCCAGGCTTTCGATATCTGCGACAACCGCGTCATCCAACGCAACCAAGTTTCTAACGGGTAGCGGCTTCGGAGCCTTGATACTCTCCGACAAAAGAAGAGCCAGCAGTTCGCTAGAGATCACCAGCATCAGTATCCAGAAAATCACTTTCATGGCGAAATTCCTTTCGTCAGCCAGCTCGTTACGCGCTGAACTCTCTTAACCGATGAGGCTGGCAGATGTAACGACCCGGCCACAACGTCGTCCCGCCCGTCAGCATCCAAATCCCCACAGGCAACTGTAATGAGTTCAACCGGAGATGTATCGATTTCCCAAGTCTGGAAACTCTGTTGACCGTCGTTTTCCAGCCACACAATGCTCTCGTGGGTAGGATCACTCCAATCGTTTGACATACTCACCAACACAACGTCTAAATCACCATCCGCATCAAGGTCCCCAGGCGCAGCTGCGTACGCACCTCCAAAAGTTCCGATTCGTTCTACGTTGAATTGCCAATCACCGTCATTTCGCAGCCAGAGGCAGCCATGGTAAGGCTGCGGCCAACTATGGCCATATTCCAAATTGTCACCCCACGGCAACAAGAAGTCCTCGTCACCATCCTGATCCAAGTCACATTTGACTAGGCCTCCACTTCCTGCATCGAAATTATGGGTAAAAAAAAGTCGACGAGCCTGGAACGCTCCCTGGCCATCGTTTTCAAGTCCCCACACTTCCTCCTCATCTTGTGAAACAACGGTAGCAATGTCCAGATCGCCATCTAAATCATAATCTGCTACAGGCACATGAATTACACCCGGGCGTGAAAGTAACAAGTGATCCCGAAATTGATGTTGTCCGCGGTTTTCTAACCACAAAACTTCGCCACGAGCGTAACCAAAAACAGCCACCGCCAAATCGACATCACCATCCCCATCAAAATCACCCGCCTGGACATCGGCAACCCGCCGAACATCGTCTAATAAAATATGTTTCTGGAATCCAGACTCCGTTTTCTCCAGGAGTACAACTTGCCCTACAAGTTCATCGGAAGGCAGGGAATCCCCTAGAACAGCAACGACAATGTCCTGATCACCGTCGGCATCCACATCGGCTGGCGTTGCATGAGCCGGGACGCGCAATCCATTCGCCACCAACATTTCTTCCCAGGTACCTGCGGCATTTTGACGGTAAAGAAAAACTGCGTTTTGGGCACCATCGCAAACTAGAATTTCGTTTCTTTGATCTGCATCAAGATCAACAATTTGCACATTCGTAATGCGAGGCTGATCACCCTTTGGACCAATGCGTTCTTGTTTGAAATTTACGGCAGGGGAAGGAGGGAAGTCTGTAATGCCGGAACTTATTACAACCTGCGGGTGCATCTCAAATAATTGCAGGACACGCCTTCCCATCAAAATTGCGATCACCGCCAACCCAATCGCGAATCCTATTTTTGCTCGTGAGCTTTGCATTAATTAAAAAACAAAAAAATACTGGAACGGAGGTAACAACGAACGATCATCGATAAACTGGACTGCAACTGGCAACTTTCGGTACTGTCATTTTTCCTATAAACGTCATTCCACTTCTGCAAATCGATACAACGAATCATCATCATCATCGTTGATTTTGTCCACATGGCCTTCCTCAAACGTGTTTTCTGAGGTTCTTTTCCAGGGCACTCCTTGAAGAAGCTCTTGCCAACGTCGCAGGGCATCGATGTTGCCAGTTGCGGCAGTGATGCCAAAATCGGCNAAGTATCCTGTGTGCATGAGTGCGACGATTTGAAACTTCCAGGGGTCTAACAGCAAATCTCCAGTGGCATCTACAACAAACTCCTTTTCATCAACCCGCAGATGCACGAAGAATTCATGACCTTTCTCTCCCACGTCTGTGGGAGCTGCTACTGTGACCGATGTAATTTCTGCTTTCATCGGCTGCGCCCTTTCCCCTCAATGATCGTATTTCCTGATTGCTTGCAACAGTCCCATCGTGGCGTATTACACCGCCCAGGTGTCCGAGAAATTTAACATCTGAGGACTTTTCGCACTTCAGCAATAGACTTCACCAGCACACCAGAGGGAACTTAAGCCAAAATCTGGTGGCTCACCTTACCCGCCACATCCGTTAGGCGAAAATCGCGCCCCTTAAATTTGTAAGTTAAACGCTCGTGATCGATACCGAGACAATGAAGCATCGTGGCCTGCAGGTCATGAACGTGAAAAGGGTCGACGGCCGTGTTATACGAAAAATCGTCTGTGGAACCATAAGTCATCCCCCCCTTGATGCCGCCCCCCGCCAACCAGATGGAATAGCAGCCGGGGTGATGGTCGCGACCAAATGTCTTGCCACGATCTTGTCCGTAGGTAGTGCGACCGAATTCGCCGCCCCAAATGATCAACGTATCATCCAACAAACCACGCTGTTTCAAATCGGCTAACAGGGCCGCACAAGGGCGATCGACTTGTTTAACTTTTCCTTGGATGCCGGAAGTCGTGTCCGAATGATGATCCCAACCACGGTCGTAGAGCTGGATAAATCGTACTCCCGACTCAGCAAGACGACGAGCTAACAAACAATTTGAGGCAAAGGATGCCTCTCCCGGTTTGGCACCATACATTTCCAACGTGGATTGCGTTTCACCAGAAAGATCCATTAAGTCCGGAACTGAGGTTTGCATGCGGTAAGCAAGCTGGTAGGCATCAATACGGGCTTCAATTTCGGGATCGTTAACTTGCTCGAACTTAAGCCGGTTCAATTCCGCAATCCGCTCTACCAAACGCCCGCGATTCTCATGTGACATGCCAGCTGGATTGGATAGAAACAACACCGGATCGCCACGAGACTGAAATTGCACTCCCTGGTAACGACTCGGTAAAAACCCATTGTGCCAATAACGAGATGGCACAGGTTGTCCACCATTCGAAAGAAGCACGACAAATTCAGGCAAGTCTTGATTCATACTGCCCAAACCATAACTGAGCCAAGAACCCATACACGGCCGCCCTGCTACGGGGCTGCCGGTTTGAATGAAAGTTGCTGCCGTATCGTGGTTAATCGGTTCGGTATGCATACTGCGAATGATGCACAGCTCATCCGAAACCTTCGACAGTTGCTCAAAATGTGCGTTCATGACCTGGCCAGATTGGCCATACGTTCCCCAGGGTTGGTTTGCTGCCGCCACACGCAAGCGAGCTTGCCCACGAGTCATGGTTGTCAAACGCTGTTCACCAATGACGGATTTTGGCAAATCCGTACCATGCAACTTGGTCAGATTCGGCTTGGGGTCAAACAGTTCCAGCTGCGATGGTCCACCGGACATGAAAAGGTAGATCACGCGTTTCGCTGTAGGTACGAAATGTGGTTCGGTTTGCTGTGAGGCTGCCAACAGTTGACGGTCCGAATCATCCGAGATCGACGCCAACGCAAGCGAACCCAGTCCCAAAGACGTTTGTGTTAACAAACGTCGTCGTGTTAAGCGAAACATTAGAAACCTTTACTTGTCAGTTTGATGTCAATTTCTTTAAGTTGCTATTCTCTTGTAATTGCTTCATCCAAGTTCAGAAGAACACTCCCTACAGAAGTCCAGGCAGCAAGTTCCGCAGGATCGACCCCGTCCCAGGGCAGCGATTCCCCATTCTTTACAAGTTTTTCTGCTGCTGCCAAATCTAAGCCAAAAATGGTGCGTTGTTCTGCGAGAATCTCCTGGAGTACTGTCGCTTCGGCCTGGGTCGGAAATCGGGACACCGCCGTCCGAAATGCATAAATCAACTTTTCTCGATCGGTTTTGCCACCTTCGATGAGGATGCGTTGTCCAAAAACACGTCCTGCTTCGACAAAGGTTGGATCATTCATCAACACCAGCGCTTGCAGAGGTGTATTCGTCCGGGGGCGGTTTACGGTACACACTTCACGACTGGGCGCGTCAAATATCTGAAATGTGGGATACAACGTCGTCCGCCGCCAATAGGTGTAAAGGCCACGGCGATACAGATTTTCACCTGTACTTTGTTCGTAACTGCGCCCGATTTTGTCGGCGTAGTAATCTTTCGGTTGGTAGGGTCGCACACTGGGGCCACCAATCTGCGGATTCAACAAACCACTGACCGCCAGCGCGCTATCCCGCACCGCCTCTGCAGAAAGTCGAAATCGTGGTGCACGTGAAAGCATACGGTTATATGGATCCGATTCGTCATAGGCATGAAAATTGACGGACAACTGGCGGAACGTCGCCGACAGTACCATTGTTTTCAGCAATTTCTTAACGTCCCAGCCATTTTCCACAAACTCGACCGTTAACCAATCAAGCAATTCCGGGTGACTTGGCGATGCACCCTGCGTTCCAAAATCACCCAGCGTTTTAACCAATCCTGCGCCGAACAGATGCTTCCAAAATCGGTTCACCGCCACCCGGGCGACGAGTGGATTTTTTGGGTCCGAGAGCCAATGT
>JAKVBY010000140.1 GCA_022446825.1 Pirellulaceae bacterium
CCGTCGGACAAACGCGTGAGGGAATCGTTCGCAACATTCGCGAATTCGGAGCCTTCGTGGACCTTGGTGGTATCGATGGCCTGATTCATATCAGCCAATTGAGCTGGGATCGAATTGATCACCCCAGCGAGGTTGTCAAAGAAGGCCAAACTGTCCAAGTTAAAATCGAAAAGATCGATGCACAAACTGGCAAACTTTCGCTTTCGTATCGTGATTTACTCGAGCACCCTTGGAACAATGTTAAAAATCAGTTCCCTGTAAATTCCGTTCAACGCGGAACGGTCTCGAAGATCGCGGGCTTTGGCGCATTTGTGCGATTAGCCGCTGGTATCGAGGGGCTCGTTCACATTTCCGAGTTAGCTCATCAACGCATTAAAAGTGTTGCCAGCGTCGTCTCCGAAGGCCAAGAAATCGACGTCAAAGTATTATCCATCGATGAAAATCAGCAACGCATGTCACTTTCCTTAAAAGCAACTTTAACGGCGCCGAGCGGAGCGTCCGGTTCCGCAGAAGAAGATGAAGAAGAAACGCCGCGCGAGTTGGCTGTAGAGGCCCACAATGGTCCGCTCAAGGGCGGCACAAATCGATCGTCGGGAGGTGAAGCGTTTGGATTAAAGTGGTGAAACCAAGAACTGCCATTTTTTCCGTCTTTCTTTACTAGAAACCGGCAGGATCTTTGGATGTATGGTTCGCCTTATCCTAATCTTCTTTCTGCTCCACGACTTCTGCCAATAGCTGCTCCACGGCGGCCTCCAACTCGCTGCCACGTAGATTCTTGAAGCGAATCGTTCCCTGGGCATCTAAGACATAAATCGTCGGCCAACCAAGCACGTCCCAGGCAGCTGCGATCGGACCGCTGGGACTGCCACCGTCCCAAAATGAGCGCCAATTAATCTGTTCGCGCTTAATCACTGTCTTTAAGTACTCACGATCGCGATCGCTGTTGACGCCAAGCCACGCAAAGGGCTGTTCTGCAAAACGTTTCACCATCGTACGACCCGTTGGAAACATCGCCCTGCAATGAGGGCACCAAAGCCCCCAAAAATCCAGGACGACCACTTCACCACGATATTCGCTGAGCCGGAACACTTCCCCTTCCACATCTTCCCCCTCAATCTCCGGAGCCATATCTCCAACTTCTAGCGTGCTCACCTGGGGATCTGTTTCTGGCAAAGGTTCCGCTTCGTCCACGACGGACTTTGGAACAAAAGAACTAATCACTCGTGAATTGGGCAATGCGGTGCGAATGCGGGTAATCCCTTCTAGGGAAAGATCCGTGTACTCGACATTTAATGTCTTGAGCCAGGTTAACTCACTCAAACTCTCGACACTGGCATCAGAAATTGCCGTGGCGCTGAGATCCAAGTACTCGAGCTTGGGTAGGCCCTGCAGTTTAGGAATGGAATCATTCGTAATCTCAGTCCAGGCTAGCTCCAAGCGTGCTAACACCGGCAACCCTTGCAGATACTGAAGACCGCTGCCCGTAATGGGCGTGCCCGTTAAAACGATGTGCTTCAGCTTCGTTTGGCCCTGTAGCAAAACCAGCCCGTCATCCGTGACGTTCGATTCGAAAAGTTCTAAGACTGACATCTCAGATAAGCCCGCTAAAGCCTCCAGCGTCTCATTTTGAGTACCACGTGGCAGCTTGACAAACACCACTTGGCCGCGTTTGTTCTGCTGTAGTTGAGCCCCACGTTCTTCTAGAGCTGCAACAACAGCTGTCTCATCCAGCAGCTCTTCGTGCGCATCCTCCAATTCTTCATCAGAGACTCCTGGCTGCCTGCCTTGCTTAGGAACGTTTGTCGCATTTATAGAAACCGAGCCAGACGCCTCATCGGAAGGAACTTTCGGAGACACTGGCATCGTCTGAGGATCAGCCGGGGCACAACCTGCTTTGAGCAGAATGCTCAAAGAAAAGACGAAAGTCCAGAGGCATTTCGTGAGCGAAGAATTTCTCGACTCGAACAAGATTTTTGCCCTCAGAAGAACGTTGACGCACCCACAGATTCGTTGACTTGTATTTGATGCGAGATGCGAGCCACATCCGCATCTACCATCATATGAATGAGCTTCTGAAAGTCGACCTGTGGCGCCCAGCCAAGTTGCTGACCGGCTTTTCTCGCATCTCCACACAACGTCTGCACTTCGGCGGGCCGGACGAGCTGAGAATCCATTTCGACGTACTCCTGCCAATCGAGGCCCACCCGTTCGAAGGCAAGTTCTACGAGCTGTTGCACCGAGTGTTTCTCACCCGTCGCAATCACATAATCATCCGGAGACTCTTGCTGTAGCATCATCCACATCGCTTGGACATAGTCGCCAGCAAAGCCCCAATCCCGCATTGCGGCAAGGTTTCCCAACTCAAGTGTCTCCTCTAATCCGAGCTTAATGCGTGCGGCACCATCCGTAACTTTTCGCGTCACGAATTCAAGACCGCGTCGCGGTGACTCATGGTTAAACAAGATTCCGGAGCAGGCAAACAAGCCATAGCTTTCGCGATAATTGACCGTTATCCAATGTCCATAGGCCTTCGCAACCCCATAAGGGCTACGGGGCCAAAAGGGCGTCTTTTCATTCTGTGGCTCTTCGAGCACTTTGCCAAACATTTCGCTCGAACTCGCCTGATAAAAGCGGATATTGGGATCCACAAGCCGAATCGCCTCAAGTACACGGGCAACTCCTAACGCAGTAAATTCTCCCGTTAACAAGGGCTGCTCCCAACTGGTGGGCACAAAACTCTGTGCCGCCAAATTGTAGAGTTCCTGAGGTCGCACTTGCTCAATCACCCGCGTCAACGATTGTTGGTCCAGCAGATCGGCTTGATGTAAAGTGATTTCGCCTTCCAAATGTTTAATCCGTTGAAATCCATCCGTGCTACTTCGACGGACAATCCCATGGACCTCATATCTTTTCTCAAGTAGGAACTCGGCAAGATAAGAACCGTCTTGCCCACTGATTCCGGTGATGAGCGCGCGTCGGCGCATCGCAGACCCTTCAACTCATAGTTTTGGCCAGTGCGTTGGGAACAAACCAAAGAATTCACCGGCTATGCTCCATCGCACAATAGCAACCAACGACTGCATTCGCAATCAGCACCGGCCAATTATCAATTTCTGGACAGCCAACTCCAACCATCACACGCACCTGAAAATGCAACATGCGTAGAGCAAGGGGAAATCCGGCAATACGTTCCTCAGAGAAAAATTCCCGCAAGGTCTTCGAACTGAGGTGGCAACTAAAGTACGGGCCCAGCAATCGGTGTCCGTATCACTGGTCGTTCCATATCACGGTCATGAACAACACACTCATACCTCCGAAGTTTCAGCAAAAAGACTCGGCCGTAGTCAAACTCCGCTTTGCGTCGACCAAATGTTTCGAGGGCACCAAGTTTGTTCGGGGGCGCCAAGTTTGAATGAGCAACATTTCCAGATGATCGGCACTAGGCAGTCTCAAATGTTTTGCTTTCTCTCGCCCTTAGATTGACGCAAATTCAAGGTATTTTCCTATTTTCTTGGCCTTCTGCCCCCAAATTCCCGGCGTCCGGGCCGTCGCAGACAAAAAAGTGTCCTCGAGTCAAGCTCTCGGCACGTATCTGACGAAAGATGTGACTAGCGGACCTGG
>JAKVBY010000141.1 GCA_022446825.1 Pirellulaceae bacterium
GGTCGATTGTCAGACGAAAAAATATCCGCGGTGGCAAAATGGATTCAGCAAGGTGCAACTTGGCCCACCGAGGGGACACCATCTGGTGAACAACGGGAAAAAACTTCACACCCAACTCCAAGTGAAAACTTGTGGGCATTTCAGCCCCTAAAATTAACCACTCCCGCGCGTTTGCAGAGTCTAACAACAAGTAATCAAGTTGATGGCTTTGTGGCCGACAAACTCGTACAAGCAGGAATGCGGGCTACCAACCCCGCAGATGATCGCACCTTCATTCGCCGACTCTATCTCGATACGACAGGGCTTCCTCCTACCGTTTTACAAATCGTCGACTACTTGAAAGAAACTGCTCCCGACAAATATGCCCGACAGATCGATCAGATGCTTGCCTCACCCCATTACGGCGAGCGCATGGCACGGCATTGGCTGGATGTGGTTGGTTATGTGGAAACAGCCGGACACGTGACCGATCTGGAACGTCAGAACACGTGGCTTTATCGCGACTATGTCATCCAAGCTTTCAACGCAGACCTACCCTACGACCAGTTTGTCCGTGAGCACCTTGCAGGCGACTTAATGCACCAACGCCGCGATTCTATGACGGGCGCAGAGTTGTCGATTCTTGGCACGGGATTTCTCTGGTTCTATGAATATCACTTTAAGCCTATCGACCCCCTCCAGCAGCGTTGGAATCAAATAGACGCGCAAATCGACATCATCGGCAAAGCCTTTCTTGGACTTACTATCGCCTGTGCCCGCTGTCACGATCACAAGTTCGATCCGATCCAGCAAAGAGATTATTATGCCCTCGCCAACTTCCTAAACCGCACACAAAATCAGTACCGGCAACTGCTGCCTAAACGCCAGTATCCAGAAAATCACCCCGTGACCAAAAAGCGCGGTGAAATCCGTGATCGCCTTAAGCAGGGTTTTAAAGTAGCAAGGCAGGATCGCGATGCCAAACTCAACGCAAGCATTCCCCTCTTCGAAGATGACCTTGACTACGGAGCGAAAACCGACTTAATGCGCCTTCGTGACGACTTAACAAAACTGGATCCAACGGCTCTCCACGCGTTGGTCGCACTGGATACCAAAGCCCAAGACATACAACTTCATATTCGTGGCAATTACAAAAATCTGGGAGAGGTGATTCCCCGCCAGTTCTTGTCCGTACTTGAAAACATCTCTACAGAAGGCGCAACTCAACTCCAACCCTCACAGCAACTCTCCAACCAAACCGATTCCCGCTCATCGGAAAAGCCGGTAAAAAGAAAAACGTTCAAGGGGAGTGGTCGCCTACAACTTGCAGCTTCCATGCTAGACTCAGGACGGCATCTTGTCGCCCGTGTGATGGCCAACCGCCTCTGGCAATATTCCTTTGGGCGCGGCATTGTGGCTACTTCGGGGAACTTTGGTCGCAAGGGCATAGCCCCAACGCATCCAGAGTTACTCGATTTCCTTGCTCACCACCTGATCACTCATCGGTGGTCGGTTAAAGCAATTCATCGGAAGATCCTTGAATCCGGAACTTATCGTCAAAGCAGTCACGCGCTACAAGAGCATGACAGCATGGACCAGGAAAATCTGCTTTTGCATCGGGCCCATGTACGTCGGATGGATGCTGAGACCATCTTCGATTCGATTCGTCTGGCAACCGACCGACTTCAGCATGAAATGTTTGGTGAAAGCGTACCACCCTACGTCTCGCCCTTTGCGATTATGAACAAAAACATTCATGTGCCTCCATCCGGTCCAGTCGATGCTGCGGGCCGTCGGGCGATCTATGTTAAGGTTCGCAAAAATTTTGTGGCGCCTTTTTTTCAGACCTTTGATTTTCCCGACCCTGGGGTCAGTGTATCTAGACGAGATCTGACCGTGGTACCCGCCCAATCGTTGGCCCTCCTGAACGGTGAATTTATTCATCGGGAAGCGATCCGCTGGGGTGCCCAACTCGCAAGCGACCGCCGAACGCACCAAGAGAAATTACGGGATATGCATGAATCTGTGACCGGTCATCCACCGACGACAGATCGATTAGAAACTCTCCTTGCGCTACTTCACCAACAAGCTGCCGTTGCTGGTGAAGCACCTCCAGGGGCGACCGCTTGGGCCGACGTGGCACACGTTCTGTGGAATTTGAATGATTTTCTTTTTATTCGGTAGCTCATATGGCTAATAGAAATTTATTAGGTTCGACATCCTCTCGTCGAGCCACACTGGCACAGGCTGGAAATGGCTTGCTCGGTTTGGCGTTAAGCCATCTACTGAACCAAGAGGCATTCTCTCAAAAACCCGCCATTTCGTTGCCGGTCCGCGCTCGCAATGTCATTTACCTCTACATGGAAGGCGGGCCCAGCCAGGTCGACACGTTTGATTACAAACCACGTCTCGCGCGCGACCACGGAAAATCATTACCGCTGAGCACCCCGAACACCGTATTTAATATCGGTAACACAGTCATGCGGTCACCCTTTCGCTTTCAGCAACATGGCAACAGCGGCGCGTGGGTCAGTGAACTCTTTCCCCATGTTGCACAGCACGTTGACGATATCACCTTCATCCATTCCATGCATCACGGTGTTTCCAATCATTCCTCCGCATGTTACATCTCACATACAGGTTACGCCGATGCGGGAAAGCCCTCGGTCGGTGCTTGGATCAGTTACGGCCTGGGGAGTCTCAACAACAACTTACCCTCGTTTATTGTGCTCGACTGTGGCATGGGACCTGCCGGAGGGCCACCTTCCTGGGGAAGTGGCTTCCTACCGGCAAGCTATCAAGGTACTCGGTTTCGGCCGGGAGACGTACCGATTCCTAACATCACGCCCAAAGAGAAAGACCCGCTTCAGCAAGCAAATAAACTAAATGCCATTCTGAAACTCAATCGTGCATCCGGCGACTTTCAATTAGATGACCGCTGGTCAGCTGCTGTAGACAATTATGAAACTGCCTGGCGAATGCAGTCGTCGGTACCGGGACTCGTCGATCTTTCCACAGAAACCACGGCAACACAAAAACTCTATGGACTTGATGAGCCTCAGAGTCAGTTGTTTGGTTCTCGGTGTTTACTGGCCAGAAAGTTAGTAGAAAAAGGTGTGCGTTTTGTCGAAATTTTTCCTCCCAAAGTAAAAGCTGATCGCTGGGATCAACACGGTAACTTGGAAGAAGGTCATCGACTGAACGCCACCGCAACCGATCGAGGGATTGCGGGCTTGCTTATGGATTTAAAGCAACGTGGCCTGCTGGAAGAAACCATTGTCATGTGGGGAGGCGAATTCGGCCGCACACCGAACCAGCAAGGCACGAACGGACGTGATCACAACCCCTTTGGCTTTACAGTATGGGTTGCGGGAGGTGGGTTCAAACCCGGTATTCAGCACGGCGCGACCGATGACTTTGGTTATTTTGCAGTCCATGACAAAGTTCACCTTCACGACCTCCACGCTACGCTCCTCTACCAACTAGGCCTCCACCATGAAGACTTAACCTATCGTTTTTCAGGCCGCGATTTCCGTTTAACGGACGTTCATGGTGAGGTCACCCATGCCATCCTACAAGCCTGACAACTTGCTGCGGCAACATTAGAGAACGCCTCGAGGACCT
>JAKVBY010000142.1 GCA_022446825.1 Pirellulaceae bacterium
GCGGTCGAATAAGCTAATGCGGTACGCTTTCAGGTGAGGATGAGGTAACGCAATGCTGCTGCTGGATTGGATCAAGCAGCACCTTGTTAGAAATAACCATTACCGTTTGTTGAAAGTTAGAGCTCTTGAAGGCGACAAAATCTGTGCAGATGTCTCGATTTTTAGTGACGATTTTGGTAATCAGTTTTGTATTCTTCAAAGGTGGAATCTGTTTCGCAGAACCAAGTCGTCCACCGAACATTGTTGTTATTGTGGCAGACGATCTGGGCTGGGCGGAACTCGCCTGCTATGGGAACAGGTTTAACGAAACTCCCAATTTAGACCGCATGGCTTCCGAGGGAATGCGATTTACCGCAGCATATGCTGCTGCACCTGTTTGTTCGCCATGGCGCGCTGCATTTCTCACAGGGCAATTTCCAGCCCGAGTCGGAATCACAGATTATTTGCGAGCCGATTCCTCCGACGCGCTTTCAACGAGCCACCTCACTATTGCCGAGAGGATGCAGAATGCTGGTTATGTAACCGGCATGATTGGTAAGTGGCATCTGAGTGGTTACCGTTTTCATGGAGCGGAGGTGGAAATTCGCCCGACCGCTCACGGTTTTGGGACGGAGTTCGCTGCGGAGGTGAAAAGCGTTGGCAATGGCGCCAATTTCTGGCCCTATGTTTTCCGTGACCAGCCGATCCCCTGGGTCGACATTACCAAGCCTCGGTTGGGTGAGAAGGAAAACCTGACCGACCGCATGAATCTCGAGGCAGTCGAATTTATTGAACGAAATGCTGCGCGTCCATTTTTTCTTTATTTGAGCCATTACGCACCCCATACCATTTTAAATGGGAAAGAGTCGTTGGTTGCCAAATATCGAGATAAGCACCAGCCAGGTCCGAGTACACGGCAACGATGTTACCTTTGTCAGGATGCTGGACATGAGGGAGATTCATTAAATCATTGGGCCGGTGATCATAATCCTCACTTGGCGGCGATGTTAGAAAGCATCGATGAGGGAGTTGGCCAAATACTCAATAAGCTCGATGCGCTGCAGCTTAGTGAGCAGACACTGGTGATTTTCACCAGTGATAATGGCGGAGAAACCAACGTTACATCGAATGCCCCCTTACGTGGCGGCAAAAGCGAATTGTACGAAGGTGGTATTCGTGTTCCGTTATTGGCTCGTTGGCGCGACCAGATTCCGAGCCCATCGATCTGCGCCGCCCCCGTGACGAACATTGATTTTTACCCGACTTTTCTAGAGGCTGCTCAGCTTGAGCCAGATGCATCTCAGCATCTCGACGGTGTATCGGTTCTTCCTGAACTTCTTGATGCAGTACCAGCCTCATCGCCACGCACGCTTTTCTGGCATTATCCATTACCGCAACGACATTTTTTGGGCGGTCGCTCGGCTGGAGCCATTCGCGAAGGCGATTGGAAATTGATTGAATTCTTCGATACGGGGCAAAGGGAGCTCTTTAATTTAACGCAGGACCTTAGTGAGACGAGTGAAGTCGGACAGAAATACCCCGAAGTCGCTAGCCACTTATATGATCGTCTACGTAAGTGGCGCAACGATTTGAATTTAACGGGGGGGGCGGAAGCTTTGCTGTGCATTCCGCTCGAACAAGTATTCGAAGAAAGATTTGCACCGCCTGTTAGTGAACGCTGGTTTTTTCGAAAACACTGGATGGTCCAGGATGAGGTACTTCAGCTCACCGATGCGCCCGGAAACAATCAGCGGATATTTTTGCGCCAAACCCGATTCCGAAACGCCATTCTGGAGATAGATTTTGCCTTTCAAGGGGCACAGGAAATTCGCGTGATGACTGGAACACCGGGGAAATACAACGCAGTCGTAATCATCACGCCGTCTGGCCTGCAAGTGACGACTGCTGCTGATCCGTCGGTACCGTTTTACCCGACCATTCACGGAGAATGTGCTGTTGATTTAAGCGATGGAAGCTGGCATCGCTTGATGATTGAATTCTGTGCAGATGAAATCCACGTGCGCTTGGACGGTGAAATATCTATGGTTGGCCGGCACCCAATTCTAGACCGAGAGCGGGATTATTTTGCTTTGCAAGTTGACCAGCCAGCAGCTTCATTCGACAACATTTGCATCCGCACTGCAGAAGATTATCCAACCAGAGCCTGGAAAAGTTTACGGCCGCATCTGGAGCGAAAACAAAAAAGCTTTCCCCCGTTAACCCTGGAGCGGTCCCAGCAATTCGCAAACTTGAAGCGAATTCAACATGACGCACTTTATCGACGGGATGTGCGCTATCGCGAGCTTGTTCAGCAGGTTGACGAATTCAAAGTCATAGCGAAAGAGCGTTATCCCCAGGTCTTTCGAACGATGAAAGAGGCGCGAAAACAGATAGCTCGAGAAAGGCAAATTCTTTTAGAGACGGTTCCCGCGTTTCGTATGTTGCAAGAAGAGATCCAGCGGGCAAAACGAGAAACCGTTGTTTGGTTGAAACAAAAAGAAGAGGGGCTCGGAGCACTGCCGGCAGAGCGTTATGAAGCAGAGTTAGAGTTCGCCCGACGCAAATGGTCAGATGATGCGGACTACCGGCGGATCGCAGAGCGAGTTGCGACCTTGACACTTCAGCAGCAAGCAGACTACCCACAACTATTCAAGACGAATTCGCAGTTGCTTGAAGAGAATCGGGCGGAGCGTCTCAAGGTGGCTGATACTGCCGATTTTAAAGAATTAATGCAACAGCAGGCCGTAGCATTTCGGACGTCGCAGCGTTATCTCTTGGAATCCGACGCGGAACTCAAACGATTGCATGAAGATGAATTCTCTCACGAGTAAGTGACGGCGCGACGATTGTTCTGTGGATTGGAGGTGCCGGCAAGGGAGCGATTTTCTAATGGCTTGAAATCAAAGAAAGATTCAGCTTCCGTCGGAGGAACACCCTTGTTGTTGACCGTGGGAATACTTGTTGCCGCCGTGTGTTGCCGGTAGATTTTATTCAGTGAAGCCGGTTATGTTGCGGGTCTTGGGAGGTCCTCTAAAATTCAGAGGAGCAATCGATGCAGAAGGTTCACTTGGTTAACAGTGAGTTAGAGGTCTCACGACTTGCTTTTGGTTGTTGGGGGATTACCGATGATGCCGTCTGGGGAGAACGCGATAGTACAGAGTCCACGCGGACGATCCACGCAGCAATCGATTCCGGAATCAACTTTTTCGATTCGGCTGAAGGGTACAGCGGTGGCAATAGTGAAGTTTTGCTCGGAAAGGCAATCGCGGGGCGTCGCGATCGTGTGATTATCGCGACCAAAGCGCGGCCTGATTCTATGGGGCCGGCAGGAGTTCGTCAGGCTTGTGAGCGTTCATTGCAGCGATTAGGTACCGATTACATTGACCTTTTTCAAAATCATTGGTTCGATCCTGAAGTTCCCGTTGAGGTCACGTGGGAAGCAATGATCAAACTAAAAGAGGA
>JAKVBY010000143.1:0-1169 GCA_022446825.1 Pirellulaceae bacterium
GAGAAACACAACCCGCATCATGAATGGGTTTATAACGCTGCAGAGATCGACGCAGCTGATGTGATTTGGGCGCGCTCCCTTGGCACGGAGCGCGACCAACGTTTACGTGATTACTTTCACGATCGCTCGATTTGGTATTTGGATGCCGATGTCCAGCCTCCCCGACTCCTCCCTGCCTTCTGAGTTGATGACGATAGTGGACGAAAGAATTTTAGTCTTCGTTAAGCGCCGGTTCTTGGCGGACGAATTGGGTGCGGAGCTTATTTGCCTGCGTAGTGTCTGTGAGCCCGCTGCTTGAGGTTCTTTACCGCTCGGATGATTTGGTAACGCACGTTTTTATTTTTGGCGATAGAAAGGCTTTCACTGATGCGCTTAGTCATTCAGATCCCCTGTTTTAATGAAGCGCAGACCCTACCCCAGACGGTAGCGGACCTGCCTCGCGAGATTCCCGGGGTTGCGGAGATCATCGTCTTGGTCATTGACGATGGTAGTACGGACAACACCCTCGAGGTGGCGCGTCGTTGTGGGGTGGACCATGTTGTTCGTATTAAAAACAATCGTGGCCTGGCCAACGCCTTTCGAACGGGCATTGATGCCAGTCTTAAATTGGGAGCCGACATTATCGTGAATACGGATGCGGATAATCAGTACGTCGGGAGCGATATTTCCCAGCTCGTACAACCGCTTTTGGCCGGTGAGGCCGAGGTCGTGATTGGTGATCGAAAGACAGCATCGGTGTCGCACTTTTCGAAGAAAAAAAAGCTTTTGCAAGCCGTGGGAAGTTGTGTGGTAAGAAAACTTTCCAACACGACGATAGGGGATGCTGTGAGTGGATTTCGGGCGTTTTCACGCGAGGCAGCATTGCAACTCAACGTCCTCTCTTCTTTTAGCTATACCATTGAAACATTAATTCAAGCGGGAAAAAAACGGTTGGCGATTACTTCCGTCCCGATTGGAACGAATGCCAAGACGCGCGAGTCACGACTTTTTAGGAATACACCAGAATTCATTCGGCGTTCGTTAACGACGATGGTCCGCACCTATGCCATGTACGAACCTTTGCGTGTGTTTGTCTGCTTGAGTTTTTTCTTGATGTTTGTGGGTGCTGTGCCGGTTGTCCGCTTCCTCTACTTTTTCTTTACGGGGGACGGTGATGGGCATGTTCAATC
>JAKVBY010000143.1:1269-3341 GCA_022446825.1 Pirellulaceae bacterium
GCCAGTGTGCTCTTGTTGAATTTTGCAGCCAATCGCTGGTTTGTTTTTGAGGCAACCGAGCAATCGTTGGGGGGCCAGTTTTTGACATTTCTAGTAAGTTCTTTGCTGTTTCGAATCTGCGAGTATGGACTGTTTCTTTTGGTGTTTTCCGTGATTGGATGCGGATATTTGCCAATTGTGGCAACGATTTTGGTCACTTCTTTTTGTTTGAAATTTATCATTTTCAAGACACATATTTTTGCCAAACCGTGTTAGCCAATCTTTGTCACAAGGGGCTTGCCGAGAAACGCTTCCCAGACGGAAACGCCATGGTGTCATGTCGCGTTTAAGGATGAGACAACTCGCGGGCTTACTGTGGTTGATCGTCACCGTCGGATGGTTCGTGCAAGTCGTCCCTAGCTGGTCTGATGGTTTCTGGCGTTTGGCAGCATCGTTGGGCGTGCTCGGCTTCAGTTGGGTTGTGGTGACCGTATTTGGGCCTCGCCTAATGGAGAAGTTAAAGCGGCCGCTGCAGTGGTTGGTTGCTCGTGAAGGGGCACGGCTTGGTTTGACGTTTGGGCTTGCTGGGCTGCTTTGCGTGCTCACGTCCTGGTTGGTTTTTCCCGAGCCGAATTGGCACGACGAATTCAGTTACCTGTTGGCGGCCGATACTTTTAGCCAAGGCCGGCTGGCAAATCCTCCCCATGCCATGTGGGAGCATTTGGAAACGTTTCACGTGCTGCAGCAGCCGACCTATGTCTCCAAGTATCCACCGGCGCACGGATTTGTGCTGGCGCTGGGGCAATGGATCGGGGGGCACCCGGTGTGGGGAGTGTGGTTGGCGACTGCTTGTTGTGCCGCTTCCATCACGTGGATGTTGAACGGCTGGGTGGCCGCACGCTGGTCGTTGCTGGGAGGACTGCTCGTCGCCCTGCATCCGGGTCTTTTGTTTTCCTGGGGACAGAACTATATGGGGGGCCAAATTGCGGCGATCGGCGGCGCGCTGTTGTTTGGGGCCGTGCCGCGTTTGCGTCGCAAGCTCAGCATCCGACTCAGCCTGGTCATGACGGTCGGCATCGCTATGTTGGCGAACAGTCGACCTTATGAGGGGCTCGTTACGTGCTTGCCTGTCGCAGGTTGGCTAATTGGTTGGACCGCATGGCAGCTGCGCACGTCCTGGCAACCACTGCTGCTACGTTTTCTGTTGCCGACGGTGACAGGCTTTGTTTTGATGGTTGGTGGCATGGCGTTCTACAACGTTCGTACCACCGGCGACCCTTTGCAAATGCCCTATATGCGCTATACCCAAGATTACAACGTGACTCCGCTCTTCTTTTGGAGTCCGGAGGTTGCCCCTCCGGACCGACAACTCCCCTTTGTCAGATCCACTCAAGTTTCCCGACCCGGTTTTTGGCCGGATCGTAAACAAAAGCAATCGATTCGCAGCAGTCGTTTTTATTTTGGATTTGTGGTGCTCTGTCCAGCACTTGTCGTGCCGCTGTTGGTGGTTCCTGGGAGCCTTTGGCTGCGGGGGGCAACGCTGGCGATGATTACCATGACGGGGCTCATCATTGCCGAATGTTTGTCCTACTCTTGGCATCCCCATTATTTAGCGCCGGCGTTACCACTTTTCATCCTGCTCGTCGTACAAGGCCTGCGCGTGCTCCGTAGGTGCTTTCAGTCAAAACAACGCACCACGGGTGGTGTCATTCCGACCCTCTTGTTGGCTCAGTTTCTTTTGACCGGTCTGGCATTTGCTTATTACCCGATCCATCACGCCTCGGCGCCTCAGGACTGGCACTCAGATCGCGCTGAAATGCTGTCGCAGTTGCGTGGAATCGCAGGAGATCATCTGGTGATTGTGCGTTATGCAGAGGACCATTATGTGCATCATGAATGGGTCTATAACAGAGCGGATATCGACGGAGCGAAAGTCGTCTGGGCCCGAGAACTCGGTGCGGCGCAGGACAAAGAACTGCTTCGCTATTTTGTGGATCGTCAGCTGTGGTTGCTGCATGCGGATGAAAGCCCTCCCCGATTAATTCCCCATCCTGATTATGACACAGCCCGTCCAAAATCTTCCTAACCTGGGC
>JAKVBY010000144.1 GCA_022446825.1 Pirellulaceae bacterium
CCGCCTGACGTTGGTTTAAAGCCGACATCGCTGTACATCTGACGAAGTTCACCGAAAGCAGCGGCCCCTTCAATGCGACTTGCCTCACGACCGTCAACCAACATCACATAGGACGGTACACCCGTAATGTGAAATTGCTGGGCTAGATTTTTCTCATGCTCCACATTGATTTTCCGTATCGGATAATCTTCGCTCACTAAACGCCGTACGATCGACTCCATTTGCCGACAATACTGGCAACGATCTGACGAGAATTCGAGAAGTACAACGTCTCCGGCGCCACTCAGCGCACATGAAATAAGCATTGCATTCAGACTAGCCATCGTTTCCCTCCATGGAGTCGATGTGTCCAGGGTCGCGGGTAAGACGCAATTGGGTGCTCGGCTTCCTGCTTAGGAAACGTGCGCTTGCGCAAATCGAGTGCAACATCCTGTCCAGGTTTTGAAATTCTTACAAGCCCAATTCGGCTGGTCTCCAACAAATCGCCCGCTTAATATGTGGCAGTCGACTGACTCGCAGTTTCCGTGCCAAAGGATAGTGGTCGTTCCACGCAACCCGCCCTCCTTGGCATTGGCTTAGTGAGCGACAACGCGGCATTTGCGCCGGGCGGGATGTGAGGCTAGAATGCTCTACATCAATCTGAACATGTCAGCATCTCTGAAGTGCTAGCAACTGCCGGAGTTTTAATGACAGAGCGTAAAATACTGGTGACGGCGGCCTTGCCATATGCCAACGGCCCCATTCATATCGGGCACTTGGTCGAATACATCCAAACCGACATCTGGGTGCGCTTCCAGAAACTGCGTGGAAATCGTTGCATCTACATCTGTGCCGACGACACCCACGGAACCGCCATCATGATCCGTGCCCGTCAAGAAGGCCGCAGCGAAGCAGCATTAATCGCAGAAATGCAGGCCAAACATGAGAGTGCTTTTGCAAATTTTGAGATCGAATTCGATCATTACGGGAGCACCAACAGTGAAGAAAATCGTACTCTGTGTGCCGAATTTTGGTCGGCTATCCGCGCTGCCGGACTGGTGAAAGAAAAAGAAATTGAACAACTATTCGATCCCCAAGAAGGCATCTTTCTCGCAGACCGGTTCGTTCGGGGAACGTGCCCTAATCCCAAATGCAGTGCACCCGACCAGGCGGGCGACAATTGCACTGTCTGCGGCTGGACCTACTCACCGGCCGATCTCATCAAGCCAGTAAGCACACTCAGTGGGGCCAGCCCTGAAGTGCGCAAAGCAACGCATCTCTTTATTGAACTTGAAAAACTCCACGAATTCTTAGACACCTGGATTCAATCCGGTGAACATCTTCAGCCGGAAGTTGCCAATTATCTGCAGGGGCACTTCCTCCACAAACCGCTGCGTGATTGGGATATTTCCCGGCCGGCACCCTATTTCGGTTTTGAAATACCTGATAGTCCCGGCAACTACTGGTATGTTTGGTTTGATGCCCCAATCGGCTATATGGCGTCCACCCAACAATGGTGCGACCGGCATCAGGAGGACTTCGACTCCTGGTGGCGAAATCAGGAAACGGAAATCCATCATTTTATTGGAAAGGATATCACCTATTTTCATACTTTATTTTGGCCGGGCATGCTCAAGTCCGCGGGCTTTAACCTGCCTACCAAAGTTCACATCCACGGATTTCTTACCGTCGGTGGTGAAAAAATGTCTAAGAGTAAAGGCACATTCATCATGGCGGATACCTACGCTCGGCATCTCAATGCATCTTATCTGAGATATTATTTTGCCTCGAAGCTCGGCTCACGGCTTGATGATCTGGATTTAAATCTCGATGAATTTGTCGCCAAAGTAAATTCGGACCTGATTGGAAAAGTTATCAATCTAGCCAGCCGTTCTGCCAAATTTGTCAAACAGGTGGGCCTCTCTAATACCTATCCGAATGATCAAGGACTCTTCGAACATGCCGCAAAAATCGGTGACGAAATTGCCAATGCTTACGAGCATTGCGACTACAGTCGCGCGATGCGTTTAATTATGGAGTTAGCAGACCGAGCCAACCCCTTTGTAGAAAGTGCCGCACCATGGAACCTCCGCAAGAACCCGGAGAAAGCTCAAGAGTTGCAAGATGTTTGCACAATCGCACTCAACCTGTTCCGACAACTGGCGATCTATCTCGCACCGGTGCTACCAGACCTAGCGAAGAAAACAGGAGAACTGTTAAGTTCACCTATTCAAGATTGGGATGAATCCAAGCAGCCGCTGACTGGAACTCCCGTCAGAAAATTCAAACATATGCTTCAACGCGTCGAACCAAAGGACATCGATAAAATGATGGAAGAAAGTAGTGAACAAACCGCCCCAACATCGAGTGACGATGTTCAGGATAGCAGTGATTGGTTAGATGCCGAGCCGTTAGCCGAACAATGTACGATTGACGACTTCGTTAAAGTTGATTTGCGAGTAGCTCGCGTGCTCACCGCCGAGGATGTTCCTGATGCAAACAAGCTGTTGAAACTCACTCTTGGTCTCGGTGGCAACGAGCAACGCACCGTATTTGCGGGCATCAAATCCGCTTATAAGCCTGCAGATCTCGTCGGAAAAAAAGTGGTCATGGTTGCCAATCTGGCTCCCCGCAAAATGAAGTTTGGAATCAGTGAAGGCATGATCCTGGCTGCCGGACCCGGTGGGCAAGAGGTCTTTATGTTAGGCGTGGACGATGGCGCCTCGCCGGGGCAGCGGATTCACTAATCGACACAACAACGCACCTTGCCTGATCTCGCAAACCATTCGTCATGAGCGATCCTTGGTTTCGTTGCCGGCAGACAGCAGCTGTCTCATTTGCATGGGTTCGATGTTTTCGGGTTAGTTTGGAGGTCGCTCCAATTCCCGAGTTTCGAGACGAATATGATTCGCGAGGCATCGTAATCGGTCCGCTTGGCGGTATTGCTGCTCGTCTTCCAAATCATTGGCTTTCTGATCCAAGCGACGGCTGGCCTGTCGGAGAATCGCCACCAAGCCCCGCGCGGGAAGATCGGCGGCATACGGCTCTCCCTGGCCCGCCTGCGGGCTAGCTGATTCTAGCGCGGCCACCTTTGGCGGGGCAAATTTTTTCATGACACCGCGCAAGGTTCCCGAAAATGTCTCGTCCTCTTTTGTAGAGTTGCTTTCCTTTGAATCACTGTCCGAATTGAGGAACTCCAAGGTCGTCCCCTCTAAAATCCCCCCACGACGATTGCGGATACTTAAAATTTCTCCCAGGGCACGTGCCTGGGGTTCAACAGTCGCAGCGTTTGCTGGAGTTTCTGCACTAAGCAATGCCGGGATATTGCCATCAC
>JAKVBY010000145.1 GCA_022446825.1 Pirellulaceae bacterium
CGGCCAAATCCGGACCCTGCGGGAATTGGATCTGAGTCTCCAAGCAATCGATGACATGGGTTTAGAGCATCTTCAGCCGCTGCAACGACTCGAGCGACTTGACGTACTGTACGCCGTTGGTTTTGCCGGACCCACCATTGCCAACCAGGGAATGCAGACGCTTCGAGGCCTCACCAATCTCCGACATTTGAATCTCATTGGCGCGCAGATTGACGACGCTGCACTTGATCAACTCGCAGCGCTCCAGCATTTAGAATATCTACAATTGGCCAACACCAAAGTCACGGAAAAGGGCATTCGCAAGCTACAAGCAGTGCTTCCCGCTTGCCAAATTAAACCTTAGCGCAAGCTTTGTCTCATTCAAAGCAAGCAATCCGTAAGCACATTGCCTGGTGCCAACACAAAGGGTCGTCGAACTCGGTCATAGATGTGCCTGTGGGGATCGACACCGAGGAGATGATAGGCCGTAGCTGCCAAATCCCAAGGAGCTACAGGATCGCTGGCCGGGTAGGCCGCATGTGGATCAGAACTGCCGTAGACGACCCCGCGACCGATTCCCCCACCCGCGAGTAAGACAGAATAACAGTCCGGCCAATGGTCTCGTCCCGCATCCTTGTTAATTTTGGGGGTGCGACCGAACTCACCAAGGCAAACGACAAGCGTCGTATCAAGTAAACCGCGCTGATCCAAATCAGCAAGAAAGCTGGCCAAACCTTGATCAAATGGCGGCAGAATTTCTCGTAATTTGGCGTAGTTCTTTGAGTGCGTGTCCCATTGATCGTTATTGGAGCGAGCCCAATTGATCGTCACAAGCGGAACCTCGGCTTCGACGAGTCGGCGGGCCAACAACATGGTTTGCCCAAAGCGATGGGGCCCATAGCGTTCACGGACCTTCTGTGGCTCATCCGACAACGTGAATGCGTGTTGGCTGTGGGCCGATGCCAAAAGACCATGGACGCGTCTTTTCAATTGACTCATCTCCAAAATCGGTTCCAACGTATTCAGTCGCCCTTTCAAATTCCCTAAAGTGTTCAATAAATCAAAACGCAATTGCTGTCGTTGTGTCGTCATCTCAAAGGGAACATGCAAACCACCAACTTGAAAATCTGTTTCTCCAGGGTTGGCTGCGACTCGAAAGGGGTCATAGCCATTTCCTAAAAATCCAGCATTTTGGCCTGCCATTGGTGGCCGATTGCCTTGATGCATTACCGGCCCCAGAATGACAGCACTAGGAATCGGTTTCGGCGTTGGCTTTACTTTTGAAATGACGGCGCCGTACGTGGGAAAATCGTTCTTACTCGCCGGTGTGTTTGTTCCCGGCTTCGGATGAGGGTGTCCTGTCAATGCGGTGTAAGAGGCCGAACCATGTTCGAAGTCGCGATGGGAAACACTTCGGACAATGGTAATTTTATCCGCTTGTTGACTCATTTGCGGTAAATATTCGCTAATGGAAACACCTGAAACCTTAGTAGAAATCGGCCGGAAATCTCCGCGTATTTCTGCCGGCGCGTCAGGTTTCATATCCCACAAATCTTGCTGTCCCGGGCCACCAAAAAGAAAGATCAAAACACAAGATTTTGCCTGCCCGAAGGAAGGGGGTTGTTGGTCAGACGTGGCCTTACTTTGCGCCGAGAGCAAATCCAAGAGAGACAAACCCATGGCCCCGCCTAAACCAAGTTCAATGCAGCGGCGACGCCCAATTTTTTGGTTCCGCAGATTGATGGGTATGTGACTCAACATAGTTCGTAGTGCAGAATGGGGTGCTGTCCTGGAGAACCTCTCTAGTAATCATCATTTTGGTCTATTTTACATCGCTCTGGCGCCCTTGTGTCAAGAACTGGCTTGATTCCATCTGACGGCCGTTGGCGAGGCAGGGTATCATGCAGTTTCGCGAATTCTCTCCAAATCAGACTGAAATGCCTCATGCCAGAAATCCTGATCACCCACCCACGTCTTATTCCGCCAGGACCGCATTACCAAATACTTCGTGACGGAGGTTTCGACGTCCGTCTTCCGCCGCCCGATGTGGACCCCATGCGGGTGGAAGTCCTCGCCGACTTAATTGGAAGTGCAGAAGCAGTCATTACGGGCGTAGAACCGTTCAACCGCCAAATTATTGAAGGTGCAAAGTCCTTACGAGTAGTTGCCCGCTGCGGAGTCGGATATGACAGTGTCGACGTCGACGCTTGCGACGACACCAATATTGTTGTGATCACCACACCCGGTACCAATCATCATGCGGTGGCAGAACATGCCTTAGCCATGATGTTAGCCTTGTCGCGAGGATTCCCCGCTCGGGATCTCATGGTCCGAGAAAGCCGCCCTTGGAAAAAGCCACCCTTACCTCGCTTTGCTGGCAGCACGGTTGGCATTGTCGGCCTGGGAAGGATTGGCAAAGCGCTGGCCGAGCGTCTCATCAGTTTACAGGTCGAGGTGATCGCTTTCGAACCTTTTCCGGACGCAGCATTCGCCGAACAATACAACGTGGAATATACGACGTTGGAAGATTTGCTGAGCCGCAGTGATTTTATTTCACTGCATTTACCGGTGACCGCGGAAACCGAAGGACTGATCAATCAGCAAACTTTGGGAAAAATGAAATCGAGTGCCATGCTTATCAATACGGCACGTGGAGGGCTGATTGCCGAACAAGATTTAATCGCCGCTTTAACCAGCGGGGAAATCGCGGCGGCTGGACTCGATGTCATGCGGAGCGAGCCGCCTCAAGCCGATGATCCGTTATTACAACAAGAAAACATTTTATTGAGTCCGCACGCAGCAGGGGTCGATCAACAGGCCCACCACGACTCAATTGTCATGGTCGCAGAAACACTCGTCGCCCTCCACCAGGGACGCTGGCCCAAGGAGTGCATCGTAAACCTTGCGGGTGTGACTGATTGGAAATGGAAAGTTTAGCACGCACATCCTGGCAAGTTTTGCGGATGCCCCCTCCCGTAGCAACGGAATCCTCAGGCAACCGCTGCGAAACGCAGTGCTACCTTGATCGGAAATGCGTCAGGATCCGTTCCAATTAAATCGAGAGCCTGCGATCTCGCGCGTCGACGGTCCACCGTTCTACGACATTTCCTCCGGCAACCATCCAGGCTTCTTTGTGAAGCGCGCTTGTAGGACAAATGTGACGAGGGATCGCCAGCTGTTCGTCGCCAGGCACAAAATTTGCGGCTTGGGAAGTTTCGATCACCAGATGTTCTTCGTTTTGCAGCACTTCACGAG
>JAKVBY010000146.1 GCA_022446825.1 Pirellulaceae bacterium
GAGGCACCAGACCTTGTCAACCAAATGGCCAAGGCTGTGGTACGGTCGTCTACGGAGGGCCAAGCCGAATGAACACAATGCGCGACCACCTCGAACGCCCCGCGCCCCGACGTGGAGGCGAGTCATCTTTTCAGCCGTTCCCCGTTGAAGCGTTACCAGAACTAGTAGCCGGTTATATCCAGGCCGGGGCCACCGCAATTGGGTGCGATGCCTCTTTTCTCGCGTTGCCCATGCTAACAGCTCTTGGTAGTGCAATTGGCAATACGCGGCACATCGAGCTCAAAAGCGGCTGGACGGCCCCACCGACGATTTGGACGGCAATTGTTGGAGAAAGTGGCACGGCAAAGACGCCAGCTTTCAAGCTGGTTATGAAACCCATCCGTGAACGTCAAGGCAGGGCCTTCGAAGCTCACGTAATCGAGATGCAGCAGTTCGATCTAGATTACACGGTTTTTGAAAAGGACCTCGCCATTTGGAAAAGGCGCAAAACAACCGCAGAACCACCTCCACAGGCACCTCAGGAACCCCAAGCCATCCGCTTTATTGTGGGGGACACGACCCTTGAAGCATTGGCACCAATCTTGCTGCACAACCCGCGGGGCATCATCTTGGCGCTTGATGAGTTGGCTGGCTGGTTTAATTCATTCGATCGTTATTCCAACAAGGCGGGGGGTTCAGAGTCTGCGCAATGGCTCTCCCTGTTCAATTCGGAAGCGATCGTCGTTGACCGAAAATCAGGCCGTCCAAAAACAATCTACATTCCGAGTGCCTCCGTAGCGGTAACCGGCGGTATCCAGCCAACAATCCTTCATCGTGCACTCGGTGTTGAACATCGGGAATCGGGCTTGGCGGCAAGATTGCTGGTCGCCTCACCGCCACGTCGCGCAAAGAGCTGGACCGAAACAAATATCTCTCCAGCCGCCGAACAGCAAATTGCTGCACTTTTCGATCGACTTTACGAACTTGATTTTGAGATCGATGAGCATGGTAAAGCATGCCCGCTTGTCGCTCGTTTATCTGCGAAAGCCAAGGAAGTGTGGGTAAATTACTACCAACGTCACGCTGCGGAACATGCTGAGCTTTGTGGCGACTTGGCCGCAGCTTGGTCAAAACTGGAAGAATACGCTGCAAGATTTGCCCTGGTGATTCACTACGTTCGCTGGTCTTCCAGGGATACGACCGTTGATCACTATGAACAAGTAGACGAGGCAAGCATGGAAGCGGGTGTGCACCTTGCAGATTGGTTCAAATGCGAAACAAAGCGAGTCTACGAAATGTTGGCGGAATCGGATGACGAACGAGCCCGCCGAAATCTAGTTGAACTGATCCAAAGAAAGGGGGGCAAGATAACAGCTCGAGACTTGATGCGTTCGTCACGAAAATGGAAGTCCGCCGAAGAAGCAGAAGCACAGCTAAACGAATTGGTTTGTGAAGGCTACGGACGCTGGTGGAATCAGCCGAGCGAAGCAGTGCGTGGCAGGAAGGCGAGGGTGTTTGAGTTGTGCGAAATAGAACCGTAAGGGGTGTCGACGTTGACACAAATAGCCAAAACCGCTGGAAAAACGTATTTGTGTCGACAGTCGGCCTGTCAACGGCTGTTCATTTCACACTTCAAACTTACTCAACTTCACAGTCAACGGAAGCTCTGGCTATGCGTCACAGTCCTCCATGTGAGGCGAGCGGAATCAATCAGCGCAGAATAATCTAAACAATGCAAAGGCACGTTAATTGACTGCTAGCCTACTATCCATACAATCAGTAATAGGCTAGCAGACAATGAAAGGGTGAGCATGGGAAATCGCAAGAAGAAGAAACCGGCAACATTATCGGATCAGTTGCGTCATATCATTGAAGCCGGTGAACTGTCACGCTATGAAATAGCAAAACAGAGCGGCGTTGATGCGAGTCAATTGCATCGGTTTGTACGGGGCAGTGGTCGATTGACTACGGACTCACTCGACAAGGTCGCTGCAGTGCTCGGACTGCGGTTAGTCCAAAACATGAAAGGTAGCTGAACGATGGCAAGTATTGGCAATGATACCGGCGGGCAGCGACGAATCCTTTTTCTAGCCCCGGACGGAAAGCGAAAGACGATCCGACTGGGAAAAGTTCCCCTGCGTGCTGCCGAAGCAATCAAGGTAAAGGTGGAAAACCTTGTTGCCGCCAAGTTTTCAGGTTGTGGATGGGACAACGAAACGGCCCGCTGGGTTTCTGAACTGACCGATCGGCTAGCGGATAAGTTGGCGGCGGTCGGCCTGATCCCCAAACAAAGCAAAGGGGCTCATCCCGAAAGGCTCGGTGGCTTTCTGGATGCCTACATCGAAAGCCGAGTCAATGTTAAGCCAAACACGATTCGCAACGACAAAGCGACCCAAAAACGCCTACTCAAATATTTCGGTCCGGAACAGCTGCTATCTGAAATCAGCCCTGGTGATGCGGACGAATGGCGTGACTTCTTACTGAAAGAACTATCGTCAGCAACCGTAGGCCGAGAGGTGAAAAGGGCACGGAGCTTCTTCCGCTCTGCTGTGCGGAAACGTTTGATCGACGAGAACCCTTTTGCCGACGTTTCGACTGCCTCTCACCCAGACCCGAGCCGGCAGCACTTCGTCCCAACGGAGATCATTCAGCAAGTGATTGAAGCTTGTCCGGACGCGGAATGGCGACTGATCGTCGCCTTAAGCCGATATGGCGGCCTGCGCTGCCCATCGGAACATCTCAGCCTTAAATGGGGCAATGTTAATTGGGAACACAGTCGCATTACAGTGGAAAGCCCCAAGACCGAGCGGCATCCCGGCGGTGAATCAAGAGTGATTCCCTTATTCCCCGAATTGCGGGTCCATCTAGAGGAACTGTTCTTCGATGAAAAACGTGCAGGAACCGAGTACATCATCACGCGACATCGGCAGACAAATGCCAACCTCCGCACTCGGCTATTACGGATCCTGAAACGAGCT
>JAKVBY010000147.1 GCA_022446825.1 Pirellulaceae bacterium
CAACAGCGAACCTTGAGGGTTTGAGGGATCGTCACCTGTGCCAGGATCACAAAGCACTGCGATCCATCAATTCCTTGACGCGAATATTTCGAAACTCCACTACATCACCGTGACCAAGAAATCCAATGTGGCCTTGCTTTCGTTTTAGACCGGGATGTTCCAGTTTGTCCAGCGTTTCTGGTGTACTTGCCTCGTCCAGATTGGCATCAATGATGGTGACCCCATTCAAGACCACTTTAATCTGCGGACCGTGACAAATCACCTGTTGAGAATTCCATTCTCCTACTTTCTTTTGGTGTCCCCGTTTGGCCGGGACGACTCCATATACCGACCCATGATATTGATAAGGATTCAAGTCTTTGTACTTATCTGCTGAGTCGTCGAGAATCTGTAATTCCGTACCCTCCAGATTCAGATTGCCTTGGTCGCGCAAAGGACAGCGAATCCCCAAGCCGTTGTTTGCTCCCGGTGTCAGACGGAACTCGAAACGAAAATCAAAATCGGCATACTCTTTTTCAGTAAACAAATTTCCGCTTGAACCTTTCACACAGACAATGTGGCCATTCTCCAAGCGGTAGCTATTTTCATCGCCGGTCCAGCCCTGGAGCGATTTCCCGTCAAAAAGAGTCGTGAATTCTGCTTCGTCTGAAATACAAATCAATTTACTGCGGGTACGAACAAACAAACGCCCCTCAGCAATTGCCGGGGTACCGATGATGCTGTCACCCATATCGTTTTTCGCCAGCACCTTCAACTCTGGGCCATTTTCCATCACTACCACAAAGCCGTTTTCACCAGCCATGAAAATTTTCCCATCTCCATAGATTGGGGAGGCCAAATAGACACTGGCATTTCGAATCCGTTTGGGTCCCCAAAGGGGGGCTCCTTCTTCTAACTCGAAGCAAGTAGCAATGCCACCACCTTTGACAAGCAACATGCGCCCATCTAACACCATGGGGGACACGATGTGATCCGTGTGTTTGGTGCGATGCTTCCAGAGTACATGGGTGTCGGTTACGTCTCCACTGCCACCCCCGCGAATAGCCATGATGTATTCATCGGCGGGCTTTTCAGAGTTAAATCGTGCGCCCGCGACGTTGTTTGGATCTAAGAATGCCAAATCAAGCTCTTCGCCTTCTAAAAAACCGTCCCCGTTCAGATCCCCGCGACCGAAGGTCTTTTCGTAGAAGGCCTGTGGCACCTGGCGATTTGGCAGCATGGCTTGTACTTCGGCTTTCGATAATTTGCCATCATTGTTTCCCGTTTCTGCTTGATCGGCGGATGCCAACCATTGATTGGCGATTCCACCACTTTGGATCGAGACGAAAATCGTCCCATTTCGACAAACAGGCGTGGTTTTAATATTTCGTAACAAGGACTTGGCATGCCAACGTCTTTTTCCAGTTGCCGGATCATATCCAATCAGTAGTCCCGTTCCCGCTACAATAATTTCATCTCCCTGTTCGGTTTGATTGATAACCGGATGCGAATAACTAGACGACATGTCGTGACGATCATCTTTCCACTGAATCTCGCCACTTGTTTTATCGATCGCGTAGAAAGCGGGAAGTAGATCATCATCTTGAACGAAGAGTAGTAGATTTTTGTATAGCACAGGCGACATCGCCGGTCCCCATTTAAAAACGTAAAAGGGAACTGGCAGCTCACAGCGCCAAACATCTTCGCCGGTCTGTGTATCCACAGCGATCATGCCGAGCGTACTGAAATAAAAGTACACTCGTTCGGAATCTGCCGCAGGCGTCGTACTAGCATGGCTGTTGGACTCATGAACGGGATTTAAAAGGCCCGTCTCCCACTTCCGCATCCAAAGCAGTGACCCATTTGTGGCGTCAAAAGCATAGAGACCCACAGTCTGAGGATCGACCATCGCAGAAATAAAAACCCGACCATCGACGACGACAGGACAGCCGACCCCATCACCCAACTCTTTTGACCACAAAACATTGTCCGTCTCTGAGAATTTTGCTGGCAGAGGTTTTGAGGTCGTTGAAATACCGCTGCAATTGGGTCCGCGGAATTGTGGCCAGTCATCCGCCGTGCCGTGTACTGTGAACGACAACATGACGCCTATGAAAGCAACTGCCTTGGCTTGCATGGATGGGTCTCCCGCGTTGAGTGTTCCTAGAGAAGGGTTTAAATAGGAGCCGTACTTGGCCTTGAGAATAAGTCATTCTTACCAATCATCCAGGTAAACTCCAGCACCTCGAAGTGAGCAATCAAAAAATTTCCTGATACTGCACCGCTCGAGATAGAGAATAGTATGGTATTTTCTAGTCTCTGTTTGGTGGTTGGATTGGTTCGTTAAGTGAGGTACACAGAGTCTTACTTCATGCCCAGCTAAGGAGACTGCTGAAGCCCATCTGACTCGAGGCCAGCACTCTAGAAAGCACCAAATGTCCCAGCAATCGAAACTTTGCCAGAGTTCCCGATCTAGGCAGAAGAGTTATTGGTTCAACTGCCAGATAGAGCGAGAAAAGCAGGGCAAATTGGATCGCATTATCATTGATTTGGTAACCGTACCACTGGCACCGATGGCTAGCAAGATGAGCAGGTAATTAGGCGGTTTTTGGAGGCTCTGACTTGAGGAATGGATGTACTTTGCCAAGCACTTAACTACTCGCCAAGAGTCTTTTTTCGTGCTTATTCAATTGACGTAGCGTCTTTGTTGCTGGAGAATTAATCAAGGTTC
>JAKVBY010000148.1 GCA_022446825.1 Pirellulaceae bacterium
TCGAATTACTGTGGCATCACATGTACCGCTATGCCCATTACGGAGGTTATGCCGGCACGGAAATGCGTGCGATCAGCGCCATTGACATCGCCTTATGGGACTTGCTGGGAAAAGTTCACGATGTCCCTGTCTACAAATTACTGGGTGGTGCATGCCGCGAAAAAATCCCTACCTACAACACCTGCGGAAGTGGTGGAGATTTCCCAGACCACGAGCGGTTTCACGATGATCCCGCTGGCTTAGCGCAAGACTTGCTCGACAACGGAATTCAAGCAATGAAGATCTGGCCGTTTGATGATGTGGCCGCGCCGAGCAATGGGCAGAAGATTTCACGAGATCAGCTGGAATATGGTGTCTCGAGAATTCGGGCCATCCGCGATGCCGTCGGAGATGAAATGGAGATCGCATTGGAAGGTCACTGCCTCTGGAACCTACCCAGTGCCATTAAAATTGCCCGCGCTGTCGAACCCTTTAATCTAATGTTTCTGGAAGAATTGATGTTTCACGATGACCCCGATGCAACGCGGCAATTACGTGAAGCCACCTCCACACCACTCGTTACGAGCGAGCGACTGATTTCTCTTTCCGCTTTCAAAAAGGTTTTGGATCGAGGTGCCGCAGACATTGCGATGATCGATATTTGCTGGACTGGTGGATTGTCCGAAGCAAAGAAAATTGCCGCCTTGGCCGAGTCCTATCAGTTGCCCATGGCACCTCATAATCCGGGGGGGCCGGTAAACCACCTCGTGGTGACTCATTATTGCGCCAGCATTTACAATTTCTTTATCATGGAAAGCGTACGTGGATATTATTGCAGTTGGTTTCCGGAAGTCGTGACCTACACGCATTTGCCTGTTCAGGGCGAATTCCCCTTACCTCCAGGTCCAGGTCTGGGCACCGAACTAAGTGAAACATTTCTCAGCCAAAATGAGATCGTCCGCCAAGAAACGACCGCACGCACCGGACGATCGGATGGATATATTTATGGGAACCCGTATCGATCAGGAACCAACCTGTGGCGTCCGGAAAGTTCGTAAGCTGACTCCGGCTTGATATCAGCTTAGCTTCGAGTGGTCGCTGCCTGGCAACAGCTGAGAAGCTGTTGGCGAATTTTCTCATCGCTTAATAACACCGCACGTTCCAGCGGAAAAGACACAGGCATGGGAACCGGTGCACTATTGATCAGCTGCACTGGTGGTGTGAAATCTGAGGGGAAATATTCCCGCAACTTCGCTGCGATGAACGGCCCCAGGCACTGCGTTTCCATCGCTTGCTCCACGATCGCCAATTGCCCCGTTTTCGAGATACTACTGGCCAACGTGTCAAAGTCGATGCTGGCATAATCAAGACTGCGCAGGTCGATCACTTCGATATCGAGACCGCTTTCCTCAGCCAGTTCGTCAGCTATCCGCAGCACGCGGGGCACCATGCTGAGATACGTTGCAATTGTCAAGTCGCTACCCGTCCGCCGCCGAGCCGCCTTCCCAAAAGCAACCAAAAAATCTCGCTCGCCGACCGGCACTGCACCTGCGAGTAAATCAATCTCATGGTGTTCTAGCATGAGCACCGGATCGAGACTCTGCATCGCTGAATTAAAGAGTCCGATGTAATCAAATGGCGTCGTAGGTGCCACAATGCGTATCCCGGGATACAGCGCGAATTGACCAACCGTGTCTCCGCTATGTTGAGCTCCATATCCACGTCCTGCAGAACATCTGGAACGAATGACCAATGGCACATCAACACGATTGTTGTACATGTAACGACAAGTCGCGACTTGATTAAATAACTCATCCGCTGCAATCAGGCTGAAATCGCTAAACATAATTTCGGCAATCGGACGCATCCCCATCACTGCGGCACCATGGGCAATGCCGACAATGCCACCTTCCGCAATCGGCGCATTTAAAACACGTTCCGGCGCCTCGGTTAGGGCTTTGCGTGTCGCTCCATACGCTCCTCCCTTCATATTGGCAACGTCTTCCCCCAAAGTGAACACTTCGGGATTCCGCTCCATGTGTCGTCCAATTACCTCCGATTTTGCTTGAACAATTTTGACGATTTCCGTCTCCGTAAAGTCCTGCTCTTCAGAGAACTGGGCGCTGGAAAATTCGGCCCCATCGCTTCTTACATAGAGAGTGGCCGCAGCTGCGTCGGGCACGAACTCTTGACGTAACTGGAGGTCGTCTTGATCGTTCAACTCCGTACAGTAGTCAATTGCATCATCCACGAATGCGGTAGCAATCTCCTTGACACACATCACATCTTCTTCAGAAAACAGACCCCGCTGAACCAACACCCACGGCGCCGAGGTCAAAGGATCTCGATCTCTCCATGCTTTTTCTTCATCTTTCGAACGATAGCCAAAAGCGCTACCCGGCATTCCACCGGCTTGATGAAAATATCGGTAGGTCTTGGCTTCAATCAACACCGGACCACTCGTAATCGCATATGCTTTAGCCAGTTGGATGGCCCGTTTGACCGCCAAGGGATTCATTCCGTCTACAATTAGGCCAGGAATATTGTAGCCACTCGAACGTAAGGCTAAGTCATTGAGCTGCGTCGCTTCGTTGACGCTGGTTGCGACACCGTAAAGATTGTTCTCGACAACAA
>JAKVBY010000149.1 GCA_022446825.1 Pirellulaceae bacterium
TCGAATTACTGTGGCATCACATGTACCGCTATGCCCATTACGGAGGTTATGCCGGTACAGAAATGAGGGCGATCAGCGCCATCGACATCGCCTTATGGGACTTGTTGGGAAAAGTTCACGATGTCCCTGTCTACAAATTACTGGGTGGTGCATGCCGCCAAAAGATTCCCACCTACAACACCTGCGGAAGCGGTGGAGATTTCCCAGACCACGAGCGGTTTCACGATGACCCAGCCGGCTTAGCACAAGACTTGCTGGACAGTGGAATTCAAGCGATGAAGATCTGGCCGTTTGATGATGTGGCCGCGCCAAGCAATGGGCAAAAGATTTCACGAGATCAGCTGGAATATGGCGTCTCGAGAATTCGGGCCATCCGCGATGCCGTTGGGGATGAAATGGAGATCGCGTTGGAAGGTCACTGCCTCTGGAACCTACCCAGTGCCATTAAAATTGCCCGCGCCGTCGAACCCTTCAATCTGATGTTTCTGGAAGAATTGATGTTTCACGATGACCCCGATGCAACGCGGCAATTGCGTGAAGCAACCTCCACACCGCTCGTCACAAGCGAGCGACTGATTTCTCTTTCTGCGTTTAAAAAAGTTTTGGATCGAGGTGCCGCAGACATTGCGATGATCGACATTTGCTGGACTGGTGGATTGTCCGAAGCAAAGAAAATCGCCGCCTTGGCCGAATCCTATCAGTTACCTATGGCACCCCATAATCCGGGCGGGCCGGTAAACCACCTCGTGGTGACTCACTACTGCGCCAGCATTTACAATTTCTTTATCATGGAAAGCGTACGCGGATATTATCGCAGTTGGTTTCCAGAAGTCGTAACCCACACACACTTGCCTGTTCAGGGAGAATTCCCCTTACCTCCAGGGCCCGGTCTGGGTACCGAACTAAGCGAAACATTTCTCAGCCAAAGCGAGATCATCCGCCAAGAAACCACCGCACGTACCGGACGATCGGATGGATACATTTATGGAAATCCGTATCGATCAGGAACCAACCTGTGGCGGCCAGAAAGTTCGTAAGATGACTCTGGCTTGGTCAACCTAGCTTCGAGTGCTCGCTGCTTGGCAACAGCTGAGAAGCTGTTGGCGAATTTTCGCATCGCTTAATAACACGGCACGTTCCAGCGGAAACGATACAGGCATGGGAACCGGTGCGCTATTGATCAACTGTACTGGTGGCGAGAATTCTGGAGGGAGATATTCTCGCAACTTCGCCGCAATGAACGGACCCAGGCACTGCGTTTCCATCGCTTGCTCGACAATTGCCAATTGCCCCGTTTTCGAGACACTGCTGGCCAGGGTGTCAAAGTCGATACTGGCATAATCAAGACTGCGCAGGTCAATCACTTCGATATCGAGGCCACTTTTCTCAGCCAGCTCGTCAGCGATCCGCAGCACACGGGGCACCATGCTGAGATACGTTGCAATTGTCAAATCGCTGCCCGTCCGCCGTCGAGCCGCCTTACCAAAAGCAACCAGGAAGTCGCGTTCATCGACCGGCACGGCACCTGTGAATAAATCAATCTCATGGTGTTCCAGCATGAGCACAGGATCAAGACTCTGCATTGCCGAATTAAAAAGTCCGATGTAATCGAATGGCGTCGTCGGGGCCACAATGCGTATCCCGGGATACAGCGCGAATTGGCCAACCGTATCTCCACTATGCTGAGCACCATATCCACGTCCCGCTGAACACCTGGAACGAATCACAAGAGGTACATCAACACGATCATTATACATGTAACGACAAGTCGCAACTTGATTGAATAACTCATCCGCTGCGATCAGGCTGAAATCGCTAAACATGATTTCAGCAATCGGACGCATCCCCATCACTGCGGCACCATGGGCAATACCGACAATGCCACCTTCCGCAATCGGCGCATTTAAAACACGTTCCGGGGCCTCCGTCAGGGCTTTGCGTGTCGCTCCATACGCCCCTCCCTTCATATTGGCAACGTCTTCCCCCAAGGTGAACACTTCGGGATTTCGTTCCATATGTCGTCCGATTACCTCAGATTTTGCTTGGACAATTTTGATAATTTCCGTCTTCGCAAAGTCCTGCTCTTCAGAGAACTCGACGCCGGAAAACTCGGCCCCATCGCTTCTTACATAGAGGCTTGCCGCAGCTGCGTCGGGCACAAACTCTTGGCGTAGCTGGAGGTCTTCTTGATCGTTTAACTCCGTACAGTAGTCAATTGCATCGTCCACAAATGCGGTAGCAATCTCCTTGACGCACATTACATCTTCTTCAGAAAACAGGCCCCGATGCACCAAGACCCACGGTGCCGAGGTCAAAGGATCTCGATCTCTCCATGCCTTTTCTTCATCCTTCGAACGATAGCCAAAAGCGCTGCCCGGCATCCCACCGGCTTGATGAAAATATCGGTAGGTCTTGGCCTCAATCAACACCGGACCACTCGTAATCGCATACGCTTTGGCCAGTTGGACGGCCCGTTTGACCGCCAAGGGATTCATCCCGTCTACAATAAGGCCAGGAATATTGTAGCCACTCGAACGCAAGGCCAAGTCGTTGAGTTGCGTCGCTTCGTTGACGCTGGTTGCGACACCGTAAAGATTGTTCTCGACAACAA
>JAKVBY010000015.1:0-29959 GCA_022446825.1 Pirellulaceae bacterium
CCGAGAACAATCTGGAGATAATGGGCGTCGACCGCCGATAGGAAAAAAATGAATCCTTGGATCCCCCAATTAACACGTCGCGAATGGCTCCGCGTGGGTGGAGCGACCGTGGTCGGCCATTCGTTGTTACCAACGCTACGTCCCCACAATGTGATGGCCGCAGAGACCGTAAAGCCACGTGCAACGGCCGAAACGTGCATCTTTATCGACCTGATGGGTGGCCCCAGTCAGCTCGACACGTTTGACATCAAGGAGGGTGCCTGGACTCCAGAAGACTTCGACGTCCAGACGACCAAACAAGGTACTCGCATGCCTGTGGGTCTGTTACCAAAGTTGAGCGAACGAATCGATCAATACGCGATCGTACGATCGATGAACTTCTTTGAAAACGCCCACGTCCGTGGCACGTATTATCTTCAAGCGGGCCGTATCCAGAGTCCCGCGCGATTGGGTGAGATTCCTTCGGTAGGCTCCGTAGTCGCCTACGAATCCTTGGCTAATCGTAAAGACGACCATTTTCTTCCTCCCTTTGTCTCCATGAACATGGATCCGTTCCAACTCGTGGGCAGCGGCTTGCTCGGTGCGACATCATCTCCCTTGCTGGTCGGTCAAACGCAGACGATTGGAAACCGACTCCGCGCCATGGATACGTCCCTACCGTTACTAGTCTCTGACGCAGAGCGACCGGAGTTCGAGCGACGTCGCGACTTGCTGCAACGTTTACGGAAAGAATGGCACGGGGGAGGCGAACAGACACCACGCATCTTTCAGGACATCGATGATTATTACCACTCCGCGTGGCGGATCATGGAGGACTCGCGTGCTGCGGATGTGTTTGCGATTCCGGCGACGGATCATGATCGCTATGGTGCATCCGGTGTCGGGGATGCCTGCGCAGTAGCTCGCAACTTAGTCTCGGCCGACGCCGGAACGCGTTTTATCTTCATCGCGCAGGATGGCTGGGACTTGCACGGGAACGCCTATGAAGGAAATGACTTCTTTGTCGACGGTAAGCTGGTGAAAGGTGGTTGGAACCAGTACCAGATGTGCTGGGACTTGGACGCCGCCTTGTCGACCTTGCTCGACGACTTGGCTCAAAGCAAAGACGCCTCTGGCAAACCTTTGCTCGAGAAGACACTGGTCGTGGTCATGGGTGAATTCGGACGCATTGGCGGACCACTGGATGGTTTAAAGGGGCGTGGACACAACGAACATGCCGGGGTCGCAGTCCTGGCCGGAGCCGGAGTTCAGGGAGGCGTCGTCCTGGGTGCCACCGATGCCTTGGGAGGCAAAGTGGCCACGCACGGTTGGCACAAAGATCGGCCCGTTTATCCCGAAGATATTTTGGCCACGATCTACTCGAGCCTAGGTATCGACTGGACCAAAGAAATTCTCGCTACGCCCTCGGGACGTCCCTTCCAATATGTTGAAAACACGTCTCCCAGGGGAACGATCGATTTTGGCGAAATTTCAGAACTCTTTGGCTAACCCATATCTTGCGAACCGGTATCTTGTCGCGTGGCAGCTTGGCCCTTTCCCACCTAGTCCCATGACAAGAATGCTGTGGGTTTTGTCGTCACCGAGAAACTTTTCCCGTCTGGACCCGCGGTACACAGCTTTGGTCTAAGCAACGCTCCGTCAGTTTGAGACTGACAGTAGAAATCGTGGGCTGGTACGGGCGAGACACACTGTGGTAGACCTCGCTACAATCCCCAGAAATAAACCGTAGCAGCAGCGCAAACGCGCAATTTCTTGGCTAAAATGCCACCTTCCCTACAGTCCGTCCCGAGATCGTCGATCTTTGTGTGAAGGGACATGCGGTCCTCCCAAGCAAAGATGCGAAGGGTGGGATGAGCTTACCAACAACAATTCGGCGACGTTCATCTCCAAGTATAGATGGGCATCCCGCCAGGACTGACAAAGAAGATCAAGGCGCTCTTAGTGACCTGCGACTCCATCTCAAATGAGGATCGAAAATATGGCTAAAAGCCACCGACAAAGGTTGTGGACAAGGTCAGGAATGAGCTCGCGTGATGGTTGCCTTGTTCGGCTCGGGGCCTCGCTCCCGTTACGCAGCGCGGCTGGTCGAGTCGTCGCTTTTCTGTGCGCGGCTGTGGTCCTCGTCCTGTTTAGCACCGAAACTCTCACTGCGGCGGAACCGAGTCTGACGCTGGCCCAGGATTCAGAACCCCGCGTGACCATTCTCGTCGCAAAAGATGCTGGACCTCCCGTCCGACACGCTGCTGACGAACTGGCGGCATACCTGTCACGGGTTACCGGTGGTCGTTTCAAGATCAGGGCCACCCGCCCGGCAAAAACACCCGTGATTGCCGTGGGACCTAAGGCGGCTCGAATGGTCCAACCTGATTTCTCGGTGGAAGGACTGACGACCGAAGGAATCGTCCTCCGGACGGTCAACGGATCTCTGATTCTGGCAGGCGGCAACCGCCGAGGAACACTCTACGCCGTCTACTCCTTTCTGGAGGACTTCGTGGGCTGCCACTGGTGGGCTCCCGACGCTGAGACGGTGCCGAGCCGTCCGACACTGAACATCCCACAGATCGATGTGCGATATGTGCCGCAGTTTGAATACCGTGATATTTCCTATCACGATGCGTCGGATCCTGATTTCTCGGTACGCAACAAATTGAATGGGCATCATCATCGCCTGTTCCATGACGATGGGTACCACAATGTCGTGCCAGACTTCAAACGAGGCGGACGCCGCTGGAACTGGCTGCGCAGTGACAAATGGGGCACTCATGCGGCCTACCTGCTGCTACCGCCCGAGGTCTATTTCAAAGATCACCCGGAATGGTACGCCGAAGTGCGCGATGACCAACCTCACGGAGTCGGATACATCGGCTATCCAAACGCTGCTGGCACCGGCCGTCGCCCGCTGTCGGTGGAAGAGTGCAACAAGCAGAGACGTCCGCTCTGCCTGAGCAATCCCGAGTTACGTGCCGAAGCCGTTCGCAACGTGCGCTGGGCCATGAGCTGGGGCGTGGCCGCATCCTTGTGGGATCTCTCACAGATCGACGGAATGAACGCCTGCCGCTGCCAACAGTGCATGGATATCGTCAATGAAGAAGGTGCATATTCAGGCCTGAGGCTGCGATTTGCCAACAGCATCGCAAAAGAGTTTCTGCGTACGAGTGGTTCGCACTTCACAACGCTGGCCTACCACTACACCCGCAAACCGCCAAAGCACGCCAAGCCGGGTGAAAACGTGATCGTGCTGCTCGTCACCGCCTACGATGAGTTGCCGTCGGGAAAGAACACGGAAATTTCGTACGCGGTCCCGTTGAATCATGAACGCAATCGCTCCTTTGCCCGTGATCTAACCGGCTGGGTCAACACCGGCGGGCGAATCTATATCTACGATTACGCCGCCAACTTCTCGCACCCTATCATGCCCTTTCCGAACGTGCGGGTGCTCGGTCCTAATCTACGATTCTTCCGTGATCAGGGAATCCGTGGCTACGCTTCCGAAGCCCACAGCCGAACTCCTGGCACGGAACTGGCCGAGTTGCGAACCTGGCTGGCAGCCAGGCTCGCCTGGAACCCCGATCTCGATGCACAACAGTTGATCCGCACATTCTGCAGTGGCTATTACGGCGCTGCGGCCGGCCCTCACATCGTGGCCTACATCGATGCTCTGCATGATGCCGTTGCTGAAACGGACGAGTGGCTGCACGTTGGTTGGGGCTACGACGCAAAATACCTGAACTGGCCTTACGTGAAGACTGCCTGGCAGCACCTCAATCGGGCCGCAGAAGCAGCAGATTCCGACCAACTGAAGTTTCGCGTGCAGGTCGCACGACTGCCGCTGCAGTACGTCTCTCTGATGCGCTGGAACGAACATCGGACGGCCGCACAGCAAGCAGGAGACGCCTGGCCGTTGCCGGACAATTCGCGCCAAGTCCTGGATCAGTTCATCGAGATCGCAGAACGTCGAAAGATCAGCACTCTCAAGACAATCCTCAATCAACCGCAGATTCGCTCGATTCTCGAGGCGCAGTGATTCGAGGCGCAGTGAGTCAGGCTGGAGCAAGGCACAATTGGTTCTCAATGCTCCCGAATCCGGTCGAGTGCATTCCTCACCGCTACCAGCAATTGTCCACGGCGAGGAAGTAACCAAAGGGGATGCGCATGGTAGTGCTGTTACGTAAATTCGACGAATGGATTGTGGTAGGAGGTCCGTGCCGTACCCGTGTCAACTGGGGCTCTGCTCGTAATATTGTGTTAGGTGATGTGCGTCTGTCAGCACAGAATGGCCATCCACAATCGACCAAAATGGGGGGCTCATTGCCGCATATCAGTTACCCAAATTAGTGGTATCATCCCGCCACAGCGATCCGCAACGGACGAACACAGAAAATCCATCTTCAAGACGTTCGGAACGCATGCATTACGTGGGTCTCGATCTTGGAAACTTGTCTTAAGGAGGTCTCGTCCTAACTGGCAACCTAACACTGGCGACCTACCTCACAAAACGCTCCTAGCACCGTCCACAAACGCACGTTTCGTCGATACAATTTCGCCTATGTGCGCTGACAAGAATGCGCGTTGAGGAGAACAAAGAGGCTCGCCGTTCTTGTCGGGCAATAATTCATCCGACAGAGTCGAAAAGTCCACGGACTTGAGATGATGCCTTCCTAGCGCGTCTCATCTGTCAAAGTCCAATTCATCTTGACTGCTTACTTGGAAATGAAAATGAAAATCGAGTTCTTTAACCATGTTTTCACCATCTCCCTCGCGCTGTGTCTGACGTCAGCCATGCTGGAAGATTCTACATGGGGGACTGAAACACAGCTGAGGCAAACCGCCCCGGCTGAGTCCAATCCGCAATCCGCGACCCAAGACATCCACCGCTTACCGACCGCTGCCGTGATTCGCACCGACCTGCGCTATGCCATTGCCCTGAGTGTTCGCCACTTGAATAGCCTGTTTGACCGGGACCGCAACAACGTGCCGTTTTTTGGCACAGCCGTTCTTCCCGAAGGAACCGGCCGCATGGATTACGGTGCCCTTGGTTTTCGACTTCCCCAAATCACGGGACGCTGCCTGCTCGGTTGCTTGCTGGCAGAGGACGTTACGGGCATTCCCTGTCCTGAGCCAGGCCTTAAGATTCTGGAATCGTTCCATCGGCAGCAGTTCGACAACGAAGATCATCTCAACAGTTACCTTGATCCCAGCAAAGACAATCAACGGTTTATTCAGCTGCACAACCTCCGCGAAGGGCTTTTTGGTTTGCACCATCTGGCGAAAGGACGGAACCGTGAATGGGCACGTGAGAAAGCTGATCGTATGGTCGAAACACTGCTGCAGATCACGGACGAGGAGGGACGCATTTCCTTGGAACTCGCTAAACAGCACGGAATTGCGGAGCGGCTTGTCGGTCATGGTCCCGATGCGGTGACCAACGGACGTGCCGTCGACCCTTTGGTGGAATATCACCGGTATCGTGGCAACCCACGCGCCCTGCAATTGGCGGGTCTCTTTGCCCGTGGGACGCTGCAACGATCGTTCGAGACGAATGGGAGGTTCAAACCACAACCCAATCCGGAATCCACCGGTCACATCCACAGCTTGACTTCTTCGCTCAGCGGCATCGCCCTCTATGCCGAAGTCACAAACAACCAACCCATGATCGACTGGGTCACTCGCATCGTCGATCTCGGCGTCCCGGAGTACTCTACTTCGTGGGGTTGGATGGTCGAAGGCATGCACGGCGATCAGAAGAAAGGAGAAATGAACCAGACCGGTGACGTGATCCGCACCGCGTTGGCTTTGGCCCGCTCGGGGCAGCGCGGTTACTACGAACTGGCAGAACGCTGGACTCGCAATATGTTGCTGCATGCCCAACATCGAGAAGAGGAAATGCAACTTTATCTGAAGGACAACCCCCACCCACAAGGCGACCGTGAACGCAATGTCCTCAACCGTAATATTGGGGGTTACGGTATCAAACTTCCCAACGCCCGAATGCGTGCAGGAGAAGGCTGGGCTCTGTCCACACTCGACATCGCGTCGGGCGCAGTCCATGCGCTCTGCGAAGTGTGGAAAAACCGCGTAACCATAGATGACCAAGAAATCAAAATCAACCTTCTCTTTGACTACGGTGACGACGAGATCGAATTGGATAGTTCGCTACCACTCATGGGACGCTTGCGTTTCTTCCAACGCACGAACAAATCTCTCTCCGTGCGAATTCCTGATTGGGTCGATCGCGACACGCTCCGATTGGAAGTCCAGGGCCAGACAGTACCCAAACCAAAGTTTGCGGACAGCTATCTACAGGTTGGAACTTTACCCCCCGGTCAAGTCGGAACCATTTGGTTTAACATTCCACAGTCCGTAACCCGTGAAACGGTCGACGGACAAATTTATACAGCTACCTGGTGGGGGAATCAGGTGATCGACATCACACCCCGCGGAGCATGTAGTCCGATCCCCTACTGAGTTGCCGAACCAAGCCTCAACACGATGAGGACCGCCATTTCCTGCTAGCGATAACGAGGCTTCATGAAGGACTCGTCCTGAGTACAGCACGTGTAGATCGGTAGAGTTGTGGAAAGCCCAAACCGCCACTCGTTACCGTTCGAAAAAGACCAAATTCAGACGTCATCGATGACATCAAGAACAGCCTCAAACCGAATCTACAGCAACCTGGGAATCTACACGAAAGACATTTTCCGCGCCTTCATTAGACTCCTGAGGGACAGGCACGACATGAACTTGTGATCGCCTGAAAACCAACCGTACTCGTCACCCGCCACCCTGAAATGGAACTCGAGCGGGTGGCATTATTTGCCAACAGTCCTCACCGCCGAAGGGAGGTTGAAGCCGACCGCGTGGAGCGATAAGTTGCAGAGATGTCCCTTTATATCGCCCCCAACGAAGATATCGTGCCCACTCCAGGAAAATCCCGGATCCGGGAAGTCCGTGCCTATGTGTCCCGTAGTACGGAATATGGAGCCAGCGATGTTCACGACACGCCCGACACCCATTGGATCATGGGGCTTCCCGATGCCACGGGAGGCTGGGATCAGCAGACAACCCACCCACCAATTACCAACCCGATGTCTCGCTACCCAAAGTATTCCGGGTCCCGAAGTTCCTGGGGTGTTGCCCGCGTGCCGACGGTGATTGTCGAAATCGAGGATGAGGAGGGTCGCATCGGCCTTGGTGCGAGTACGGGTGGCGAAGCGGCCGCCTTCATCATCGAACAACACCTCTCGATGTTCGTAGAGGGGCAGAACGTCCGCGATCGCACGCTGCTTTGGGAACAGATGTGGCGTTCTTCCATCCACTACAGCCGCAAAGGTCTCGGAGTTCATGCGATCTCAGCAATCGATCTGGCCTTGTGGGACCTCGCAGGCAAAACGCTTGAGGAGCCCGTCTACAACCTGATGGGGGGAAGAACCAAGCAGCGGGTGCCAGTTTACGCCACAACCTCGCGTCCTGATCTGGCTCAAGCCTTGGGATTTCACGGGGCAAAAGTTCCTTTACCGTACGGCCCGAGCGCCGGCTCGGAGGGCCTGCGGAAGAACGTCGACTTCATCGGCCATTGGCGTGACGCGGTCGGCGCCGACTTTCCCCTCATGCTGGACTGCTACATGGCGTTAGACCTGCACTACACGGCGGATTTGGCGCGCGCCCTGGCACCGTTCCAGCTCAAGTGGATTGAAGAACCCTTAATGCCGGACGAATATGCGGCACACGCCAAGCTGGCCAAGAAACTCGAAGGCCTGGGAACAACGGCCTACTTTGCCACCGGCGAACACGAATACACGCGCTATGGCTTCCAGCAATTGATTGAGGCAGGGGTAGGACTCCTGCAACCGGACGTGATGTGGATGGGTGGCCCCACCGAGTTTGTCCGTGTTGCGGCCCAAGCCCAAGCCCAGGGCGTCGCCGTGGTACCACACGGCTGTGGGGTTTACGGCTATTACATGGCCATGGCCTGCGACCACATCAACCTGGCAGAATTCATGATGATGAGCGAACAAGCCGACACCATCGAACCCAATTTTGGCAGCCTGTTCAAGAATGAACCGCTCCCTGAAGCTGGCTATATCTTGTTACCCGAGACACCTGGCTTTGGTCTCGAGCTCAACCGTGATGCGCTGAACCTAGTCCGACCCTACGCGCGTTAAGTGGCATTTCGAAAACCTGCCTTCGCTGACTGGTCGGGACAATTTTGCAAGCCGTTCTGAAGCCATCGCGAATGTCCGATTGTCGGTTTTTCCTAGCAGCAGGTCACGGTAATCGCAAAAACGGAAGCATCAGCGAACGGACCACACCTATCGCTCCCACCGCCAGCAACTCCAGCTAACAGAAACGTTGGTTCTCTTGCTGTTAGACTGATCTTCTCTTAGACCGACCATCAGTACTCTGGCTCACCAACCGAACGATTGCGGGCAACCCAATCGAGATCGAGCCGTTGCAACAACGGCGGTCGCGCAACAAACATGGCGTGACGGATACTCATCGTGTCTGATTGGTCCGTCCGCGCACCGGGTTTTGGCTGCCTTTCATTGCAGCAACGAAGTCAACCCAGAAACCACACAACCAACGTCTACGTCTTTTTGGTTTCCAACGGACGCGAGATACAAACGACTGGCCTACCACGCCACCGTCGGTTAATAAAGTTTCTTTTCATAAGCCGCATTGATAGAACAGTCGAGTTCCTCTGCCGTCTGACCGGTATCGGTCTGGTCAGCCAACATGCGGCCAAAGGAAGCCAAATCACTGCGCTGGATTCGGTAGGTCTCTTCCCACAGGGCCCCACGTTTCAGAGCCTTGCCACACTGCAGGCAGGCCTTCTGAACCTCAACCAGAATTCCGGTCCTGGGCACTTTGCCATGCAGGGCGCACCTTTCCAAACGCGGGTCATCGTGAATAATCTGCGCGCGGCCACTCACACGCAGCGATTCCAGTACTCCCGGTACGATAAAAAACAAACCAATGGCTGGATTGCTGGTCAAGTTGGTCAGCGTGTCGAGCCGGTTATTACCAAGACGATCCGGAATCAAGAGATGGGACGGATCGAGTATCTGAATCGAACCCGGCGGATCGCCACGTGGGGAAACGTCCAGTGAACCGTCAGCCGCAGTCGTAGCAATACAGACAAATGGCGAAAGTTGTACCATCGCTTGGCAATGTTCGTCCAATGCCTGCATGAATTTTTGCTGGGACAGCTGAGATGGTTCACCGTAAAACTGACGTAATTTTTCTTCGCTGGTCACTGGTTGGCCAGAGGGTAACTCGTGGTTTGCTTCGTGATCCATTTGATAGTCCTGAAACAGCCCAAACATGGGAGATAGAAATTGCCAACGTATTGTAAGCTGAGCAGGCCCAACTTGGGACACCACCCGCAACGCGAAAAGCGAACCACCGTGTTGGTTCCGCACTAAATCATCGCCAGCGCAAACCCCACCACTTTTCCTGAGGAAACGGGTTCGTCATTCCACTAGGTGCGCAGGAGCTGTGAAGTCCCCCGTTTGATCTTTCGGCAATAACTTGAGCAAGGGGCTTTTTTTATTCGATCTTCTGGTGACCGACCTGAGCCGAAGCACACGCTTTCTTGCATTTCAGCCCGATAATCAAGACCAACCCCCCTCTAACATCCATCCTAACGGTTGGCTGTAGCGTACCGCTCCGAGACGAGATCCTCGGCAAAGAGATTCCCTTAAGGTTCCTCACTCTGGAGATACTGAAACAGGTCGCGCCGCTCCTGAGGCGTGAGATTGTCCAATTGATTTTCCGGCATCAGCGAAACCGGCGACGTTCTGATCTCTTCAATTTCCGCACCAGGTATCGTTGTGAGTTCACCTTTGGCATTGGCCATCGTGAGCTTGGCGGCATCACGCTGGATAATGAGCCCGCTGAGCAGACGCCCACTGGTTGTCACAATGATCGAAGTCAGATAATTGCGGCGGATGACGGCACTTGGATCGACTAGATTGGCCAATAGGGCCGCTGTATCTTGCCGCGTCGTGGAGGTGAGATCGGGGCCGATTTTAGCTCCCCGGCCAAATAACTGGTGACAATTGGCGCAGTTCTTTTCAAAGAGTTGTCGCCCACGTTGCCTGTCTCCCGTACCAGCGCGCAGATCGTTGTTAAATCTTCGCATGGCAGCCAGCTTTTCCTCGGGCGTCCCTGCAGTGATCTTGCCCCAGTGTTTTTGCACGCGCTGGTTTAACGACTCCTCGCCGTGTACCGTAATCTGGCGCAGCTCGGTAATAGGCACCTGTTGCGGGTCGACCTTTCCTTGGTCCACTAAGTCAAGAAATGCTTTGGTTGTTGGTAACCGACTGAACAAAAGACCGCGCGTACGGGTCTGAATTTCAGCTGGCATGCTTGGGTAGTGTGCGAGAAGTTGTGGACCGATGTTCGCATCATCAAACCGCTCGAGCGCAGCGAGCGCAGCGGAGCGAACTTTATGCAACTCGTGGTCGATGGCAAAAGAAAGCAATTGTGGGACGCAATCAAGGCGTCCAAAACGTGCCAGCAATTCGATTTGTTGCAAACGCACCTCGGCATCGCTCAAGGGTTGCGTCACAGCCTTTTTGAGGTAACTGTAGGCACCATCGACGCGACATCGGACAGCCATATTCAACCACAACAAGTTACTTTGATCTTCATTCCAGTAGCGCGCGATATATTTTTTCAGTGCCGGTGTCACCGCGGAAAATTTTCGTCTGGCGATGGAAAGCTCTGCTTCAGAAGCGCTCCCCTGCTGAAGAAACAGCCCTCCTTTGCCCAGTCCGGTCAAACCAACCTCGCGCTCGGCAAGCCCTCGGGTGAGCGCTTGGTGCGCGCTCGGTGTCAGTGTTGGCGGCATTGCCTCCAACAACCTCAAACAGGCGGCATATCCGACCACCGATCCATCCGCAGCATAACGACGTATGAGTTTGAGAGCACAATCAACATTTAACGGATGTTCCCATGCTTGGCGGTGTGCAAAAAGGTCCACGACGTCATCGGCATGGGACATCGCCTTACTTTCCAGAGCCCACCAGAGCAGGAGGGGCAAACGTAAATCTTGCGCATCTTCGTCGCGGCGCAACAACTGCTGGAGAATCGGTAGTGCGTCACGACTGGGAAGCCGTCGCGCCGAGGCGGCAAGTTGCTGGCGGACCTGCACACTCGCGTCAACGCCAGCTAGTCGAACAAATTCTCGACTTATTCCCGGGCTGACCCGACGCGTATCACCTAATAGCCGGACTGTCCAGCAGCGGACCTCGTCATAAGGATGCCCCAGGAGTCGTCGGACCACCGATTCCTCTAGAGGCGCGGTCACGTGGAGTGCCCAGAGTGCTTCGAGCGCTCGTTGAGGATTGTCATTTTGCAGGGCCATTTTTTGCAGTCGGGGAATGACGCTGGGGTCGCGACGATGGGCCAACTCGCTACGCGCCCGCTGAGAAAACCAGCGGTTGGATTGATCTAACAAGTCGATTAGTTCCTCGTTCGATTGCTGCGACAGATCAAATGCCGAAAGAGGCTTCACCCCCGACGCTTCAATCTTGAAGATGCGTCCATTGCTACGGTCCCAATCAGCATCGGGATCGGGATGCGCCGTACGGCGGTCGTGAAAATCACTGACATAGATTGACCCGCCTGCGCCCAGACACAGATCGGTGGGGCCGAACCAGGTGTCGTGGGAATCAAACAGTAACCCAGCGAAACTCGCCTCAACCGTCGACTGTCGCGGCTGTACGTGCCACCACGAACCACTGTGACCGAGGAAATTACCACAGAGGAATGCGCCTCGGTACTGTGGAGGAAAAGTATCCCCCAAGTAGATAGTACCTCCCGTCGTCGGCGTGCCGCGGACCCCCGGGTTTTTAACGTGCCGCAAATGCCCGTAGGTATACAGGTTGTGAAGTGGGCCGTGCTTGTTAAAGGTTTTTTGATAGTAACCACCTTGCACGGCGTGATAGAAGAGCCCACCATTCGAGCTGTAAAAAAGCTTACCTTGCTCGTCAAAGGTCAGCCCATAGAGATTGCCTCCTCCTTCGCAAAACAGTTCGAACTCTTTGCTGAGCGGGTGATATCGCCAACACCCCTGTTGAAATTCAATCCCGCGAATCTGGCAAGTGGTCGTACTGCCATTCACACCATAGAGCCAGCCATCGGGACCCCAGGTGAGATGGTTGGCAAAAGACTGGGCGTCTTCCATTCCAAAACCGGTGAGCAAGACTTCCGGATCGGAATCGGGAACATCATCGCGATTTCGATCGGGATAGAATAACAGGTAAGGAACTTGAATGACGTAGACTCCACCATGTCCAAATTCCACACCGGTCGTCAAATTAAGGCCCGTTACGAAATCCTTAAAGTGGTCGGCCTGACCATCGCCATCACGGTCTTCAAGAATTGTAATTTTGTCGGCACCGCGTGGACCAAGTGGTGGTGGTTGAGGGAGGCGATCGTAAACCGTGCGCGACCAGCGATCCGTCTCGACTCGCTTCAGACCGGCTGGATTCGGATACTGCAGGTACTGAATGGTCCAGAGACGACCTCGGTCGTCCATTTTGACAAAAATCGGCTGACGTACTTCGGGCTCGCTGGCAAACAACTTGACAGCCAACCCGTCCGTCACGGTCATTTTTGCAGCAGCCTCTGCGGGAGCGAACCCCTGACCCCACAACAAGTTTTCCAATCCTGGCATGAGGCCAAAAACTAGCAGAAAAACGAGTTTATTCAGGAACCGCTGCGAAAAAATCATTTCAATCCATCTCACAACTTGCTGCGTGCCACGACGACAGCCCGTTATAGTCTGATGCCACCTATGATTGCAGTTACTTCCGCAAAGAACTTCAAATTTTTGCGGCCTGAAATCATTCCCCAAGTTGCCTTTGTAAGTCAGAACAGGGCTACCTAGTAGGCCCGCCAAGAAATGGCCCAAGCCCCTAATCATGGCGTCTCGTCACGCCTGTCGGATACCCGGGGGAATCGCTTGGTGGATCCCACTGCCAGGGGAAAGTACCTTCAGGGGTTGCCACGGGAAGGCCGCATGAGGCCACTCGTCGAACAATCTGAACTCGGCTCCCTTACCTCGTTTTTTACCCCAGTTTTTTTACTGCGTGCTATGTTTATCCGACTTTCTCTTCTGAGAAGTCGTTTGAAGGCCAAGAGCACACTTACAAATCACAACATTATTTCTCACTTGGCATGTCGTTGGAGCGGCAAGAGGTTGCCGCGACGGCACCCTCGAAACTAGGTAGCCGGATCACCACCCACACTCCATACAAGGCCATCAGTGTGATCGTAATTTTAACTCCCATACTTTGTTGAGAAAAACCGGTTATCAAAATCACCAAAAACACCATCGCACAAGCGACCACTTTAACTTTTCGTCGCACACGACCCGTTTCGTTCCAGTCTCGTAAATGCCGCCCAACCATCGGAAGACGGACCAGACGACCATGCCACCGCGGTGAAGAGCGGAGCAAAAAAAAACTGGTCAAAAGCAAAAAAGGCGTGGTTGGCAATCCTGGCAACACGACCCCAATGGCCCCCAGCACGAAGAAAAACAGCGCCAGGGCGATGTACACGCCCTGGCGAATCCCCCGCACAGCCGCCGGTTCTTCGTCGGCTCTTATCGTATTGGGAAGACGGCTCCCCATCGATTGCAACCACAATCTCAAAACGAGGACTGGATTAACCAGGATAATCGGTTACATAAACGGCTTTGACCTGGGTGTAATCCAGGAAAGTTTCTTCGCAATTGACACCACCCCCCGGACCACCGGAGATCCCTTGGCCACCATACGGCAAACCATAGGCAATCGAGTTATGGCAATTGACCTGACAAGTCCCATCCCGGAATTGTTTGGCTAAAGCAACACCACGTTCGACGTCTCGGGTCCAAATGCTGGCACCGAGTCCATAAGGCGAACTATTTGCCAGTGCTAAGGCTTCTTCTGCTGAATTGACGGGACACACGGTAGCGAAAGTATGGAAAACTTCAGCCGGATTGCAATCCACTTCCGGTGTCGTGCGGTAGAGTGCCGGTTTGATATAAAACCCATCACGACCACTCACCTCAGCGGCACCGCCGCCAAGCACCATCTGACCACCGCGAGCAACCGCTTCTTCTTGCGCTTGCAGAATGCGACGACGCTGTGTTGGATTGACGACGGCCCCAAGTTGAGTCCCCTCGTCAGCTTGATAACCAATTTTTAGATCTGCGAAAAAAGCACGTTGCGCCTCAACAAAGTCGTCCGCAATGTTGCTTGCTACGAAAACGCGATGAATGGTGCAGCAAGTTTGCCCGTAGTGTTGATTGGTATAGCGCCCAACGAGCCGACCAACGACTTCCGGATCCGCGTCGTCGAGTACGATTGCCGAACCATTGCCACCCATTTCACGTTTCATCCGCGTGCCGTGACGATCGCACGTACGCAAAATCGCCTGTCCGACTCCAGGAGATCCGGTAAAGGAGATATAGCGCACTTCCGGATGTTCCGCAATGCATTGCCCAGTAATTTCACCACGTCCCGGCAAAACATTGATAACACCGGGCGGGAAACCGGCTTCGATGGCTAACTGAGCGATGTACAAAGCGGACAGGGGAGTATCTTCAGCCGGTTTGATGAGCACAGTGTTGCCCGCCAGCAACGCGGGAAACATAAACCAGGAGGTGAGTACGATGGGATAATTCCAGGGAATAATGCCGGCTACGACACCCCACGGTTCACGATACGTAAACCCTCGCGCCTCATCGCCAATTTGCAGCGCAGGACCGTCTCCCATGGCAACCTTTTGTGCGACTCCACAAAAGTATTCTGCACACGCGCGAATTTGGGTGAAGTCACCTTCTGCCAATTCGGAAACCTTTCCGCCGTCGAGGATTTCACAAGCCAGGAACACGTCGCGGTCACGTTCGCAGAGCTCGACGAGTTTGTTCACCAACGCAATGCGTTCTTGGACATCTACGTCTCGCCAACCTTGACCCGCATCTCCGTGAAATGCCCGGCTCGCCGCGCTGACCGCCTGGGCAACTTCGGCTTCGCCCATTTCACAAATGGTGGCGAGAACTTCCTGGGAACCTGGATCGGTCGTTTGAAAAGTTGCGTTCATCGATCCTGCGATACTTTCCCCACCGACAATGCCACCCAACGGCTGACCACCGTTGTGACAGAAATCGGTAAACTTTGCTGGGGTTGTGAAGGCAGCTGCCGTGAGGGCCTGAATTTCGGTGGCGACCGTTGCCATGTTGAAGCTCCTAATACTGGTATTTGCTGAACTTGACTGGTGAACTTGGTTGTGCGCTGCCAACAAGGAAACTGTTTTTCTTTCCTTGCAGGCGCAACTAACTAATGGCCCACTAATTTATCAGCTTGTTGATTTGACTTCTATAAGCCTTCCGTAACACGCCAGGAGGTGCGAGGGATGAAGTGCCCACTATTTCGTTCATCCGCATCTCGATCAATCGGCCAACGGTGGCTTCTTCTCAGTAATAGGTTCACCCTGCGGTGCCATTTCGGCATTTAGTCGAATAAAATCCTTCCATTCGTCTGGCACACTGTCTTCGTGAAAAATTGCCTCGACGGGACATTCCGGCACACAGGCTTCACAGTCAATGCACTCTTCCGGATGGATGAACACAATTTTGTCGCTCTCATAGAAACACTCCACCGGACAGACAACGACACAATCGGTATATTTGCAGCCAAAGCAAGGTTGGCAAACTACATGCGGCACAATCTACTCCACAATTTCCGGACAACGCATTTAAAACGAAACTGAGAACTGGAAGAAAGAGCGCCTAATCAATGCTCTTCTTTGGGCGGACGGTATGCGGAACTCAGCTCGTAACCGATCTGCTGAAGCCGCGCGCGGCAAATCTGCGAACTATCGTGCTCCCCCAATTGCTCGAATAGCATTCGCAACCGCTGCAGTGACGGGATGCATTGTAATGCGTTAAGATCAACGCTCTGAAGCAAATTCACTGCCTCGCTGTTTCGTCGCGCCACCAAAAGATGCCGGGCAAAACGAACTCGATACGTCACATTGTCCGGTTGTAACCGGTACACCTGACACGCTATGGGTGTGATCACATCATTATCATATTCCAGTCGTCGCATGGACTCGGTGACGATGAAGAGTAGCTTGTGGTTGCTCGAAAATCGTCCGAGATGATGAAGACAAAAACGCAATGCTAAGTCAAACTGACCGATCTTTTTTAAGCCAATCCCAATCAATTCTGCGAGTTCCTCCAAACCAACATCGAGCGTCGCTAAGTGTGCGTAAATCACTGCAGCTACCTCGCGCCGTCGACTGGTCATGTAGCATTCTGCCAATCGACATTGTGCCTCCACGCTGAGGGGGACGAGTAAAGAAGCGCGTTCTAACGCGTCTAATGACTGTTGGTAATTCGCTAGTTCAAAATGTACCAACCCCATTAATTCCCACGCGCGACCATTATCTTCAACTTCTGTGGTCAATGTGTTCAAATGTCGAAGCGCCTCGGCAAAACTACCAAGAACTCGTAGCTGATCAATGTGATCGAGCTTTCTTTCCATAGCGTTCATCGATTAATCCATTGATTGATGGGTGGTTTTTCCTTGTACAAACGCGATTCGCTCTATAGTTTCTGCTCATTTCACGCAGCGAAACGACGATGCGCATTTCGCTCATGTGGCATCAAGGACGTCTTCTCTCAACAACCCTCAAGGCGTCGAAACGCTTTGATTGTCTCCACTGCAAGCGGTCTGTTACCTGCAGAGTAGCGAGACAAAATCGCTGCAAAGAATCAAGAAGATATTTCCTTGCTTTGGATTTCCTTATGATTTCGGGTTCCATGATTTCGTGATGTGACAATGCACCTTCCTAAGAGGCAAAGCATGTGTCACGACATTCCGTGATTTACCGATCGTTTTCATTCGCGCTGGCCCAAAATTTCGCGTGTCAACGTGACCCGTGGACCGAAAATTAGCAACTTTGAGTCTTAGAGCGTCCCTCACGCGTATGAGCAAAAAATACAACAGCGTCATCATCAAGATAGTCACAAAAATCATTGCGAAAACAACGATATGCAGCCCAATCAGTGCCATAATTTTTCGTGCGTTGGTCTTTGCAAAAACTGGTCACAAACTTCTGGTGACACAAGTCAACAACCTCCACAATCCTCCATTTCATTCTGCGCAATTCGTCGTTGGACCTCACCGAGACAAGCCATCTGGCGCAACTCGTCGTCAAACGTTTCATAGAGTTCGGCCAACCTTCGCAGGCATTTTCCACAAGGAATTTCCCGCAGTTCGTCGATGGTTAAGTCTTTTACGTAGTCGTAGGCTTCTTCGATGCGACCCGACTGATGGACGAGCCCAGACAAACCAACCCGGTATTCGGTTTCTTCAGGGGCCAGCTGAACCGCCTTTTTGGCCCACTCAGCGACAGCTTCCGAAGTAAAACCGACCTGGGTCATGAAATAGGCAGTCAAATATTGATTTCTCGCAGATGTCGGTTCCCGTCGCGCTGCTTCCTGACTAACCCTCAATGCCAACTGAACCTCGCCCACGGACTCCAAACCAAAGGCAAGATTTTCCAGCAGCACGTTGGGCAGTTGGACCATGCGTGTGAGAAGATACTGGTACATTTCCCCAGCCAGTTCCTCGCGTTCGGTACTTCGATAGCAGTCCGCCAAGGCACATTGAGCGGCAGAGGACAAAGGCACCAGCATGGTTGCCATTTCCAACGCATGGAGAGCCTCCGCACAGTTGTCGGTTGCCCGATGGATCAGCCCGGCGATTTCCCAAAGACGGCCGTCTTCAGGGAATTTTCCCAATGCAGGAACTACGACCACCAGCGCTTTATCAAATTGACTGGTGCGGTACAGTTCTAGCACTTCTCGCTGAATTTCAGTAATCGGTTGCATTTAAGCTTCCTCCTGTCCAATCGTTCGCATCAAGCGCTCTCTTGGAGAACAATTGACCCATCGCACCAAACAACTTCTCTTGAAGTGGCGGAAGGTAGTATAAAACTCCGGGTACTCGGTGAATGTTCGTCCAGCCGAGCACCCGGGTTTATTGGCAGCACATCCCAAGCACCAAACATTTTGGCGTCCCACCCGGGATGCTCATTGCACACGGTCGAAAACGCATCCTGCTAAAACCGGGAGGATGAAAACCAGTTTCTTTCTTCCGCACAAACTGCCATTTCAACAAAGGGTTCCAAAAGCAAATCCTTATTGTCCGTTCATCGCCTCCTCCAACAGGCGGCTTTTCTTTTTGCCCACTTTAATCAGGCCGCCCAGCGGCCCAGTGCATCCAGAACCTATGCCTGCCCACGCATGCGACATACATGCGACATAGATGATACTGAGTCTCAGTTATGTTTTAGTAATGAAACTACGGCTGTCAATCGGCCCTCCATATTTTTTCCGTTTTTTCAATGTGCACCCTATATAAGTCTTTTTATCACCTATGGTTGTGGCGCAAATCCAGACAGGTATGTGGGCCAAAATACCCTCCGGGTGACTCTGGCTATACTACAAATTCACCGATCCGGGAGCGCTTTTTAAGTCAACAAGCGGCTTTTCGTTTGCAGATCCAACGGCTTGGCCGGGGGCGAAACACCCTACAACTGCCTGTGAGTTTTCCTCTCAATGTTCTGCAAAACAAAGAAAGCGGCATGCATGTCCAGCAAGCGAAAACGCCGTCAAGCTTATTCATAACTGCAGAGGCTTTGCTTTCTTGAGCCCGGTGGATTCAAGCGGCCCTGCCCATATGACAAACAGGACTCCCTGAGCCAGCTTTCGGTCCGCCAACTCACCGGCCAAATGTATCATCCACGCCCAGAGTGCAAGGTTTCCGGCTGTTTAAGGCAAATCGAACAGCTTCCGGCCAAGCATGCGTTCACGAACTTTTGCTCTGGCAGGCGAGATTCGATTCACTTCACTACTGCGTCATCGCGTATGCCTGGGACTTCACACGAGGCGGCCCTCACACTTCATAAAGCCCTTTCGTCAGGGCTCCCTCTTCCCTACCAGTGGCTCCTACCGAGGCACGCGTTGCAGTCAAAACGCGATTTTCAAGACCACCGCACCAAGGCTAACCTAGCCTCCGCTTGACAACCCAATCCGACATCCTTATCCTCCAGAAATCTTGAGACTAAATATCAATAGTTAATTTCGCTATTTCTATCTCTTATTGCTGTGAAGGCGTCGACGAGGCGGAACCCCAATGCCAGCTGATGATCATGCCTCTGATGACCCTGACGTAACAAAACGGCTCCACAGAGCTACTTCGGCCTCCGATCAAGAGCAGATCACACAGCTCAAGGTCTATAATTCGCATGACCTGTTTCAAGGTGCGGACCAAATTGTGATCGTACATGGCGATCAAGAATATCGCCTCCGCGTGACTCGAAACCAGAAGCTAATTCTCTACAAATAGTTGAGGGTGCCTTTGGAGCTCGTGGTGTAATTGCCTTGATTTTCTACACCAATCTGCGAGTGGCTTTCCTACAACCTAAAGCATGGTCTTGCCCATGGGGCAAGCCAGGTCCACTCATAGAATGAATTTATGGCTGGGGCTCAATCATGATCATCTCACCAGGTCGTAGAGATCCCTGAAAAACGAGTTGGCCCCTCGTCACCTGCCGCCAACCATGTTCGATGATCGGTTGGACGCGGCGAGAAAGTCGTACAACGCGCCAGTCACATTCTGACGACCACCTGTCCGAGGGTTGGATCGAAAGGACAACTGGCCGCGCTTTTCCTACGTTTCGTCGATCCATGGCCACGGCCATCAAACGGTCATCGCTGGCCCAAACCGTGCCATTTACGGAACGACCGGCATTGCTCGTAATGGCCGTGCTACTGGCAACGATGGGCAACTCTGTGGTACGGCCAGAAAAATCATAAAAGGCTTGCCAGGAGTTGACATAATCATCCGGACCATTCAGTGGGATCCAGAAAGGAAGTCCGATGCTGCAGCCATACGACAAGTCCGACATGACCTGTCGCGACCACCGCAATTCGTCATGGTCCGTAAAGTAGTCCATGCTCGACATTGCAGAACCGAGAGCCCGACCCGCTTCAAGATCGAGGTCGGTCATCACATCCGAGCTCTCCACCAGTTGGCAATTGGTAAAAAGTTGGCTAGGGGTTCCCGGGTTGTCGTTGATGATCACCAGCATTTCCGGATGATGCTGCTGGATCCACTGGTAAATATCTGCTTGTACCCGCAAACGTCCGTGTGGCTGGCTCGTTGCCGAATTGGACGGACTATGGGTCGCGTTGGAAGCAAGGACACCCCAACCATAATCAAAGCATATTCCCGCCGGTTCATAGTAATGGAGCGCCGTGGTGATACTTTTAAAGTAAAACTCTCGTACGTCCTTCCGTCCAAAATCAACATCGGCCCAGGTAAGTACGGGAGAGCCAACTTTGGCGGCCAGTTCTTTTGTAAACCATTGTGCACCGCTGCGCTGATCACCAGCGCGATAGCTATCGAACTGAACGCGATCACCAAGAATGTCGTGGAGCACCCAGTCGCGCGACGGGATGGTGTGGGAACCATTCATTTCAGGCGTAATGAACTGAAACGTATAAAGGCAGGGTCGCAGGCCGAGTTTCTTCAAACGCCCCACCTCGGCTTTTATCGAGGCGGCGGAGACCTCCAAGCCAATCGTGGTAAGCCACTCGCCCTGAGTAGGATACGACCCATTGATGTGGTGCCAAACGCCAAACCATAAGTTCGTCATGTGGTATTTGCGGAGCATGGTGGTGATACGATCTGTGTAGACAGGATCCGCACTCTGGTTAACTCGCGTAACGCGCAAGTCGGGCATGCCAAGACCACCACCGTCTGGCAGGGTGCGTGCAGACCAGTCTTGCACCGGAAAGAGATCTTGTGTCAAAGGATCACTACTGACACAGTGACTTAAATACCAACGCAACACTTCGGTTGTCGCCCGTGGAAAAGCACGCAGCCGCAAGACCAACCGCTTGGCCTCACCGGCCGCCCAGGTCTTCGGCGCCAGAGTGACGGCCGGACCACTACCAAAATTTCCTGGTGCCAGGACTGTGCGCTGGCCTAGATCCATGTTGCCCCAAAAGACGCTGGTGGACTCGTTCTGTAGAATGCCAAACGGATAATGCACCCAATTTCCCGTGTCGGAAGTGACTGTCGCATCCTCGGCTGAGGCGAGAAAAGGCAAGCGAACCGGGTTGGGCTGCTGGGGATCAAGCGCTAACCAAGGAAGTCGGGGAATGGCGTTTCTTTCCCAATGTTCCGGGTAAAACGGGATCCCCAAACCAATCTCAACGGGCGATTGCAGATTTTCGAGTGCGGTGAAATCGACCTGAATCTCCAGGTCCTGATCCACAAGCGCATACTGAATCTCCGCAGCCATTTTTCCCCGCCACGACATCTCCTCAGTTTGTAGACGGCTGGTGATCCGCTGAGAGTCGAGCAGCGCAGCAGAGAGACCCTTAAATCGCACAGTTTGAGAAGCGTCGAACTCCTTGATATAGACGTCGACGGCCGCCGTACCGCCCGGTGTCCAAGGCTGCAATTGCGGATAGGTTTGGACCAGTGTTGTCGCAATTCCCGAAGTCGAATCGACGGCGAGTTGCCAGTGATCGCTCGCTAATTCCAACGTGGCACCCGTCTCAGGTGCTGCAGGTGGCGCAGCATGAGATGACCTCACAATCGACGTGTCGGTAATCCGCAACCAGTCCAATTCCAGACGGTTCGTTGCATAAGCATCGAGAATCAGCGGCAGTGGTGTCTGTGGTATTTTGTCCGCACCGAGAATCTCTCCAATGCGTTGTCCATCGACATCGAGAGAAATCTTTTCCCTCCGCCAATCGATTTTGAGAACGGCCCATTGTCCGTCCTCTACCCGGCAACCAAATCCTGCGTGCCCACCCTGTTTGTCGCGCGACAACATCATCTCCCAGCCATGTGCTGTGGGCATCGACATACACATGGCGGTATTGGCTCCCCACGGGGAACGCGACATGAAGCCCACGTACTGCAAGCCTTTCGGCGAAATACGGATCCGCGCCTCTAAGGTTCCATAGAGGAAGCGATCACGTGAAGTAAGCCTCACCCCGCGCAAGGCTTCGAAAATGGTGAGCGTTCCATCTGCGGCATCCACTCCCGTCGGCGGTGCCATGTTGACCAACTGCAACCCACTGGTCTGTGGCGTCCAGCGGGCCAATGAAAATTCATCAAATTCGTCAACCCACTGGTCCTCTCCATGGACAGAACTCAGCAGTAACAAAATCAATAGAACGACTGCACCGCACCTCATATATTGGTCTCTCTTTCTTTTTTCATCCAGACAAAATGACAGAGTGATTTTTCCACGTGCGCTGCCAATTGTCAGCCGCAGATCCGCTGTGGCCAGCTTCTGCCACGGCTGGCTGGCTACTAAGCCGCAACCGGAGGCTAAAGACCCCGCAAGGGAGCCAACACCGGACCGGTTGGGCCTGGCTTAAAGACACCAAGAACTCGTTCTCTTAAGTCTTGTCAATAGGGAGCATGTTCTTGGAATCTGGATTCCCATCGCGACCACCGTCTACCGTATCCCAAAGAGGGAACGATGGCTACTTTGTCGGCGTGATTTTTGGACATCCACTCCGCTGAAAGTTTTCAAACGAATCACGTTACACCAATCCGCACCGGCCAAACGTTGGTCCGTCTGAGCCGAAGTCTCCGGTCGCTGGAACGCTCGTCGACTACTTCATGGCGCCAAAGAAACCCCTTCGAATTGATCAGCGTTTGTTGCAAATCGCGCAATGCCGTAGTGAGATCGGCCGCGTGCTTTAAATAATTGTTCAACAGATGACGTTCTGCATCTGTTGGGAGGCACCTCAGTACGACCACATAGATCGCATCCACAATCTCGGTCAGTAGGAGTATGTTCCCGGTTCAGTCTCCCCGGCTGTGGGCAACAAGTCTGTTTCTTTTCACACATAATGACTCCAGGCACCCAAAATTTGACCAGAATCTCGGCAGCTTGCCTGCATTGGACTGACCATTCTGCGGGAAGAACAGCTCGCTACGCTGTTCTTACAAACGTCCAAGCTGAAAACGTCCTGGAGGGTTGTGCCTGAGGAGCGTGGACCGACTCGGCAAGCTAAGCAGATTCAGCAGAAAAAATGAAACTACTGCGCCCTCAGCTAACATTGCCTGAAAAATCAAACATCAATTTGGAGTAAATCCTGGCCAACCCAGGCGACAAAGAGTCTCGTTTTTCGGAACCTTGTTAAGACCAGGGGGCGTGTACTTTGGGAAGCGGTGTGCTTTCTCCAATTTCCTGTTAACTTTTTGTTAAGCTGACAGAAAGCATTTTTCCATGCGTGGGCAATTACGAAAAATCTTCGTGGACAACCAGCGTCAAGGATCATCCACATGACCAAAACTTATGCCGTTATTTTCACTGCCTTCCTTGTTAACGTTTTGCTTGGTTCGAGCTTCGCTCCCGGAGGATCAGAAACAGCTCCTAGCGCGGTACCTGCCACGGAACCTGCCAGAGAACTTCCCCCGCCCGTCCCTGTTGGGAATCCAACGTTTGTGAGTCCGCAAGCAGCGCCCATGGCCATCAGCCATGGCTATCTCTACGTCGTCAACACGCCGTCCGATACGATCGACGTGATTAATACGGTAACACGTGAAGTCGAGATCCGCGTTCCCGTGGGGGTTGATCCTGTCGGGATTGCCGTGAGGCCCGATGAAAAAGAAGTTTGGATTTCCAATCATATTTCCGATTCGGTGAGCGTCCTTGACTCCGATCCTCGCAGCCCGACTTTTTTGCAGGTCGTCGCTACGGTACAAGAATTCGATATGGAAACAAAAGCAACGCGTTTTGATGAACCGGTAGGAATTGCTTTTGCCAGCAATGAGAAGGCTTATGTAGCTTTGTCTTCGGAGAATCAAATTGCTGTCGTCGACGTGGCAACTCGTGCGATAACCAAAAGGCTTACCATCACTGCCCAGGACCCGCGGGCGATCGCAGTCCGCGGGAATCGTCTTTATGTAATTCCCTTCGAATCAAATAACCAGACACAGCTCTCTGGTGGCACAGGGGAAATCGATGGTGACTTGGTTACCTTCGATGCGCACGAACACTCCATTGCTCACAACAATGTGCTTTCGCTGGGGCACGTCGTTGACATTGTGAAACACCCCAAGGTTCCCGACCGAGACTTATATATTTTTGACACCGAGACCGACAAGCTTGTAGAAGTGGTCGATACGTTAGGTACTTTGCTTTACGGACTTACCGTCGACTCGAAGGGTAGCGTATTCGTCACCCAGACCGATGCGCGGAATGAAATCAATGGGCGTTCTGGAACCAAAAAGCATGGACTGGCTGAATTGCAGAATCGCGCTTTTCTGAACCGTATTACACGGGTCACTTTCAAAGAAGGTGCTGCGGACCAACCAGAATTTATCGAGCTTGAGCAGCTGCCACCCAAACATCCTGAAAAGAACCAAGCCTTGGCGACACCCTTTGCCATTAAAATCAGCAAGGATGACTCCACCTTGGTTGTTTCCGCAGCAGGGTCAGACAAGCTCTTTACGGTCGATGCCGGCAGCGGTGAAATTCTCGGCCGAGCAAGCGTCGGTGCCGTGCCGCGAGGTATTGCACTAGAACATGATCCGGAAAACAAACCTTGGCAGGCCTGGGTCCTGAATGCCGTTGCCAACACCGTTTCTATCGTCGACGTTTCCGATGCGTCCAACCTTCAGATTGTCGACACGATTTCTCTTGCCGATCCTACCCATCCGTCAATCAAGCGCGGACGCATTGCATTTAACACGGCCAGCGCTTCAACAACCGGTACTTTTTCCTGTGCCAGTTGTCATCCTGACGGTCATACGGATCAACTGCTGTGGGTTTTACAGACGCCGATCGTTACAGGAGGCGATCAAATTATGCCGCGCTCCACCATGCCGATTCGCGGGCTGCGAGACACCGCGCCCTATCACTGGGACGGTATTCCAGGTGATCCGTACGGAGGCAATAACAGCGCAAACATCCATGGTTCTGATCCTCCCAACAGCAACCTCAGCGAACCCACCAGCACCACGCGGCATTTAATTGATGGCGGCCTTGCGACAACAATGAGTATGGTAGGTGACGCCAGCACTAACGACGAAGGGAAGGCGGGCGCCTTATCTGCCGCGGAACGAGACGACATGGCGGCATTTTTACTCAGTGTCCCTTACCCACCCGCACCGCAGCGCGCCTATACCAACATCGTTTCTGATGTGGCAACCCAAGGGTTTAAATTATTTCACATCGACGGTGATCGAGACGACGATCCGCGACCGAATGTCTGTGGAAACTGTCACCGCATGCCCTTTCTCGTCAGTACGAACACCCGAGGAAGCGGCATGGACGCGCCCACTTGGCGCGGCGCCTACGATCGCTTTCTCATTCTGCCTCAAGGTCGCTTGAACATTATCGATTTCAGCTTTTATCGTAGAATTGCAGCACGTGGTTTGCCGGAACGACGGATCTGGCAACTTTCCTGGGGAGGACGGCGGCGGTTCAACCCCGTATGGAATATGGTCCTCGAGGGAAGCACCGGCTTCTCTGGATCCTTTGCCCGACAAGTCACACTGAGCAAATCGTCAGTAGAAGAAACGCTCGTGCCCGACCTGTTGACCGCACTGGAAATCTCGGCCAGCGAAGGGGCAATTATTCTCGAAGGGGATGGGGTGTTGATCGAAGACTCAAAGCCCCATCCCGTCGCATTGCAGTTCCACGCCACATTCCACGGAGGCAGCTACATCGAAAAAACGGGGAATCGCAAAATGTTCCGCCGAGACGATCTCCTCACCCTGGCGTCGCAGGGAAAATTTGTCGGTACCTTCTCCGCACGTCATGGTGCAAAAGCAGACTTCGACCATCCTCAGCCTGCCATCTGGACGTTAGGGCCTCTGGAAAAACAACGCGGACGTCAAGACTTTCCCATCCTCCACAGGAACCAGCGACTCATGACCGTCAGCGGCCGCCACATTGACACCGACGCACAGGTTATCGTCGATGGTCGGCGGGTACCCGCAACCGTGAGTTGTGATGAGAATGAAATGGTCGAGATCACGCTTTCCAACTTACCCTCTGTAGGCATGCACTTACTGCAGGTCCAAAACTCAGCGGGACGCTTTAGTAACGACTTTATTTTTCACGTCGCGGAAGATGCCGCTGCCGCAGCAGAACTCAAACGCAGTATTGACCGCCAGCACGTAGACTGGAGGCGCGCCTTAGCCAGAGCAATTTCCGCCGGTGACTTGCAAGAAACCAAGAATCTGCGTCGGCGTGGAGTACCGATAAATGAGCGACGGCCACGGGGCAGTTCGATTCCACTCAGCATCGCGGCACGCCACGGAGAGATGGAAATTATTAAGTATTTGCTGAAGCACCGGGCAAATGTTCAAGGTACCAACCGCGATGGCAGCACTCCGCTCCATGTGGCGGCCTATTTTTGTCGCGTCGACATTGTGAAGCTGTTCTTGGAAAACGGCGGCTCTCTCTCGACCAAGAACCGCGAGGGAGAAACGCCGATCGACCTGGTCTCGGCACCTTGGAGCGAGGAAGTAGCCACTGCGTATCGACGCATCGGCAGAGCCGTAAATCTTGAACTGGACTTGGAACGCCTCGAGCGCATGCGACCCCAGATCGCCCAATTGCTGAAAACGCATGCCGACGCCAATTCTGGTTCCTCTGGAGAAGGTCAAGATCGCTAAAAATCAATTCCATTAAGGCTTTGACGACTACCACGGCCTGCCGTTTCGCTGGCACCTTCCCTACCCCAGCGGCGCGCTGTCACACCGGAAACTGTCGCGCCGCCAACTATCACGCCGGCGAAATCATACAGGTAAATTATGCTGGCAACCCCAAGGAAAAGAACGAGACTGAATCGCAAGGGATCGGCGTTTGACTTGGCCGTGTCCTCGCCAGTTGAATCAGCCTCCGCCACACCAACCATTCGGCTCAAGCGTCACCCAGGTATTGTCCCTGATCAGAACGGCACCTATCAGACACATGGATCTGCTTGCCTTCCGATCGTCACAATCAATGCCCGCTTCTAGATCTGTTCAAACCGATACGAGAACACGTTGGCATCACGAATGACAAAGCGTAACCGCACCGGTTTACCCATTATTGGGGACACGTCTGTACCTGCCGTTTTCCAAGCAACCGGAAAACGCAACGAATCTCCGTACAATGCATGGGCCTCCGCAAGCGTGTAACCGGGGATCGGCTTGCCGTCCGCGTCCTGGATTTCCACGTAAACACTTCCCGCCGCCGAGGTCGAGAGATTGAGTGAAAGTCGGTTGCCTTGGAAGGTGAGTGGCCTGGTCTGCAATTCACCGCCAGCGAGTGGCGCGGTCAAAGAAACAAAACCGTCCATCCGCAGCGTGTGCCGTCGAAACTGACCGGGACGATTCTGGTGCGAACCTTCACTTACAAAGACCGATAGCTCGGGTGGTGCGTCGTCAATCGTCGCAGCCGTTTCCACCAGTCCATGGTTTTGATATGCGTCCCCGTAGAACCAACTTTGGCGCTTCCGGAGACCCGGCCGAATAAAGGACTCGGGCCAGATGTGAAAGTGGTTACCGTCGCGACTCGCCATGAACATACCATCGGTAATTGCGGTCCCTTCTCGTCGCGACTTGGCACCGCGCAATTGTCGGTACTCATAATTAGGAAGTTGGGTTGCCGAGTAAGACCAACCGCGGTCGATATAGCGCGTCGGAAATCCCAAGTAAATATGGGGTGCGCGGAAATAGGGAAGAATCTGATTCGTATACAATTGACTAACGCGACCGGGCAGCTGGTTGTCAGGGTCATCATCTCGGACAGGTTCGGTCGACTCGCCTTCCGTGCCGTGGCGGTGGGCTTCGTAAGTTAAAAATTCGGGGTCGCTCCAATGGACAAAATCCTCGGACACACCCGTACGAATGTCACGTCCCTGGCGAAAGTCGCGATGATATTCGCGATACGTGCCGACCACGCTGTCCCAAAACGCTAAGTTCAACGAATCAAACGCTCCTTGCGAAATAACCGGTTTCTGTTGGACGGGTGTAAAGCGCACGCCATCGGCCGATACAAAGGCTTGCAAACCCTGTTGGTAATCCCCCGCCAAGGCTTTATATCGTTCGTCCTGGGGACAGTCGGGGTTGGTGTCGAGAAAAGGTGCAAAGTTGTGACTTCCCGAACCTTTCCAGATAATATTATTTTTCTTCGAGCCCTCAAATTCCACCAACCCTAGCTCGGGTTTGGTCCAGTGGATACCGTCACGGCTCTCGGCATAACAGGCAACTTCCGGGTGCAGGCTACGAAAACCTTCCTGGGTATAGAGGCCGTCGCTGCCTCGATAATACATGCGATACAAATCGGCATCCCGAAATACTTTCATGTAGGCGCAGGTGGATCCCTCCCAAGGCCGGTCACAGACCAGGACGATCTCACGTGGGGTTGGCTGATGCAGTTGTAACCGCGCTCCCCCGGACAGCTGAGCAATGAGCGTCTTCTCGACAAACAATTCACGACGCGTCGCAATTGGTGTGACTTGTGGAAGTGGTGCTGCCGACAGACCAGAAGTCGTCGCCGTGGCAAAACTCGCCGCGCCAACAGCCTGCACAAAACAGCGCCGAGAAAACACGCTCGCGCGAATCATAGGACCTCTCCACTCAACTGGTGTAGAAATAACTCAGCGAGGAACACCTTACCAATCAAGCAAGCAGGACTCCAGCGTCTGGTACCCCAGCGATTGCCCGGCAACCAAAAACACCAAACCGCTTTGCTCCCCTGAACCCTTGTCTTCTGGAGAGCGTCTGGCCAGGGAATTTGTCAGTAGGTCTCGACTTGCCTAACTCCCCCAGCAGAACCTCATCCTATCCCCGCCCCTGCTGGCGTCAGCGGATTTGCAACGAGCCCAAATAGGCGAGCAGATCCCGCAACTCATCGGAGGTAAGCAAACGCTCAAGGCCTGCCGGCATAATCGAAACTGCCGAAGCGTTTATTTCTTCGACATCCGAGCGAGGAATGCGGACTTCCTCACGCTGGGAAGTGAACAGCACGATAAAATCGTCGGTTTCCTGATGCAGAACACCCGAGATCACGCGACCGGACGTGGTCACCACCGTTTGGCCTTCAAACCCACGGGCCAGCGAAGCACTGGGGGCAAGAATGGCTTCCAGCAGGTCCCGAGGACTACGGACTTCACCAATGCGACGCAGATCGGGCCCAATCTCTTTTCCCTTTTGTGGTCCCACCCGATGACACGCGGAACACAAGGCCCGTTTGCCGAAAAAGATTTCCTTGCCGCGACTCGGGTCACCGCCGACAAGATTGAAGGTCGTTCGCAATACTTCCCGGATGGACGAAGCGTACTCCTCCTGGAGTCGTTGCAGCAAGGGCTGCGCCGCAACTCTTATTTCCGCCGGCGCCTCTTGAAACAAGTTTGTCAGGACGGTTTCCTGGAGACTGGCAAAACCGGGAGCCTTTTCCAGCGCCGCCAGCAGCCGACGACTGGAAGTTTTAGACAGGGTTCGCCAGAGACCTGTCAGTGGTTGAAGTAATAACGGCAGTTCTAACGGTCCGGCTTGAGCGACCAGGTCGATCACGCGATTGACCTGTTGGGAGGTGAGTTTCAGGTTACCAATCGCGCGTGCTGCCTCCAGTCGTGTATCAAATGCAGTGTCCTGACTACACTGTGAACACAAGAGGGCAAAGGTCGTTTCCGGAATGTCCTTTGACTGCCGCGAGAGAATTTTCGCAGCCCGTACGCGCAATGCCACTGGCAGAGCAACCTCTTCTATCGACTGCAACAGTCCTTCGTCAAACTGCCCCGATGTTGTCGAGGCCATCGCCACCAGGGATTTCTGCGCCACCCGCGCGTCGGGGGAATTTAAGTGCGCAAAAAGTTGCCTTTGCCAGGGCAGCGGAAATTCAGCAAAACCGCTATCGA
>JAKVBY010000015.1:30059-35283 GCA_022446825.1 Pirellulaceae bacterium
GCTGTACCGGTGGCGACGAGCTTTCCAACCCGAAGGCCGTCGCCTCCGGGGCGTTGATTTCAATCAGTGCATAAATCACCGCGTGTTCCAGCATACGATCGGGCGCCTGTTCAAACATCCTGAGTAATCGGGGCACCGCTTGGCTTTGACCAATACGTCCCAAGGCGGTTGCTGCCTGACGCGCCACCGCAAGGTTCACATCGTCGAGCAAGGCCAGCAAGGGTTCCCCGGCGTCGATATCCTGGTGGGTGGCAGCGCAGACCGCAGCCGCCTGTCGCACCGTCGGATCAGTGTCGCGAAGTGCCAAACGTGCCACCCCACAAGCGCGGGGGGTGCCGATGCGCGTCAGAACCCAGACGGCGTTACGGCGCAGCAGCGGGCGCTCTGCTTGCAGGCCTTGACGCAGTAAATCGACCACCAAATCGCCGCGTTTGACAAGGGCGGTCATGGCGCGATCGCGGACGACAAACCGATCGTCTGCTAAGAGCGTCAGCAACCGAGAACTTTCGTCATCCCAGCCAATCTGAGCACCTCGCGGGTCAGCCGTTGCGAACTGCTGTTTCCGACGTACTCGATAAATCCCACCTGAGACTTGGGGTTGCAGGCTGCTCGTCGGGCAACCAATCTTGAACCAGCCGCCCGTATCCATCACCAATAAACTTCCATCCGCATCCTCAATCACGGCACAAGGATGAAAATCTGGATTTTTTGAGGTCAGAAACGGCTCGTTGGTGGTCCGAAAAGTAGAACCGTCGCGAGTTAATCGCGAGCGCATGACACTTCGTCGGTTGAAGTGGGAGATGAAAATATTCCCCCGGTAGTCGTCGCCAAAAGCACCGCTGCGATATGTGGTGAGATGCGCGGGGGCGCTCATTCCAAAACGTGCCAGTGGGGGCAACAGGGATCCGGTCAGTTTAAATTCATTTCTCAAATAACCAACTTTTCTAGGGTAAACACCACCGTAAACGGCATGAAAGAAACCATCGTGACGGATGCGGTCTTTCGCGTTGTAATGAAAGAAAGTCGTCACCCCCAACATCTCGCCTGCTTCCGTGAACGTCACGGCTGTCGGATTTGCCATCCCACCACCACAGAAGGTCTGCAAATCGCTACCATCCCGTCGCGATGAAAACACCCGTGCCGCATCTCCCTGGCTCAGCAACTGTCCATGCGCGTCATAAATCTCGTGGCCCATAATTCCGTCGACAAAGTAGAGTCGGCCGTCGGGTCCCAGGTAAGGCCCATGGACGTCTCCAGCGTGGCCTCGAAACTTAAAACCGGTGACGAGTTCATCGCGTTGATCCGCAACACCGTCGCCATCCGTGTCGGCGAGTCGCCAAATGCTCGGCGGGCTGGCAACATAGAGCGCCCCATCATGCCACATCGCCCCAGATGGCAGGGTCATCTTGTCGGCAAACACGGTGCTTTTGTCGAAGTCCCCATCTCCATCCGTATCTTCTAACCGCTGGACAAAGTTCGGAAGTTGGTCCAGAAGTTGTTCGGCGTCGAGATTCAAGCCGGCGCTCGCACAAACGAACAAGCGTCCTCTGTCATCGAAGGTACCGAGCATGGGGAATTTCACCAGCGGCGGCGCGGCCACTTGCTCCACCACAAAATCATCCGGCACTTCGAGAGAAAGCAAACCGGCGGGCGGTTCGTCTGCCAACATCAAGCGGGCCGCCCCGAGCCAGAAACAACCGCTGCTCAGGACGAGTCTCAGAAGTCGTGTACCGCCACCCTTTTTAATTTTTTGCATGGTTTGGGAGTACCTCATGGCTGTGCCCAACTCAACCGCTGCAGATCGCAACGCGCGCAACGGTAAAAATGTCCACTGTAGCACTCTCCGTAAAGAAATGCGAAGTGCGGGGAAATTGCAAAAATTATTGCCCTCCAAGCACTGATGGTCACAGATCGAGCTGTAGGCGTCTGGAGGTCTTTCAGCGCCCACGCATGAGCGGATTTTTCCAGACGCCGGCTCTCAGGAGACGAGCGTTCGGCAGGTGCACGTCCTCCCCTCGACCGAGGCAAACGGCCCACAACACAAGGAATCACCAAACGACTGCTCGACCGCCCACACACACGGACAAGACTGGCGTACGATCACCCGCCCACAAGAGTCAATGTTGTGGCGTCCTTGCTAAGTTTGAAATTTATTTTTTGCTATTTTTTAGGTAATTTGGAAGGCTGCGCTTTATATTTAGAATTCTGCTACTGTTGGTACTTGCCGCCAGCACGCTGTACGACACAACATGTTGTGAATAGGCTCCGCCCATCAAGAAAAATGGAAACGCCATGAACGTCTGTGACCAGTGTGGTGCCCAGGTTCGAGAGCAGGATTCGATTTGTCCAACTTGCCAAGCGCCGCTGCAGACGAAAGCCGTACCAGAAACCGCCGGCAATCCTTACTTGCCCCCGGTCCAAAAATCATTCACTTCACCCGCACCGCCCGTCAACGAAGGGGACGCCACCGGGGGAGTCATTCCCTACAAGAATCCACAAGCCTTGCTTGCCTACTATTTAGGCCTTCTCAGCGGTCTCCCCCTGATTGGCTTGCCGCTGGGAATTGCTGCTTTCATCCTGGGAATTAAAGGACTCAAAGCGAGAAAAAGAAACCCGGTCATTAAAGGCAGTATTCATGCGGGAATTGGCGTGGGCTGTGGAGGTCTGTTTACCCTCGTGTGGGGCATTGTGATCGTCGTCGTGCTCATCAGCTTGTTGAGCCAATCCTAGAAAACCTGGTCTCAGGACATCCTCAAATTAGCAATGCGCTGGCATGATGGAGGTATTTTTTGGAGATTTCTCAGAATTTGAACCCCAGAAAAACTTTCCCTCAGCGCAGATTCAAGAACTGGCGCGCGGATGCACCAATGGAGCGTCACGCGCGCTTGGTAGGGCGGAGATCAACCCACAACGTCGCTACCAGAATTGTCCCTGGTGACAGGCGAGCTGCCTGGCAAGAGAGCCAGTGAACGTCACCATGTTTATTCGAACCTACAAAACAATCCGTTTCAGGCAAACCCACAGTGGCCGTCTGGTAGATATACTCCATAAACGGTCCCAAAACGTCCTTTGTCCACGCCACGTCAGAGATTGGGTAGNCTGACCCCGNGAACAAATCTCTCATCGGCAAGACCGGTTTACCTCGAAACATCCTTGTTCTGACACAGTAGCCTAGCATCATGAAAACAACCTGCGGCCTCCTGATTCTTTTAGCAACCTCCAGCGGTGCTTCACAAACGGCCGCAGACCCGCCGAATTCCCATTCCTCGGCAAACCCGTGCGATGTGGCCGAGGTCGCGGATTTGCTGCAGCGATTCCAGCCGCCGACCGCGACACCTGAGGAACAAACGGCAAGTGATGCGTTCTTTGGCATGACAAAGCTGTGGGAAATTCACATCCAATTTTCCCCAGATGAATGGCAGGCAATCCAGCCACCTGCCAACGTCAACTGGGACGTGGGGAGCGCTTTTCAGGATCTCATGCGCGACGCCGAGCAAGGCAAACACCTGCATAGCGAAAAATCAACACGGCCCGGTCTGGCTGGATATCTCGGGGTAGACCACCAATACGGACGGGCGGATGTCACCATGGGTCACGAGACGCTCGAGGAAGTGGGCGTGCGTTACAAAGGAAACGGTACCTTTGTCGAGGGACATCATTCCGGCAAGTATTCCTTCAAAATCGACTTCAATAAATATCAGGATGAACAAGAGTATCGTGGATTGACCAAAGTCAATCTGAATAGTTGTGTTTCGGACCCGTCAATGTTGCGAGAGGCGCTCTCTTATGAGTTGTTCAAAGCTGCCGGCATCCCCGTACCGCGCATCGCCTGGGCCAAAGTCTACCTGACGGTAACAGGGCAAAAACAACGAGAGTACCAAGGACTTTATGAATTGGTCGAACAGGTCGACAAGCGCTTCTTGAAGCATCATTTTGGATCCGCGGCGGGACTCTTGGTGAAACCGAGTACTTTCGGGATCTTTCGCTATCTGGGTGAGGACTGGGAAGACTACCACCAGGGGTATTACCCCAAGACCACAGGAACTCCCGAACTTCAGCAGCGGATGATCGCTTTTGCTCGGCTCATCCACCTGTCCGAAGCAGAAACCTTTCATGATGAGATTGAGGACTATTTAGACATCGATCCCTTCCTTAACTTTCTCGCGGTGAATGTGATCCTCTCCAATCTCGACAGTTTTCTCGGTGGTTCCCAAAATTATTATGCGTATCTCCATCCGGAAACCAAAAAAGTACTGCTCCTCCCCTGGGATCTTGATCATTCTTTCGGCACCTTGGGGTTGCTTGGCACACCGGATTCGCGTCGTGACTTGACCATCTACCAGCCGCATGTCGGCGACGACCATCCGTTGGTAGCGCGGATACTGGACATTCCCGAGTACCGTCAAGCTTATCTTGAACGGATCGAACAATTGCTGGAGGGACCCTTTGCGAAAGCCAAAATGTTCCAGCAAATCGATGCGGCTGGTAGTTTTCTGAGGCCGCTGGTCGCCTTAGAAGGCGACCGGGCACTGGCAGATTTTGAGATCGTGATCGGCAAAACACCGCAACCGAAACACCCACACGTGTTGAAGTATTTCGTCGTGCAAAGGCACAAGTCGATTACCCAACAATTGTCCGGAAAGTCAACAGGGCAGAAAGCAAGGTGGAATGAATTTCCATTTTCAATGGATCAGGTTTTAACTTGGCTGGGGATCGGCATCGCGGTGGCGTTGAGCATGATGCTCAACGCCGGTGCTTGGCTGTGGGGGGTGATTGGAGGCTTTCGAGGAAGCACGCGCTGGGGTGTACTGAACATGTTCTTTTACCCGGTCACCCCGATCACTTATGGTTTCTTTGTCAGAAAAGACCTCGGACGGAGGGCGGCGATCATGGTCTTCGTGGCCGCTTTGATTTTATTGGTGGTGGTGATCGTCAGCATGAAGGTGGCCGGATTGCTCTAACAAATCATCCATCATCTTTCGACAACGGACATTTAGAAATCGACGCGGTTTACTTTCCAGCCACCTGACGAGGTTTCACCAGAACATCGTGTCCGTAGAACGACGCTCGACATTTCTTCTTGGCAGCGCAGGTATGCCGAATGCTTCGCTGATACCCCTTACACTAAGACCGTTTACTCCTATACGCCGGTTGAGGTAATACTGGCAAAGCTTGCCGCTCATGGTGGTATCGTTGAGGGGTGTCGGCCTACATAGGTGTAGCA
>JAKVBY010000150.1 GCA_022446825.1 Pirellulaceae bacterium
CCGGCCCCGTGTTTCCCTCCAGGAAATACGACTAAATCAAAATCCTTGTCGGCTTTAATTAGCGCATCTACCACCTGCATCGTCGATGATGGATCCACATTATCGTCCAGCTCCCCCACCGTTAGGAGGAGTTTTCCTCGCAACTTGTGGGCGTTCGTCACATTGGATTGCTCTGCATAGTGATGGCCGACCGGGTACCCCATCCACAATTCGTTCCACCAAGTCTTATCCATACGATTGTCGTGGCAACCGCAGTCGGACACAGCGACATGGTAAAAGTCTCCGAAGGCCAACAGGGCGCGTAGCGCACTCTGACCACCCGAAGAATATCCATAAATGCCGATGCGACGCAGGTCCATCTGAGGATACTCCTTGGCCGCAGCCTGAATCCAACGTATCCGATCGGGAAATCCGGAATCGCCGAGATTTTTCCAGCAAACATCATGAAAAGCTTTGGAACGATTCGAAGTTCCCATACCGTCAATCTTCACCACAATGAAGCCAAGTTCCGCTTCTGCCTGCTCTGAATGAAAACTAGAGAACGCTTTGGGAACAAATGAATTGTGAGGTCCAGCATAAATGCTCTCGATCACAGGATACTGCCGGTCTTTGTCGAAATTCGACGGTAGGAACACGAGGCCATAAATGGGGGTGATTCCGTCTCTCCCTGGTGCAACAAATCGCTCTGGTGCTTTCCAACCGGTTGCCCGCAACGCGGACCAGTCAGCGCGTTCCAACTCACAGACGAGGGTTCCCTTCTCAACCACGCGCAATTCCGTGACAGGTGGCAAGTCAACGCGGGAGTACGTATCGATTAGATAACGCCGATCCGGAGAATAATGTACCTGGTGCGTTCCGTCACCACGCGTCATTACGACCAGTCCGGTCCCATCAAAGTTGACGTGGCAGTGATGAACGTAATACGGATCCTGATCGGGAAAGATACCGCTGGCACGAAACCAGATTTTGCGCAAACCCTCATCAACTCTATCGACACCACGAACCACCCAGTGCCCCCGGGTGACTTGTTTACTCGTACCGCGGTTCGTATCGCAAAGGTACAGATGGTTCCAGCCATCGCGCTGCGACAACCACAGCACCTCGTCGGCAGCCTCCGTGTAGTGCAAAAAAAACTTGTGCTGATAGTCGATGAACGTGTCTGACGTTTCTTCCAAAATGCAGCGGGCTTCGCCCGTGTTCGCGTCAACGGAAATCAGCCTCATGGTCTGATGGCCGCGCTCGTTGTAAAGAAACATAAAGCGACTAGAATCCGGAAGCCAGCGGTATCTGCTGATCTCCCAGGGATGGGCAAACAAATCAGGATTCGTGATTTCAACTTCTCTGCCTTTTTCGACATCGAACAATTTCGGAAAAGATTGGGGCTGATCGTCTCCCGGCTTTGTGTAATGCCTGGCATGGAGTTTTGGCTGTAGTTGGTCTGGCGGCGCAGACTCAACGAGGTGTATTTTTCGATCCGCACCAAGCTTGCTCTGTAACACGACGAGCTTCTGTGAATCGGGTGCCCAGTACTGTCCCCAGCCGAAAAAGAATTCGGGCGTGCCGGCATTGGCAAATTGTATTTGATCTTCGGATCCCAGCCGACGTACCCTCACGTCGATACTGTTGGCGGGCAAAAGCCACTTGCCATCAGGGGAGACCTTCGAGCTCTCCCATTGAATTTTTTCTTGTCGCCTTTCGATCCGTGCCAAGGATTTGCCAGCGACGGCTTCGAAAACAGCTACAGGCATTTCCTTATCGTCAACAACGATCCAGATATGGCCCGCCTTCGTACTGAAAGTTACTTCACTGTGCGGGGGTAGCCTACCTCTGTCTCGTGTAACAATCTTCCAGCCGGGCGCATCTTCTACCCACAAAATTTGCACTTCTGATTCAAGCACATTAATAAATCGCAGCGTGCTACTAGCACCGCCGAATACAGAGCGCCGAACTTTTGAAATACGACGGGCCACCACCTCGGTAACTGTCGCCCGTGTTTCCTTCTGGAGGGTCTGCTGTTGGAAATCGAAATGCCAGTCAGCGTCCTCGATGGTGAGTATTAGACCTTCGCCGTCCAGTGGCCAGTCGATCCGCTGAATGGGAAGATTGGCAGCACCTACTTTTCGCCCTGAAAGCTCACTAATCCGGCTGGCCATCATCTGATGATCAAATGCGGGACGTTTCTTTCCCGTTCTTGCATCTACGTGATAAAAATGATGTTCCTGAGCCGAAATCGCCACGCGATAAATAAAATGCGTGCTACTAGGATGCCAGGTCACCTCAAGCTGATCACGAAAGACCTGATGGCTCGATTGACTTCGTAACACCTGGGCCCGTTGATAGTCCGCTGCGGTGCCCTGACCGACTAGGTTCGCCGTCCCGCACAGTAACGCCGCCAGGACAGAAAACAAGCGGAGGAAATCGTCATTCGGCATGATTACAGAGCTCGCCAGTTAAGAAATGAAACATTTGCAACAAAATGACTAGCCAGAAAAATGATTCCCTCCACTATAGACTGAGTCAAGTTTTTCAGTTTGCATCGCTGGTCAAGATCTTAAAACGTCACGATAGA
>JAKVBY010000151.1 GCA_022446825.1 Pirellulaceae bacterium
GCTTTGTGATCCTGGCACAGGTGACGATCCCTCAAACCCTCAAGGTTCGCTGTTGTGATCTTGCCAGGGCAGGGGGCGTTTCGTCCCGTCAGCAGCGAAAATCGTCGGTGACGATGACGGAAAAAAGGCCAGCAAATGAGCCGTTGTTGAACCATTTAATCGCACACCGTGGATTTGTTGCGCGGGGACAACGACCGTGGCCGGAGCACGTACAACAGTCGTCTCGGTATCTAAGGTCAACAAGACTTCCCCGCTCATCAAAACAATGACTTCTTCAATTTCGTGATAGTGCAAGGGAATGTAGCCCCCTTCGTCAATCCATTGCTCCCAAACGGTGGTCTCTTGCACATCTAGTTGATGAGAAGCCAGAATGCGCGTGCGGATCCGCGGAACCTGGTGGATCGGAAGATCCAAATGATTAAAAACTGGCATGGGCAATCTCTATACCTTCAAAAGGTCCAATCCTTTCCTTCATTTCCACTCCACTCAGAAACAACACGCCCTGCCTAGCTAAGCATTAACGCTCGTCCATACGTCTTTGGCACAGTGGTCGGCCTCACCGTTTGGTGGCGATGACAAACGACTTTAAAAAGTAGCATCTCACTTTCGAGTCCCGTTTGCCAGCAGTCCTGAGCTGGGAATCTCGACCTCGTAAATCAAGTGCGGTTAGCTGACTTGATCGGCTATCTACAACAATCTAGCAACACCCATCGAGAGGCTTTCCGCCATTTGCTCAATCGCGAGTGCTTCAACAATGGGGACTCGAACGCCTCCCAACCCGACGACGGCGAAGTACTTTTGGACCTCATTCGGGACTTCTTCTGGCAGGACTCTTACATCCGTTTCAAACTTATTCGTTCCTTCCAAAAGGTTTGGCATGCCCTTTCCCGTTGCTCCCGGCGGTTAGAAGGCTGATAATCTATGGTAGTCTTGTGGCAAAACACTTTTCATCAAGTTTTTCTCTTACTATGGCCGTTACCTGTGCAAAATGTAATGAGCCTCTACTGGGCGCGGTTAATCGCTGTTGGAAATGTGGAGCAGAGTTTAATACGCAACTTTCTTCCCAGCAAGTTCCACCCATCCGCCGGACACCTGTTGAATTAACGGCCAGGTTGACCGATTCTATGGCTACAGCCAGTTCGGAAACCCCAGGAGTAGTCGCGGATGTCACAGCCGCAACCGAGGATGCCGTAGATCATCCGAAGAATGTTCCGTTTGCGTCCACTGAAACCCATCCTGCGGTCCCCAGCACATGGCAAGGTCGCTATCGTGTTGGGTCCCCTTTCGCCACGACGACTGTGCAATCCAAAGCTGCCAAGGAGTCTACGTTGCCACGGGAGACAAGGCACATCCTCGATGGGTCTGCTGGACGTGCTCAGTATCCAAGCAACATTGCAGCAAGCGGAGCGGCCATCGCCGCCATGATTCTTGGCATCCTCAGCCAGGCAGGGATCCTACTTCTCTTGTGGGGAGTTTTATTGCACCCCATCGGCACTTTGTTGACCGCCTTACTGGGCATCATTATGGGGATATGGGGTATTTATTCTCCCAAATCAAGAATCGCCATTTGGGGCTTGTTATTCTGCTGTCTCGCCTTGGCCGTTGGTGGATTCTTTGCGGTCGTGGATGTCTATCAACAGACCCACAATACAGATCCCACCGTGAACGAAATTGAGGATCTGCAGATATTGAATGAAGATTCACCAAGTGACTTTGATCCGTCTTCTACGTCTTTCCGAAGGTCCGATCTTTAAATGATGCTGCCTGCGCTTCAACGTTGGTGCTTTGCCATTTGCTCAGCAATCCAATCCTCTAATTCACTCAGATCAACCGTTGGTAAATTGTTCAAGTCGGGACGAAGTTTTTCCGCGGCATTGGCGTAGACATGGGTAACCTCATCTTGTCGTTTTTGCGTATTGAGATGAATGAGAACGCGAATGCATTTTTTTAACGACCCGGGGACATCAATCTCATAACCGCACAACAACGGTACCTCTAACCATCCGAGCTGGCGTGCGGCGAGTGCTGGAAACTCCGCATCCAAATCGCGCGTAACCGTAAAGAGCGCACTCGCAACCTCGCTTGACTCGATTTCATTTAACCGTATCAGCAAAGCCAAAAGTTTTCGCGTCTCGGTCAAAATCTCATCGCGATCATTCGACGCAACCGTTGTCGCTCCACGTACACCACGACAAGCCATTATTCAATCCAGCATTTTTTTGGCGGAAACATGAAACACTACAAATCTAGAAAACTGCTGTGCAAGGTGAGATATACTACAAGTTCTGCAACATTCGACAACTCGTAGCAATCATCGACAAACACCAAGATCTTTTTAAGTTACGCTGAAAATGTTTTGTTGACGGGTTCCGATTTTTCAAGCGCGCGGAGTAAAAGATCACGGTACTTCTGCAAATTCTTTGACAAGGTTTGGCTGATCGGCTCGCGACTTTGCCGAGGAGCGCGTTTGTTTTGGGGTTGGCCTTGGGGAGCACCGTTAGGAG
>JAKVBY010000152.1 GCA_022446825.1 Pirellulaceae bacterium
CGGCCAAATCCGGACCCTGCGGGAATTGGATCTGAGTCTCCAAGCAATCGATGACCTGGGGTTAGAACATCTTCAGCCGCTCCAACGACTCGAGCGGCTTGACGTGCTGTACGCCGTTGGTTTTGCTGGGCCCAACATCACCAATCAGGGGATGCAGGCACTTCGAGGCCTCACCAATCTCCGGCATTTAAATCTGATTGGTGCGAAGATTGACGACGCTGCACTCGATCAACTCGCAGAACTTCAGCATTTAGAATTTCTTCAATTGGCCAACACCTACGTAACGGAAAAGGGCATTCGCACGCTACAAGCAGTGCATCCCGCTTGCCAAATTAAACCTTAGCGTAAGCTTGTCTCACTCAAAGGAAGCAATCCGTAAGCACATTGCCTGGTGCCAACACAAAGGGTCGCCGAACTCGGTCATAGATGTGCCTTTGGGGATCGACACCAAGAAGATGATAGGCCGTAGCTGCCAAATCCCACGGGGCTACAGGATCGCTGGCCGGGTAGGCCGCATGTGGATCAGAACTGCCGTAAACGACCCCACGACCGATTCCCCCACCCGCGAGTAAGACAGAATAACAGTCCGGCCAATGGTCTCGTCCCGCATCCTTGTTAATCTTTGGGGTGCGGCCGAATTCACCCAGGCAAACGACGAGCGTCGTATCAAGTAAACCACGCTGATCCAAATCAGCAAGAAAGTTGGCCAAACCCTGATCAAATGGTGGCAGAATTTCTCGTAATTTGGCGTAGTTCTTTGAGTGCGTATCCCATTGATCATTGTTGGAACGAGACCAATTGATCGTCACAAGCGGAACCTGGGCTTCGACGAGTCGACGGGTTAACAACATGGTTTGCCCAAAGCGATGGGGGCCATAGCGTTCACGGACCTTCTGTGGCTCATCTGACAACGTGAATGCTCGTTGGCTGTGGGCCGATGCCAAAAGACCGTGGGCGCGTCTCTTCAATTGACTCATCCCCAAAATCGGCTCCAACGTATTCAGTCGCCCTTTCAAATTCCCTAAAGTGTTCAATAAATCAAAACGCAATTGCTGTCGTTGTGTCGTCATCTCAAAGGGAACATGCAAACCACCAACTTGAAAATCTGTTTCTCCAGGGTTGGCTGCGACTCGAAAGGGGTCATAGCCATTTCCTAAAAATCCAGCATTTTGGCCTGCCATTGGTGGCCGATTGCCTTGATGCATTACCGGCCCCAGAATGACAGCACTAGGAATCGGTTTCGGCGTTGGCTTTACTTTTGAAATGACGGCGCCGTACGTGGGAAAATCGTTCTTACTCGCCGGTGTGTTTGTTCCCGGCTTCGGATGAGGGTGTCCTGTCAATGCGGTGTAAGAGGCCGAACCATGTTCGAAGTCGCGATGGGAAACACTTCGGACAATGGTAATTTTATCCGCTTGTTGACTCATTTGCGGTAAATATTCGCTAATGGAAACACCCGAAACCTTGGTAGAAATCGGCCGAAAATCTCCGCGGATTTCAGCCGGCGCGTCGGGTTTCATATCCCACAAGTCTTGCTGTCCCGGGCCACCAAAAAGAAAGATCAGGACACAAGATTTTGCCTGCCCAAAGGAGCGGGATTGTTGGTCAGAGCTAGCGTTACTTTGCGCCGCCAGCAAATCCAAAAAGGACAACCCCATGGCGCCGCCCAAACCAAGTTCAATGCATCGGCGGCGCCCAATTTTTGGGTCCCGTAGATTTGAGGTTACGTGATTCAGCATGGTTCGTAGTGCGAAAAGGCGGCACTCCTGGGGAACCTCTCTAGTAATCATTGTTCTTGTCTATTTTACATCGCTCTGGCGCCCTTGTGTCAAGAACTGGCTTGACTCCATCTGACGGCAGTTGCCAGGGAAGAGTATCATGAAGGTTCGTAAATTCTCTCCCAATCAGACTGAAACATCTCATGCCAGAAATCCTGATCACCCATCCACGCCTTATTCCGCCAGGACCGCATTACCAAATACTTCGTGACGGAGGTTTCGAAATTCGTCTTCCGCCGCCCGATGTGGACCCCATGCAGGTGGAAGTCCTCGCCGACTTAATCGGAAGTGCAGAAGCAGTCATTACGGGCGTAGAACCGTTCAACCGCCAAATTATTG
>JAKVBY010000153.1 GCA_022446825.1 Pirellulaceae bacterium
CCATCGACGTCATCACAAGGTTCCCGAAGATGCTTCCTAGAAACCTCGCCCTTACTGTCCGGCTCGGCTGTCAAATCGCCCTGATCTTTTCGTGTTTATCAGCGGGCCTCCTCGCGGCCGAGCAGAAACATCCGACCTACGCTGACTGGAAAGCCCGTTGCCTTAAGACGCCAGCCAACCGAACGCTTAACGGTCGCTTTCCTACCCAAGAACAACTACCTCTACCCGATTCGCAGCTCGTCCAAGACCTGGCAATAAAAACACTTAACTTTTACCGCGCTAGTTCTCTGGCGGAGATGCCGCACTGGGTGGGCAATCAGCCAAAAGAAACGGAGTTCTTTGACATCACACGCAGCTATTACACTCGTGCCGGGATCCCCTTTCAGCCGTTCGCGCAAAAACTACAATTCCAAGCCGGTGCAGAAATCATTTTTCACGGTGACTTTCACGGAGATATCCGGTCATTTATTTCCACACTGGAATGGCTCAATCAAACCAACCGGATGGAAGGTTTTCAAATTAAAAATCCGCACACATACTTGATCTTCCTGGGCGACTACACAGATCGAGGTGCTTATGGAGTCGAAGTCCTTTATTCCCTGCTGCGGTTAAAATTAGCCAATCCCGACCGTGTCTATATGGCAAGGGGAAATCATGAAGACTTTCGCCTGACGGCAGCGTACGGTTTTTTGCAGGAAGTTCAAACCAAATATGGAGAAGATTTTTCGCCACTTCCTCTCTGGCGAATTTTTGATTTTCTTCCTGTCGTGATCTATGCCGGGACTCAAACAGATTTTCTTCAATGCAATCACGGAGGCATGGAAGCAGGTTACGAACCGAAAACCCTGTTAAATTCTGAGGGTGCCGAGCGCTTTCAATTCTTAGGGGAACTACGTCAACAAACGTTTGCTCAAAAACATCCCAACTGGTTTGCTGCCAGCGATCCTACCTCGCAGCAGACGGCGAACGACATGTTGCGGGACTTCCTGCCGCAATCTCCTACTTCACCAGCCACGATCGGTTTCATGTGGAACGATTTTTCGATCTTTGCGTCAGAGCCCGGCTTGGCATTCAATCCCAATCGGCCCGCCTTTGTATATGGTGCGTCGGGCACAAAATACCTGCTCGATACGGCGAGTGAGGGAAACGCCAACCTCCGCGCCGTCTTCCGCGCGCATCAGCATTCCAGTCGCCCCAGTCCCATGATGAACCGCTTGCTTGCTTCCCAAGGGGCTTTCCGTCATTGGCAAGGTACAGATCGCCCGGATGCAGTCGCTGCAGACTTGGCAAATCTGCAAGCGTTGCTCGAGACCACCCCCAAACGTTCGGTTCCCTCAGGTTCTGTCTGGACCTTCAACGTTGCCCCCGACAGTGTTTACGGTACCGGAAACGACTTCTCGTTTGACACGATTGGGGTTTTGACCACGTCGGAAGCATTCCAGGATTGGCGGCTGCAAGTGGTTAACATTCCGGTGAATTTGAATTGACCGCGTGCCCAGCTGACAAAGATTTTCGGCACCTG
>JAKVBY010000016.1 GCA_022446825.1 Pirellulaceae bacterium
GTTCACACCGCGGAGGTCACTGGTTCGAATCCAGTATCGCCCATTACCCCCTTGGATTTCTTCCGGTGTTTCGACCAAAGTCGTTCCCAAGTTGCGGGTTACGTTGACAGCGTTATTCGTTATGGATTGTTGGTAAACATTGCCGGACTCAAATGGTGAGTCCTCTCATGAGTTTTGGACTATTCATGAGTCCTTTCAGAGATCATTTGCAATGCTCCGGCCAACATCTGTGATTACTCGACGATGTCTGGCCCGCGGACCACGCGTACAACTCGGTAATCAGCAGTCAAATAAACATGAAAATAGGCTCTGTGCATGCCGTCGGGCTGAAGCCGTCCCTGTCCATCGATTTCGCTGGCATCGTTCTCGAGAACCACATGGATTAAATTCGTTTCCCATGAGATCTCTCTGACGCTGGCGGCTTCGATTTGGTCCGCATCCAGTGGATTCTCTTGGATCCACTCTGCTAATGCGGCCTCGGCTCGCGAGCCTACCTGTTGCTTGTCGATCTCTTCCCGGTCTCCACACCCGCAAAGTCCTACCAACAAAAATGCCCCCAGCAGTTTTTTCATGTGAAATTCGATAATCGCTTCACCTCACGCTAAAAATTGCACTTCACAGCTAGGTGGCGATTCCCGCCAACAAGCTCATACTCATCTAGCCCCACTTTTGTGTGGCGAAGGTTCATACGGGCTGAGAGCGGGATCGTTCACACGGGTTCCGTGGCCAAACAGCCTCCGGTCACGGCAATCCTCAACGGTGACCAACCATCATTCTCAAGATTTTCACCAATCGATCGAAAAAAACAACACTTCCGCTGCCAGCATTTTGCTCTCCTATCAAGACTCGCAGCGACAACGTTCATAAAAAGAGCCGCGAGTACTCCTCGCGGCTCGAGCAACTTCGCAAGCTCTGCTTGACGAGCACCGGCCAATACGGCCCCGCGGTCTCTGCGCAGCGCCGCAGGCTGGCTGTACGGTCAAGTGGCCGCCCCCCTTTGCCCGCATAATTTTCGCAGCGCTCGGTTGGCGGCTGGTGAGCGTCGTGGCCCTCTGCCCGGACTGTGGAAGTTGGCCACCACCGCCTCTCCGCTGCTCCTCCGCCGCTGACTCACGTTTTTAGGGAAAACCAAAGACGACGTTTCTCACTCTGTTAGCCAGGGTGCCTTCTGCCACGCCCCACGGCGCATCCAATCGCTCTGGGGCTATGTGGGAAAACAATTTTTCCAGACCGTCATTTCAATCTCTCCGCAAGATCCAAGAGTGATGTGAGGGCCCGGACCTCTTCTGCGTCCAGTCCTAATTCGCGCAACGACAAGTACATCCGTTCAACTTCCCACTTGGCTGGCGGGCCGATTTCCGGTTCTGGCAATACCACAATGAGCGGGTCTGGCGGAGCGCCGATTTCCGTTTTTGGCGGATCGCAGATTTCCGGCGGAGCATGGCTGGGGAGGTTTGTAAAAGGCCACCTCCGCTTCTTGGTCGCAACGTGTCCGTCCAGCGCAAGGAAGATCTCCTCTTCGGCAGCAAACATGCTGGCGTCTGGGAGAAAGCGGCCCGGTATCGGGGGCGTGGGAACCGCCGCTTCAAACCAGCCCCGAGCAAGGCCCTCGAAGGGATCCAATTTATCGTCTTCCGGTGTGGGAACCAGCGTTTCAAACCAGTCCACCTCGGCCGCAGCGAAGGGGGGATTCTCCCCTTTCCAATCGTCGTCTTTTTCCTGTTTTTGCCGACTCCGCATGACCCGATCCTGGCCTTGTACGTGAACGGCTGAAAACTCGGCGAAAAACTGACTGTGCAGGAAAGCGACCGTTGCCAATAGAAAAATTTTGGTTCTTTTCATTATTTGGTCTGCCCTTTCGTGATGAAGTACTCTGTCCGCCGCAACGAAACGGCTTCTCCTCTCGCGGTCGATTGAACAGCACAAAACGTGCCAACCAAACCAGCCAGACCAGAACCCTGAACTCTGGCCATGTTTTCCGGGTCCGAGCGGCCTGCGGTCATCTGATTGGCAAGGCTACGGGCAGAAAAACACTGCCCCGTTTTGAGACGGCGATCTTATTTTGAGACGCGCCCGTAGAGAAACTTGCATCTGGGCAAACTTGCGTGCTGAGAAAGCCCTGGCAAGGTACCCGAAGACCACTCAAGGTGTCCAAAAAACTGGCCGCCGCTAAAACTCGCTGGAAAACGGCGGGCAGCGTGACTTGCCCGGCACCGACCCGAGACACCAGACAAACCGGCTGGTGCGGGCACACTTCTCCCTGGTCGGTCTCAAGATCCCCGTGGTTTTACTTTTCTTTGTCGTCGCCCTGCGGTGAGACTTCGAAGGCCACCTGGACTTCGAGGATACCGACGGCGGTATCTTTCCGGGCGGTCATGTTGATCCGAATCGCATCGCATTGTGTCGGCGCTGCCGGATGGACGACATTGAATTGATTGGCCCGCGTCTCATATTTGTCGGTGGTATAAAGTTCGAATGGTTTCCACTCGCCATCCTGCTCAACCTCAAGGAACCAGTCTTGGGGAAATCGCACATCGCCTTGCCAGCGATCCATCCAAAATACACCGACGCTGCGGATCTCCTTGCTTTGACGAAAACGCCCTACAACCCACTGAGCCTGGCCCGCCTGACCTCGACTGGTCCAACGAGACACTTTGTTCCCGCTCGACCATTTATCGACTCGACCGTCACCAATGGCGATTAGAGTGTCTTCCTCCGCCGTGTGGGAACCGGTGATTTCTGTGAACACACTTTCTTTCGGCAACACGTGTGGATCGAATACGGCGAGTGACTTCTCCTGGGGAAACCAGACCGTCATAGAACTTGTGCCACGATTGTTCCAGGCATAGTAAGGTGTCAACACGAGTTTGGTTGTTTCTGTATCGCCACTGGCCGTGACCGCCTGGACCGGCAGCTCGGCCTGAATGAACGAGCCCCCATCAACATGGGTCGTCTTGATTGGCAGGTCAGATACCGAGGGCATTTTGTCGAAAAAGAATCGTTGTGTTGCGCCGCCATTGTCCACCCCTTCGGCGCACAGCACGAACGGTCCGCGCGTCAAGGCAAGACGCTTTCGATTGGCCCTTACCGCCGGATGGCACTCGGTCACCCGCACCGGCATCGGCAGATGAAGCATCACTCGATCACCCGCACGCCACTCCCGCTCGATCGACATAAAGCCTTGTTCGATATGCTGGGAAACCGTCTGGCCGTTCACCTGTAGCTGAATGGNCGGCACGAGCGAGTCGGCATAGCGATACAAATCACCGGGNACAAANCGNTCCTGTGCCCAGGCAGGAATGCGCAATAAGAGACGAAATTTTGNCGGCCGCTCTGGATTGATGGTCACGTGNATCTCGCCATCGTTGGGATAGGCGGTCTGCTGCGCGATTTGGANCGTCGTGCCATGCAACGCGACCTCCGTCCGACTTTCNGCAAAGAACGTGATGTAAAGATTGTNTTCGTCATGGGCNTAGGTCATGCCNGGAACCTGCGGCACGAGNCGGGCCATATTCGACGGGCAGCAAGCGGTCCCGAACCAGGGAGCTCGACCTGCCGTGCCGTGATTGAACGGATACTTCCCGTCGGCTTCGAGCGGGTTCACATAGAAAAAGCGATTGCCTGTGAGATTGACGGCGGCCAGGACGTTATTCAGCAGCGCGACTTCGGCCACATCGAGATACTTCGCATCTTTGTGCAACAGGAACATACGGTAGTTGAACAGCACGTTGCCTACCGCCGCGCACGTTTCGTTGAACGCGTCCGCGTTGGGTAGTTCGTATTGCGGGCCGAAGCCTTCGATGCCATGCACGGCGCCCAGACCGCCCGTGATATGCATTCGCGTGTTGGTAATGTTTCCCCAGATGCGATCGAGCGCTTTCCCGTAAGCCGGCTCTCCGGTGAGGGTTCCCACGTCGGCCATCGCGGAATAGAGGTACGTCGCGCGAACCGCATGTCCCACAGCTTCCTGCTGCTCGATCACCGGCGCGTGCTGTTGCGCGTAGGTAGGCGCCATCACCCCTTCACCGTCCGGTACATACGTCACGCCGCGGATCTCGAGGAACTTGCGAGCCATGTCGAGATAAAGCTGCTTGCCGGTGACTCGGTACAACTTGACAAGGGCCAGCTCCATTTCCTGATGTCCGGGAGCCTGACGAATCGGCTCGCCGTCGTTGTAATCTGGGTCGCCTTCAAAGATGACCTTATTAATATGTTGGGCACTCTTCTCGACGACGTCCAGTAGTTTCTTCTTGCCCGTTGCTCGATAGTAGGCAATCGCCGCCTCATACAGATGTCCGACGTTGTAGAGTTCGTGGCTGTGGACAATGAACGTGTACGGCTTATCCCCCATCATATTTTTCGCTTTTCCTACGCCGGTCGTATGAGACGGGTACAGATATCCGTTTTCGTGTTGCGCCCCGGCAATCACTTCGGCCAACTCGTCGATTTGTTTCTCCAGTTCCGGATCGCTGCGCAATTGCAGCAGATAGGCCGCGCCTTCCATCACCTTGTACAGATCGGAATCGATAAACCGATGTGCTCGATGATCTTCGACTTTTTTGTTGGCCAGAAAGTCACGAGCCGCCTGCAGGTGTTCGACACCCGGCTGGGTGCGTTCAAACGCAAAAGGGACAAGCGTCTGTCGCTGCGTCTCCAGCCGTGGGCGCCAGAAGTCACTTGTCATCTCGACTTGATTAAAGGGAACGGGCTTGAGGGGATAATCACCCGCAACTGCCGGCCTGCTGGAAACAAACCACATCACCGCAAAGAGTAATAGCGCCGCGGTGTGTCTTTCTAAGAATTTCACTTGCGATTCCTTCATCTCAGTTTCACGAGGCTCCAGGCCCAACAATCATGTGAGCCGCGCCAAGGACGACAGCCCTTAGTTCAAAAACAATTCTAGAGTACAGATACTGTGAATCGTAAGTGCCTGCTGGCCTAAATGCCAGCCGACGCGTGGCCCTCGAAAGAACTTCCCGAACAACTTAAAAACGCCAACGAAAGTGCCCGGTCCTGGCAATCCGTGGCCCCACCGCTTTAGGGACGCCCAATCCGTCTGGGCCACAGCATGTACTAAGGCAACCCATCGAGACAATGCAGTCGGGAATTGGCCGTCGGAATTAACACCTCTGCACGGCCATCACGGTCAACGTCTGCAACCACAGGCGTCTTGACCGCTGCTGTAAACGCGTGACTCCACAACAAACGCAGTCGGCCTGCGGAATCGGTCTTTGTGGAAATGGCATAGAGCTTGGTACCGCAGCCAAACAGCAGATCCGTCACCTCATCGCCATTAATGTCGCTGGCAATCATTTCTATTGTTGGCGTGACGCGTGCTACGGCATCGTTATCCACGAGACAAGGAAAAGTGCATTCTGCTTCGACTTCACCACTGACCGCATTTCGCACCACCAACTGACCTTCAGGCCGGCAAATACAAAATTCCAGCTCACCATCACGGTCCCAATCGAACAACAACGGGTTGTCATAATGGCGGGAAATCCGCTCCGACTTTTGAGACCACAACAACTCCGCTTGTGGGTAAGTTCTCAAGGCAGCCTGAGTTTGTCGGTCATTGAAAAATAGTTCTGAAATCCCGTCGTCTGTTACGTCGGCCACGGTGACTTGGCTGTAATATCCGAGTCCGGGATCCAGAATGCCCAATTGAGTTCGCCCATCACGACCGGCAAGCACACTCACGCCCAACGCTGGCATGCTGGCCACATCCATCAACCCATCGGCGTTCAAATCAGCAACAACCAGACTAAAACTCTGCTAGGGTCGACGGGTTCCTTCCAGATCCACGGAGTTGACTTCTCACAGGCGTTTCCCCTTGCGGCCGTCGAGCGCTGTAAGCTTGGCACTGGAGTGCCTGAGGTCATGCCATTGGATCACATGTCGAGTACTTCATCCTCATTTAACTTACCGACCGACCACTGATCGAGCCCCGCATCCGGCCACAAGGGCTGGACCTCGGAAAGCTCGTATTGCCACACGAGATGGCCATGATGGTCGAGGACCGCCAGGGTTGTGTTGCCCGCGGCACTCACCCCAGCGCAAAGTATTTCGACCATTCCATCGTCCTCCAAATCGGCCAGCAATACGCCTCGCCCTGGGATGGCAACACGCATCCGTCTCCATTCGGCTGCAAAAGCTCTGAAATAACACAATCTCTCTCAAGCGGGGTGTTTCTAACAGGCTCCCCACTGGGAGAGATTTTTTGCTGATTTTCTAACTGAAATGCGCCCATTTCGATCAGCGCCTCGAGCCGACAAACGCACCCCACCCACACAGAACGCAAATCGCGCACCCACCTCTTCCCACCCTCTTTACCACGACGTTCCAGTCGCCTATTTTTAGCACTGAAGAATTCGCTCGCAAAATCCACGCGTGTCGCGGCGATCCACTTGGATGGTTTTCCAAGCTTCGACAATCCAATTCCGTGTCTCACTGACAAGATCACATCCTCGCTGGAGATTCATGACGTGCAACGACAAAGCAACAATTTGTGGCGGTTTTTGTGTAGCGGAATTTTGCTGGCTTTTGCCATTAGCGTCCTCCCCAGCGCAACGCTGCAAGCCCAGGTCCGCGTACTCGCGGACGGCCTCGCCCAACCCGTCGGACTTGCCGTCGATCGCAGCAAACGATTGTGGGTCAGCGAGATGGGTGTTACCCCCGTTGGTGTCCCCCCCGTGGCCTTTAACGGTCGCATTTCCTATTTGAATTTGCGAGATTCCAATCCAACCGTCATTCCATTTCTCACCGGACTGGGAACGGCGTTAAATGCCGTGGGCGAACCCGCCGGTGCCCATCACCTGCTCACGACGGGGGCCAATTCGCTCTGGCTCGTCACAGGCGGACCGCCCTCGTTCGTCGTTCCTACCATGGGATCGGTTTATGAATTGGACATCAGTCGGCGTCGTCGAGACTCCGCACCGCATACCATGGGTGGACCTACCAATAATTTTGACAGTGTTGCCGTCCGGCAGAGTTTTGAGATTGCCACTGCCACTCTGGAGGCGGGATACGACGACTCGAACGCCTATTCGATCGCTAAGGTTCGCGGCGAGCTTTACGTCATCGATGCCTTTGCCAACGCCGTCTTCAAACGAAAACGCGGTTCGGGAAACTTCCAACTCTTTGCAACGCTACCCCCCGTCAATCTGGGAAGCGACCAAGATCCTAATGAAGTTGACGCCGTCCCCACAAAAATCATTGACGCCGGTGATTTCAAAATTAATGATGAACGTGGTAATCGTCCGATTCTTTTCGTCGCGCAACTGACGGGGTATCCCTTTCAACCAGGAGCTGCTCGTATCTGGAGTCTCGACAAACACGGCGAGATGGAAGTTTTTATTGAGGGCCTCACCAACATCGTCGATATCGCCTTAGACCCCGAAAACGATGCCTTAATCCTCGTCTCCATCGGTGAATGGAGTGACGACATCGGTTTCTTCCAACCAGGCACAGGACGCATTCTTTCCATCGACGAAGACGGGGAGATCACCACTATCCTGGCTGACTTATTTGCACCAACGGCGGTAGCGTTGGACACTCGTGGCAACCTGTACACGACAAGTGTGGCGACCGGTGAGATCCTGATGCTGGAACGGGACTAACTTGCGTCTTCTAAATTTCAAGAAAACAACCTTATCGCAGCTGGCTAAACATTAATCCTGTGGGCTGACAAATTCTGTTCGCCACACCAACCCACAGGCTAATCGCCCGGGATGGCAGCCTGGGTGGCAACAAAATTGAGTTCCGTGGTCGTCACACCACCCACCGACACCTTACCCCGCAGCTCAATCGCTTGCCCAAGAACGGTCTGTCGCTGGACCTCGATGTCGAGCGTATCTCCCGGACGCACCAGCTGACGAAATTTCACGTTGGCAACGCGACCAATCACAGGCACACAGCTGGGCTCTACCGGCTGCGTCCGGGCGATCAGCACGGCGGCCGCTTGAAAGGCTGCCTCACATTGCAAGGCCCCCGGAAACAGGGGAAAGCCCACATAATGGCCTTGAAATACGGGCAACGTTTTGTCGAGATATTTGCGTGCCTGGATCAAATCATCATCAATGCTAATTACTTCGTCGAGCCATAAATAGGGCTCACGCGCCAGGATAACCGCTTCGATCGCTTCTCGATTCATTCTCATGCTGATTAACTACCTTGATTGAACGCCATTAATTTTACTGTGCCTTTTGTACTGAACTCATCGCGGCCCGTGGGATGACGACGGTACTCTGCCCTCTGGCCCACACCAACTCACTTTGGCAGCCGCTCCCTTAATTGCTGGTAACGCCGCTGAAATTCCTCCATGCGCTTACGATTCACGCCAAGATCAGAGTAACCCACTCGGGAAGCAGAGCGAAAATGAATTCGTTTACCCGCCTCATCAATGGCAAATTCGACATCATCCACAAATGCACACAGGAGACTGCGACATTCCACATGGAGGTAATCATCAGTGGAAGTGACAATACGACTGCGGGGCATTTGTCGAATCACTTGTTTCAGCAACTCGATCGCTTGCTGGGGAGGATACTCGAGCATGAGTGGCTGCATGGACCGGCCGTCGTCATCTGAGTACGTGCAGATACCATTGGGACGTTCCGTTAGCGGTGCCAGACGTCCGTTTTTAATTCCGAGCGACTGCGATGGTCGGACACGAATATTTGTCCAACGCATCCCCATCCATAGCAGACCAACGACAAATATGACGATTGTGATGAAGCGTCGTTGGATCATAAAGAAGATGACTCCCAGAACCTCGTGGCAATGAGCAAAAGTGCTGCCCACACGCATCAGCGTTTCATGCCGGTAAAGATAACCTCACAACTCAGCTAATCATACCGATTCCAACGCAATCTACCACCATCCCCACAACGGCGGGATCGGCGCAGAAATCTTGGGAATGGTAACGTTTCTTTCAAGACAACATTTTGCTCGACAGCAATCTTCTCCAGCAACAAATCTTATAGAAAACGCCTTGTCGATCCCATGTCGACTTCTATGAATACCTGCAGAGGCTACCTTGCAGCAACGTCACAAGTTGCCAGACGCCGTCCACATTTCAAAACGCTCTGGGACTTTTCAGGTTCTAAACAGATCCATCAAGCGTCTTGAGAAGTTTTGATCTCATTTTCGTTTCAGCGTGTGAACCTATTCAGCGTAACTTCAACTTAACAATTTTACTGGAGTCTTTGATGAGTTTTCTACGTACACAAATTAGCTTTCTGCTTGCGGCAGGTGCTTTATTACTATGTTTCGTGTACCTCTGGTTCTCAGGCAACAAAGATGCAGGTGTTTTCGTAGGCCTCTGAGTCCCCTCCATTCTAGCCCTAGGCTCTCTTCTCATGCCGCGAGGACACTCGAATGGATGACATTTTCATTTTCATTTTTAGACGCATTGTGTTTGGAATCACCATGGGCGCTGGCTTTGTGGCCAGCATTGCCTCGGATGATCCAAGTGAGTCGGAATGACGCAGACAGCGGGCAAAACAGCGCGGATGTGGCGATCTATCTTGCTCATTCCTGAAATCTTTTTCTGAGAGGCTAAGTTTGCGGCGGAAACTCTAGGCCGACATTTTCCAGCTTCTCAGAAGTCGTACATGCCTAATAGTACAGACGTACCCTTGCCTGACGATTCATTGAAACCACACTATGACTACCCTTAACAGTCTCCACTCCGACCGTATGCAATGCATGGAAGTCTGGGGCGGAAACGCCCAAGTCTCTCGCAATTTCCAAGTACCTGGACTCGATGTTTGGGTCAATTCTCGACCTTATGCGGATGCGGTGAGTGGAGGTGACGTCTATTATGTCTCTTCCTGTGCATCCGGGCGCATCACCCGGCTGCTTTTGGCAGATGTGAGTGGCCATGGCCAGGCAGTTGCCGATGCTGCGCGTTGCTTGCGCGACCTCATGCGGAAAAATATTAACTTGGTCAATCAGACTCGGTTCGTGCAAGCAATGAACCGGCAGTTCACGGAGCAGCCAGACCCAACACTATTTGCCACCGCCCTTGTCTGCACGTTTTTTGCCCCCACTGGCTCCCTGCAATTCTGTAACGCCGGCCATCCACCCGCCATGTTATATCGTGCCCGAGAGCGACGGTGGGTCTCAGCATCGGATGTAGCCCATATTCAGAACAAATCTGCAGCTAGTGACGTGCCACTGGGTGTCCTGCGGGAAACGGAATACTCGAAGTTCAAAACAAAACTTGCACCTGGCGATATGATGATGTGCGTGAGCGATGCATTTATTGAAGCGTGCGATTCTACAGGGAAATTGCTCGGAGTACGGGGGTTGTTGGACCTTGTTCAGAACCTCTCCGCTAGTAACCCTGCTGAAATAATCCCTCAAATTCAAGAACACATCACGAGACAACACCAAGAGAACTTACAGCAGGACGATGCAAGCATTCTACTATTTCGTGCAGATGGTACCCATTCAACTCTCGCAAGCGATCTCTTAGCACCGATGCGCTTGTTTACCGGTGTCCGAGACAGCACTGATATCGGATAACGTTTTGATGACATCGCCTCGTGTGTAAACGATCTTAAAACAAAATAGCTGCGTGTGCGTCTCCAAATGGTGGTTAATTCTTTCTCGCAACAGCATGCTTTCGGTTTATCCCATTGCGCGCGACAAATTTTGATATCACAAATTTTGTCGAAAATACTACTTGACGATCATTTACTTGCTCCTCGCCTGTGAAGCAGAAGTCCGAAAATTTTTCTTCCACGCGCTGCTTTCAGATTTTGCTAATCGATCATCCCTCAATCGAATCAGTTCCACTTCTGATCGCATTTTGTGGGAAGAAAGGTATTCTATGCCGTTGAGAGCTTGCAAGCTTATCTTTGTCAGTTTGATGACATTACTCTGAGCAACCTATCAAACAAAATCGCCATCTTCCCATAGCAACAGAATGCGGCCCTGCTCACAATAGAAATTGATGAGAAACTTCCCCACCCAGAAAGTACCAGAGCCCAGATAGCCCGGCAATCAAATCAAGGACCAACAAAATGAAACGCTATCAATCTCGACAGTCTGCTTTCGTCACTTGGCTCTGCTCGGCCTTGCTCTCGATTACTTTGTCACCCCATTTCTGCGGCGCAGTAGATAACCAGGAAACCCTCTCTTTACTGCAGCAGGCAAAAACGATCTTACAAAGAACAACGGCGGTTGACGTCGCTTTAGTAGACCTTGCCCAAGTCACCACTGGCAAACTTGCCCGTCCCCTCAAGCTCACCCTTCAGGCTGGGGTTCCCGTCGATCTGATCTACCATTTACCCGCCCTCGCGACGTGCGAGGAATTCACCGTTCAAGTCGCCACACAAGATCTTCCTCAAGACCAACTTCCCCGTGTCGAACTACTGGCATCGACGTTGTCGGGGCAATCCGGTTTTCAAACTTTACGGTCGTTGACGGTCAAAGCAACCAATGACCCCCAAATACAAAAACTTCCTCCAACCGCAGTACGCTGGATGATTGTCCGCATTCGTTCCACTCAAGACACCACGCTCTCGCTCCTGAAAATCGCCGTCCATGGGCATGCTGGTCCACCACAGTCACAGTATGCCTTCAAGGAAGCCCCTGCTAAAGCGTTCGATGTTCTCACCGAAGTACAAAACTCTGTTCCTTTAGAGCTTGGCGAGGATGAACTCTCACTCTATCAGGATGTAGCCGATGGTGAACTCTCAGAGTGGACGTTTGCCGAAGCCGCCTTGCTGAGCAGCGGCATTCACGACCGCGAGCAGCGGCAAGAATACTTAGAACAAATCAACCAAATCACTGCAGAGGCCGAGGCAGCCACCGCGTCAAGCACATCTCCCTATGAAAAAGGCGCGCAGCTCTTGAAATGGCTTCACGAGAATGTGATGGCCAATGGGTACGAAGAACAGCAGACGGATCTGGCCACGATCCTGACAACCGGCAAATTTAATTGCGTGTCTTCAGCAACACTCTATAACATTGTGGGACGTCGTCTCAAACTCGATTTACGTGCCATCGAAGTTCCGGAACACGCTTTTTCTATCCTTTACGAAGGCTCCCAACACGCGGATGTCGAAACAACCGTTTCCGTCGGCTTCAACCCCGCTCGAGATCGAAAAGCGTTAAATCAGTTTCAAGAACAAACCGGCTTTCAGTACATCCCCGATCGTCATCAAGATAAACGTCGCGAAGTCGACGAAACCGGGTTACTCGCTCTCACCTGCTATAACCACGGCGTGCACCATACTGAACAAGGAAGATATCCCCAGGCCCTGGCGGCTTATTTTCGAGCTCTGAATCTCGATCCTGAGTTTCCTTCTGCGATTCAAGGCGCATTGAGTGTCTTCGCCCTCTGGGGGAAGACGTTAGCTGAAACCGAAAAATTCCAACAGGCAATCACCGTAGTGCAGGCGGGCTTAAGACTGGCACCCGAAGACCAGACATTGCGACACAACCAACAGGTCTTCTGGCAAACTTGGGCACTCGCAGAAATAAAAGCCAATCGACAAGAACCTGCACTGGACATTCTGCGCAACGCCCATCGGCAAGTACCGAAGGCGGGCTTTGATGAAATGCAGTCGTATATTTTCATCCATCCAGGCGAAAAACTGGCACAAGCCAAGCAATGGAAACAGGCCCTGACTTTGGCTGAGACCGGGCTAGAAAAAGTCTCCGCAGCTGCTCAACGCGAACTCCACGACTGGCAAACTACCGTTTATCAACGTTGGTCACTGATGATCTTAGAGGCCAAGAACTTTTCCTCGGCAATCAACGTGCTGGCGCAAGCACGGCAAGCCTACCCTCAAGAGCGTCGTTTCTTAAAAAATACAAATTATGCCATCCAAGAATGGCTCGCCAGTGAGCTGAATGAAATGGGCCTCGTCGCTGCTGAACAACTGTTCGACGAACTGGCAATGCGTTTCGACGACGCGCCGTCTACCCAACGCGTCCTAGAGGGTTTTCTGCAGAGAACGGTACAAGAACTCGCCACAGAAAACCTTCACGAAGCGATTTCTCTGATCCGGCGTCATGTCAAAACTCTTCAGCCAAAAGCCTTTCGGGATCTACACATTCTGGTTCTTGACCAACAAGCCGCTGCACTTGTGTCGTTGCGCAAATGGGAACAAGCCATCGCGGTTTATCAGCACGGACTAGAGTTTTTCCCTGCAGATCGACACCTGGAAAACAACTTAGTGGTCGTTTGGGATCAGTGGGCGCAGACATTTCGCACAACCAAAAACTGGTCAGCGGCCGCAGACGTTTTCGCACAAGCTTTGGAGACAAAACTTGACGAGAGAGGCTTTCAGAGCAAACTCGGTTTCTGCATCCAGGAACTGGTACGGGACGCCAAGGAAACAACAGGAACGACTGTCGCCGAAAAACATCTTGCGACTTGGCAAGCCAAATTCCCGGATCTCGCCGAGCTACGAAAAGTTGCCTCGTTCTATGTGCAGCAAGAAATAAAACAGCACCAGCAGGCAGGACAACATAAACTTGCCCTCCTTGCCGTCAACCGTTGCGAGAACTTACTCGAATCCTCAGCACACCAACGATTGTTGCAATTTAGCTGCGACCAATGGGCTCAGACTCATATCAAAAAGAAAGCTTGGCAAGCCGCCATCGACGCCTACACCGAAGGGCTCACATTGCTCCCGAAAGATCGTCACTTGCAGCGGAACGCAAGCGCGACCTGGCAACAATGGGCAGCAACTCACATCAAATCCAAAGAGTGGAAAACCGCCGTCAAAATCTACCAACGGGCCGTACAGAGCTTTCCTCGCGACAACAAGCTAAAGCAAGGTCTGAAATTTTGTCAGCAAGAATTAGATAACTGATTTAATCAACGACTCGACTTAATCCTTACCGCGCCACGAAAGTGCAAACCGGTTCGACCTTCGAGAACGGCAAGATTAACTTAGTTTCGTCTCCACTCGGCTCACACGCCATCGCCAGGGCCCTGAGTACGCTCCGGCAGCTACATCTCCATTTTCTCTGTGAAATTTCCCTAACAAGAGCCAGCTTCCTGAGAGCTTAGCGGTATTCAAGCTACAGAACCCTCCACTCAAAAGCTGGCTCACCGTCCGCTGGCAGTGCGACGCACCGAAAAATGCTATTTTTTTACCGAATTCGATCTCAGTGTCCAAGGGCTTTAAGCCCGGCAGATATTTCATGCTCTCCGCACACCAACATAGATTTATGAAGACGTCCTCACAGAAGATTTTTCCACAGCAGGTTTGGCGTTTTCCGCATGCGCCCTCGGTCGCCTAGCAAAGGTGGGTGTACTCGCTGATCGAGAAGTCGCATGTTATAATTCCAGCGGTTTCCTCTTCTGGGATCGTTCATGACGTTTGAGATCAAAAAGTTCGTCAAGTCGGTCGTTGATAGCGGCATTGCAACTGCTTCAGAGCTTGCTGTTTATGAGCGTCGACTCATCAATAATAAAGACGGCATTGATGCGCGCGACTTGGTTCGCGAGTTGCTGCAAGATCGCCGTCTCACTAGTTTTCAAGCGCGTGCATTGCTTACAGGTGCCTCCAAGCGACTCGTGCTTGGCAGCTACCTCATACTGGACAAACTCGGCGCCGGTGGCATGGGCCAAGTCTACAAAGCCATTCACCGTCGCATGAAACGCGTCGTTGCCATCAAAGTGCTACCGCCGACCAAAATGAATTCGCCTGACACCATGTTGCGGTTTCAACGCGAAGCCGAGGCGGCGGCAAAATTAAATCATCCCAACATTGTCACAGCACATGACGCAGCAGAAGACAAGGGTCTCCATTACTTAGTAATGGAATACATCAATGGTGTCGATCTTTCCTCAATCGTGGAAAGCGGGTGCCACGTGCCGCTGGCGTTTACGCTCGATTGGACTCTCGATGTCGCACGGGGACTCCATTATGCTCATCAGCGGAGAGTCATTCATCGCGACATTAAGCCCGCCAATCTACTCTTAAGTGCCGACGGAAGTGTCAAAATTCTCGACATGGGTCTGGCCAGACTCGAAGACAGCCCGGGAGACGCCGAAGAAACTTCTGCTGCAGGGCTCACCCGCATGGGAGAAATTATCGGAACGATTGATTTCATGTCTCCGGAACAAGCTGAAGATACGCGACAAGCGGGCGCTGCTGCAGACATCTATTCATTAGGCTGCACGTTGTTCTACCTTGTCACGCGACAATTCATGTTTCCTCACGATACGGTGATGCGCAAACTGATCGCACATCGTGAAAACCCACCTCCTTCCATGTTACAAGTATGTCCTAAGGTACCTGCTGAACTAGACGTGGTTTACCAGAAAATGGTGGCAAAAAAGCCCAGCGACCGGCAGTCCAACATGGGCGATGTTGTCAGAGAACTGGCGGCCGTTCGAAAACACATCGATAACGATGACACAGTCGCTGTTGTTACTATCATCAACAAGGTTCGTAAGTCACTAACAACCAAACCGGCGGGCAGCACGCGCAAAACCGCGCGTCAAGCAGAAACGATTGAACACACGAACACAGAACCTCCTGCGCCACAAGACAATGTCCAATCAAGCACTCACAAGGAAGAGCCAACTGTTGACAAGTCGGCGACTCGCAAACACGTCCCTGAAACCACAGTAACACAACACCCTGACGCGCTCGAGAAGACGAATAAAGCAGAAAACTTCGAAAAAAAGAAATCGTCCCACTCATTTTCGATCGTCATCGCCTGTCAATGCAGCACTATTTTTGCAGCGCCCGGCTCTCTGTGTGGCAGCGTCGTTGAATGTCCGGCCTGCGGAGATGAACTGGTTATTCCGAGCCCCGCTGACTCCATGGTGTCACCCAACCATTCGGAAGTCGATTGCAGTTGTGGTCACCATTACTTTGCTGTCGATGGCGCAATTGGCAGAACGATTAAATGCATGAAGTGTCGCCAACCCTTGACAGTACCTAAGCAAACACAGATCGAAGTGGCATGCGATGATTGCGGGCAAAGGTTTGCGGCAACCAACGCTCTGGCTGGCTTGACCGTACGTTGCACTGCTTGTGGCGGACGCATCGTCGTGCCAATGTTGACATAACGCTGGTCGAAGCCACTAGACTTTCTGTGTAGTACAAGCGTTTGAGAAGAAATTCACGTCTCTTTCAATCGACACCTTCGTGTAACGCCCCGATTAAAGCACGTTCGCGTTGCTGGGCCGCTACAAGAACGGTAGCGACTGGAAACATTTCGTTTCAAACCATCCGCACCCATACAGCTGCACAGCAGGCAGAACCCACAGGCAAAAAACTGTTTTGCAGCAAGCAAAACGATTAATGATTGCAATTAGATCACCGACTCGTTGGCCGCGAATCGAACCCGTCAGAGAAAACCCTGAAAAATTTTGTTGTGCATGGGCAGCAACCACCGGGGCTACCCAACTCAACAGACAACCGGCCAAGGCACAGTTTATTCAGAGATGGGTGATCGTCCCTTGAATTGTTCGGCACAAACATTATATCACTGGCCTTCATGATGCATCACCAGTTAGCGTGCTTCCTCCGAACTCACTGGAACGCGTTTGTATTCCATCCACTCTTCCGCGGTCCACTGGGCAATTTTTTTTCCGTAAAACTTTTCGACCAGATGAAGTGCCCCATCAATACCCGCGGTGACGCCTGCTGTGGTAACAATTTTTCCCGACTCAACAACCCGGCGATCCTCGCATACTTTGCACGCTGGGGCAGCTCGTCGCAGCCCTTCAATTCCCCAACGGTGAGTCGTTGCTTCGGTATTGTCTAACAGACCGACATCCGCCAGTAGAAAAGCTCCCATACAAACCGACATAACCACCTTCGCATGTTCAGACGATTCTTTAATCCACTTTCGTGTTGCGGTTCCCGCATTACTCATATTCCCCCCAGGTACGACCAGGATGTCGACTGGAGGTGCTTCTGCGATCGCATAATCTGGCAAGAGCCGAATACCCCCCATAGTTCGAACAGGCTTGTCCGAAGCGGCAATTGTGAACACGCGGAAGGCATTCCCATGATTCGCTACGATGAACACTTCGGCCGGCCCAGCAAAATCAAGTAATTCCACTCCCTCAAATAAAAGAATCCCCACGTCCATTTTCTCCGCGGGAGCTTGTGCCACCACATCCTCGCTAATTCCTGCAAAAATCGCCAGCAAAATTGCCCACGAAAGCATGTCGAAACGGCGCTGCTTTGCCTCAGAGTGAGTCATACCATCAGTCCTGAAAAATGCTGAAAAGTTCGTGTGTAAATCCTCGCGAGTCGGCTCCAATTCATTTTCTCCTATGATAATAGAAATGGCAATCTTTTCGTGACCGCACCTTTCCCCTGGTTTAACATCCAGCACTCTTCGTCTAAATTGAATTGCCTTATGAGCAGCCGACACCACAAAAGTTTTCTTAAACAATTTGTCTCTCAGCCGAACAGTGTGGGTGCAATTGCACCTAGTTCAACTCTCCTGTGCCAAGAGATCGTGAACGCCATTGACTGGTCAACGGCGCAAGCCGTTGTTGAATATGGGCCAGGGACGGGAGTCGTCACACAGCAGATTCTCAAAGCCAAACGTGACGAGACGAATTTTTGCGCGATTGAATTAAATACCCATTTTGCTGAGATCCTGAAGCAACGCTTTACGAGTGTCTCGATTCACGTGGATTCCGTCGCCAATGTTAAAGACGTTTGTGAACATGAAGGAATTGAACAAGTCGACGCAGTCATCAGCGGTCTTCCTTGGGCGTCTTTTAAAGACGAAGATCAAAACGAGTATTTGGATGCGATGATGTCGGTGCTTAAACCGGGGGGGCATTTTGTGACATTCGCCTACTTGCAAGGACTTCTTTTGCCCGCCGGCAAAAGATTTCGTCACAAATTAGATCATTACTTCACGGACATTGGAAAAAGCCGAATTATCTGGAGAAACCTTCCCCCTGCGTTCGTTTATCGCTGCCGCCGCTAACCAAAGAAATAGCCTGCCGTCCTCACCACCCAGCATACTTTGAGGACCTAAACAAAGCCTCACCGCTATTTCGCTCCCCCGTGCTCATCAGAACCGGTGACAACCTCGTTTGGAGTCACTACAGGTTTGGCTGGAGCACCACGGAACGCCGAAAGAAATCCAGGTCGCACAAACGGTGACAAGACAAAACAACAAAAGAGCACTGGCAAAGCCACTTCCTGCACAATCAGGACAGCACCCACGATGAAGACAATTTCAACCAACTGATAAAAGCTAAATTTGCCTCTTAAAAACTGATTGAAAACATGCGGGTAACGCACCCGCGATACCATTAAGAATGCCAATGCCAAAGTTAGCAAGGGGAGAACGATCGTTGCAGTATCGATCAGACGCATTCCAATCAACTGCTTTGCCTCAGAGTTTGCCGCATCTGTCCAATCTCGTAGTCCGGACAACCCAATGGCAAAGGCAGCGATCGTCCCCGCCGCCGCTGGAGACGGTAATCCAAAAAACGACCCCGAACCGGAAGGATTAGCTTGCTCCACGTTATAACGTGCCAAACGCATGGTGGTGCAAGCGACATAGAGAGCCCCCACTCCCCAGAGCAAACGTTCAGAAAACATGCCTGAGAATCTTAACATGATGAACATCGGGGCTACACCGAATGTGATCACATCACACAGGCTGTCGAGCTCAGCGCCAAAGCGACTTGTCTGTTTCGTTAAGCGGGCGACCTGGCCATCAAACAAGTCAAACAACATACCCAAAAAGATCAACAACCCTGCCTGAAACAACTGTTGATCTGCTGCCGTCAATTGGTCATCACGGGTTACGAGCGAAATCGCTCCTAAACCGCAAATGCCATTGCCCAACGTCAATAAATTAGGCAAAATCGCCAACTTGGAAATGCGCCGTTTGCGCCGCTTTTTCACTGTTTTAACCGACATAATACTGAGTAAGAACCGACTTCCACGTCCTTACTTTTCACCTTCCCGAATTCTAAGGAGTCAATCGTTGGTACCCGGCAGCACCTACTCGGTCAGTGAGCCAAGTTTTTATCATCCCAAACTGCTCACCGCGCGCCAACTAGCAGCCCAGCTTACCCTGTGAACGGTGCAAGCTGTAACGGCACCTGGAATTTGCCTCACCCGCAACGAATACTGAGACACTTCCACGCGCGACCTGCATACAAACGTCCGGTGCCTCATACTCAACGACTAGTTCAAAATATAATGCGTTTCCTCAGAACCCGTAATACCAGCAACAAAAGCGGCCACCGGAGAGACGTGAATGTGGGCGTTAAACACCGACTACCTATTGGTCAACTATCACAAGCCCGTCGTCATCGCAGGCCTTCGCCACGAGAACATCCGCTCATATCAACGCTGTTCCCGCGCTTGCTGCACAATATCGACATCAACCAATTCACTCCATGCAGCCAATAAGCGTTTCGTGATCGGCCCCACTTCGCCAGCACCAACATCGATTCCGTTAAAACGCGTCGCTGGCATCATGCAATAGGGTGTGCTGGTAAAAAACATCTCATCAGCGGTGTAAAGGTCATAGGGCAACAAGGTCGTCTCTCTTGTCGGAATTGAAAGCTTGGTGGCTAATTCTAACACGGTTTCTCGACTGATACCTGCCAAGCAGTTCACTGTTGTCGGAGTTAGAAGCTCCCCTTCCGAGACAATAAAAATGTTCCCACCCTTGTTTTCCGCGACAAATCCATTGACATCCAAGATCACACCCTGGGCATTAGAATCGACAAGTTTGACTTCCGCTTCCGCCAAGGTATAGGCCATGCGACTCCGATTTTTGATCCGCGCATCCAAGGACTGGGCCGGTATCGCGCGGCTTGTTGAAGTTACTGCATGACAGCCGGTACTGTAATAACCAGCCCAGCCTCGCAAATCTAAAAATGGATTTGAAATAATGATCGTTGCTCCACTTTCACGAACACTTGGATCGGGTCCCAGCCTTGTTTGGCCATTGGAGACGGTATGGACAATCCACAAATCTTGGTGGCTTTCCAGACCTTCCAAGTTCCTTTCCGTTACTTCGCAAGTAACCCGCACCATTTCAGCGGAACTCATTCCTGGATCAATACGAGCCGCTTTGAGCGACTTATACATACGGTCGACGTGACGTTCTATCTTGAAAGGACGATGTGCAAAAGTCCGCGAAGAATCCGTCACCGAATAGCCTAGCAATACGGCCGAATCGTTCACTGAAATCTTCGCGTCTTCTTCAACGACAAATTCGCCCGAAATGTACACGTAACGTTTGGTCATCAAGGCATTCCATTTCTCGACCTGAAATCACTGGCTCGGTTCAGTCACTTTAAGATGCTGGTTCACAGAAACGTCCTCTAAGGTTTGCACGACGCCCGAAGGCCAGCGAATGGTCAAACGATCCACTTTTTCGCTTGTTCCCAAGCCGAAGTGTATATATCTCGCCAATTGGGAACGAAAAGCACAATGCGGATAGAATTCGCGGTGCAAAACTCGGTCACCAATCTCTACTTTTAACTTCGCTCCAATTCCAGTGGAATTTGACTTCGTTCCCCGCAAGCCAATCTCTAACCAATTGGTTTTGGGAAAACGGTTTTCGAAAACGTGAATCGGCCCGCCCCCATTGCTACGTAGAATCACGTCCTGCATTCCATCGTGGTTTAAGTCAACCGAAACCACGGAACGCGAATCGCTGTCTAAGTCCGCGCCCGACAAGTAAGAAATGTCGACGAAGTTTCCCTCGCCGGCATTCAATAAGACCCCGTTGCGTTCATACGCACTCAAGTTGTGAGTGCCCGCGTCCCATGGATTCTCCATCCAGAATTCGCCTGATTTCGTATTTAGTTTCCCGAGTGCCGGATGTTTTTGTTGCTGATTAAATGGCTGTGAAACTACAGCCTGCCAAACACACCGTCAGCCATCGGGATCACCGCGTTTCTCAGACTTAAAGCCAGCTGTGGTGTAGAGGTCCAGTAAACCATCTCCATTGAGGTCTACAAAATCTGGGCCATAGGTCCAACCACGCTCTGCGAGCACGGGATCATGTGACGCCACGTCAAACGTTCCATCGCCTCGATTGGTGTAGAGTTTATTCCCTAGAGTCCCATTGTAAATTTTTTCGTAGATTTCCGCCGGGTATTCATCAGGCGCCACATTGGAAATGACTCGGTTACCAGCCTTCGAGTACATATTGGCAATATAGATATCCGTATCGCCATCGTTATCATAATCCCCGGCAGCCGCCCCCATGGACCAGCCGCCAAAAATAGGATCTATGGAAGTATTGGTAAACGTGCCGTCCTGATTATTAATCAGCATGGCATTGACACCAAACTCGTTGATCGAGAGCACATCTGGATAAAGATCGTCATTGGCATCAAACCAAAGTGACGTAAATGCTGCTCCGCCGTTACCTGCCGCCCCGGCACTATCGGTCACATCCTCAAACTGCCAATTGCCCTTATTGCGCCAAAGAACATTGTAGTTACCAAAGCCGCCGTCAATCCAACGCAACATTTTTTTCTTTTCGACGGTCAGACCCTCAGTTCGTTGTTTGTAACTCGCACCGTGGGCGTGCGATTCATAGATATCAACCAAGCCATCTCCATCATAATCAGCAACTGCCAAAGCGCTGTACCCAGCCAGGCACAACTCGCCATTCCCATCGTGAATCACTCGGCCAGCTGCATCGACCATATCCTTGGAAAGATTTGACTGACGTGTCACATCTTCAAATGTACCGTCACCATTATTGGAAAAGAGATGTTTTCCACAGATTAAATCTTCATCACCGTCCCCATCGAAATCGGCCCATGTAGGCCCGCCAGGATAGCCAATGTCCGCAGGAATGCCTGCTTGACGGTTGGCCTCTTCGAACTTGAAATCTCCTAAGCCACGATAAAGGATGGTGCCTCGGCGACGATCGTCAATCAATGCATCCACATGACCATCGTCATCGTAATCACATAAATAGACGCCACCACTCGACCCTGCAAACATCTCGCTGGGCAAACGCCAAAAATCATACATGTCGCGAGTATTAATGCCCGTGTCTGCCGTCACATCGACGAGCAAGTCATGTTCGGTCTCACGTCGTTCGATGCTCACCACTTTAGCTGCACGAATGATTTGCACCTGCTGGGCCACATCCGATGTAAGCGGGACTAAATCCACCTCCAGCATGAGTTGAAATTCGAGAGGGTGTCCATCGCGTGTCCCCCACAACCTGGTGCGCCAAAGCCCATACCATTCGTCTTCAAACGTTCGGTGATCTTTGGGGCCTAACCTAACCAACCCGATTTTGGCCTTACAGCCTTCCAAGTCGAGTTCATCTCGAATTTCCATTAAGAAACTGACAAACTGCTCAGCATTCATCTTGGTTCCCGGCTTATCTAATGTCTGACGCTGGACATCAACAACGGGAGAATCAACCATTTTCGCCCACTCTGCCGCAGGCACTTCTGCCTCAAAGCCTTCGGCTAAGTATTTTCGCAACAAATCCCATTTGCTATTTGCCAAAGCTTGCTTCATCTCTGGTAAATTATTGGTTTCCATCTCAAAGGCCACATGCTCGACATCCCATAAAAACTGTCGCCCAGCTTTCGACAAAATCATCTCGTCGGTTTGTGCTTCTACCTCATCACCTGCAACATCGGTCGATTGGTCTAAGCCCGGTAACGCAACGGAATTACCGCTGGTTCCCGAACCGCATCCGACTAGACCACTCCAGCCAAATACAAAACAAGCACTGATAAGCCAAAAACGTTGTAGAGAATTTCGGTTCTGCAGAGTCATAATTCCTGCTTCAGAGATTCTTTGATCATCTGATTCCTATGCATTTCGAAGCATCCTCGCCGGTCGAGAAGGCCTTCACCCTAACTCACAATCTAGCCCAACTGTTAGGAGTCCACAATTATTTTCGGCTGAAGAGGGTCGCCATAACCAATGACTCCGCCAGAATTTGCAGCTCTCCCGTGCGGGTTCCGACGATCTTACAAACTGGAACTATTACGCCAGCACTGACAAGTCGGTTCAAACGGAACAATCGTGCTGAGCTTCCCACTGGCCCTGACGATAGGAAAGGGAAGCTGGAATAAGTCCTTGGTCCCCAACCAAGTTGTGACCACCTCGGCAAAAACCCGCGTTATTCGCCTGAATCCTATTCTTTCGGAACGGCAATACTGCGCAGCATGATTAATGCCTCAAACTCCATTTTTGCCCCGATTCGCTCGTCTGAACCACTTCCCCAGCCAAACGGCTCTTGCTTCTCGCCTAAATCTGAGCGAACAAAAGTACCCGCCTTACCCAACACCGTATCACCAAAGGAAACCATGTGGGCTGTCCCGACGAGCGAATCGCGTTTGCCCTTTCCTTGAGAATCAGCACTCACCGCATTGCGCAAACTATGAAACACCAAAAGATCGTTCCTTTCGGGCAACAAGGAGATATTCAAGAAAACTCGTGGGATCGAAGCATCTTCGTACAATGCGTGGGTAATGCGCTCGATCTGCCCGCCACTCGCGACCAAATAGACAAGCCGAACCAGGTGTTTGTCCTGCAAGCCATCTAGAGCGGCTGCTTGCATTGCTTCTACATCTTCCAAAAACCGGCTCTCAAACAACGTCGTCCTTAACTGAGGTCCTGCATTGAGTTCCTTGGCTTTCTGAATACCGGCTTTAATCAAGATATTATCAAAGGCATGTGCGGCCTCCGCTGCCGGTAGCAAGTCCGCTTCAATTACGAGAATCGGTTTCATGGCTCCTACAGGAAGAGTACTTGCCAAGCTCTGCGCAACCTCATCGGCATGACCAGACTTTTCGTCCTGCTGCGAGAGAGCAGTCTTCTCCTCATCAACAGCTCTAACGGATAAGCCAGGACCGCCTTCTCGATCAAGAATCTCTGCGGTCGAGTTTTCCGAGCTCATTGTTTCCCTGGCCTGTTGATCAGTAATCAATTGGGGATCCGCAGGCAATCGCTCAACGATCATTGAAGAACTCTCTGACGCGATTTCCACCGAACCGCTGTCATTTCTAGAATTCACCGTTAGCAAGTCTGGTCGGAGCGTCTGATAAACGATAAACAGGGCAAGAATGGTTGCGGCGATTGATGCTGCCACCATGCCGCCACGACGCAACCACTCTAAGCCATCTCCCGACGACTCAACCGAATGATGAACGGGATGCGACTGGCTATCCGCACCCTTCGTCTCCCTTGTTCTCACAACACCCACTACTTGTCTGCTGAAATGGATGTCCAACTCCAATGTTGGTAAGGATACCAATTCACCACGCAGCCACAGCCATTCTTCGTAGATTTGACGATAAGAATCACTGGTCTCTAAGAGGCTTTCCACATGCTTCTGCTCATGCGGCGCAACTTCGCCATCGAGGAAAGCACTCAGCAACTCAAAAGTGTGATCGTCTGTCTCAGTCATGATTGCCATCTAACTACATGCATGCAGCCGAAATACCCCTGCGGGGTTACTGCACCGCAGCTTCCTGCCACTTAGATTCTCGCGAAGTCTTTGCAAATCAACGCGTTACGCTGTCCGATGCAACGCATTTACAACAGCGATAATGATGTCCTTTTCGTATCGTCACGCAGTGCTCGATTTATGTCAAACGTTTTGCGCCGAACGTCACAAATTTGGCAAGTTTTTTGAGTCGCAGGTCGGTTTCCTCTTATTATCCCCCTCGTGCAACGATTTGCCTCCAATTTTGGGCTGACAGGTTACAAGACACTAGCAGCCAAAATCTACACAGCGAAGGTCATGGCGCTGCGTCTACAAGAGGCCAAACTTCGCACACCACTACTCATCTAATCAGCAATGGCCATCCTCTGCCACGAATTCTTTTCAGAATGACAGCTACGTTCCTCAAAATCGACACTTTAAGCCACCTATAGAAAAGCCTGCCGAAATCTTCTCTCCACATTAAAACCCAGGCGGTCAACACCAAAACCTTCTTGTTCCGGTATGTCTCCGAAACGGTTCTAGACCTGCTGCACGGATCGTGGCGCAACTATCCTGTCACCTCGCAGCCTCTAAACAGCGTCCCCATTTGAAAAGCGCAACATCGGCATTACCACCGCTGGAAGCAAGTTCATCCTATACGCATGCCGTGAACACAATGCAGTCACAAACACCCTATATAAACGGTACAAACGGACTATTTTTGACCAGGACCTCACGAAAATCTAGTCTTGTAGAGAAACGCCGCAAATCCCGGGACCAAAAATAGACAGTTGCTCGCTGGCCTCAGGTCAATCTAAACCCGTCTGGTGAAACCTATGCCCACAATCGGCCCCAGCTTTGTTTCCGCTCCGGTAAAACCGTCCACAACAAACGTCGAGCTTTCCGTGCCTACACAAACGTCAATCCTGCTAACAAAACACAGACGTTTCAACGCAAGAGCTCGATTCCCAATATGCAACCGTCGCACAACCAAAACGACCACGCACTGAATGACGACCGCGAAAAACCGTTGCAGACCTCAAATGCCAACTCTGCGGTGTTAGGACCTCGAGAAAATTCAACGCCGTCAGACGATTCGCCCTCAGACCACGCCCCCTTCTATCCACACGAGCCCAGATCCTTGGATGAGGTAGGGGTTACAAAAAGCGAAGTCGCAACGTTGATCTACAAATATTTGCTCGCCAGGATTGAAGAAACTGGGCGCCGGATCTCGAGCCAAGTTCGGCTTCCTTTCCAGCTGATCGAGCCGTTACTCCACCAAGCGAAGCACGACCGGTTGGTATATTTTTGTGCCCCGGCTCCCCTGAATGATTACGTCTACCGCTTGACCGACACTGGCCATGAACGAGCTCTGCGTGAAACACGACACTGTACATACTCCGAAGCGACCGCCACTCGATAAACGTTGGATTCGCATCCAACGTCCCACCACGATTGTGGGTGGTGAATTGGCCATGGAGCACCTTGAAGTCCGCTTAAATACAGCAACCGGAGTAAGTGAAGCTCCGCTTCAGATGAAGAGCAATTGCGGGACTCTGGTGATCGACGATTTTGGACGGCAAAAAATGAGTACTGCAGAACTGCTCAACCGATGGATTATTCCATTGGAAAAGCGCTTCGACTTCCTGCACTTATTGGCGGGAAAAAAGATCCAAGTCCCTTTTGATCAGCTGATCATCTTCTCGACCAACCTTGAACCAAAAGATCTTGTAGACGATACCTTTCTACGTCGCATCCCTTACAAGATTGAAGTACCCAACCCGACCGAGCATGAATTTCGCCAATTATTCAAGAGAATCTGCCCCCGCATGGGATTTGACTTTAACGATGAAATCGTTACTCACCTGATTGAAAAACACTACAAGACAAGTGATCGAGACTTTCGATGCTGTCATCCTCGCGACTTGCTACGACAGATAAAGAACAACTGTTTGTTCAAGAAATGCCCTTTATCCCTCAGCCGTCATGAGATTGACTTTGCTGCAAGTAGCTACTTTGCAGTTACCTAATTTCACTAAAACACTTGCCTGCACAAGGCTTCCAGGCTCAGCTTGCGATCCTCTGAAACAAGCGATCACTCGACTTTCAATCGTCTCTTAATCCTAGGCGTGAATCCTTCACTAGTCCGACTCTGGATCATAAAAAACTGGCTGCTCTGAATTGAGGCAAGTTCAAACGGCCATCATACTTCTCCATTTTCGCGGACAACTGGGCCACTTTTTAGTTGTGTACTTGATCCAGCACCGGTCACACACTGCTCGTTTTCCGGTCAAAAACTTCGGTAGTCAACTCGCGACAAATCCAGGAAACCGTTCCCATGAAACGAGTACCCTGAATCTACAATTCAAGCTTCGACATCACTTGCATTTGGGTCGTTTCGGTGCAAAGAACCCAACAGCCGGAAAGCATCTACAATTCCTTGCGAAAAGTTACACTTCGATCGACTTCCTCAAACCCTAGTCGCGCAAACATTTCCAGTCGTTCAACATCCGTAGCGGCAACATGAACTTCAGCCAAGGTGGCGCCCCGTGATCGTTCTTGGCGGAGGATTTCTCCAATCAAGAACGTTTCCTCTTTTGAAAGTGATCCATCCTGACCATCTTCCAGCTGCATGATCCCGACGGCATGCACACCCCAGCTACTTGCGATCGGTTCCATATCCCAGGTCAGGACACGAGCTTCAGAGACACTATTGTGACGGGAATTCAAGCACCATAGAGTTCGTTGAATCATGCCCAAGGTGCAAGCGTCCCACCAGTTGTCGGTGGGAGGATCTAATTGCTGGTCAACTTGATACGTTCTGCGAACCTGCAGTTGATCTCGATTAACAATCGGTCGAAAGTTTGGCAAGCGTGATTGCAAAACTCTCCGCTCGACAATCTCAAAATATCCCGCAGAGCGATAAACTTTCAGCATTTGATAATTCGAAAACAACGTTCCGGAAAGCTGACTTCCACCAAGTAGCCCTAAATAGAAACCGTCTACCGGAAATACGCCTCCACCAAACGCAAACCGGGCTCCTCTTTCTTTTAGATACCTTTCGCTTTCTGCGAGCAGCATCTTTGAAACCAACGATCGATCCACGTGACTGGCAACCATTAGGGCGTGCGTCGCTCCGTACTCGGTCGATATCGTTGCTCGCTGATCGTCTGCACCAAAGCCAGCATGCACAAAACCAATCAATTCATCACCGTCGCACGCAACAATCAGTCCCCAGCGGTCAAAATACGGTTTCGAAAAGATTTCTCGTTCGAGCAGACAAGCGTTCATTGGCTGAACCAAACCGCGTTGCCTTGGCTGGTTGCACCACAATTCGGCAATCCACGGGGGATCGCTATTCTTAAAGGGTCGGCACCTAATCAACGTTCCATCTCAACACACGCCGTTTTTGGATCCAAAAGCAACTGTGGGTAAACAATATAGCAATACGATTTTAACCAATGTAAATCTAGAGCCTGGCTGCAAACTTGGAAAGCCGCAAGATAAATCTCGCGCATACTCTTCAATCAGGGTCGAAACCGACTAGGCAGAAACCTTCACAAAGACTTCACCGTTGTCGACACGCACTGCAAATTTAGGGTGCACAAGTGATTGGCTTGTTTGGTGCTGACCGCTACTGACATCAAACTGCCAACCATGCCAAGGACACGTCACCATGCAACCGCTTAGTGCGCCTTTTCCTAGTGGTCCACCTTGGTGAGGACAAATTCCATCGAGGGCATAAAACTCACCAGCAACATTAAATAACGCAACAATGGAATCTCCTGCAACGCACTCTCGAGCCTCGCCACTTGGACAATCTTCTACAGCGGCGATACGAATCCATTCTGACATTTCGCCTCATTCTCCAAGCTACTGCCAATAGATCTCAATTTAAGCTGCTTTCGATGGCAAGCTACGGCGCGGCGGTGTGCCCTTCCATCGACGATGAACCCACCAATACTGCTCCGGGCACTCTCGAATCATCTCTTCTAAGCGTTGATTGTACCACTTCGTCAACGACTTCACGTTCGCCATGGCTTCGTGAGTTTGATCCCGAGGATCCACAACACCAAAACAAGCTGCATCAAATCTCATCGGCTTACCCAGCCTTCGCAAGGCAACGACGAGTTGAGGTGCCCCACTAACAAGAGTGAATACAGCGACTGCTTTATGACAGGAAGCTGGCCTCCCAAAAAAATCTACCCAACAACCCTTGGGGCCAGCATGTTGATCGCCCAAAAGTGACATTCTTCCACCTGCTTCTAGTACGGCATCAATTGTCTTAGCGCTTCCATCCTTGGGAAGAATTGTCTGTCCTGTCCCCTGACGGAAACGCTTGAGCCAACGATCAAGATAACGATTGTCGAGTGGGCGAGCGACTGTGTATGACGGCATCCCCATCATTCCGATAATGAACCCAAATACTTCAAAATTACCGTAGTGCGCGGTGAGCTGAACCAATGGTCGACCTTCCAACAAATACTTCATCGAGATTGGCTTTTGGTGAAACATTAAGAATTGTCGATAGTTCGTCGTATGAAGCTTTCGTTGGATGTGTGCAATTTCACAGGTCATCAAGAACAGATGTTCCCACATTTTGCGTGCGCACATCCGGCGCTGCTTTTCGGTCCATGCTGGAAAAGCATGTCGCAAGTTTTCGTCCACGACCGCCTTGCGAATTTTTACAACATCCGAGGCGAGCCAAGCTAATACGCGACATACCTCATGACAACGTTCAATACTCATAGCTTGTGCTAAACAAACTAAGCAACGAACTAAAATGTAGGCAAACCAATCTATCAGCTGTTTCAACACCACACTCCTTCGCACGCTTGTCACCTCATTTCTCCTAGCCGAGAACGAGCCGCAAGATTCTCGCAAGAATGGGCTACCAGGAGAAGACGAATCATGCCCTCAGTAAGCAAGGCTCAAAGTTTATACGATGATTCCATGCACTCCGGCTCGCTTCCTTCCCAGCACTGAAACCCTGAGTAACTTTTTGTCACCGCATCAGTCAGCTAGGCAGCCCGAGACTGTCGAACGTCACCGGCGTCGTCCATCCCACACGGGGATAGGGTCGAACCGGCAATCATGGTTTCTGAAACCTCTTTTTTGGCCTGTCGTTTTGCATCTGGCCCGTACCGATTAGCGACCTTTGTGCGAACGGGAACAATTCCACTTACCAACTTCATGGACCCCAGGACGCGTATGATCAGATAAGACACGTCCAATTCCCACCATCGATGACCTGCAGCTGCACTTCGGGGATCGGCATGGTGATTATTGTGCCACCCTTCACCGTGGCTCATTAATGCGACGAACCAATTATTCTTGCTCTCATCGTTGGTTTCATAATTTCGATAGCCAGTCATATGGGTGAGCGAATTCACACTCCATGTAAAGTGCCAAACCAGCACAGTACGTGCGAGAACGCCCCAAACCAACCAGCTACTACCGAGTTGCACCGCCTGAGCCAGAGACCCACCTGGAAGCAACCAACCGCCGGTGAACCCAACGACAAAAAAAGCGGCTGCGTGCAATACGTAGACGAAAAACCACAATCCCTTACGATCCATCGCCAGATAAAATTTGTCGCGAATCATATCTGGCGCATACTTGTCATAAGTCATCAACCAATAACGGTTTTTGTCCTCGGTCATAATCCATTCAAAATGAGCCCAAAGAAAACTGACCAAAGGTGTGTGGGGATCTTCCTCAGAGTCTGAGTATTGGTGATGAATACGATGCAGTGCAACCCAACGACTTGGCGCGCCTTGCAGGCAACAAATTCCCAGCAAGGCCAAAGCATGCTCAACCCATTTCGAGCATTCAAAACTCCGGTGCGTTAAGAGACGGTGAAAGCCGATATTGATCCCCATTACACCAAATGCATAAATCCCCACTAGGCATGCAATCAATCCGCTCCAAGAGAACAACCAAGGCACGAACGACAGCAAAGCCAGTGCATGCACTCCTAACAGCACAGCCACGTGCGCAGCAACAAAATGCGCGCGATTTTCTTTGCGGGGCGATTTAAAACGGGCCGGCTGTTGCTGAGCAACGGTGCTGTTGTGCAATGCCGCAACGGAAGTTTGCGGGGCAGTTGTGCTCATTCCGTCCAATCCCTCAAGATTCGCTTGCATGTCATAATCCACTCAGACAAAGCATCGAGCATTCATTCAGCAACCTCACGGGCACGCCCCCTCACCGCTCAACAAAAAGTTACCCCGATTTTTCTTATCACATAAATCACAGGCTCAATTTAGCCACTACGGCTGGAAATCAGCTAAAAAGCAAGGCTGCAATGAGTCGACTTCGCTACCGTGTGTGAACGCCGCCACAGAGAGCCCCCTACACCCACGGCACGGACGTCCGCTAGATTATGCGGCTTCGGCACAATGTTTCGTAGAGCCATCTGTACATTTCTTCCCGGATCCCAGACGCGGGTTTACCAAAAACCCACATTCGGCGAAATACATCATTCGACAAAATACATTCTGGAACTGCTAACAGCGGGCAGCCTTACCACGCTGTAACGTTTAACACGCCCCACCGATCCTATTCAATTGGAGGAACTCTAGTGCTCAGGTTAACCTTCATTCTGCTCGCAATTTTGAACATTTCCATTAACCTGGGATGCGACTCCACAACCCCACCTACAAACCAAGAGTCGGCGGTTCCTCAAACCTCATCCACAGCTCCAAACGATTCAGTGCAAACGGGGGCTGCTCACACTGATCCTACGACAGAAACACCGGACAGTCCTCAAAAGATTGACGACACTGCCAGCTTAATGGCTCTGGAAAAATGTGGCGCCACCATGCGGCGGGACGGAGATGGCTTCGTTACCGAAGTCAACTTTCGTGGCTTGACCATCGATGATTCAATTCTCACGCATCTTCCCAGTCTTCCTAAACTCCAATCAGTCCTTTTGAACGAAACGGCAATTAGTGACGAGGGCCTGGTCGGAATCAGTGGCCTTACAGCGATTCGAAATCTGGATATGCGAGGTTGTGGCATCTCAAACGACGCGATGAAACATCTCACCGGCTTATCGACCTTAGTCGCACTTCGCTTGTCCGGCAAGAACGGCGCCACCACGATTGACGATGAAGCACTCGCAGATATCGCCAAGCTTCCCAAGCTCAAAGTTTTAGCCTTAGATTTTCTCTGGATCAGTGGGGACGGCCTCTCCTTATTAGAACCTTCTGAACAACTCACAGAGCTCTACCTAGCCAAAACTCTCGTTGATGACGACGCCATGGCCATCATTAAAGATCGCTTCCCTAACCTGAAAAAACTCCGCGTCGCACAAACTCAAATTTCTACTGCAGGCCTGTCGCATCTAACGGAACTAGCAAACCTAGAAGACCTAGACCTCAGCGAAAACAGCTTGCTCTTTGACGATGCCATGGAGCCTGTGGGACAGATGACTCAACTTCAGCGGTTGAATCTCTGGCGCGTCGCCATTACCGATACGGGTGTTGGGCAACTCGTTGGCTTGACTAAATTACGTTGGCTGAATTTAGATAACACTCAACTCTCCGACGGTGGCTTAGAATATTTAGCCGCGATGAGCGAACTGGCATTCCTGCATCTGGGGTCGACGGCAATCTCCGATGCTGGCCTGACACACCTAGAACGGCTCACGCAACTTGAGGACCTGAAGGTTACAAGAACTGCCATCACCGAAGCAGGCGCAAAAGCCTTACAGACAAAGCTGCCCGAGACCGAAATTCAACTTCGCTACATCGACGGGCAATAGTTTCTAGTTATTAGCCCGTGTCGGAATGACGCCCGAAATCACGACGCGGCGACGGTCGTGCCTTCAGCGACTTCCCACCCCTCGCGATATTCCTTGTTAATATACAATTTCGCCGATGGGCAGTTTTTGGCCGTCAAAGTCTTCGCGTCCCATTCCAATTTCTCACCGGTCCGATAGGCAACGTTGCCGAGCAGCACTGACTCAGTGAGTGCACCGGAATAATCAAAATTGCAGGTCGTTGGTGAACCATCTTTGCATGCCTTAATCCATTCGGCGTGATGTCCAATGGAATTCGGAATCGTCTGCTGGGGCGGTTTAAACCCTTTGAACTTATCCGCGGGGAACAATCGATAGCTCCCATAGTCGGCAAACATATGCCCTTCCGTCCCAACAAACATGACTCCACTTCCCGGTACTCGCTCGCCAGCAACTTTCTTCGGGATTAAATTACCGTCATACCAAGTCAGCTTCACAGGGGCCAAGCCATCGCGTTCAGGGAAGTTATAACGCACAACAAGTCCTAAAGGACATGTTTCCGGGTGCACTTCCGGCCCCTCGGCTTCACAGGTGGTTGGATGTCGCAATTTCAATGCCCAAAACGGCAGATCCATATAGTGACAAGCCATGTCTCCNAGCGTACCTTGNCCAAAAGCCCACCAACGTCGCCANTTGGCGGGATGGTATCGACCTGGTGCATAAGGGCGTTCTGCCGCTGGCCCCAGCCACAAATCCCAATTCAAATGACTCGGGGGCTCCTGAGTGTTCGTGGGAAGCTCTCCACCGCCCCAACCTTTACCAACCCAAACATGGGCCTCAGTGACATCACCAAGCACGCCAGATTGAATGATTTCGACAACACGACGGTAATTATCCCCTGCATGAATTTGCGTACCCAACTGGGTTGCAACGCCATATTTCTTTGCTTCTTCCGCCACCAGCCTTGCTTCTTGAACCGTATGGGTAAGTGGCTTTTCGCAATACACATGCAAGCCTTTTCGAATGGCTCGAATCGAAGCAGGGGCGTGGCTGTGATCTGCCGTTCCAACGACAACCGCATCGATTTTCCCGGCTTCACTCTCAATCAACTCACGATAATCCACATAGGTCGTGGCATCCTTAAATCTTTCCGCTGCTCGGTCTAAATAATTCTTGTCAATGTCGCACAAGGCCACGATGTCCTCACCTTTGACACCGTCAATATCCGCCGCAGCACGATTTGCTGTCCCAATACACGCGATCTTTAACTTGGCATTGGGGGAATTCGAATCGGCAGCCGCAACTTCACTCCAAACACCAGCGGACACAACCGCAGCAGCGGCACTAGACGATTTGAGGAAATCACGTCTTTTGACGGAAACCGAACTTGGCATGATTACATCCTTTGACAAGACGACGAACAGCAAAATTTGCAACAGATAGCAAAGAGCAGCTTAGTCGACCAGGATCAAAGGTGCAAATGAAAGCCCTGAGACCTGCCGAATCTCACACTTAAAACTGCCCGTCTGTGCGGGCACACAGCTACAATGATCGAATCCCCCATGATGCCGGAATGCGTCATTGACAAATCACCAACGAAACACGACCAAAGTATTCTTTACTTCTTGCGGCTCTTAAAGACGGGGTCCCGAGTCAAAGGAAGCTTCACGGCACGCCCCGTCTCTGCAGCCTTATAGATCGCCAGAATAATCTCTACCGAACGACGTCCTTCATGGCCATCAATCAATGGGGCCTTACCGGCTTTAATCGCTCTCAAGGCATCCTTGAATAACTCAGTATGGGCCTGATGCCCAATGGCCGCGGGATCCGCGGCCCCTCCACCGGTCTCTGTCTTTCCTGCCATTCGTTTCCGCAATTCACCATCCGCGCGGCGTGACTTCGCAAAGTCCCACCGCTTGATATCCTCTTCTTCGAGAACAGCCGAGCCAGCCGAACCATGAATCTCAATTCGCTTTAGTGCCCCGGGATAGGCCGCCGTGGTAGCCTCGATCACACCGAGTGCCCCGTTTGCAAACCGCAACGTCGCCATCGCCACGTCTTCAACTTCGATGCGTTGATGCGCCAATGTTGAAGCATGCGCTGAAATTTCATCTACCGGCCCCATCAACCAAGTTAATAAGTCGACACTATGAATGGCCTGGTTCATCAAAGCTCCGCCACCATCCAACGCCCAGGTGCCACGCCAAGCACCGCTATCGTAGTATTCCTGCGTCCGATACCACTTCACATAGGCGTCTCCAATGGTCAGTTTTCCAAACCGCCCTTGCTCTACTGCCTTTTTAAGTAATTTCGCTGACTCATGAAAACGTGAAGGAAAAATCG
>JAKVBY010000017.1:0-26201 GCA_022446825.1 Pirellulaceae bacterium
CTTCTCGACAACGGGCATTTGCCACTTGAGCCATCGCATGACCGGTGCATATGATGAAGTGCGCTACAAAGAAACATTTCATTGATTCGCACGTGTGGCCCAGACCCAAGGGAGTCTTTAACTCCCCCGTGCCCGAGCTTACAGAGTCCCTCTTGCGACCCTTAACTCATGACGACCGCTTCCGAAATCCCCGAGTTACTCGCACCGGCTGGAGACTGGGATTGCGCACGCGCCGCTGTCGAGAATGGGGCGGATGCAATCTACTTCGGATTAGATTGCGGAATGAATGCGCGCGCCCGCGCGCAGAACTTTGATCTCGACGACCTGCCGAACCTAATGCGATTCCTTCATCGGCGAGGAGTTAAAGGTTATGTTACTATCAACACGCTCGCATTTCCGAGTGAATTACCTGAGGTTGAGAACATCCTTCGCGGCATTGCTGCTGCAGCCGCGGACGCTATTTTGGTCCAAGATTTTGGGGTCGCCCGATTAGCGCACGAGATCTGTCCCGAACTTGAAATTCACGCTTCCACCCAAATGACCTTGACGAGCGCCGAGTGCATCGAGGTGACAAAACAACTCGGCATAAAACGAGTCGTTCTAGCACGCGAATTGTCGATCGAGGAGATTTCACAAATCCATCGACAAACCGAAATGCCGCTGGAGGCATTCGTTCATGGAGCACTTTGTGTCGCTTACTCTGGACAATGCTTAACAAGTGAATCTCTCGGTGGCCGCAGCGCAAATCGCGGTCAATGTGCTCAGGCCTGTCGGCTACCCTATGAACTTACCTGTGACGGAGAAGATGTAGAACTGGGTGATGTCCAATATCTACTCAGTCCACAAGACTTGGCCGCCTACGAATTGACACCAGAGCTAATCGCCGCCGGTGTCTGCTCCTTTAAGATTGAAGGGCGACTAAAGACACCCGAATATGTAGCTAATATCACCAAGCATTACCGCCGCGCCATCGATGCCGCTCGTGAACAGAAACCGATTTCATTTTCTCGCCAAGAAGTTGAAGAGATGGAACTCTCTTTCTCACGCGGATTCTCGCCCGGCTGGTTGCCGGGCTCTGACCACAAGATGCTCGTTCCGGGTCAAAGCTCTTCAAAACGAGGAGTGCTACTAGGAAAGATCATTGAAGTACGGACCAGAGGAGTCGCTGTCGCGCTGTGCGCTACGATCAGCCGGGGTGACGGAATTGTCTTTACTGGTGACCGCGCGAAAAATGAGGAACAGGGTGGTCGCGTATACCAAGTTTTTCGCAATCAACAGCTACAGAACGAACCGATCGGCCGGGGAACAGTGGAATTGCGATTCAACCGCAACGACATTGAACTGTCGCGGCTATACCCCGGACAATCAATTTGGAAAACAGACGATCCTCAACTCACAATTCGCCTCCGCCGCTCGTTCACCGGTTCAGATCCGATCCGCCGTGTACCACTCGATCTGAAAGTGACTGCTATTGCAGGGCAACCCCTCCAGATTACGGGGACCACCACCACGGGAGCGACCTGCCAACTGCAGTCTGTCGACGCGTTACAACCGGCAACGCGTCATCCAGCGAGCCTTACAAATCTCAGAGAACAGCTACAGAGACTGGGCCAAACCGTCTACCAACTCCGCAACGTAAAAGCCAGGATTCATGGGGGCCCTATGGTTCCCCACAGTGTACTCGGAACACTGCGTCGAGAGATGATCCGGCAATTGGATAACTGCTCTCTTGATCCTCCTCGCAAAATGGCCTCCACACCGGTACTGCCGCGATTACGTTCTCAAAACCTTTCCTCACCCGAGCTTCCAACGACACCCGAGATACACCTACTTTGTCGCAGCCTGAACCAGGTGCAGGCGGCATTGCAACAGAACGTCAAGCAAATCTACGTGGACTTTCAAGACATCCGTGAGTATCACGACGCCGTGCAGAGCGCACGTGGTAGCGACGCTCAGATTTTCTTAGCCACGCCGCGGATTCAAAAACCAAATGAAATTGGCGTTTTCCGGAAACTCTTACAGTACCAGCCTCATGGCATTCTGGCCCGAAATCTGTCGGGACTTTCTTTCTTTCGCTCGGAACAACTGCCTGTCATTGCAGACTTCTCCTTCAACATTGCGAATGAACTAACGGCCGCTTTTCTCGTGGACCAGGGTGCAGAACGCCTTACAGCCTCCTATGATTTGAATCGCGATCAGCTGCTCGACCTGGTATCAAGTGTGCCTGCTCCATGGTTGGAGCTTGTCATCCATCAGCACATGCCGATGTTTCATATGGAACACTGTGTTTTTTGCGCCGTCCTATCACCCGGCACCAACAAAACGAATTGCGGGCGCCCATGTGACGTCCACCAAGTAAAATTGCGTGATCGAATTGGCATGGAACACCCGTTGACCGCTGACGTCGGATGTCGCAATACGTTATTCAACGCAACCCCTCAAAGTGCTGCAGAACTCGTACCGCAGTTAGTGAGTGCTGGCATTCGCCATTTTCGGATTGAATTTCTTCCTGGTGAAACAACACAGCTACCTCAAGTTCTTTCTTTGTATCGCGATTTACTGGCAGACCGCGTCAGTGGGCAGGAGGTCTGGACCGCATTGCAGGCTAGTAACCGGGTCGGTGTCACTCGTGGCACTTTGGAAGAAAGTCGCAATCCACTGGCCATTCTTTGAAGTCGCATTGTTGTCAGCACACTCTCTCCTCACCGAACCAACGCGAGCAACCACTTCTCCCTTACAATCACTAACTTGCCCGCGCGGCTTTTGCAGTCTCGCAGACAACCAGCCTAACGCAGTGACAGCAGTCCCATGCAAAACCTTGTTCTCGCCAGCCGCAATTCCAAGAAAACAAAAGAATTGGCGACTCTATTTGCCCCCGCTGGGATACACTTGCTGAACGTCCACAATTTCCCGACAGCACCGCATGTCGAAGAAACCGGTGCAACCTTCGCTGAAAATGCTGCCCAAAAGGCCAGCCAAGTTGCCTCCTCCCTGACCCAATGGACCCTGGCTGACGATAGCGGTCTTGCCGTCGCGGGTCTCAACGGCGCGCCGGGGGTGCATTCAGCCCGTTATGCCGGCGAGCCCAGCAGTGATCGTCGTAACAACGAAAAATTACTTCAACAAATCAGCTCTCTCCCAACCGAACAACGAACCGCACAATTCGTCTGCCATCTCGTGATCGCCGACCCCACTGGAAAAATCTATCTCCGCGCGGAGGCAGCCTGCCGCGGACGGATTCTGTCGGCGCCTCAAGGCACGATTGGCTTCGGCTATGATCCGTTATTTCTCGTCCCTGAATACAGCCAGACCTTTGCCGAGTTGTCACTCGCAGTGAAAAATTGCTTAAGTCACCGCGCTCGGGCTTTTCGCCAGTTGCTTAGAAAACTGGCAAAGCAGCCAATCCATTCGGCCGAGGCTGATCGCTAGTTGCTCTAAAGAGGGCACGAACCTCAGCTAAACAGGCCGGCAATCGGTTCATCATGATAAACCTGATGTGGCCGATTCAAATCGTCGTGCCAAGCGATCGTCGGTGGCAATCCCAGGGCATGGTAAATAGTGGCCGCCATGTTTTCCGGAGTCTGCGGATCCGCCGACGGGTAACCACCCATCCGATCCGATGCACCGACCACATGGCCCCCTTTTACCCCTCCTCCAGCAAAAAATACCGTCTGCACCGCCCCCCAGTGGTCCCTACCAGGAAGCCCAGATTGAGCTCCTTGAAAGGTGAAAATTTTGGGCGTGCGGCCAAATTCCCCTGCCATGACAATCATCGTGTCCTCAAGTAGCCCGAGTCCATCGAGATCCTCGATGAGCGCTGAGACGGCGCGGTCTGTAGGCGGCAGAAGATAATTCTTCAAGTTTCCAAAGGCTGCTTCATGCGTGTCCCAAGATTCATCATTACCTAAATTGACCTGCACCATCCTTACACCAGCTTGCACTAACTGCCGCGCCATCAAAAGCGACCAACCAAACGAATTGCGTCCGTAACGATCCTGCAAGCGGGAATCTGCGCTATGCACATCAAGGGCTTGATGAACGCTCTCCGCAGTTAGCATGGAAATCGCTTGCTGACGAAAACGATCAAAACTTTCCACGCTGGCCACCCGATCCAATACGGCGCGTTGTCGCTGATAATCTTGCAGCAACGCCGTGCGCGCACGAAAATGATTCTTGAGCACGCCCTGCTGAAGCTCCAAACGCGGTGCCTCAAAACGGTATTCAGCCGGATTCGTCAAACCTTCCCAGCGATGAAAGCCATATTCAGGAAACGCCCCGTGAATGTATTGACTGCTGCGGAACTGACTGGCCTCGATGAACCATGGGTCATACTGCGCCCCCATCACTCCTGCAAACTGCCCGGGAATGGTACGGCCGGAAACATGCACCAGTTTTTCTGGTAGCACGGCAGCAGGTGGCAGATTGTTGCGTCGCGGCATCACTCGGTTCGCCACCGACGCGATGCATGGGTCGTCGGTTGAAGCTGGTTCGCTACCACGAAAGCCTCGCGGTAGTTCACTGCGTCCGGTCAACATAATGTGATGGCCTTGCGAATGGTCATTCGACGTATGTGTCAAAGATCGTACAAGCGCCCACTTGTCACTACATTGAGCCAGCATGGGGAGATGTTCACATACCTGAACTCCAGGGGTTTTCGTGGCAATCGGAGCAAATTCACCCCGCACATCGACGGGGGCATCCGGTTTGGGGTCAAAACTGTCGTGCTGGGTCAGGCCCCCCGAGAGAAAAATGTAGATCACGGATTTGGCAGAAGGGGGGGGTGATTCTTTGGCCAAGCTCTGCAAACCAGACAGGTGATTCATTCCCAGGCCCAGGATGCCCACACTGCCGATCTGGATGGCTTGACGACGCGATGTCCGTGGATGATTCACCACTGCATCAGAAGTACGCTGCAGCATAATGCCCGCTCCACTCAAAAGCCCTGAGCTGTGAAATGCCAGGTTCCAACCTCGGGATTTGTCAGAATCTATTCCAAAATCTATCCAACGTGGCCCAGTATACTCCAAAATCTCGCATTAATTAAACCGCAGACTACGCAATCCACCTCGCCCCTTTCCTTGCGGGACAGTAAAATGAGGACTGTGTGAAAGTGTAGAAACTGGAAATATATTCGTTGAATTTAATGAGGCCTACCAGTTCCTCATCTTAGGAGACCTGTTCCATGATCGATTTTGGTAGTTTTCGAGCAGCCTCGTGCAGCGGAAAGACTCGCCGTTCGTTCTTAAAAACATCGTCAATTGTTCCGTTCGCACTGGGGGCCGGCCTACCTTCCCTGCAAGCAGTCGAGCAGGCTCGCCAGAAAGCCAAAGCCAAATCGGTCATCTTGCTTTGGCTCTGGGGTGGACCAAGTCATATCGACATGGTGGATCCAAAACCAGACGCCGCAATGGAATATCGCGGCCCTTTCGGCACAATCGCTACCAAAACCCCTGGCATGCACTACACCGAATTGTTGCCCCGCATGGCAGCCCGATCCGACAAGTACTGCGTGATTCGTTCGATGCAAACAACCGACAGCGGTCATCCAGGCGCAGGAACGATCGGTGTCACCGGTTTTAAGGAATCACCAGGCCCGGTCCAACCAAATTTTGGAGCCATCATTGCCAAGCATCGAGGTCAAGATGAATTGGCCACAACTCCGTCGTCGTCACTACCTCCATTCTTCTACGTTGGCCGCGGGATCCCTCGCGATTTGCCACGTCGGATTGAGGGTTATGGCGGGGGTACACTGGGCAAAGCTTATGACCCTTTTTTAGTTAGTTGCAGCGACCGTGGCGAAGTCGGTATCCCCACCTTGAAAATGCTCCCTAATATGTCTCCGAAACGGATCTCGAATCGCAAAGATCTCCTCTCAGAATTGGATGTAGAGCAGCATCGCCTGGAGAAAAATCTCCTGGGGCAGTGGGGACATACTTATCAATCGGCCTTTGACCTTCTCACCGATGCCAAAGCCAGAGATGCCTTCGATCTCACCAAAGAGTCCCCCAAAACGCGACGATCATATGGACATACCACCTTTGGGCAAGGCTGTTTGCTAGCGCGCCGTTTAGCACAAGCGGGCGTACCCTACATTCAAGTCAACTGGAGTGAGTACGTAGAAACGTTTACTCCCAACGGAGATTTTGGCTGGGACACGCACATCTACAATTTTGAATTGTTGCAAGACCGCCATTGTCCAATTTTCGACCGCGCTTTCTCTACGTTGCTCGATGACCTGGACGATCGAGGGATGCTGGAAGAGACCTTACTGGTTGCTATGGGGGAATTCGGTCGTACACCACAAATCAGTAACCGCGCGGCGAGAGAGCATTGGCAACACTGCTATTTTTCTCTTTGGGCAGGTGCGGGAATCGAACCCGGTCGGTGCATTGGGCAAAGTGACAGCAAGGGAGAACATCCGGTAACTCGCCCCATCACACCTCTGATGGCGGGCACCACAATTGCAGAATTAGCGGGCGTGGGAGCCCAGCAACGTGCTGAAATGAAAGTCCTTGATGGTGGAAGTTTAATTGATGAATTGCTGTAAACATTGGATAAATCCGATAATCGTTTGTGCTGGAATGATTCTCTCTGTGTCAGGCTTCGCGTGCGGGGCCGATCCGCAGCAGTTGACTGACGACGGTGCCAACAAACGTGATCCCATCTTTGTGGAAGAGGGAAAATCGTTGATCTATTGCTATGACGAAACACCCGATTTCGTCCGCATGATGAAGATGAACATGGAAACGCTGGAAATCGTCGAAATGTTTGAAGACGCGGGCAATCACCACCACTACGAACCTGCATTTTCAGCAGACGGTCGTTACACATGCTATACGGAATGTACGGGTAACCTGACAGCACGCCTGGTGATTCGCGACTTACAGAACGAAAAACCGGCCGCTTTTATTACCCATTCCGGGCGTGGTGGGACGCGCAATCCGATCTTCACCCCAGACTCAAAAACCGTCATTTATGCCTTTGCAGAAACGGGTCCGCAACAACTCTGGTCGTGCAACCTGGAAGGCAAAAACAAAAAACAAATGACACACAGCGAAGGCATCACAAATTGGCCTACGGTCACTCCCGATGGAAAACGCGTCATCTTCTCTAATAGTCGTGAAAATAATTACGAAATTTATTCTATGAATCTGGATGGCAGCGACGAAAAACGCCTGACGACAAATCGCTTGATGGACGTGCGTCCTGCCGTCTCGCCCGACGGTAAACGCATTGCCTTTGTGAGCACTCGCGACGGCAACTATGACATCTATGTCATGAATATCGATGGAAGCAACGTCCACCGCATCACAACGTCTGAAGAACGCGATGACTACCCACGTTGGCACCCCAACAGCCAACAGATCGTCTTTGTCGGAGAGCGAGAAGGCGAGTTCAATCTTTATCTACTCGACATCGCTGACGACATCAGCGTTGCTGCAAAATAGGCGTTTCCCCGTGATTGCTCGACACCTTCCTCTTCAGCGACAGCTGAGCTTATTTGTGCTGTTTGTTCTACTCGTTGGGATGAGTGATCGTTGCTTTGCCACGCGATTGCGAAGTCTTTCTACTCACTCCCTTTCGCCGGGGCAGACCACCGAAATCACCTTGGATGGTCAAGAATTAAATCTACCCTACGGTTCACCAGCACAACTTTGGACTAGTTTTCCTGCCACCTGGACTCTCTCGGCGAAAGAAAACAACAACCGAGGCAAAGTCATATATGAGCTCACACCAGCGCCTGATGCGCCACTGGGCCTGGGTGCAATTCGCGTTTGCAACGGGGAGGGCCAATCGGAAGCAAGATTCGTTTGGCTCGATCGCCAGCCAGCCACGCCAAGCAAAAATCGGACCACACTAAAAGAGGCCCAAGCACTAACGCTCCCATGTTTAATTGAAGGCACGACACAAGAACGTCGGCCGGTTTATTTCACGCTCGATGTCACCGCTGGAGATTCCCTCCAATTTGACGTCATTGCTCAAAGGCTAAGTATTGAAATCGACCCTGTGTTGTCAATTTTCAATCCCTCAGGTAAGCCAATCGATTACGCCGATGATGACCCGATCGTGGATGGAGATTGCAGGTTTAGCTTTAAGGCCCTCGAAACCGGAGCCTACAAAATCGCCGTCCACGATTTACAGTACCGTGGTAACCTTCCTTTTCTGTTACGAGTCGGAACGTTCTCGCTGGCAAACAATGCTTTCCCGCTCGGCGTCCAAATCGGAACCCCCATTAACGTCCTGGTAAACTTATTTTCCCATGTGCCGACCACCATCCCAGTTCATTGGTCCGCAGCCGAGAAACTCGGTTTCATTCGGAGTGACCTCAGTAATCAGCCTGGGACGACAATGCCGTTCACCTGCCCCATTAACCTGCTCGCAAGCGCACGCGATCAACTTGTAGAAATAGAACCCAACAATGAAATCGCTGCGGCCTTACCGATCACTCTGCCCTGTGACCTTAATGGCCAATTTGGGGAAGCGGGCGACATCGATTACTACCAATTTACGGCACGCAAAGGTCAGCATGTGACTTTTACTCCTAATGCCAAACGGCTCAACTCCCCAGCCTTTCCCCACCTTGTGTTACATCGTGCCAATGGTGAAATCCTGCGTGACGAAATCAACGGCGCTGCCGAAGAATTAATGTTGAAATACATAATTCCCGCAGACGGCCAATATCTACTATCGGTGCGCGACCTGATTGGCACTGCTGGTAAGGAAGCGGCTTACCATATATCTGCCAAAGCCCAAGCAGCATTTACAATTACGACTCCCTATGATCAGAATTTACCCCGTCACCGACCTGTCTGTGCACCGGGCGGCTTTGTCTACACCGAGATCGATGTAATTCGCTACGGCTACGATGGCCCCATTGAATTAATGGCAAATGGGCCCGCCGGACCGCTTGCAGTCGACGGCCATCAAATTCCTGCCCGCGTCAATCGTATCGGACTACGGATTAAGATTCCCGATACATTTCAACCAGGCATGGCATTTGACCTGCACATTTTTGGCAAAGCAACCATTGATGGTGTTGAGTACACCCGCAAACTTGATCTGCGCAACCACCTAGCACGCGATTACCCCGGCATCAGAATCGTGCCAGGGGGCATGGTAGATGCTGTTACAGCGGTGCGAACAGATCAACTGTTCACCACTGAAATGCCGGCCAAACTAGAAATCCAGCGCAACAGCAAAGCGAATCTTCCCGTGAAAGTGCATTGGACAACAGAACGATCACTGGATATCCATTTTCACATCCTCGGTTTGCCACGTGGATTGCGAATGGAAGCAACCAAGAACGTGAATCGAGACACAACCACTGCTGAGTTCGTCATTATCGCAAACGACGATGCCGAGCTAGGCGATCACGATGGAGCTTTTGTTGAATCGATTGGACGTTTGCACCGTGGTCAATTTTTTCGAGAACATCCGTTTCAAATCAGCGTAATCGGAAGTCCGTAATGGAACACCCTGGAAAGCTTACTTTTCTATTCCTGGTCTCTTTGTTGCAGACACACTCTTTGGTCACCGGGACGACGCCAGAAGCATTAAGTGTCTCCCCAACCTCTGTGCAGCTGACGGGCAGCAGACAATCGGTCCAACTCATTGTCACCGGCCGAGGAGTCAATGGAGATATTCTTGACCTGACACATGAAGCAACGTTCATCGCTGCCGAGCCGAGCCTTCTTAAAATCACGCCCACGGGCATGCTAACCCCTCTCCTCGATGGTACGACATCCATTCAGGTCAAACATGGCCAACTCAGCGATTCCATCAACGTTGAAATCTCTGGCCAGGGTAGTCAAGAATCGGTGTCTTTTAACCATCAAGTTCTGCCAGTCCTAGCAAAAGCCGGTTGCAGTAGCGGACAATGCCACGGCGCTCCACACGGCAAGGCCGGTTTTCAATTGTCACTATTTGCCTTTGCGCCGAAGGCCGATCGGGTTTCCCTGGTTCGTCAGTCGCTTGGACGACGGGTCAACCCGATCACCCCAAGCGAAAGTCTGTTGTTGCTCAAACCAACCATGAAGATTTCACATCAAGGCGGAAAGCGACTCGAAACAGACGGTCGACTCTATCAGCTTTTACACGACTGGATGAGTGAAGGCTGCTCCGTGGCATCTCATGACACTACTTGCCTGGGAATCCGTGTATTTCCACCAGAAGATCGCGTCCTGAAGTTTCCTCATATAAAACAACAATTTCGCGTTATCGCTGAATTCTCCGATGGAACGTCACGTGACGTGAGCCACTTGGCGAAATACGAAACCTCCGATCCCAATGTTGCCTCGGTCACTCCCGACGGCCTGGTCACCGGCTTAGGACGCGGTGATACTGCCGTTATTATTCGCTACCTGAGCCACATCCAGACACCCTTGTTGACCTTTGTCCGCGACATTCCAGGGTTCGCTTGGGAGCCTCCCCCCATTCTTAATTACATCGACGAAAATGTTGACCGCAAGCTCCGTCAACTGCAGTATCGCCCCTCCGAACTCTGTTCCGATGAGACCTTTGTACGACGAGCTTACCTGGATGTCATTGGACTCTTGCCGACACCTGCAGAAGTGGACCATTTCCTTGAGAGTGACGCGGCATCCAAACGTAGTGAATTGGTCGACTCGCTATTACAACGTCCAGAATACGCACGCTTTTGGGCCCAAAAATGGGGTGATTTATTACGAGTGTCACGTAAACTCATCGGCGGAAACAGCGTGATGAAATATAACCGCTGGTTGCAAAATGCCGTTGCAAAAGACATGCCTTACGATCAGTTTGTCAAGGCATTACTGACGGCCAGCGGAAGTACACTCACACATCCGCAAGGAAATTATTACCGCACCGCCGGTGACACCAATGATGCCATGGAAACAACGTCGCAATTATTCCTGGGCAGTCGAATTCAATGTGCCAAGTGCCACAACCACCCATTCGAGAGATGGACGCAAGACAATTACTATGGATTAGCTTCCTTCTTTCATCGACTGCAGCGACGCAAGACCGGGCGAGAAGAAGAAGTCCTACTTTACAGCACCTCTAACGGAGAAGTGACTCATCCTCAGAGTGGTCTCGTCATGCAGCCATGGGTTCCTACCGACGGTTCGATTGATGTCACAGAGCACACCGATCGTCGTGCTGCTTTTGTTAACTGGCTCGTCACACCAGAGAACCCATTCTTTGCCAAAGTTGAAGTGAATCGAATCTGGTCCCAACTCCTAGGACGCGGCATTGTTGAACCATTTGACGACTTTCGTGATTCCAACCCACCCGCCAATGCCCCCCTACTGGAAGCATTGGCCAATGACTTCACGACACATCAATTTGATCGAAAGACAATCATTCGTCGCATCATGAATAGCCGCATCTACCAGACCGCTGCGAAAACGAACCGCTTTAACGAAGATGACTACAAGTATTTTTCGCACTATACCCCCCGCCGCCTGAGTGCGGAACAGCTCGTCGATGCCTTGGGACAAGTCACTGGGCAGCCCAAAACTTTCGAACGAGTGGCGCACGGGACCAAAGCTACCTGGCTCCCTGCACCCGATCTCAAGCCACACCGCCGGGACAAGATTGGTGACATCGAGTTCCTTAAAGTGTTTGGTCAACCCGAGCGACAATCCGCTTGTTCCTGCGAAAGAAAAGTCGATACAAGTTTGGGGCAAGCGTTAGAGTTACTCAACGGACAATTTCTTCATGACATGCTGATTCACCCAGAAAATCGCTTTCGCCAAAGCAGGAACGCAGGAACATCATTCGAAGATATTATCTTGGACCTGTATCGACGGGCTCTCTGCAGAAAACCAACGGATCAGGAATTACAAAGAGCCGTGAACTATGTAAACAACTCGGAAAACCAGGAAGGCGGCATGGAGGATGTGACCTGGGCGATTCTCAACAAAGAGGAATTCCTCTTTCAACACTAGGGCAACGTCCTACTAAACGAAGCCGAAGCTCCGCAAACCACCAGTTTCCATAGATACCTACGCCACGCGCAGGCCGAGTTACCACACGGAATTGTTTTCTATTTTTGCTCCGCATATCTGTCCGGTGAACATCGACCCTATCTCTACACAAACGGCTCCTCCTCGCCATTGGCATGCCTCGGCAGGCCGTGTGCTATTAACCCTTCTCCTGGGCGTCGGCTTTGTAACATGCTGCAGCTTCGCTGCGCGATATTGGTGGGTCTTTGAGTTATTTAGCCACTTTCGCTGCCAATATGCGGTCATTGCAGCAGCCTTACTGTTTAGCTTTATGGCCCTCAAACGTGCCAGCTTCGTCTACCTGGCATTGGCAATACTCGTAGCTAACCTCTGGGAACTCGCTCCCTTTTTACTACCCGCTGAAACCACAACTCACGAACCACACTCGAACACCTTACGAGTCGTCACCCTGAACCTGCATTGGCGCAACGAAGACCCCCAGGCAACGGTCGATTTTATACACCAATCGACGCCAGATATTATCGTTCTGGAAGAAGTGACCGAGAATTGGCAGCACGTCCTGCAAAGGCTGACACCTGAGTTTCCCCATCAACGTGTCAGCACTCACAAAGGGGTGTTCGGAATCGCCATCCTCAGCCGCTTTCCCCTGCTTGAAAGTCTCGTCATCGAGAGCCCCATTGCCCGAACTCCTTCCATTTTGGCCAAGCTCAAATGGAAACTGGATCGTGTCATTACCGTCATTGCCAGCCACACTCTCCCGCCAACAAGCCGGGCTCGAGCCAAGCAACGCAATGCGCAACTGAACGAGTTAGCAGCACTGATTCAACAACAAACACAACCCCTAATCGTTGCTGGCGACCTGAACATCACGCCCTGGTCTCCCTGGTTTCAGGACCTCCTTACCACCACAAAGCTACAAGACAACCGCAAAGGCTTCGGCATTCAAGCAACCTTTCCTTCCTGGCAACCCTGCCTCAGAATCCCGATCGACCACATCCTGACTTCCCCCGAAATCGAGACGGTCAGCTTTCAAGCAGGGCCCCACCTGGGATCCGACCACCTGCCTATAGTCTGTGACCTCCGTCTCCCCTAAGCTGCCTTAGCACGGGCAGTCAAACATCAGGTTAAAATCTCGTTAACCACGCGCCCATGCACATCGGTCAGACGAAAATCTCGTCCCGCATGACGGTAAGTTAATTTTTCATGGTCCAAACCAAGTTGATGTAAGATCGTCGCTTGAAAATCGTGCACGGACACCACGTCTTCTGCAACCTCGTTTCCCAACTCGTCGCTGGCCCCATAAGTCATCCCTCCCGCAATGCCAGCACCGGCTAACCAGGAACTGTAAACGCGCGCGTGATGGCCACGCCCATTGGTACCAGGATTCTGCACAAATGGCGTTCTTCCAAATTCCGTCGTCCAGACAACGAGTGTGTCATCAAGCATGCCCCGCGCTTTGAGATCCCGCAGCAGACCCGCGATAGGCCGATCGACGTTTCTCGCCAATTGATCGTATTTAGTCAAATTGGCGTGAGCATCCCAGTTCTTATCTAGGCTCGTATCCCCATCAATTAACTCAATAAATCGCACACCACGTTCGGCCAAACGTCGGGCCACCAGACACTGCCAGGCAAATCCTTCCGAGCTACCTTGCTCAAGTCCGTAAAGCTGCAACGTTGCCTGAGATTCTTTTGACAAATCAAATGCTTCAGGGGCGGCAAGTTGCATTCCCGCTGCCGTTTCAAAGGAACGGATTCGCGCGGATAAACTTGCATCATGTTGTCGACCTTGCAAATGCTGGCGGTTCAGAAATTCTAGCAAGTCTAATTCTGTCCGTTGTTCCCCCAACGATGCATGACGATAATGCATGTTCGGAATCGGCTCATTTCCAGGAACGATTTGTGTGCCTTGGTGTAAAACCGGTAAAAAGTCGGAACCCCAATTCTGCCCGCCTCCGTAGGGTAAACCGGGTGAAATTGCCACAAACGCCGGTAAATTGCGATTTTCCGTTCCCAACCCATAACTCACCCAAGACCCCATGCTGGGTCTGGCAAACGTTGCGGACCCTGTATGGATCCCGATCGTCGCGCCAAAGTGATCGCCGTTGATATTCTTCATCGACCGGATAACGCAGGCGTCGTCCATCACGCTCCCGATCTCCGGAAACAGATCACTCACTTCGGTTCCGCTTTCTCCATAGCGGCGAAATTTCCAGCCGCTACCTTTGTAGACTTGATGTTTATTCCGCCGCTCATCATGGTGGTTCGTCAAGTAAGGTTTGTGGTCAAAAGTATCCACATGTGACACGCCCCCGGTCATAAAAAGAAAAATGACGCGTTGCGCACGCGGAGCAAAATGCGGTTGTGGAAAGGTCTCCTGCGGAGTGTCGTTGCTCGAATCCGCCCTTAATAGTTCAGACAACAGACCGGGAAGGATAACTCCCCCACCGGCCAGGGAGCGAACCATTTGGCGACGGGTTGTCGTTTTACTGTTACTCATAGAGGAGATTCTCTCTGCTGCTAGTCAACATAGATAAATTCATTGCTACTAATCATCGTTCGGATGAAACCTGGCCATTTGTCTTCCTTGCCATTTCCTAGAAAACCCTCGACTCTTTCCAGTTCTACCTTGAGTGGCGTGCGGACAAAAATCAATCGATAGGCATTCCGAACCTGTTCCTCCCGATCATCTGTCGCCTCACGCAGGCGCGCGGAGATAACTTCGGCATGCTGGTGAACAAAGCTTGAATTCATCAGGTAAAGTGCCTGCAAAGTCGTCGTCGTCACTGGACGCTCACCACGCGCTACGTTGCCGTCCGGCCCGTCAAAAAGATCGAGATACTCGTTCTTCTTGATCCGCTGTTGGAGCAAATAGACGCTACGTCGATTGGTCTTGAAATCCCCCACGAAGGGTTCGTGCTGACGATAAAAATAGGTCAAGCGATGGCTAAAAGGATGCCGTCCCCCAGGGGATCTGTCTAACATATTGCTGAACTGCAAGATGGAATCGCGAAGCTGCTCCGCATCCAGTCTCCGTCGATTGGCCCGCCAGAGAAAAACATTTTCGGGATCCCGCACTCGATTCTCTGCTGCGCCGGTGCTTGCCGAGCGATAAGCACGCGACAGCATGACCAGTCGATGCATTTGCTTCACAGACCAATCATGACGGACAAAATAACTGGCGAGAAAATCCAGCAATTCTGGATGGGTCGGCTGATACCCTCGCAACCCAAAATCGCTCGTCGAACGAACAATGCCTTTGCCAAAATGATGGTGCCAAATCCGATTGACCATCACGCGCGCCGTGAGTGGATTACGGGGATGGGTGATCCAGCGTGCCAATTCGAGTCGACCACTTCCAGTAGCCGTGTCAGGCAACTGGTCACCGCCAAGAATTTGCAGAAACCCGCGACGAACACGGCGACCTTTCGCCTGCGGGTTTGGATTGCCGCGTTTCTGGACAAAAGCGTCGTGTGGCTTGCCTTCCTGAATGGCGTAGGCTATCTCCAAATCTGGAAATGCCTCTGCATAAGGTCGCCTCTGTTCCCGCAAAGCCAGCACGGCTTGCCACGCTTTTTCTCGTGTTTTTGTCGGATCGTCAATCTTCTGACGTTGAAAGTCACGATACTCCTCCAATTTCGCGCGCTCCTTGCGGTTCCACTCCGCCAGTTCCGCACGGAAAGGCTTGAGAACCTTATCCGCTTGTTCCTGACCTAAACGATAAACAAAATCCCGACGCCACGGCTTATGTTCCTCACCGGCATGAGGGTAGGTGGAACTATCGAAGATACCGTAAAGTGCGTAATAGTCGGCCGTTGGCACAGGATCAAACTTGTGATCGTGACATCGGGCACAGGCTAAAGTCAGACCGAGAAACGTTTTGCCAAGATTATCAATTGTGTCTTCAATCATCACGTGACGCAGCCCCAGAGGGCTAACTCCGATGCGACGTGAGATGGCCAGAAAACCGGTGCCGATCGTTTGCTTCCACTTTTGGTCTTCGTCCCGGAAAGGCAAAAGATCTCCGGCGATCTGCTCGCGTACAAACTGATCATATGGCGTGTCATTATTGAAAGCATCGATAACGTAATTTCGATATTTATATGCTTCCGGGACTGGGAAATCCGCAGCATCGCCCGCAGTGTCGGCATACCGCACCAGGTCTAACCAATGCCGCCCCCAACGTTCTCCATAGTGTGGAGATGCCAGTAATCGGTCGACCAGCGAAGCGTAAGCCGTTTCAAAATCGCGTTGGCAATCCCGTTCAAAATCAACCATTTCCTCGGGACTCGGTGGCAATCCAATCAGATCATATGTAGCACGACGTAAAAGCGTACGCGCATCAGCATGCCGCGCCAGCACCAGCTGATTCGCGGCAAGTTTTTCCCCAATAAACAGATCGATGGCATTCGCCGGCTCTCCCCATTCGGTTGCCTTTCCCAAGGGGATATCCGCGTGAACTTGTGGTTGAAAGGACCACCATTTCTGTTGCTGAATCTTCCCCATCTCCAGGCCATCGTCTGGCAACTCGCTGGTCTCCGGCCAAACCGCGCCTAATTTAATCCAACTTGCAATCGCGTCTACTTCGTGATCTTCCAGCACACCCCCGGGTGGCATTTTCAGATCCGGATCTTGGTGGGTCAGTGCACGCAACAACAAACTCTGTGCAGGCTTGCCCGGCTTAATCGCCGCACCCGATTGGCCTCCATCCAGCAGACCTCGCCGGGAGTCCAGACGCAATCCGCCTTTCGCCGCGGTGGTATGGCATTCAAAACAGTGCTCAACCAGAACCGGTCGTACTTCCGCCTCAAATTGATCCGACAACGGATCTGCCTGGGCGATAAGCGGTAATTGCGTAAAGAGTAAAACACAAGATAAACGGTTCATAACAACGCCTAACCTAATCAGGTCTTCGTTACCCGCCAAGGTAAGATTATATTTCAATCATCACGTCCATCCGAGCGATGTCCGCCTCTACGGACGACCTCCCGTCGGCCGCTAGATGGACTGAGACGACGTTCGCTCACGTCGCCTGAATGGCGCCCCAAGTTGCCCCAGAACGATCCCCTGATGAGAATCTGACTCGACAAACAGAGCTTAGAGGCATGACACGCTGGCCTTCGCCATTCTAAGACTTTGTAACGGAACACTACCAGACTTTCTAACCGACCAACTAGAACGCCTTCCACCACTCAGAACTTAGCGATGGCTATGCTCTGCGAAACACAGAGCAGGGATCTCGATCAATTCTCAAAAAAGCAACTATTCTCTGCGGAAAGGCTCACTAGTACACACTCTTAACTCGGTGTACTCTTGTGATGTCTCCTGATCTTTTGTTTTTCGATGACCTACGGAATCCCTTCCCATGCAACTCCACATCTCGCCCCGGTCCTTGTGGGTCGCTGCGCTCACTCTCGTTCTTTTTACTCTGGAGATCGACCACCTTTCAGGTGCCGTCACCATGCCAGCAATCTTTGGTGACCAGATGATCTTACAGCGAGGACTTGCTGCGCCCATCTGGGGCTGGGCAAATCCGGATGAAGAGGTAACCGTCCGCTTCGCAACACAGGAACATGCAGTCATCGCTGACCATTTAGGACGCTGGCAGGTTCGCTTAATGCCACTCAAGGCTGATCGTGCTGGTCGTACCTTGGAGATTTCCGCAACCAATAAAATTACTTACCAGGATGTCTTGGTTGGAGATGTATGGATATGTTCCGGCCAATCCAACATGGAATGGCAAGTCCAACGCTCCTTGAACGGCAAAGCGGAAATCGCTACGGCAAAACACCCAACAATGCGGATATTTAATGTGCCGGGTCATGTCACCTCCCCGCTACCGCTGCGCGAGATTGCAGGTCACTGGCAAGCCGTAACCCCCCACACAATTGGTGGGTTTTCAGCGGTGGGATATTTTTTCGGTCGTGAGCTTCACCTGCAGACAATGGTCCCTATCGGCTTGATTGGAAGCAACTGGGGCGGCACTCGCATCGAACCCTGGACACCACCAGCCGGAATCCGTTTGGCGAAAGAACTCAAAGGATTTGACGAGTTCATCAACCGTTTCGATCCGGAGACACCCACCGGAAAAGAGACCTGGAGACAGTTCATCGAAGACACCCAAGCATGGGTCACAAAAGCTTCACATGCTTTGGAAACGGGTGACCTCTTGCCACCTCCCGTCACTCCTCCGCTGGACAATCACGCCGGAGTGCCTACAGCCATCTACAATGCTATGATTCACCCCTTAGTTCCTTTTGGAATTCGGGGTGCCATTTGGTACCAGGGGGAAGCCAATGGCAACGAAGGACTGGAGTATTTCTTTAAAATGAAAGCGCTCCTTGGTGGCTGGCGACACGTCTTTGGTCACGGCGACTTTCCGCTCTATTTTTACTTTGTTCAGTTGGCTAACTTTCAACAGCCAAACGACAACCCCGCTGGCGGGGACGGTTGGGCGCGCGTCCGCGAAGCACAACGACAAGCCCTCACGCTGCCGCACACCGGCATGGCCGTCACCACCGACATTGGTGAGGCAAAGGACATTCACCCGCGCAATAAACAAGATGTTGGTCTACGTTTGGCGCGATGGGCGTTACGAGACATTTTTGGGAGCAAAGAAGTTGTCAGCGGACCGCTCTTTCGTGAGCTAACCATCGAACGCGACCGCGTGCGGGTACATTTCGACCACGTGGGGGACGGGTTGATGGTTGGCGTCAAAAGGGGACTCACACCCACCGCAGAAGATATCACAGGATCCCTACAACGATTTGCCATCGCTGGGGAAAATCGCAAATGGCACTGGGCCGAGGCAAAAATTGAGCGTGATACCGTGGTGGTCTCGTCTGACAACGTGCCTAATCCGGTTGCGGTACGCTATGCCTACTCTATGAACCCAGCTGGCGCGAACCTCTACAATCGAGCGGGCCTTCCCGCCGCGCCGTTTCGGACCGACCAATGGTAGACAAATAATCGAAGGAAATAAGTCATGCAGATTCGCTGCCATATTCTGGTCATCCTCTTCAGTTTCTCTCTGTCGCAACACCTGCTTGCGAATGACGAAATTACTGAAAGACTTGAGGTCGCCTTGGAGCAATCAGGAACTAATCTCCCACAAATTCAAACCGCGCTCGACCACACGCCGGCCGAACAGCTTCCTGGAATGCGATTCTTGATCGCCCACATGCCCAGCCGTGACCTTCAAACCCTGTCGGCCGAATTCCTGCTTGAAAACGTGCGTGTCTCCTATGAATCCTGGCGCAACGCTCCCTGGAAAGAAGCAATATCCGAAGAGATTTTCCTGAATTACTTACTTCCTTATGCCAATCTGAACGAACCACGAGACGCGTGGAGAAGTCGTTTTCGCAAACAGTTCCACCCTCTGGTTGCCGAGGCTGAAACAGCCTCTCAAGCAGCAGTAATGCTCAACCAAAAGCTGTTCTCTCTGGTTAAAGTCCGCTTTTCAACAGAACGTCAGCGTGCAGACCAAAGTCCCCTCGAAACGATCGAATCTGGTTTGGCCTCCTGCACTGGATTATCCATTTTACTGATCGATGCCTGTCGAGCAGTGGGAGTTCCAGCCCGTTTCGTCGGCACTCCTCTGTGGACCAACAAAAGCGGCAACCATTCGTGGGTTGAGATTTGGGATCAGGGATGGCATTTCACTGGAGCTGCAGAACCGACGCGTGACCGACTCAATCAAGGCTGGTTCACGGCCCGATCGGCCACCGCTCAGCGTGATTCACGTTTACACGCCATCTATGCAGTCAGCTACCGACACACCCCACTTTCCTTTCCTCTCGTGTGGGATCCGTCCATCGATTATGTACGCGCCTTGAACGTGACCGACCGGTATACGGAAAAGGCCCCCACCATACCCCCAGGAAAAATGCGTGCACTTTTTTCCCTGAGGCACCCATCTACAGGAAAACGCTGGGCGGCGAACATTCACGTCCTCCAAGGAAAAAATTTGATTTTCAAGGGTCAAACCAAGGACGAACGTTTCGACCCGAATGATCATTTAATCGCAATTCTTCCTCAAAACACGAAACTCATCGTGCGACTTCAATTTGAAGAAAAGACACAAGAGACCTCAATCCAAACGGGAACCACAGAGCAACTATTCGAATTCCAACAAGAGGACGCACCCCCTGATGCGACAAGCATCGCCGCCTTACGCCAATTTCTAGACGCTCCCCACGCGACAAGACCACCGCTTCTAGAGCAAGACTTTGCTCACGTCGCTCTTTCGCAAACCCAGGCTCACGCTGCCAAACAGGCTCTGTGGGAAGATCACCAAGAGGTCATTCGTCAGACGCGTACCGAAGAAATGGATCAACGCGTCATACACGAGGGACAACTTCGTATGCCCTTCTTCCTGAAAACCTTCGGAACGAAGCCAGCTGCGGGCTGGAGCCTTTTCATTTCCTTGCATGGGGGCGGCGGCGCGCCTCAGGCAGTCAACGATCAACAGTGGGAAAACCAAAAGGGGCTCTACTCTCTTGAGGAAGGGCTTTACCTCGCACCTCGAGCTCCCACAAACACGTGGAACCTATGGCACCAAGGGCACATCGACCTCCTCTTCGATCGCCTGCTACAAAACTTGCTGGTTCTCTACAAGATCAATCCCGATCGGGTCTATCTTATGGGATATTCTGCCGGTGGGGATGGTGTGTATCAATTGGCTCCGCGTATGGCAGATCGGTTTGCTGCAGCCGCAATGATGGCCGGTCATCCCAACGAAACTTCCCCGCTGGGACTACGGAATCTGCCTTTCACCTTGCACGTTGGCGGACTCGATTCAGCATACAATCGCAACAAGGTCGCCGCATCTTGGTCTCAGCAATTACTAACCCTGCAAAAGTCCGATGCCGACGGTTATCAACACCTGGCCAAGATCTATCCTGACAAAGGGCACTGGCTGGATCGTGAAGATGCCTCTGCCATCCCCTGGATGGCCCAATTCGAACGTCGGACGGCGCCGCAACGCGTCGTCTGGAAGCAGGACGATGTGACTCACAAACATTTCTATTGGCTAGCCGTCGATGAGGACAATCGTCACGCTCGCTCTGAGGTCATCGCGCAAATAAAAGAGGGACGCATCGAGATAAGAACCTCTGGAGTCCAACGCATGTTCATCCGCTTGCACGATCAACTGGTCAACTTGGACGACCCCGTCGAAATCGTCTCTGAGGGCCACACCCTTTTCTCTGGGCGTCTAAAGAGAACCATCGCCACGCTTGCCAAAACACTTGCCGAGCGCGGTGACCCCAAACTTACTTTCTCCACGGAAGTCAGCGTGGCATTCCCCCCATCGCTTCCCTGACTTCCTTCATACGAGCATCTTCTTCTAGATATTTCCATGCCACTGGCAACCCTCAACAATCTAAGCATCGGCTTTCGCGGCCCACCCTTATTGGATGGCATTACCTGCCAGATTGAGTCGGGTCAACAAATCGGTCTGCTCGGGCGGAATGGAACTGGAAAAACAACATTCATGCGTATCCTTTCAGGGCAAGTTCAACCGGACGGCGGAGAGATTCGTTTTGCCCCGCAGACGCACGTCTCGCTACTGCCTCAAGACGTGCCGGTCGACCTTCAAGGAGACGTTGCAGAAATTGTGCTGTCCGGCATCCCGCAGGCAGCCAATCATCACCAAGACCCACATGAACAAGCTTGGCAAAATGAACATCGGGTGGATCAAATACTTTCTCGCATGGAGCTTGATCGCGCTGCCGAATTCCAGACCCTCTCGTCGGGAATGAAACGTCGCGTCCTGCTAGCGCGATGCTTAGTATCTGATCCTGACTTACTCTTATTGGACGAACCGACCAATCACCTCGACATGGAAGCAATCTCCTGGCTGGAAGATTTTCTCTCTTCCCGCTGGAATGGCACATTCATCTTTGTGACTCACGATCGCATGTTTCTTCGCAAGCTGGCAACTCGCATTCTGGAACTCGACCGCGGGCGTCTGTTTGACTGGTCTTGTGATTACGATACGTTCCTGAAACGCAAAGATGCTGCACTGTCTGCTGAGGAAAAACAAAACGCCTTGTTTGACAAGAAGCTCGCTCAGGAGGAAGCCTGGATCCGTACGGGTATCAAAGCGAGACGCACGCGCAATGAGGGGCGCGTCCGCGCCTTACAGCAAATGCGACGAGTCCGCAGCGACCGTCAATCCAAAGTAGGCAAGGTAGGGTTGAAAATCGACTCGGGCCCACGGAGCGGTAATTTAATTGCGGAAGTCGATGACATCTCCTTCGCCTACGATGACACAGCCATTATTCAAGATTTTTCAACTTCGATCATGCGGGGTGACAAGATTGGCATCATTGGTCCTAATGGTGCCGGAAAGACCACACTATTACGTTTATTGTTAGGACAATTACCGCCTTCGTCTGGCCATGTGAGACTTGGCATCAATCTAACCATTGCGTATTTTGACCAGCTTCGTGGCCAACTCGACGAACAGAAAACCGTCCAGGAAAATGTTGGCGAAGGTGGCGATGCGGTCTACTTAGAGGGCAAATCCAAGCACATCCTAGGCTACCTGCAAGACTTCCTTTTCACGCCCGAACGCGCCCGCACCGAGGTTCGCTTTCTTTCGGGGGGCGAACGTAATCGCATCCTATTGGCCAAATTGTTTGCCAAACCAGCCAATGTGATCGTCCTCGACGAACCAACCAACGATCTAGACACAGAAACACTGGAACTACTTGAAGAGCGGCTGGTGGAATTCCAAGGCACCCTGCTTCTCGTCAGCCATGACCGGGCGTTTCTCAATAATGTCGCCACGAGTTGCCTTGCTTTCGAACCCACAGGTGTCAAAGAATACGTCGGTGGCTATGACGACTGGGTAAGGCAGCGTCCGGATTCCCGCCCCACGCCCAAGAAAAAGAAGAACAATAAATCATCGCCTGCAGTAAAGTCTTCTATTCCGCAAACCCCGGAGCGATCCCCTCAACCGGCCACACCACCACGACGTAAATTAACTTTCAACCAGCAACGAGAGCTTGACGATACACTCCAAACAATCGAGACGCTTGAAGCAGCGCTGGCTAAAATACACGCTACGATGACCGAGCCTGAATTCTTTCAGCAAACAGGGGCCAGAATTGCGGCAGCGCAAACTCAACTGAAACAATTTGAGACAGAACTCAACGCGGCCTATCAACGATGGGAAGAACTCGAAGCAACGTAATCTGCAACTCTCTACCTAGCTTATATGGTGAAACGGACAGAGCCCACGCACCTGCAGGTTAGCCGCCCGATAGGCGACGAAATCCCAGCTCTATTGCTCAAAAATGCGGCAGAACAACCACCACTGGTGTCTTCATAAAACCGCTTAGAATTCGCGTCGGCGGGCCACAACTGAAAACCTCACATCCACCATGCTTCACTAAGCACCACTTATTTCAAACTGGCCAAGCACACGAACCACCTTTCAAATAGAGTATAATCCCCGGGCCGGGTCCTCCTTTAAAATCCCTCCTGCAGGAACCACCGCATGTTGAGCCTCAAAGAGCTGACCACCTATTTTCAAGAAATCGGTGCGGACGATGTCAAACACTCGTCCAAAACTTACTTGGCGCATGCCATTGGTGTCTATAACGACCTGAAGAAATGGGGCTGGGATGAAGGCATGGCCAGAATCGGCCTCTTTCACTCCATTTATGGAACAGAATATTTCCAAGGCTTTACCCTTCCTCTCGAGCGTCGCCCGGACATTCGAGAGAAAATCGGCGAGACGGCGGAACAGATCGCTTATCTCAACTGTGCGATTGCTCGAGATCACTTTGACGAAGAGATCAAGAAAACGAGCGGTCCGTTTCAAATCCACGACCGCTTTATCGATCAGATTGTCGGCGTCACAGACCAGCACTTCCACGACCTGTGTTTCCTTCATCTCTGTGACTGGATCGAACAAGTTGGTCGGGCGGAAGCCTGGGACTACCGCCGAACGGCCTATCGCAATTTGGCGATTCACCTGGGTGGATTGGCTTTAGACAAATACGACGAGGCGTTTCGCAACGCACCGGAACAGGTCTGGTTTGACGAATACCAATGGCCTGAATCTTCCCTTGCTAAAATGCGACGCGACGAAGAACGCCTGGAAGCTCATTGAGAGAAACATATCTCCTCTCATAGCCCCAGGCTGCCTGGAGCGCGAGATTAATTACGGACCATTACTTTTCGGATAGAATGGCGACCAAGACCTCCAATGACCAGCTGCTTGCCACCTAGAACGACTGGTGTTGAACCTCCTTGGGGCACCTCCATTTCAATCGCCCGGGCGTTTACGACGAGCGAATCCCATCACTTATCCGCGTTCGTCGTTAAGTTTCACGGCAGCCAAGGCTTCACGCAGTTCCTGCATGCTTTGAAAACGATCTTCGGGATCTTTCTCAACCATCGTTTGAAACACATATTCCAAACTCGTGGGAATATCTTCACGAATCGACTGTAAGCGAGGAGCGGGTTGGTGACGATGTGCCAGCAACTTGCGCCGTGCATTGGGCAAACCATACATCACTTGCTTTGTCAGCAAAGCATATAAAGTACAGCCCAAACCGTAGACATCCGCGCGGGCATCCACCGTACCGCTACTCTCAATTTGCTCTGGGGCAATATAATCCGGCGTGCCGACTCGGGACCCCGCAGCTTCGTATTCACAAAGCATGGCATCGTTTTTAAAGAGTGCTGCTCCCCAACCAATAATCTTAATGGACTTTTGGGATGTCATTAAAAGGTGGCTCGGATTGATATTGCGATGCACGATCTCTCGAGAATGTACATATTGGAGTGCCGTAGCTGCCTGCGTGATAAAATGGACCGCTGCCTTAACGGCCAAGCGTTCGAGTCGCTTCAAAACGTGCACTAGATTTCCGTCCTTGACAAATTCGGTAACCATATACTGCACGCCCTCAATCTCACCTGCGTCATGAACAACGGCCAGATTCAAATGATCTAAACTCGAAATAATCCGCATGCGACGCTGAAACCGCACCAGGGATTCCGCTTCGTCGCGATAGGTGGACTGCAACTTAATCGCCACAAAGCGATTCATTCGTTCATGTCGCGCTTGAATGACCTGCCCCGTGGGACTATTTGCAATTTGCTGCAAGAGTTCATATTCGCCCAAGGCCAGAACTGGTTTTAACGCCGTCGGTTCCGGGTTGGCTACCACCTCCTTCACCACGTCCAGGCCGAGGTGTGTCTCTAGAGCTTGAGGCTGCGTTGGCAAACCAAACTGACCAGTCTTCATATCCTCCACATGCCTTTGCATCGCTGCCAATTCCTGCTGCAGCATTTTGAGCTGTTTTTCAGCAGCGCGACGCGATTTATTTTCCGCGAGCAACCGTTTGTTCGTCTGCTCCAACTGATTCCTACGGCGTTCGGCTGCGCGCGCGGACTCCACAACCTCCACTTCCATTTCCATCGCTTCCCGAAGACGGTTGATTTCCACCTGAATTGACTCCATGTCCGACATCCGCTGCTTCAGACGCTCAGCTGCCTCACCAACCGAATTTTTCGACGTGACGTGTGAATCCTCAGCGAGCTTATCAGGTTCTTGATGACCGTCCGACTCAGTCGAGTGATGCATGCGACTCGCCTGCTGAGCTTGAATCTGCTGTTCTAGCGTCACCACTTGCTCGCGCAACAATTGAGCTTCTATTGATCGCTCGGCTTTCTGAGAAGCAATTTTGCGGACTTCGTCGGCTGCTGCTCTCCCCTCCTGGCGTGCATGATCGAGTCGTGCTTCTAATTCCCGCACGTAGAACTCTTCCTGAGGAACGTCTCCGACAAACTGGCCTGGTTTATCGCTGGTCTTATCAACGTCGTTAGCCGGAACCTCGGTATGAGACGGGTTGTCATCCGCTCCCCAAACCAGCTTGAAGGTTGTCTCGCCAATCCGACACGACTCACCCGGTTTAAGAACGCATTCCCTACACGGTGAGCTCTGGTAAAGAATACGATTTGTCACATTCGGTAAACACTGAATGTGGATCGAACCATTCTCAACAACAATCTCAGCTTGCTCTCGTGAGATGCGTTGATCCCACGCAATTTCCCAACCATCCCGTGGCGCTCGTCCTAAACGGACCGACGGGCGCCCGGAAAGATCAATCCTGGAATGTTGTTCGGGAAAATCCCCAAAGGCGATAAGTTCCAAAGTGGCCCCTTTAAGACGAAAGGGAAGATGACATGCACTCGTTCTCATCACGAGCTTCAACATTCTATCAGATAGACCCGC
>JAKVBY010000017.1:26301-36416 GCA_022446825.1 Pirellulaceae bacterium
CTAGTGAAATTGAAAAATACACGCGAGATGGTTATGTAACACCGGATTTTCGTTTATCGGATGAGACCCTTGCCGACATTCGCGATGCCCATGATCGCTTGCTGCAACGTCACCCGGAATTCCACGATTACTGCCCCGCCTTGCTGGCTTTCGACACAAGTTTTCTCAACGTGGCCCGTGATCCTGAAATTCTCGACATGGTTAGTCAGGTCATCGGAGAAGACATTGCTCTCTGGAACAGCAGTTTCTTTGCCAAACCGGCCCAAACCGGCACCAAAACGCCTTGGCATCAAGACGGTGAGTACTGGCCGATCCGCCCTTTAGCCACCTGTTCCGTATGGATCGCCATTGACCCCTCGACCACCACCAACGGATGCCTGAGGGTGATCCCTGGATCCCACCAGCGTCGAGAATTAGCCCAACATACGCCTACCCAAGACCCGGGACTCAGCTTACCCCTCGAGTTGCTCGCCAGTGAATTTGATGAGTCCACGGCACATGACATCACGCTCGAGCCGGGCCAAATATCCCTCCATGACATTTATTTATTCCATGGTTCGGAGGCCAATACTTCGGACAAATCTCGCCGCGGAATGACGCTGCGTTATATGCCGACCTCTTCACACTATGACCACCAGCTCGGAGCTCAGATGACGGTTGTCTCTGACGAAAAACGCCTCGCCATGACGCAGCGCACGCTATATCTCATGCGAGGAATCGACCGCAGCGGCAAAAACGATTTCCGCATGCGATTCTAGCACCTTCAGCCCACCAGATTCCACGCCACATGCGAACTACGCATCTCCGCCGTTGTAAAGGGATTCAATGACATCCCCTCGGTTAAGGCGGACGGGCCGATTAAAACGGTCGTGCACCTCGGCATCTGCCGGGATCCCCAGCGCGCGATAGACTGTGGCCCCGAGGTCATTGGGGGAATAGGCGCGGGTGAGTGGGTAGGAAGCATGCTTGTCGGACCGACCAACAACATGGCCTCGACTGATACCCGCTCCCGCGAACACTCCAAAGAAACACGGCCCCCAATGATCGCGGCCGGCACCCTTATTAATTTTTGGAGTCCGACCGAATTCGCCGATCATCATCACCAGAGTTTCGTCCAGCAGGCCGCTTTCATCGAGATCGTCGAGCAGGGCAGACACGCCCAGATCTAACGGTGGTAACAAGCGATCCTTCAGCGTCGTGAAGACCGCCGAATGATTATCCCAGGTTTGGACTCGTCCGATGTTTGCCTGCACCACCGGAACACCTGCTTCGACTAAACGACGTGCCAACAACAAAGACTGTCCGGTCGTATTGCGGCCGTATCGATCTCGCACCTCATCTGACTCCAAGTCCAACTGAAATGCTTTTGCCAAGCGACTCGAGGTCAACATAGAATAGGCCAGTTGCTGTTCGTTATTAAGACGTCGCGCCACCGATGCTTGCTCCAATCGGCGTTGCTGCTGATTAAGCTCGCCCACCAAGGTTTTACGATCCGCCAAACGCGTGACATTGAGACCGGCGGTCAAAGTCAACGCGTCGACTCGAAACTCCGGATGATTCGGATCCCCGGTAATCTGCCAAGGGTCGTATTTGGGGCCCAGCAACCCCGCATGCTGCCCTGGCCATGTGAGTGGACCCTGCAACAAATGAGTGGGCAGATTGACTCCGCTTGGAACGCCGTCTTGACGGGGTCGTAAATAGGCAAGCGCCCCGGCATAATCTGGCCAATCATCACGCGACGCCACTTTATCAAAGAACCCACCGGGCTGCATTTCGCCGGTCAGCACGTGATGCGTTGACATAAGATGATTATTATCGCCATGCGAAAACGATCGTACGACCGTGTATCGATCAGCGCGAGCCGCCAACTTGGGAAGATGCTCACAAACTTGTAAGCCGGGCACTTTTGTGGCAATTGGGTTAAATTCCCCACGTACCTCCGCAGGAGCATCCGGCTTCATGTCAAAGGTATCGTGATGACTGGCCGCACCGGTCAAAAAAACAATCAATACCGACTTGGCCCGTGGTACTATTTCGGTTGCTTGGCCAATTTTTGCCGCCACGGCCGGCTGCCGCATCAATGTGGGCAAGCCAACCCCCAGCAAGCCAGAATAACCAACTTGGAGCGCTTCACGGCGACGCAGGCTTTTCATGATGGGCTGAGACTTTGAATGAGAATCCTGGGCAGACACGGATTGATTCCTAGGGTGCGAGTCTTAGGTGAGTCGCGTTTACCAACAAACGACGAAATACTTCCTCTAGTATCGGCAAAGAGCCTACAGGGCGTCAAGTAAAGCCACTTTTAGAGCATTTCCAACACAAGGATCACCTCAGCACAGGCTCCTTTCTTTCTCCACACCGGACTCCTGATGTGCCCGCACCCTTTTTCTCGGTTTATGTGGTCCGCCGTTTTTTGGTAGAATTCCCAGCCAAGCATGCTGGCGAATCGGCTGAACGCATGCGACGGGAATCACTTTGAAGGACTCCCTCCTTCCAGTGCATCCGTTGCCTTGTTCAAAACGCTGTTTCGCAACAAGCTCTCCCTACTGGGATTCCTAAGTCACGCCACCTCCATACATTGCGAAAGGTAGTTTCAATGTCCTCGAACCCGGGAATCATGGTAGAAGTTGCGCCTGGCGAATTGATCGACAAAATCACAATCCTGGAAATTAAAGCGGCACAAATAGCCGACGCTGCAAAACTCGAAAATGTTCGAATTGAATTAGAAACGCTCAGTGCCGTTCGGGACAATGAGATCCCTCCGTCCGACGAACTGACCGCAACCACCTCCGCTCTCAAAGTTGTCAACGAGCAACTCTGGGAAATCGAAGACAACATCCGTGAATGCGAACGCAAGGGAGACTTCACGGAAACGTTTATCGAACTTGCTCGTTCCGTGTATCGCAGCAATGATCGCCGTGCCGCTTTGAAACGCGAAGTCAATGAACTACTAGGATCGCGGCTGATGGAAGAAAAGTCTTACGCGGAGTATTGATTGCCGGCCTTTGATTTACGTTGCCTCAACACGTGGAAGCTTACCAAACAACCATCATCCAGCCTTGACTGCAACCAGCTTATAGGCTGCTGCGTTCCTCTGGCACCAATCACACCCCGCAGCAGATTTTTTGGAAGCGTTTTCCTATCGCTCAAGTCTCTGCCATGCCTGAACACCCTCTCACTCACTGAAAAGGAACGTATTTCGTGCCAGTTCTTACCTCGCGTTTACCGGTCGGATTCTTGCTATTCCTTCCAGTTGCCGTGACTTGTGCAACGCCTCCCACTTGGACAAAACATATTGTTCACGAAGGAACGCACACCGTCACAGCTGTCGCTGCTGATTTCACCGGCGATGGGCGTCCGGACATCATCAGCAATAGCAACACAAAAACACGACTCTTTGTAAATCCAGACTGGCAAGAACACATCATCGCCGAGAACAGCGATCACAGTTTCATTCACAGCGAAGTCTTCGACGTCGACCAGGACGGAGACAACGATTACATCGGTGCCCGCTACAGCCCGGGCCTGATTCTTTGGCTGGAACAACCTGCGAATCCTCTCCAAGACCCCTGGAAGGCCCGCTTGGTTGATGACCAGGTCAATGGAATTCATGGGGTAATTCGGGCCGACATCAACGGGGACGGTCGAATGAATTTGCTCGCCACCAGCGCACAACCCACGGGTATCTTTCCCAATTCGCTAGCCTGGTTTCGTGTTCCCGAGACCCCCCATCAGGCGCAACATTGGGACCGCTCGATCTTTGCTCAAGGAGATGCACCGGGATTGACGCATTATCTGGGAGTCGGCGACGTCAATGGAGACGGCCTCCCGGATGCCGCCACGGGCGCAAAAGGTGGACCTTCTGCCGTAGCCGGCACGGGAAACTACTTCGCCTGGTGGGAAGCTCCCTCGGATCCGACACAAGCTTGGAAAAAACACCTTATTGCAGACGATCAACCCGGTGCCACGAACATCCATCCCGCCGATGTAAACGGCGACGGACAAACAGATTTCATAGCCGCACGAGGCCATGGACGGGGCATCGTCTGGTTTGAAGCGCCGACATGGCGAGAACATACCATTCACCCCACCCTCAAAGAACCGCATTGTTTGGTTGCTGTCGACATGGATGCCGATGGGGACATCGACGCCGCCACCTGTGGTTACGGTGACCAACTCGTCGTCTGGTTTGAAAATGACGCCAGCGGCCAATTTAAAACGCACATCATTGGGCGCGATCAAGAGTCCTATGATATTCGAGCCGTCGACCTCGACATGGATGGCGACCTTGACATTTTGATTGCAGGACGTGGCAGCAACAACGTCGTTTGGTACGAGCATCCATAACACGTCGAAGTGAGCCGACCGATCGAACCACCGACAAGAAACTCCGCGTCCCCGCCGATGGCTTCCGCGCCTCCTCAGCTAACCACTCGCCAGTTGGCTTTTCGATTGTCACCGATGTTTATTGTTTCCTGGACACGCACCTATTCGGTCGTCCTTCCAGGTGTCATAGCAACCTTTGGCCTCACCCACAGTCAAGCGGGTCTTTTTGTCGGCATTATCGAAAGCGGGAGTTTTGCCTCACTGCTCTTACTTGGTTTGGTAATCGAACGCCTTGGTGGGGTACGCGTCTTAGCGATCAGCTTGCCGATGGTCGCCTGTGCACTGTTATTAATGACGAGTATCAAGTCTTTTCTGTGGCTGATTCCGGTCATGCTTTTACTGGGAACGGGACTCGCCTGGACCGCCAATTCGGTAAACATCTTAATGGCCTCGATGGGAGAGCGACGTGCGTTTTACTTGGGTATCCTCCACACAACCTTCAGCGCATTTTCCGTAATTGCTCCGCTCGCCGCTGGCCTGATCGTTTCCTGGGGAAGTTGGCAACTTTTTTATCGACTCATTGCGGTTGTTGCCATTTTGCTCACAATCCTGGTCTGGAGACTTCAACACACATCGCAGTCATCGCCCTCAAATCCAATGCCTGCCAAGCGTTCCTCGCCAAACCCTCAGGCAAAGACTGCCTGGCAGTCCATCCGTGTAATCCTGACAGTCTGTTTTGGTGCCTTTGCCTTGGCGGGCGTTCAAGGTACGCTCAATACCTGGAGCTATCTTTACGTGGAGGATCGCTTTCATGTCGCCCACGAGACAGCGACTCTTGCACCCGCAGCTTTTTGGATTGGAATCCTGCTTGGGCGATTCGCATTGACCCTACTTAGTCAGCATTTCTCGGCACGTAGCCTCTTATTGCTCTCCAGCCTCGTTCCGGGAATGGCCCTGCAACTGATGCCGCTTTGTTCGGCCTATGGGCTCGCCATGGTGCTGCTCTTCATGGCGGGACTCGGTGTCAGTGGAACCTATCAACTGGGAACCTCCTGGGCTGCCGAACGGATCCCGACGAGGACAGGAATCGCCAGCACCGCCATCATGGCCTTTGCTTGGCTGGGAATCGGCATCTGGCCGTGGACCACCGGAATCCTGATCGACCACTACTCTTTTGACACACTACCCCATATCGCATTTGCTGGCTCGATCCTGGCCGCCAGCGCATTCTTTCTTACCAGAAGGACCAGGATTACCACACCAAACACCCCCTGACAAGGAATACATTCCATGAAATCAAAAGAAGAACTGCAATCGTTTATCGACCAAATTGCCAGCGATCAGAGCCCCGTCGGTATGGACGCGGTTTATGTCCACGCGCTCATTTTGGACAAACTTCAAAACATCGAGCAGCGTCTGAACCAACTGGAACGAAATACGAAGAGCGAATAATTCGCCGGTACGTGACCTGCGTTTCCAATCCTAAACGACACAAATGCACTGGGCTTCTTCGTGAGTTNAGGACGCTTTGCACGGTCAACAGNTCATACCGAACACCTTCGACATGCCTGCGGTGCAACGTCAGCGCGCGTCTACAGACGCGCGATCAAATAATTTATCGCAGGTCGCTCAAATTCCTAGGGCAGCGGACAATAACCAAGCCCTATTCCCACAGCGCCGACGAAGAAGTTGGCACCACCGCTTTCGATGACATCTGGGGCTCGACTTACGGAATGCTGTGATGGCTTCACAAATCAAACTGCGGTACAACAGAGACTTGGTTAAGGTTTTTGAGCATCACTCGTCCCTACACACCACATACCTACACACCACATACATTGAAGTCGCATTACGGAAGGAAAACTTGGATTCATGAACATCGAGCGTGTTGAAGTTCTTGCCGTGGCCCCGCAAGTACAAAAATTCACCTGGTCCCACGACATTCCCGAACAGCACATGACCAACACCATCGTGCGGATCTTCACCGACGAAGGGCTGGAAGGCGTGGGAGGTGTTTCCAACTACACTTCCTATGATTTTGACCGCTATACGACAGAAACCATGCGGCACTTGATTCCTGCCCTCGTTGGCAAGGATCCCTTTGCGCGCGAGCAAATCTGGAACGCCCTTTGGTCACGTGTCTTCCCTTATCCACCTCAATCCCTGGCAGCGATCGATATCGCATTGTGGGATTTATTCGGCAAACATGCCAATCAACCCATCCACCAATTGCTGGGCGGCGCACAGCAACGCATCCAAGCCTACGCCAGTACCCCCTTGTTTGACGACATCCCGGCCTATCTGGAGTTCATACAAGACATGCTTGACCAGGGCTTCCGAGCAATTAAGTTCCATTGCTGGTGCCTACCGGAAAAAGACCGAGCCCTGGTACGGGCTGCCCGCAAAGAATTTCCCGACGAAGGCATTGAGTTCATGCTCGATGTTGAGAACAACTACGATTGGCAACAATCACTGGAGATGGCGAAAGAACTGACGGACTTGGGCTTTACTTGGTTTGAAGCCCCTTTGATGGATTTCGATCTGGAAGGCTATCGAAAGTTGACCGCCCGCAGCGATGTACCGATTATTCCCTCAGGAAACTGGATTCAAGATTTACCGGCTTATGAACATGCGCTGCAAAGTCATTGCTGGAGCAGAGCACGCACCGACGTCACTGTCTGCGGCGGATTTACCCCCGCAAAAAAATATATGGCGCTCGTGGAAGCCGCGGGCATGCCCTGTGAAGTCATGTCCTGGGGCAACACCTTGATCTCCTCCGCCAATCTGAACCTGATGCTCGGTACCGGGATGAGTTCCTATTTTGAACAACCAGTGCCCTACGAACCGTATGAATACGGCATGCAAGAAACGATCCGTACTGGTGACGATGGATTTATCACCGCCCCGCAAGGGCCTGGATTGGGTTATGCCATCGATTGGGAGGCCATGCAAGCGGCAGTGATCCATCGCTTGGACAGCCGCGACCTCTTCTAAATCGACTCGCTCCCTTCTCGACAACGCCGTGCTCTGGCGAGTTACGGCAGGCAGCGCCCGTACGCCATGAAATGCCCCCTTAAACTGGGTAAAAGCGAGACCACGGCGATCGCCACGGGACGTCTTGGCAGGTTACCCAGCGCGCAAACCGACCAGATTGGCCAGCGAAGATTAACGCTCAACCTTACCAACTGCGGCCATGAACTGAGCAACTCCTTGCATGAACGCACTCTCAGGATGCATCCCCGTTTGCGTCCCTTCGATCTCAAACACACGGCAGCCGTGGGTGTTTCCGACATCCAACAAACGAAGTGTGGATGCGGGGGTAATTTCCAAGTCCGCATAATCGATTTGTTTTTCCCGCAGTGCTTTCCCCGCATCCTGGGCAGCAATGAAATGCCAGTCCTGAACGCTGACCCCCAGGCGAGTCTCGTATTGCTGCGCAAATCCCTCTGCGGCCTGAGCATTCTCTCGAAAACTGCCCACAAAATTCGTGGCAAACAACGGAATGATCCATGCTCCCCACCGACGACCAAATGCCTCCGCGCGGGGGGAGGTTCCAAACATTTCCCAAGACAACCCACCGTCACTCCAATAGATCGGCTTTTGGGCAGCCACGCATCCACGGACCAGTCGCTCGAGCCAGTCCCAGTCCAACCCGGCTGCTGCCACCTCTTGAGGATCCCAGGTTTCCAGATCCGTGGCGTGCTGCGCAAAGAGTTCATGCAAATAAACTCCCCGACAGAGCGGTTGGCGAACCTGTCGCAACGTATCGTCGACGTTGCGATACATTGAATCCTGAGACAACGGCATAGCCACAAAATCAGAAGAGGCGGCTGTGAGCAGATAGGGATATCTTTGCTCTTCACAAAAACGAATCGTCTGGCGAAGTGGCTTACCAACATTTTGAATCCGCAACAGGACGTCGACTGCGTTGGTTTCCAGAGTACGATACTGCCGTGCATACCCAGTCACCGTCTCGACCTCGATGCCATCGTGGAGCAAAAAGATTACCTGCGTCTTCTCTGCACTCTCCACCATAGGACACAACGCGAACAGCGCCGCGACCCAGCCAAACCAGCAACAAATTATTTGCTTCACGAAACTCCAACCTCCTCCTGCAGGCCACGCTCCCAACGAAACACTGCCCGTTGTTTTTGTTGCCGCGAGCGTTCATCACACCATACGAAACAAGTCTTCACTCGAAAACTCAGAGTATTATTAGCAAGAGGTTCTGGCAAGGTAAAGGCATCTCCTCTCGAACACTCAAGGCTTCTCGAAAACTTAGCATGCTTCGACGAGACTCTAGACCCCATTCATAAACTTAAAATAGACTCTACAAATAACTATCAACTCGTCATTGGCAGCGATGCCCTCACAAGGATCACGACCGGTCGCCATTCCAAATAGCTAACATCGCTACCACCATCACTGGCAGACTTAAGTGGATAAGATTCCTTTTAAGGATGGTTCGCGAAAAAACAGGACCTTAAAGTTGCCAATCTTTCTACAGCTGCGAGGGACGGAACACACGACAGGGCTCTCGGTAGTAAAGATTCCAGGCTAGGAACGAACCGACCAGCAGGATGAACGGCTACCGGACTTGCTGGCTCGGCGTCAGTCCGCGTTCTAAGAGTAACTGCTACTACGGTTCAAGGGTAACGACTGCTGCGGCAAGTGCATTTCTGAACTGCCTGCAAACCACCTATGGCCCCCTCTCAAGTTTTAACTGCAGCGTTTAAATCCAATCAAACCTCTTGGAACACGGGCCTTTATTGCAAACTAAGCCACGCGATGTCCGATGGCCTCCGCCCGACGGGCAAGGTATATTTACACCGTCGACCAAGCGACAGTCGCTCACTGCTATTTGACCGAGAGGGGTGCCGAAAACATGACAGCTCGAATTCTCTTCTGTGGGGTAATTATTATGGCACTCATTGCATCGGAATCACCGAGCAACGCCACACAACGACTTTACCTGGCTTCCACAGAAGCAAAAACAATTGTCACGTTCGCCCTTGACGAGATAACGGGAAAGTTATCGAAACAGTCAGAAATCGCGTTGCCTGGAAATCCTGGCCCCCTCGCTTTCTCTCCAGATGGCCAATTCGTTTATGCAGCCATGACTGGATTTGCGGACAACAAACCCGCCGTAGCGACGTTGCGGCGCCAACCCGACGGCTCGTTGAAATTATTAAAAGCGGCGATGATTTTGCACCGAGCACCCTACATTCGCGCCGACCGCTCGGGGAACTTTCTGCTCGCCGCCCATTATGGCCCAGGCGAGGTGACCGTGTATCGCATCGTCGCGGGAATTTGTAGCGACGAATTATTGGACCAACACATCACCGAAAAAACCGCCCACTGCATCGAAGTTGATCCCTCGGGACAGTTTGTCTTTGTCCCCCATACGGCCCCGAACAAAGTCTACCAATACAAACTCGACAGCGCGACGGGCAAACTAATCCCCAACGACCCACCCTTTGTGGCGGGTCCCGACACAACACACAAATATCACGAACCAAGGCATTATGCGCATCATCCGACGCTCGCCATGGGTTACACTTCGAACGAAAACGGTGGTGGGATCACAGCCTGGAAATTCCATGCGAGCAAAGGCACCCTAACACGGGGACAAACAGTCTCGACATTGCCGCCTGACATTGAGCAAGATAGCTACGCCGCCGACATCCAAATCACACCCAACGGCCGCTTCGCCTACGTCTCGAATCGAGATGCTACCCAGCGCGACGACGACTCGAAACCTCAAGACACCATTTGTGCCGTAGCGATCG
>JAKVBY010000018.1 GCA_022446825.1 Pirellulaceae bacterium
GCTCCTTGTGACGGCGTTTTTTGTTCTTCTCTCAATGTTTATCGTAACCACGAGTAGCGTGTTTTCAGCACGTGCGGCAGGGTTGGCCGTTAGGCGCAGCTGTGCTGCAAACGGGGTTGGTAAGCCTTCACAGACCATGGTGAAGTCCCCCCGCGCGAGGCTGTCAGGAGTGGGTCTGCTCCGTTCCTGATGCTAAATAGGTCTTTGCTATCCGTGTCGTCGAAGTTTCACCACGGAGTGTCTTTTCACTGCGTTGACTTGCAGTTTGTTGGATGGTCTTTGCTGGTTTCCTTATGCTAGTTATTTTTGGGCCTTGTTCCGCAACAAAATGGCTGTAGCTGAGAAGATAGACAAGCGATGGCGTTTTTCTTACTGGCGCGATGCGCTCCGTTTTGTGAAACGCGCTCTGCTTTCTCGCTGCACCACGACCCTGGCAGGACACCAATTTGAGTTGGCCTATGAAGCACGCCACGTACGCGAGTTCGCTGATTATTTATTCCTTACGCGTTGTGCACGGGATCGTCGCTGTGTTTTGGATGTTGGTGCGAACGTGGGCGCAACGTCGCTGCTAATGGCCCGGGAACTCGCTGCGGGTGGACAATTGTTTGCTTTTGAACCTTCTGAGGCGTCCTGTTTAATTATTCGGGAAAACGCCTTGCTGAATCGTTTGGACGAACCCATTGAAATTGTTAACGCCCTAGTCGCAGATTCCTCCAACAGGATCGAAACGTTTTTCTGGAATTTTGTTTCGACGCGGTCGAATGCCGTGATGTCTCGGGAAAATGAGTCGATTCCACTTGTGAAGCCGACGCTGACCTTGGATTCGTTTTGTTCCTCTGCCCAGGTAACTCCCGATTTCATTAAGATTGATGTGGAGGGAGCCGAGGGTCGTGTAGTGGCCGGCATGACACAACTGCTCGCAGAGGCAAGACCCTTGGTTTATGTGGAATTGCACGCCTGGCCCGGGGCACCTGTAGGAGACAACGCAGCAAACATTATGCGCTGCGTGTTGCCGCATCACTATGGAATGTATCATTTGCGATCACGTCAATTTGTCCGCGAGGCGGAAACGCATTTCAGCAAGGTCGACCCGCCAAAGAACTCCATTCACTCGCAGGCGCGGGTCTTGCTGATTCCAAATGAATCCGGTCCGCCACCGTGGTTAGGAGATATGGACACCTCGAATCTTTGATGCGCAGACTTCAGCACGTCGATCCATCCGTCCACATATGAAAATTATCCACGTCGTTACACGACGAGAGTTCCGCGGAGCGGAGGTGGTTGCGGCCGACCTCTGTGAGCGTTTCGTTGGGCGGGGCCACCGCGCTTCGATGGTAGGTCTTTATCGACCCATCCTCGACAAAAACGGTCGCGGTTTACAGCGCGTTGGCGTACCGACAGTCGATCTGAATGGTGCTCGGAAAGGGTACCCGGATCCGTTTCTCTTGCGACGTCTGGCCCGACTCCTCCAAGAGCATAACCCTGATCTGGTCCAAGCGAATGCCTTTCATGCCTTAAAGTTTTCGGTGGCTGCGAGACGAATTCTTAAAGCACGCTGGCCCATCGTTTACCGCAATGTGGGGATCGCCAGTGAGTGGCTGCGATATCCGGGTCAACGTTGGTGGGGACGGCTGTTCGTACGCCATGCCGATCACGTGCTTTCGGTAAGTGAGGCAAGTAAACAGGACTTTCAAGATACTTATGGGGTGCCGGCCGGCCGGATTTCGATTTGCCGACAAGGCGTGGACATTCCCCAGCAGAACGTCAACTCGGTAATTCGAGAAGAACTGGCGGAACTTTGTGGGGTTTCCCCGCAACGTCCTATGATTGGCCATATCGCCAACTTTTCTGCGGAGAAGAATCACCTAGGATTAATGGAAGCCATGACCACCATTGTGGGGCGTCATCCGAATGCCTTGTTAGTGCTCTGGGGAGATGGCGTGATGCGGGAAACCATCGAAGAGGAAATCCAGCGACGTCAATTGATGAATTCGGTTGTTTTGTTGGGTGCCCGTGACGATGCCCGGCGACTCATTGGAGGCGTTGATCTGAATGTAATTACCAGTCATGTCGAAGGGATTCCCGGTGCTGTCTTAGAGGCATCTGCTATGGGAATTCCTACGGTGGCAACTCGCGTGGGTGGAATTGCAGAAGTTATAATGGAGGGAAAATCTGGTTTCATGGTCACAGCAGGAAACATGGCGGAGTTTGCAGACCGTGTCTGTGAACTGCTAAGCTCCGCTAGGGAACGCAAAATCTTTGGCGAGACAGCGCGGCAGTTTGTGAGTGAGCGGCATAACATGGAAGACAATGTACATTCGTTAGAAAAACTATATGAATCTTTGATTCATGACTAACGGACAGCTTCGCTGCGGCACGAAAGCTTGTAAATGAACGATCGCTTCCCAAGCAAGTTTTTGCTGCGCCGTAGGATTCTGAAAAATCGTTGCGGTGAATCTGAAAAATCAGGAGTAGAACGATTTAATGGAACTTGATCATCAACCCTATTCGCAATCGTGGTATGACGGGCTCTGCTCACACATCGGTGCAATACCGTGTCGACAACTGGGGATTTATGTCATTCCGGAGGAACTCGTCTTATCGGTTGTGATCCCGATTTTCAACGAGGAAAAGACATTGGAAGCGATTTTGGAACGCGTGCGCAGCGTTCCCATTCGCAAAGAAATTGTCTTGGTTGACGATTTTAGTTCCGATGGGACTCGTGAATTGCTTAAACGCTTAGAAGGTGAAACGACGTCGGATGATTTTAATCACCTGAGAATTTTGTACCACGATCGCAACTACGGCAAAGGACGCGCTGTACGCACAGGAATGGGCGATGCAACAGGAGACATCGTTTTAATCCAGGACGCTGATTTGGAATATGATCCGTCGGAGTACCCGCGCCTGATTCAGCCGATCATCGAAGGCAAAGCAGATGTCGTTTATGGATCACGGTTTCTTGGTGATTACGCGCATCGGGTGTTGTACTTTTGGCATTACTTAGGAAACCGCTTTCTTACCACCGTATCCAACTGTTTTACCAATTTAAATCTGACCGACATGGAAACGTGTTACAAAGTGTTCCGCCGCGAGGTGGTCGCGGAAGTCGTTCCCAAGCTGAAACAAAATCGCTTTGGTTTTGAGCCTGAAATTACGGCCAGAGTGGCGCGCAGCAAAAGGCGGATTTATGAAATGTCGATCAGTTACTCGGGTCGCAGCTATGAAGAAGGCAAGAAGATTGGTTGGCGTGACGGTGTCAGTGCCTTGTGGTGCATTGTGCGTTATGGCATTTCTGACTGAGCGTTCTATTTTTCCAGATGTCTTTGTTTCCGTCTGTAGTCAAGAGGCCTAAATTGGTGTGTGGTCCGCTGGTTCCGTCGAAATTATCGGATGCCATCGCCATCGATGAGTACACACCGGCCGATGCCCCGGAAGTGATTTCCTTGATGAATCGNTCGCTCGGTCGAACTCAACAAGTGCGGCGAGACGTTGATTATTGGCACTGGAAGCATGAACAAAATCCCTTTGGTCGCTCGATCGTTTTGCTCGCCAGGAGTGACGGCCAGTTAGTGGGCCTACGGGCGTTCATGCAGTGGCAGTTGCAAATCCAGGGGCAGATGGTGCGCGTAGGGAAACCGGTTGACACCGTTACGCATCCAGAATTTCAAAGACGGGGTATTTTTCGGCAGTTAACCAACCGAGCCTGCGAAGTCGCAAAGCAGAGGGGAATTTTTCTGTTGTTCAATACGCCGAACCAGAATAGCCGCCCCGGCTATCTGAAACTGGGTTGGAAGCCGATCGGGAACGTGCGGTTCCGTTTCCGCCCACTGCACCCTTGGCGGATGGGATGGCGTTTGTTGACAAACAAAGGGAGCGGTAGTTCACCCTCCGTCTGGCCCGCGCCGCGGGCCAGACCGGCAGCAACGTTATTGCAAGAACATTTGTTGGTGAAAGACCTGTTAACGGAAACTGTGGATTACGACAGGGCTGTGACGGCGAAAAGTTACGAATGGTTGCGTTGGCGTTATTCCGAGCATCCGCATTTGTCCTACTTCGCGATCGATGTTCGTCGTCAGGGAGCGCTGGAGGGAATCGTCTTTTTCCGCGCGAACCGTCGGCATGGGATGCATGAAATTATGGTGGTGGATTGCTTGACTCGAGGCGATAACGTGAAAGTGACTCAAGAACTGTTCCGAAAAATGCGGCGTCTTCCGGAGGCTGATTATCTCGTCGGTTGTTGGAATCCTGCCACGCCGACGGGCCGTTGTTGGCAGCGAGCGACCTTGCCTGCACCACCACAAAAGTCCGCTGCCCTGATTGGTCGTCTTCAGGGCCCCGTAGAAGCGGATTGGGACCCGTTTGAGTTGGCGCAGTGGAATTTATCTTTAGGTGACCTCGAAGGTCTCTAAGCAATGTTTTCGAAGACCATGACTCTGCACCTTTTTTCTGTACGACCAACGCATTGAGCAGCGCAAAAAGATCTGATGTCGAGGGCCGGGAAGATGGTCCGTCAACGGTCGACAACCGTGAGCAGGCGTGTCAAGCGTCCCTGCCACCTGTGCGCGTGTTGTACGTGATTGATACGTTGGAAGTTGGTGGCGCGGAACGCAGCTTGTTACAACTTTGCGAGCATGTGGATCGTGCACGAGTAGAGATCATTGTCTGTTCGATTTATCCAGGTGATGCTCTGCGGGATGATTTTGAGCGTTTGGGCATACGCGTCATTCAATTAAATCTACCTGGGAAGTACCGCTTCTTAAGAGCCATTGGTCGATTACGCCACGTCATTCGGCGGGTGCGTCCTGATTTAGTGCACACGACGTTGTTTCGAGCGGATCAGATTGGGCGGATTGCGGCACGGCTTGTCGGTGTGCCCGTGATGAGTAGCTTTGTGAACATTCCGTACGATCGGGCTCGTACGGAATGTAACCCGCACGTCAAGCTTTGGAAGCTGCGTGCATTGCAGATCTGTGACCGCCTCACCGCGCGTCTGGCAACCTCTTTTCATGCCGTTTCGGCGACGGTGAGAAAAATCAACTGTCGGGACCTACACATTCCTCTTGAGTCGGTTGCCGTGGTTCACCGTGGCCGCGATACCGAAAAAAAGATCGTGGGGGACCCGAATGCGCTGCGTCAGGAACTGGGCGTGGCGAGAGATGCTCCGTTAATCTTAAATGTTGGTCGCTTGGTAGACCAAAAAGGTCAACGTTATTTGATTGAAGCCATGCCACGGGTACTCCAACACTATCCCGACGCGGTGCTGTTGATTGCCGGCGACGGGGTGTTACGGGACGAGTTGGTGTCACTGGCCAACTCTCAACATGTGGCGGAGCAAGTCCGGTTTCTCGGACATCGTCACGATACGGACGTGCTGTTGAAAAGTGCCAATTGTTTTGCCTTTCCATCGCTCTATGAAGGGATGCCAGGTTCGGTGGTCGAAGCGATGGTGGCAGAATGCCCCATCGTTGCCACAGACATTGCAGTTGTAAGGGAGTTAATTACGGATCGAGAGACGGGGCTGCTGGCAGGCGTCAAAGAATCACTGCCACTTGCTGAGGGGATCATTCGTATGCTCTCAGATCGGGAATTGTCAGCATCTGTTGCGCGTCAAGCCAGAGACCGAGTTTGTCGCGAATTTGATATTCGCCGAATTGCCCTGCAAATGGAAGAACTTTATTGGCAACAGGGTGCTCAAACCCGCAACGGAGGTGCTGTCAATAAAGCAGTAAATCACCTCGCAATCCAAGAGAAATGATCGCCTTCTGCAGGGTAACGGCACCTGTTCCGCTCATCGGCTCTGGGTTGATGGTATGATAGAGGTTTATGGTCTGCAGCGCTTCAGCAAGGTAGATCGCCATGTACGGCGTCCTTAAATTATTTGCTCAACCGTACGCTTGCCTGATGATTCTCTTAGGTGCTGGATTGATTGTTTTGTGGTTTCGTAGAGATCTCAGCTGGCGACTGTTTTTGGTTACCTGGTTGTCCTGGGGTGCGACCGTGCTTCTTTCTGTCCCACTCGCAAGCGATTATCTGGTGGGTACGTTGGAAAAGTCCTTCCCGGTCATGTCGACACTGCCGTCAGAGATGGACGTGATTGTCGCTTTGGGAGGTGGTTTGAAAACCACCCATGGTTGCTTGGTTTCCAGCACACTTACTGCTAGTTCTTTGAGACGTTGTGTGACGACGGCTGAAATCTATCATCAGTCTAATCATGCTTCTGTCATTGTCTGTGGAGGTGCGACGAAGTGGGGTGATGACACCATGACCGAAGCTCAGGCCATGAGTGATTGCCTTGAAATGATGGATGTGTCTCGTGCAGACATTATTCGTGAAGAGCAATCACTCAATACGCGCGAAAACGTTCTCGCAGCGGCGCAAATAATCCAAGAACATGGTTTTCGTAGAGTTGCCTTAGTGACAAGTGCATCACATATGAAACGGGCAACGATGTGTTTCGGGCACGCAGGAATTTCTGTCATCCCCTGCCTTTGCGGGCAGAGGGCCACAGCCACCGAATGGGGTTCTGTGGCACAGTGGGTTCCCTCAGCGAATGCACTGGCGCGCTCAAACTCTACGATTCAGGAATGGATAGGCATCGCCTGGTACAAGTTGCAAGGATGGGTTTAAGGCACACGATTTTATGTTGACTAATAACGAAGGGATCAAGAGAGGTAGGAAACACCCTTTCTTTCCATCTTTGCAAATGACCAAGAGTGTCTGATTTGGAGAAGTGCATGTCGTCGAAGATAAATTCTGAAGTAGGAAGACCTGTTGATCGTGAGTGGGCGGCGAGTTTTAAAACACGTCTGGAGAACAAAACCGCCACCATTGGAATCATTGGTCTGGGATATGTCGGATTGCCACTGATTCAAGCGTTTGTCAACGCAGGGTTTCGGACGATCGGATTTGACCTTGATGGATCGAAAATAGCAAAACTAGAAAAAGCGCAAACTTACATTGATCATATTCCAGCGGAGTGGATTCAGACCTGGCTGGATGAGGATGTGTTTTTCCCAACGGCCGACATGCGACTCCTTTCCGAGCCCGATGCGTTGCTTATTTGTGTTCCGACGCCTTTGTCTGAAAGCCGTGATCCCGATTTGACATTTGTGGAATCGACAGCGCGGGAGATTGCTAACCAGCTGCGCCCCGGTCAGCTGGTTGTTTTGGAAAGTACGACCTACCCGGGTACCACACGTGACGTCGTGTTACCGATATTGCAGGATTCCCAACTGCAGGTGGAGGAAGATTTTTTTCTCGCTTATAGCCCGGAACGTGAAGATCCTGGGAATGTAGATTACACAGCCAGCGGAATTCCGAAGGTTGTCGGTGGTTATGGGGAAGGCAGTTTAGAGCTTGCGAACGCCTTATATTCCAGCGCTGTTGTGACGACCGTTCCCGTCTCCAGTTGTGAAATTGCGGAGGCTTGTAAGATCCTTGAGAATACTTACCGTTCGGTGAATATCGCCATGGTAAATGAGTTGAAAGTGCTCTTTGAACGGATGGGAATTGATGTTTGGGAGGCGATTGATGCGGCTAAGACCAAGCCGTTTGGGTTTCAGGCGTTTTACCCGGGTCCCGGATTGGGTGGGCACTGCATTCCCATTGACCCGTTTTATTTGAGCTGGATTGCTCGTAAACATGACATGCCGACGCGTTTCATCGAGCTTGCCGGTGAAATTAATTCAAGCATGCCGCGTTATGTGATCGAACGAGTTGCGGAAGGTTTGAATGACGTGGGCAAGCCGATTCGTGGAAGCAAGGTAGCGATTCTGGGCGTGGCCTACAAAAAAGACGTCGACGATCCGCGCGAAAGTCCTTCCTTTAAGTTGATGGAACTACTGCAAGAGCGGGGAGCAGTGATCAGCTATAACGATCCCTTGATCGAGCAGCTGCCCGAAATGCGTCACTACACCGTACCTGAGTTAAGCAGCCAGCCACTTACGGCTGATTATCTGGGCGCCCAAGATTGTGTTTTGGTGGCGACAGATCATTCGATTTACGACTGGGACTTTATCGCTCAGCACGCACCGTTGATCGTGGACACACGCAATGCCTTGGCCAATTCGCCATTCGGTGAAGGGAAGATCTATAAAGCCTAGCNCGCCAAGGTCGGCGTCCGCATCTTACCCGCGGAAAAAAAGACTGGCGCCTGGTTCCCTCATCCCGCTGTTCAACGTCCCTTTGGGGCGTTTGGGCTGGCGGTTTTTTTGTTGAACGGCCNACTTCGTTCTCTAGAAGAGCCATTCGGCACCGACAACGCCACCGTGATACAAGGCATCTCCGTTACTGAAGAGATGGATCCCTGAGTCGTGGTTCAAAGGGCCTCGCAATTGATCGGGAGCGATTGCCAGGCCGTGAATCCACCAAAATTCATAACCGGCTCGGAGCGTTAAGCGGGGACTGACTCGATAAGACAGGTAGTACCCAAAGTCCAACATAGCGCTAAAGGCAACATTGTCCGCTTTGTTATCAATGGGAAGGGAGCCATTGGACCAGAGAACGGTTTGAGAATTGGCCATGTTTCCGTAAATGCTGGCTTTGCCTTTGAAATCAAAAGACCATGCTCCCACGGGATGATACATTTCCAACCCCAGTTGGGGCCCCAAGAGGTAGTTGCGCGTGGCGACTCGCAGGGAACCATTGCCATTCGCTGCACCGTCTGCTTCGAACAAGAAGTTGTCACCCTGATGAATAAAGCGAGCACCTAGCGAAACGGCAATCACGTCCCAACCCCACCACTTTTTGACGATTTCAGCACTATTCAGCCGGGAACGATAGGTTTGCGTGTGAACGTCCGCGCCGTTAAAGGGGCTGATATCAACCCCGGCGGTACTGAGCGTCGAGTCTAAGGTTCCGGCATTCCCCGTCAGCAGCCCAAACGCAGTCCCGCGGAGGGTTGATTCAAATTGGCCGGCGTAGGAAATCTCAAACCCGTCGACGCAGTCGTAACGGCGCCCGACGGTCACTCGGCCAGCGAGGGCATAATCAAAATCACCCAGGTCAAACGCATCGGACATGGTGACTCCGTCCTCCCCTTCGCGGTTTAAAGCGAAAGGTTCTGCCATGGCATACCAAGTGGTGGGACAGCAGAAATTTTCTCCCTGATGATGACTTAAAGTTTGCACGACCTTCTTTTCGTGAACGGCAGCATCTTCTGCGAGATAGTCTGTCAGCGTGTTGGACACTAATGAGGTGGGCGGTGCAGGCATACCACGATGGGGATCTAGATCTCCGCGGGCTGGCGCAAGCAGCGAAGTAGCGGGATTTGTGGCATGAAGTTGTGGTTGCAGTTGCTGTTTTAGTTGCAGTTGCTGTGTGGATGTTTCCTCTGAATTGGGGAAATTCGTAGTAGAGGAGTTTTCCCGTGTCGTGTCGGGATTTGGCGTCGGAATGGCACGCGAGATTTGTGGGCTCGGTGGCGCAGCGGAAATAGTTGCGGTTTGCAATTTATTGGAGTTAGCCTGTGGCGTTACAGGTGCTGAGGTGTTATCGATCTTTGAGTGGAGTGCCACGACCGAGCGATTGGGTGGATTGCTGGAGATAGGGTCGAATTGTGCTGTCTCATAAACGGCTGGATTTTTGCGAGGCGGAATTTTGTAGGGTTCGCTTGGAGGCAGTGCCTGCGCGGGATTGTTCTGTTCTGTCGCAGCAACCATTTCGAGTGGGGGTATGCGTAATACATAAGGGTGGTTGGTAGGTCCAGTCGGAGTGTAGAGGTTGTCCGAGTGGGCCTCAGGATTGGGCTCTGTGGGAAGTGTGTTTGCTCGCGAAGTATTTGCCACGGCCGTTTTGTCTTCGACACTAGTGGCTTTCTTTTTGATAGAAATGAATGGCCCATAAAGTGGCAAGGGCTTGGCCGCATCGGTACTCGGCGTGACCTTCTTGGATTGGCTGGCAACGGGTGTGGCAACCGGTGTGGGGACCTTGGAAAGTTGGTGAGAACCTCGATCACTAAGGGACCGACGAAGACGCGTGGAGGCGGCCGGAGAATCACCTTGGTTGTCGCCCAGCATGCGACGAATGCGAGGTGAAGAGGATTGCGATTGGGCCTGTGCGCGATCGCCTGCGGTTTGATTGACGCGTTGGCCATCGAAACGCGTGACAGTAGGAGCCGCTGACTCGGTCACGGAAGATACATACTGACGATCGGATCCAGCCACGAATTGGCTCGCTTCCGAGGTTTCGATCAATCCGGCAGGCACCACAGCGGGGGAACGGACGACAGGATTTTCTGGTTTTGGAGAGTTTTCGTTGGCAGCGAGCGTAATGTATCCCGTCATCAGGAGTCCGGCTAAAAAACTAACCGTTAAGAACTTTCGATGGTGGTGCGTACCAGTTTTCATCTTTTTACCAGACATTTGTGATGAGGGATTTTGGCCAGTTCGTTCCATGTTCAGCTCGCTAGCTGGCGAATTCGGTTCTGGAGGTGGCAATGGAGCATCTCCCGAAGTCTTTTCGGTATACCGGTCGTATGGCCTGTACTGATTATTTAAAAAAAACCGACTTTGCCGGTTACGCGGAGTTTAAACCCTGGCAGGCAACTGGTGAGAAGATCCTGGGACATCCAGCAGCTTGGGCAGGATCAACCGCCACCGGTGAGCTCCGGCCCCCAGAGCAGCGTGTTCAAACGGATGTCACTTTTTTCTCATATTGAGAAAATACTGGTTTTCTGGAGGCGAATGCCGCGACAAAACACCCCGTCTGAGTGCGGAAAATAAAAATCGGGCGGCGGCAATGGAACGTTTTCTGCGGTTGGTAAACACAGCATAAAGCATGCATTTAAAACAGTTTACGAATTATGCCATAACCCCGAACGACCACTTCCCCAGGCCCGTCAGTGCCGTTTTTGGCACGCTCGTTGCGATCGTTCCCTGCAGTAAGAAGCCAAAGCTTCTCTGAAATCATTATCATTCATTTTTGTGCAGGAAACGGAGTCTACAATGAAAACGACCACACAGCTGCAGACCACGGGGAACGCGACCATTACCAAGGCAACCGTCCTGGCCAGCTTGACACTTGGCCTCTTTCTGCTGGCGGGCTTGCCCACCACGGCCCAGGCCGACCCGTTGGACAAGAAAAGCCCCAAGATTGCGCACCGCGTGCGAACGGACGTCGCCGGACACCTGCTGGTTGAAAGCAGCGGCATGTATCGAGATCGTGGTAAAAGCAGCCCCAAGATTGCCCATGGTATGTATCGGGACTTGGACAAGAGCAGTCCCAAGATTGCTCATGGGATGGATAAGGGACTCAGCGATGGGATATATATTTTAAATTTCGAGGCTGCCATCTTCCTGGCCNTGGAAATGGGTGAATTTGAAATTGCCGACGCACTCTTGGAAGACCTTGTGGAGCTCAATGCACCTATTTGGGAAGGTGGCGGTGGTTTTAACATGCGACGATAAGAAGAAGTATACCTGCTTGCATCGTCAGCAGAGCAACGGGTCGCAGTGAAAACTGCGGCCCTTTTTTTGTGCTGTTCTGCCCTCCACCCGTTCGCCGAGTAACCGGGGCGCGGTGCTCGTTACCCCTCCCACGAACTGGGCAAGTGATCCTCGCCACCGCGCTTTAGCCAGGGGCGCGCCCTCTGCGACGAGGATTGCAGCCGTTTTGGTCCACCTGATAGGACTGCTGGGCGCAGCGGCCGAAAACAGTTGTGCCGCTCACAAGCGTAAACATCTGGCGAACGGCGGCACTTTCCCTGTCTGGGCAGCCCACGCCGAACTTTAATGACCGTTGGCTGGTTTTTGCGGTCGATCGAGCGTGATTGCCTGGCCGGGAGACCTGGCCAGAATTGATCAGTTTGTCCGCAGGGAGCATGCGTCGGGACGCCCGCAGAGAGTGCGCTGATGAAGCCGATGGCTCGTGCTGTTTTTCGACCGTGGTCCAGTGATCTTGCAGAATCGTCTCTCGAGGGCGATAACATTTGACCCTCAAGTCAATTGTCTGGAAAATGCGGGGAGGCGCTCTTATGGGGATGCAGGTTGTCGTGTTCGATTTAGACGGCACGTTACTCGATTCATTGACAGATATTGCCGATGCTGCAAATGACGTGTTGCTGCGGCAGGGATGTGCGGCACACCCGGTGAACGCGTATCGAGCCTTCATTGGAAATGGCGTCAAGATCTTATTTGAACGCGCCTTGCCTCCCGATCAGCAAGATGCGTCCATTGTCGAAAGATGTGTCCATGATTTTGCGGAGGCCTATCGAAAATGCGAGGGCCAACATACGACGGTCTTTGCGGGCATTCCCGAATTGTTAACCGCACTTGCTGATTTGCCGGTAAAGACGGCCGTGCTGTCTAATAAGCCCCATGCCTTGGCCGTTCCCTGTGTGGAAGAATTTCTGCCGCAGTGGCCTTTTGATCTGGTTCTGGGGCAGCGCGATCATGTCCCGCCCAAACCCGATCCGAGTGGCGCGCTGGAAATTCTTCAAGCAACGGGCGCTGTGGCCAGCAGCTCACTCTATTTGGGGGATACCGCCGTCGACATGCAAACGGCCACGGCTGCCGGTATGGTAGCAGTCGGTGTCTCTTGGGGGTTTCGACCGCCGGAGGAACTCGTAGAAGGAGGGGCCCAGCACGTGATCAACCATCCGACTGAAATGTTGTCTCTGCTGACATGACCGCCGAGGATCCGGCCCTTTTTCACCAGGAGGCCCTGGCGCCTCGTCCAGAACTATGTTTTTGTGGTTGAAACGTCGCCGCCGCCGGCAATTGTTGGCAACGCCCTACCCTGAGTCCTGGCGTGCGATCGTCGAAAACAACATCGCCCATTTTCAACTTTTGTCGGATCAGGATCAGACCCGCTTGTTAGAACGCCTGCGCATTCTCGTGCACGAAAAACATTGGGAAGGTTGTGAGGGACTCGCCATCACCGATGAGATGAAAGTAACTATCGCTGGAATGGCCAGTTTGATGTTGCTCGGCATGCAGGGAGACTATTGTTTTGATGGTATCAGCTCGATCTTGATTTACGCCCGTACATTCCGACGACCAGGGCGACGATCGAGTGGCATCCTTGTTGATGAAGAGGACGAACTGATGGGGGAGGCGTGGCATGGGGGTTCGATCGTGTTGTCTTGGTCTAACGTCTTAGAAAGTGGTCAAAATATTGGGAATGGAAGTAATCTGGTCATCCATGAGTTTGCCCATCACTTGGATGGACTTGACGGGGAAATGGGGGGAACTCCTCCGTTACCGACGCGGCACGCGGAAAGAAACTGGTATGCAGTGACACAGCGCGAGTACGAGCGTTTGTGGCAGGATGCAAAGAGTGGAAAAAAAACATTGATCGATCCTTATGGTACGACCAATCGGGCAGAGTTTTTTGCCACCTCATCCGAGTGTTTTTTCGAACGACCGGTTGAGATGCGAAAGCGGCACACGGAGTTGTATCGACTCTTAAGCCGATTTTATCAGCTCGATCCGGCAGCATGGTACTTCAGAGACTAAGGAGCGCGCTGAACGGTCGATGCTTTAGGGCGTGCTTTCTGCCAGCACCAAGTAGCGAACGATACACAGGAAACACAGGGAGGTTCCGAGTAAAACAAAGATGTGCCAAACCGCATGGAAAATGGGGTATTTACCATCGAGTGCCAGAAAAATAGTTCCGACAAGGTAGCTCGCTCCGCTGGCCGCGAGACAGACTAAGGGTGCGTAAGGTATGCATGGAATGAGTGGTAGGGCGGCACCCAAGCCAAGGAAAAGATAGAAACTTAGGGCAACCGTTTCGACTTGGTGATGCGCAAATACCTTCAGGCTGAACCCCAACAAGGCCAGCCCCCAAAGGGCGAGCAGATAAAACGGCAACCAAGTTGCCACAACAAAGCCGACGGCGAGCGGTGTATAGGAACCCGCGATGACTAAATAAATCACCCCTTGATCCCAGGCTCGCCAGGTTGATTTCCAGTCTGCCTGCTGAATTCCGTGGGATAACGTCGAGACGCTATAGAGGATGACGAGTAGGCTCGCGAAAAGTAGTGACGCGAAAAGAACGGCAGGACTTAGCCGGCCGGGAGCGGCGTAAAGAAGATAAGCCAAGCCACCGAGATTAAGGAAAATTCCTAAACCGTGCGTGAATGTATTGGCACCTTCTCCTGTTTGGGAGCGATCCACAGTAAGTACTCTTCGGGGGATGATCAACGCAGTTTGCATGGAGTCGTCCGCGTCTCAAGGGGTAAGTAGGCAGGAAGGCAAATTTCACAACGCTGTTCATCGGCAAACGCCAAACCGGCAATCGAATCGAATTTACACTCCTGCATTGATTCGCTGGGGGATCTGATGAGGTTTTGGTTCAAGCTGCTAGCGGTTAGCTGCCCGGCTGGCGTCTTCGTCAAGATTTACGAGGGAATATAATCGTATCAAGCCATCTGACGGTAGAGCTGTTTTCATGCAGTTTGCCTGCTGGACTGCAGATATCGCTAGAAAAGCGAAACTTCTTTCCCTCCCTGGTGTTGATTATATTACAGTGGCAGAGAGTACGTTGACCTGAGGAAAACAGCATGCAACAGAGATTTTTGTTACTACCACTGATTGGTGCCTTGGCGCTGATGATGGGCGCGTTTACCAAAGATTCTTCCGAGGTCGAGAAAGGAGCTCTGATCAAGCTGCAACCCTTGGTGGGACAGTGGCGGGGCGTAGGCCAACTGCGTCGTGGTTCCAATCGCGGTGCGTGGGTCGAAAAAAGTGAGTGGAAGTGGAGATTCAGTGATGATGGGGCGGCATTGCGATTCGAATCAACGCAAAGCAAATACTTCACATCAGGGGAACTGAAATTCGCTGCGGAAGAGAGACAATACAAACTACAGGTTACCCTGGTAGAAGCCGAAGAACCGGTGCTGTATTTCGGCGAACTCAACGAGTCCCAAGTGTTGATTTTACGAGCCGAATCCGCTTCATCAGCCGTGCCAGCCAGAATCTCGATTCGCTGGGTGGCCGGTGGCGATCGATTGTTGGTTCTTCTAGAAAAACGGGCGGCTCAGGGCGATCGTTTTTTCCGTTTGGCAGAGATCGGCTATACCCGCAAAGGTTCTCAATTCGGCAAAGGCACGAGCTTTGTCGAGTGTGTTGTCACCGGTGGTAAAGGGACGATTCCTGTGATGCACGAGGGGGCGACTTACTACGTCTGTTGTAGTGGTTGTCGCGATTTGTTTGATGAGGATCCGGTCGGTGTATTGGCGGAGTACCGGGAAAAGAAAGAACGCGAAAAAAAACAGGACCGCTGATTTCTGATTTCCAGCTTGTCGGCGCTTAGAAATCCGACAAGCCGTCCTCCTCATCCTTGCGGATGTTAAATACGTTATCGAGTCCTGTTAGTTGAAACAGTTCCTCTACAGCACTGCTCAGGCCGCATAAACGAAGTTGTCCTTGAGTCGCTGCCATGGTCTTTTCAAGTAAGACCAAACCACCCAATCCGGTGCTCTGTAAATATTCGACGTGTTGGAGGTTGATTAGTATTTTCTGACACTGGGTTGTCTTGATCAACGAAAGAATTTCAGCAGCGATGTCCTCAAAAGTCGTGGTGGCGCTACTTTCAGGTTTAATTCTTGCGACAACGACGTCACCCTCTTCACGCGACTCAAGGTGCTCGCAGCGCATCTCCATGGCATATCTCCAATCATGAACCCAACCCGCGTTGCACTCAGCAGCTTGGGCGCGGTGATCAATTCACTATCTTTAATGATACGACGAATCTTCTTCAAAGCATAATTTATGCTCACATCGGTTGGCAATCGGTTAATGATGCTCCGTGTTCCTGGCTGATGATTTTGTTCGTTGCGATGCGTTAGAGGATGGTTTAAATTAAAAGGTGTGCGTTGAACCCCGTTGGGGTTCACGTGAACAGCTAAGAAAAACGTGCCCGTCGTGATTCATGGTTAATTCAACTTTTCCTGATCTCTCGCCCCAATTTGAAGATGAGTTGCAGAAAACCTTCAAGTTGTTAGCGGATCAATGCAGGTTTCGCATTTTATTGGATCTGGCACGCAATGGCGAAAAAAATGTAAGCGATTTATGTGCCCTGTTGGACCAGAGTCAGCCCGCCGTAAGTCATCATTTGGGCTTGTTGCGCATCGGGGGTTTAATCACGATGCGTCGCGCTGGGAAAAATAATTTTTATGCCGTCGACGCCAGCCAATTCAGTTCGCTGCTGGGAAAAATACTGCTCGCATTCAGCGACGGTTCGGGAGAATTTAGTCTGGAAAATCTGCTCATTCGCTATTCGTTTCTTCCGGACGCTGGCAGTGGGAACAAGCTGAACGAAATGTCAACTGCTCAAAGGGGCTCCTCCGCGTTGAAAGATGTGTTTGTGACTGCTGATAAGCAGACGGCGCGAGATGTTGCAAAGGGGACAGCGACCGATGTTTCGGAAATAGTTTCCGCTGAATAGGGTGGAAGGATTTGGAACCGTGGGAGTCTCGCAGCCCTGGCAGACTTCTCATGCCGACCGCTCAACAATTTCGAACTTCGTGTGTTTCTTTGTCGAGCGGGCGACGGTGAATTCTGGCCAATCCGCAAAACGTGTTGCGATCTGCCGTGCCCGCATGCCATCGTAGGGTCCCTGATGAGCGTGGAGTAAGAATCGTAGGGCAAGCGGGTTATTCTTGGTGGTTGTCAGGGGGCTGTTCATGCAGACGGAGCAACCCATCCAACCATCTTCACGGACGTGCCAATGATTGGGATAGTTGGGATTGGTGGGATGATCGAAGTAGGTAATGCCTTCCATGATCGCTTCATGTGGGTCTGCCGCTGCGGAAATCGGCCCACTGTAATCCATCCATTTTGCCGCATTCCCAAAGATTAACGGTTCGCCTTTTCTACCGTCGCTATTGGTAAGTTGACCGTTGCCAAAAAATGCAGATAGGCTTTTCGCAACGCGCACTGCAAGAAATCCGAAATTGGTTTGAGAAAATTCCAGGGAGTCGGAGTGTGGAATAAACGTCGATTGGAGTTCTAGAAGCGTCTCTTGGTTTTCGGCGGGACGCAGTATGGCAATCAATTCCTGCGTTAATAATTCCTCTGGATTATGGCCATCGTGCCAGTTAAGACGAACCGCCATCACAGCGCGCGTGGGACCATCTTCGTAGACGAGCCATTGATCCTGTTGAATTCGTGCCGCCGTCTCATCAGCCCAAAAGTTAATGCCTAATACTTTGTTGTGGGCAAACCAGATCGAGCGATGATGATCGTGGTCTGGAGCGCCTGGGTGGCCCATGCGAGTTAGTGAATGTCCGGAGGGTCCGTTCATCGGAAAGAAACATGGACGAGGGTAGTTGGGGCCGCAATGCCAACGAGTTCGTTCGTTTCCATCCACTTGGAACGAGACTTGATGATCGGGAAGTGGTACGATTCGACAGTAAGGCTGTTGAGTGTTCAAGAAAATGCTCCAATTACCACAGCATCGAGCAGCAGGTCTTCCATAACCATCACCCTGTTGAGAAATAACCTGCTTGGTTAGGACTACCAGTATTGTAGAATAGCAGTGATGCCCATCTAAGTGGGGGGTACGCCGCTTGCTGCAGCCTCCGTCGGAGCACGAAATTGTGGTCACTTGTCGCTTGATCTTGTTAAGCCATCTTCTCTGTTGGTTGATCACCACAAATGTTTGGTCTGAATCGCCTGACCTCACGTTGGCTTTGCGACGTACTGCCATGGTGAAACGAATCGATGAGTTGATTTCCCGACGCGCTAGTGAGGAGGGATGTGAACCGGCACCTATTGCCAGTGATGCCGAATTTCTTCGTCGTGTTCACTTGGATTTGACGGGAGTGATTCCACGAGTTGCCGAGGTGCGGCGGTTCCTTGCGGATGATGATAGTAACAAGCGATCTGACAAGATCGATTTTTTACTCGGATCTTCCAGGCATGCGACCCATTTGGCCAATACCTGGCGTAACATCATGCTGCCCAGCAACCTTTCACCGGAACAACTTCAGAGTGTTGCAGGTGTGCAAAATTGGTTGCGCGAGCAATTCATTGACAACATGCGTTACGACCGCATGGTAGGAGATTTGTTAGTGGTGACGGGCGGTGGAGACAGTGGTCCCGCTTTATTCTATACGGCTATGGATCTGGATCCTGAAAAGCTTGCAGCCAGTACGGCCCGCATCTTTCTTGGGTTGCAAATGGATTGTGCAAAATGTCACGATCACCCGTTTGATCATTGGACACAAAGCGACTTTTGGGGCTACGCGGCCTTCTTTGCACAGCTGAAGCAACCCGACGCAATGCCACCGGGCCAAGGTGGTCGTGTGATTGATTTGAATGCGGGTGAGGTGATGTTACCCACTACGGAGGATGTCGTCTTACCGAAGTTTCCCAATGGCTCCTCGTTAAGTGCCCTTGAAAACGGATCACGTCGAGAGCAATTAGCCATTTGGATGGCGTCCCGTGATAACCCCTTTTTGTCGCGTGCTGTGGTGAATCGTGTTTGGGCTCATTTGTTTGGAATCGGACTGGTGAATCCTGTGGATGATTTGCGGCGAGACAATCCGCCTTCTCACCCAGAATTATTTAATGAACTGACAAGCTATTTTGTCGAAGTTGGTTTTGATTTGCGAGAATTGTTAAGAACGCTTTGTCATACCAAAACTTACCAGAGATCGAGCCAAGTTCGTGACTCGGTTCCACCGCCAACGCTTTTTGCCGTCATGGCGATCAAGCCATTCACGGCAGAGCAGTTGTACGATTCGTTAAATCGGTCATTACTCCAGCCAGCGAAGTTGGTGGCTAATTCTCTTGCTGTAGATGCTGCCTTTGGCGATCAAGAACGTATCGCATTCCTCGCGAAGATGCGTTCCAGCTCCCGAGATCGGACTCAATATGATCTGGGTGTGCCACAGGCCTTAACCTTGATGAACGGAGCCAAGGTGCGTGATGCAACGGATGTTAAAACAAGCAAGTTGCTCACGGCCCTTGATGCTTCCTTGTTTCAAGATAGTGAACGCCTGAACGTGTTATTTTTGGCAACACTTTCAAGAATGCCCTCCGCTGAAGAAGCTCTCGTATTTAACCAACATATCGCTGACAGTATTACGGGAGAGGGCAAGCAAGCCGCGTTGGCAGACGCGCTTTGGGCTTTGTTAAATAGTGCCGAGTATGTTCTTAATCATTAGGTGTTTTTGTAACCGCACCGTTGTTTAAAACGGCCGCAAGAAAGTAATCCCCCATGAAATCGACAGCAGCCGTCGCGTTCTTGATGATTCTGCTGCCTGGCTGTGGAACGGATGTTTCAGAAAAGAGTTCACGTATCCCAAGAGCGGGGACGGATGAGGTAGGCGCCTCGTCTGTAGCGGATCCAGCTCTAGAAAGTGAGCTTCAGGATGCTCTGCCTGCGAGTTTGCCGCAGCGGTCCGAAGACAAGGTGCGGAAGCCAGAGCAAGCCACGGCACCACAGATCGCAAAAGACAACCGCGGTCGCAGGCCCTCTGCAGGGCCGGGTGATTCGGAATTTCAAGCAGGCCTCGACACGGCGAGGGACGCAGAGCCGACGAGGGAACGATTTGCAGTCTTTGTTGAAGGTGGACCGTTGATCGTCGAAATCATGTTTACCATCGATGAGAATCCTTACAACACGGTGCGAGAAAGCATGATTGCTGAGGTTCTGCAGGCAGCCGATACGAACAGCGATGGTGTGGCGACGTGGGATGAAGTGCTGCGGAGTCCCAAATTTGAATATGGTCAGTATGGTAACATTGTGATTGCCGGAGCGTCACAGTCTCAGGAACTCCGGCAGCAATATGACACGAATTCGAATGGCCGTTTGGATCGATCCGAAGTGCCTCGTTTTGTCACGCAAGACAGAGGGAGTACGAGCGCTTTTTCGTTAACGAGATCAAGCCTAAATGCCGGTTTGAATAACTCCACATCGGCACTACGAGATTTACTAGATACGGATCAAAACGGAAAATTAACGTTGCCTGAGATAGCAGCAGCACCGCAGCGATTGCTAACTCGCGATCACGATGACGATGCAATGTTGGTGGTGGAGGACTTTCGTACGGCCCGTCAGCGCGCTGTCGGCCAAACTTTGGACGCCAGTCCGCGCCGTAGCTACGCCCCCCAGTCCTGGATCGTTTTGGGCCCCCAGGCGGATTGGGATGAAGTGATTTATATGATCCGCGAGATCTATGGGGTTGAAAGTGAGCTCTTGCGAGAGCATTTCCGACTTGTGCCTGATTTATTTTCTGAGCTGGACGTCAATGGCGACGAACTTGTCGATGATGAGGAGATTGAAAATCTCAACAAGGTGACTCCTGCATTTCAACTGAGCGTTCGATTCGGTGAAAACTCCATGGAGCCCGCTGGGACTGCACTTCACTTGTCTTACCTCTGTGATGATTTGAAGCGTGCGAATAAATCACTCATCGACCTGGGAAATCGATTCAGTTTGCAACTAGATCGCGCGGTGTTAACATTTGCAGTTCTGGATCCCTTCGCGCAGGAAACCGTCGAACAGCAGGTGGAGGCTCAACTTTCCACCTTTGACAGCAATGCCAACGGCTGGTTCGATGAAGAGGAATTTGCGGAGAGCTTTTTGGGGCAAGCAGTTCCTTTTGTCGCGATGGATGTGAACAGGAATGAAAAGATCGACAAGTCGGAAATGATTTCTTTTCTCGCCACGCAGCAGCTGCCCATGCGGGCTCAGATTAGCACGCATATCAGCGACACGGAAGACGCGTTATTTGGCAGTCTTGATGCCGACAAAAATGGCCGCTTGGATTCACGAGAAATAGCCATGTCGTCTGTCATGTTGACGACTTTGGACAACAACAGGGACGGGCAGCTTACAACGGCAGAAATTCCCTCTTGGATCAGCGTTGGATTCCTCCGTGGTAATTCGCCAACGGGGGAAGTACTGATCTTTAATTCGTTCGACGCCACGAGTTCCCCCCGCTTGGATCTGCCGATCTGGTTCACTGGGATGGATGTGAACCGTGATGGAAGTGTTAGTTTTCAGGAGTTCCTGGGGCCGGAAACGCAATTCAAGAGTTTTGATCAGGATGCCGATGGTTTTCTCGGCTCAAGTGAAGTTCAATTGATTGCGGTACCGGAGGGGCATTAATTCGCCATGTCGGATTGCCAATCTAGGCCCTTACTAAGCATAATGGTATGCGATGTTTAGGTGCCTATCAAAGTTCTCACTCCGCCTTTTTTTCAGCGAGAAAGCGTTTCTCGTTTGTTGTACTGCTGCCGTTTTGGCAATTGCAAATGAGACGTTATTTTCAGGTGCTGCGGCGGCCGAGCCAGCAAAGAAGATTGTACTGATTGCCGGGGAGATTACCGGTCACGGAAAACATTCGCACGAATACGAAAAAAATGTCATTCTGCTGAAGCATTTGCTCGATACGTCGCCAAATGCGGGTAACCTTTCTGTCGAGGTGCATTTCAATGGTTGGCCTGATGATCCGACGACTCTTGAAGATGCGGACGCAATTTTTCTGACGTCCGATGGAGGTGACCACAAGGAAACGGATCATCCGTTTTATGTGGATGACCGATTCAAGGTGCTGGAAAAACAAATGGCTCGAGGATGTGGTCTGGTACAATTTCACTGGAGCACTTTTCATCCCTCTCGCCATCATGAACAGATTACCGATTGGGTTGGTGGCTACTTCGACTACGAAACGGGACCAGGACCGCGTAAGTGGTATTCGGCGATCCAAACTTGGGATGCTTTGGCGACTTTGGGAACAGCAGAGCATGCTATTTTGAGGGGGGTGAGCCCCTTTAAGTTGACTGAAGAATTCTATTACCGTATTCGGTTCCGCGACAAGGATCCGCGTTTACGACCGATCCTATTGACTCAGCCTCCCGGTGAAACCGCTGCCCAACCCGTGGGATGGGCAGTAGAACGTGTGGATGGAGGGCGAGGTTTTGGCTTCACTGGCGGACATTTCTACAAGAATTGGTGGTTACCTGATTTCCGCAGATTGATCCTGAACGCCATCGTTTGGTCTGCCGGGCTCGAGGTTCCCGCAGGTGGTGTTCAGTCTCAACTGCAAGACCCCATACGTGCCCTCATTTTGACGGGGCACAACCATCCGGCGCACGATTGGAGAAAAGTTACAGCCGCGTTGATCCAAGTTCTTGAGCAAGATCCGCGCATGTTCGTCGATGTTAGTGAAGACATTGAGGACCTGGGTACCAGCAAGATTACCGATTATGACATGCTGGTAATGAATTACAGCAATTGGGATCGACCAGGCTTGTCGGAAAAATCGAAAAGCGGTTTTGTCGATTACATGCAACGTGGTGGTGGTCTCGCGGTCATCCATTTTGCGAATGGTGCTTTCACAGACACGCTCCCCAACAAGCAATCGGATTGGGAAGAATATCGCACCAAGATTGTCAGGCGGATTTGGGTCCACGGAGATGGACAGAGTGGTCATGATAAATTGGGACCGTTTCGTGTCGATATTTCAGATGTGAAACATCCCATTACAAAGGGGTTAGGATCTTTTCAGACTTTCGACGAGCTTTACTTCCGACAGCTGGGTTCCTTGCCGATTGAACCGTTGGCGACGGCGCGTTCCCAGGTTACAGGAAACCTTGAGCCGATGGCCTTTGCCTACGAATATGCGAACGGGCGTGTGTTTCAAACCGTCTTGGGACACGCTGCCAATTCGATACGACTGGCGGGAGCACTCATGCGGCGAGGATGTGTTTGGGCGGCGGGAAACGAGCAACTCAGTTTTGATCCACCGGTCGAACAAACGACGAATTATCTCTGGCGCAACGAAAGTCAATGGACGCCGGAGCAGTCTCTGAAAAAGGCTGACATCTCGGGAAAGCTTGTCGAACACAATCGTGTCGCGTCGTTAGGTGAGGGACGATTTGGAAAATCGTTGGATGTACGACCTGCGGGTGTGCTGGCTGCACCAAAACAGGTTTATGGGGACTTGCCGATGACCATCGAGTGTTGGGCCAAGCTGAAAAGTAAATCGGGATTCAACATTTTAGTGGCCAACGAGTTAAAGGCGTCTGCCACCCATTGGGAATTGTATTCCTATACCGGGACTGGTGCTTTAAGTTTCTATGTGCCAGGAAGTAGGCCCTCCGAGATTGTTTCCCAAGTGGATATTTGTGATGGCCGCTGGCATCACTTAGCTGTGATCTATGAAACCGATCGTGTACGACTCTTTGTTGACGGCGAACGTGTGCAAGATCAAGCGATCAAAGCAGTATCTGGAGAGTCCCTGGTCGGCAATTTGGCCATTGGCACATTGGCATCGAGACAGATTGGTTGTGACGGGTTCATCGACGAAGTCAGGATATCGCAAGGTATCCGTGAAATTTCGGAGGTGCCCGTAGTCCCCTTTACGGTAGATGACCAGACAATTGGACTTTGGCATTTCAATGAATTGATCGATGAAACGTGGTTTCCAGATGAATCCTCCATNGAAAATCGAGTCCTCCTAACCAATTCCTTGCCCAGTGATTCCTCGTCCAGTGAGTCGCCTGCNGGTCNGCGCAAAGTTACGGGGCATTGGGGAGAAGACGCGATCGGATTTCGCTGGGCGGAAGAGGACGGTAACGATGGTCGCTGGAATCAGACCGATGTAGGACCATTTCTTGCCTCGTCGATTGCCACACCCGGTTCAGCGACGCACAAAGCTCTTTCCATCAAAGTGGGTGGGAGTGACCCAGCGACGATCTGTTTTGACACCAAGAATCTGCTGTTTCGAGCTGCCTGGACCGGGGGATTTTTGCGTTTTTCGCCCAGTCGATACGGGCTCATTAATCAGCCCGCGATTGAGGGCGATCTGCAGTTTGCTTGGCAGCAGGAAGTCGGCGTAGAGAATCGATCTGGGAGATACTTGGGCCATTATCAGCATAAAGATCGCCTGGTGTTGTCCTATGAGCTTGCGAACCGACAGGTTTTTGAGACCCCTTGGACTCAGCAAGCAGACGCAGGAATCATCTTTACTCGCCAGATCAAGGTCGCCGCGGGCGCGAAGCAAATTCTTTTGCCCGTTTGTAGCCTGCCTGGCGGGGTGCTGCAGGAGCGCGTTCTCGAGGGACGACGGTTTTTGAGCATTCAAGGAACGGACCAGCTGGTTTCAGTCACGGTTGTTGGGCGTGGCGCAGATCTACAAACGATTACCACAAATGGGATCGGCATTCGTGTGGCTGCGAGCGAACGGTTTTCAGAGTTCACAATTTTTGTTCATACAGGTTCGTTGGAAACCTTGGCGGAGGCAGTTTCAGAAAGCGTTTCGTCGAACGAAATATTTGAGATTTCCGAGTTGCTTGTACCGGGAGAGGAAAGGTGGCCGGGTGCATTAACGACTCAAGGTGAGGTGGCTACGGCGACGACAGCATTCGCTTTGGACACGATCCACATTCCATTTGACAATCCATACAAAGCTTTGATGTTCCTGTCTGGACACGATTGTTTTTCAGATGGCCAGCTGGCAGTTTGCACGGTTCACGGGGATGTGTGGACCGTAGGAGGGTTGGACGAGAGTTTGACGCAAGTGGTTTGGAAACGCTTTGCCACTGGGCTTTATCAGCCGCTGGGTTTAAAAATTGTCGACGATCAGATTTATGTGGTGGGTAAAGATCAGATCACGCGGTTGCATGACCGCGACGGGAATGGCGAAGCCGATTTTTATGAGAATTTCAATAACGATGGTGACACTTCGCTGGGGATGCATGATTATGCGACGTGTTTGCAGACCGACAGCAAGGGTGATTTTTATTACGCGCGGGCGAATTCCGGGCTCTGTCGTGTGACGAAAGATGGACAACGACACGAGATCATTGCCACCGGATTCCGCAATCCGTTTGGGATGTCAATTAGCGCAGATGACATCATTACGGTCACGCCTCAAGAAGGAGAATGGACGCCGGGATCCTGCATTTTTGAGGTGCATCCTGGTGGCTATTACGGTTATGGTGGACCGAAGGTAACCCCGGAACGTCCTCAGGGGTATGATCCCCCTTTGTGCTGGTTACCGCGTTCTATTGACAACTCTTCTGGTGGCCAAGTCTGGATTCCAGAGCAGCAGTGGGGGGCGCTGGGCGGGCACTTCCTCAGCCTTTCCTTTGGTCGCTGTCTCATGCTGTATGGTTTAAGAGAAACCATAGGCGACGTTTCTCAGGGTGGCGTCGTTAAACTTCCCTTAGAATTTGCCTCCGGAGCGGCACGCGGTCGCTTCAATACGCACGACGGTCACCTGTATATTTCGGGACTGAAAGGCTGGGTGAGTAGTGCAGTGAAAGATGGGTGCCTGCAGCGCGTGCGCTATGTGGGAACCAAGACACGTTTACCAGTGCAATTCAATGCCCACACCAATGGCATTGTGATTCGGTTTGCCGAGTCTCTCGATAAAGAAGCAGCTGAGGATCTCGACAATTATTTTGTCCAGCAATGGAATTACCGGTATGCGAGTACTTATGGATCGTTTGATTACCGAGTTTCCAACCCTGCCCAGACGGGGCATGATGATGTCGACGTCCGCTCCGTAACTCTCTTGGAGGACGGCAGGTCTGTCTTCCTGGAGATCCCCGACATACAACCGGTCCATCAAATGCAGATCGATTATTTGCTCGAGTTTGCAGACGGTGCTGAAGTTCAAGACACGATCTATCACACCATTCATACATTGCGAGAAACACGCGTTGAGCCAGGTCCGCATGCTGCTACAGCTCGACTTGGAGAACTTTCTGAGGTAGTGAAATCTCGCCTTAAGACAGGACTTGCGACAACCTTTTCGCAAACTCATAACGGAAATGTAACACACGATGCGCGGGTGTCGCGTCTGCCAGCATTATTTGTCGCCAGGGGGGGAAATCCCACGCCATGGTTGGAACCCGGGCAATTTGAAGCAAGTCTGGAGGGTTATCTGAGGTTAAATCTGCCTGGAAAGTATCGCTTTAAAATCACGGGAAATCTCCAGGCAGCTTTGAAGATCAACGGCGAGCCTATTGTGCTTGTCGGTGCTGGTGATTCAGAGGTAAAAGAAACGGCAGTCAAGCTGCGGCGTGGTTTCAATCGATTGCAATTGCGGTTTAAGGCGAGCGGCGAAACGGACTCTCACATGCGATTGTTGTGGTCCTCGAATGCATTCTCATGGGAGCTCGTTCCGGCGCAGATGTTGTTACACGACAGTGAAAACTTAGACCTCATGCACGCCGAACAGTTGCGTTATGGAAGAGAACTGTTTGGATCGTATCATTGTGTGAGTTGCCATGGTCTGGGAAGTGTTGAGGAGAGGAGTCCGAGAGTCATGCCCGAGTTACTCCAACGACCTCCGAACCTAAGCAATGTTGGCGATCGCCTGACATCGAGTTGGCTGATCAGTTGGTTAATGGATCCGCGCGGTCACGACGTCAAATCTCGGATGCCACGCGTTCTGCTTGGAAACGAAACGNAAGTTCGTCAGCAAGCGGCCGACNTCACAGCNTTTCTGCAGCAAGAAANAAAANNCCAAGGAAGCGCCATAGGTGTNNGCGATCTCAAGCCGCAAATCGATTTGGGGGAGATTCTCTTTGAAGACCTGGGCTGCATTAGTTGTCATCATCTTAAGAAGCGTAACGAAGCAGACGAATTTGGGCGACGCTCGTTGCATCATGCGTCAGCCAAGTATCAACCAGGGCGGCTTGCCGAGTTCTTAGAGAAACCGCGGCAGCATTACGCAGCCAGCCGTATGCCCGATTTTCGCCTGAGCGAAAGGGAAGCCAGCGCTTTGGAGAGTTTTTTACGTGCGTCATCAGAAACGCAGCAAATTAGCCGTGGAACGGCTGATGACGGAGATGCAAAACGCGGAAAAGAATTATTTCATGATCGCTGCACAACTTGTCATGATTTGGGGAACGGAAAACCGGGGGCCGTCGCACAATTGCAGCGTGGATTTCCTGCTGCCAGGGCAACGGGGTGTCTGGCCTCTGCAACCGATCCCCGATCTTTGGCGCCGCATTGGCAATTTAGTACCGTTCAGCAGTCAGCGCTGATGGCATTTTTAGCTTCAGGAGAAGCATCGCTCTACCGTCCGACGACCATGGAAGTCACAGAACGATTTTCTCGACAACTGAATTGCACAGCTTGTCATTCGCGTGACGTACGTAGTAGCGATTTGCCGGAAGTGTTGTTTGAGGATAGTGTCCAAGGACATGTTCCACCACTTCTTCCCGATCTGACCTGGACCGGAGAAAAGTTGCAGGCGGATTGGTTGCAGGAGTTTCTAGCCGGTAAGCATAACGAGGTGATGCGGCCTTGGCTCAAGATGCGTATGCCGTCGTTTCCTGCTCGAAGTGCTTGGCTTGCCAAAGGCTTTGCTGCCGAGCACGGGCTGTCTGTGGTCGGCGAAGAACAACCGTTGGTCAACCCGGAGACTGTTGAGCAGGGGTATCGTCTCACCCAGAAAATTGGTGGGCTCGACTGTAGGCAATGCCATGGACTTGGTGCGACTCCCCCGGAAGGTGATGCAAAATCAAAAATTGCACTAGGCATTAATTTTTCTCACATTGGTTCACGCCTACGTCATGGATACTACCGTCATTGGATGTTGGATCCGTTGCGGCTCGATCCTCAAACTAAGATGCCAAAGTATTCGTTCGATGGACTGCAAACACAAATCACCGATATTCTCGACGGTGAGGCAGAGCAACAGTTTGAGGCGATTTGGCAATATTTGCAGGCTGTCAGCAATCGCTAACGTGTACCAACTGTAAAGCAGTTCTTGCTCAGCGTGCAGCAGGGTGCTGGAAAACGACTCGAGTGACCTCTTTGGCAAGAATCCGGCGAATTTCTGAGTTGTTAAGGTCAATCCAAATTTCCATGCGGGTACCTTTGAGCAGACGTTGACTCTCTGCGATCCCGGCATCGATGTAGGTTGGATAAAAGAGGAGTGTCGAATGCGCTTCGATCTGAGTCAGGCCGTTGTCTCGTTGTTTTTCGAGATAAAATCGTACGTCACGAAAGCGGTTAAGTAGTCTCTTCACGTGACGATAGGTCATGTTTTTTTTGGCTCGTAACGTCCAGATGATGCCCCTGTCCTTGCGGTTGTCGCGCAGAATGTCGTAACGTGTATCCAAAATTTGAAAATATCCACTCTCTTCAATTTCATGGATATTGGTTTTTAGGTATTCGAACGGTTCGGGAAAACGTGCGAACACGGAACGTTCTTCGTCGAGCAGCGAGGCGGCCGGTGATTCTTGCGCCTCGGTGTCTTGCAAGGTATCCTCTGATACTGCAAAGGTAGCTTGCCAAAGTAGTAAAGGAGCAATTATCAAACAGAGCCAAGGGCGATCGATCATCGAAACATCCATCCAAACCGTGCGGGAAGTTATTGTCTCATCATACTTCGCGGCGCCAGCAACCGCCAATCTTCATGTTTTAGCAGTATTGTGGCATGTTGAGGGTCGCGATTTCCCTTCACTTTCGAGGCCGTAGCTCCACCGTAGCTTCGGAGATTACCTCGGTACCATCGGTCATGGTTCCGGTTGCTCGAAAGAGAAGGTTTTGACCATCGACCGCCGCCACCGTCGAGCTAATATCGATCGAGACGACCGCATCGGTGGCGCCAGCCGGAACTTTGCAGGGGGCAACTTGAATACCAGAAAGAGTGTTCTGGTTGCGTAGCTCAAGTTGCATGGTGCCACTGAAATTGGAAGTCCTTTTGATTTCGAAATGGCATTGAATGGAACCTGCTTGGGAACAATGAATGATTTTGTCCGAGGCGATTAGTTTAACTACAGGCGGTAGCGTTCTCAGCATATTGCGTTTTTCTGACAAGACCAAGACCGACTGCCTTTGGTTAAAGGCATCGGTAAAGCTGGCAAAGGCTTGACTGTAAAGCTGCGATTGCGATTGGACATTGATCGCCATTGTTTCTGGCAAGTAGATGGGTAGTATGGCCGTGGAATTGCTGCTGGACACGGCAGTGGTGCGCATCTGGATTCCATCCAGATCACGATTCTGACGATCGCCTTGTTGAAGAAAGATTTCCCCCTCAAATCCGTTCAGTCGTTCAATTTCCATTTGATAGGAGAAAACACTGCCTCGATGGGCATATAAATAAGCTTCTGCGCAGTACAGACGAAACACCGGTTTATGACAAATCGTTAAATGCAGTTCATCCAGAATGGCGGAGTCGATAGAAATTCCTTCGCTATCACGTGCGGCATGGGTGCCACGTGTTTTTCGCCGTACCTCGGTATCACCCGCAGTCGTATGGCCTTCCAGAGTAATGGAATAGCTTCGCGATGGTACATCTGCTGTCGCCATCAGTTTTACTTTTGTTTGCTGTTGATTCGCTGGAATGATGGCATTTTCAACGCTTACCCCTTCCGGTAATCCGCTGAATTCCAATTGAATCTCGCCAGTGCACTGCCCTGTGCGTTGTGCCAAGACATCGATTTGGCACTCCGTTCCCTGAGTCAGATTGATATTGTCCGAGTTAAGTACAAGTGAAAAATCATCCTGGGACGCTTCGATGCGCAGTCGATAAACAAAATCCATACCCCCGCGGGCGCCCCAGCCAATATCCTGAACACAGATCCGGTGAAGGCCTGTTTGAGGGGCCTGCCATTCGATACGGCAGCAACGATCGGTTGTGTCGGCCGAATTTGATTTGGTTAGCTGGACTCCATTCGTGTCATACAAAGCAATGGTTGGCATACAGGCTGAGACACCGCGAGGTGCGGCACAGCAAGTGATTGTATATGCCATGCCTTGAATGGTCTCGAATTGAAACCAATCCAAATCCGAAGCCGTGTTGATGCGGGCATTCGTTACCTGAGGAAGTGTGATGGAGTTCGCCTGGTCTGCTGTGTCATTCGGCTCGGCTTCATCCTGATTGGGAATGTTGTCCACAATAAAAGATACTTGGCCATGCGTTGTCTCGGAAGCGATTTGAAGTGGTTGAGAAGCGTTGGTAGAAGTGGAGACCACTTTTTCTGATTCTAAGAATCCTCCCTCACCGTTCATGGCGAAGAGGGTGACCTGATGCTCTGAGTCGGTTTGACCACCGGGCGGGAAGCTGAAGAGTAGGAAAGGTTTTTTTGTTAATTCGATTCGATATACATGTGCCGGGCTACCGTGAAATGTGACATGGGCAACCCGTAGCCAAAATTGCCCCGCCTCGGGGCTACGAAAAACAATGATGGGATCGTTGCCAAGGTGCCCTTCTTGTGTCTCGATCTGATCGCCCGCAGCGTTCAGTATGGAAATGACTGGATCCAGCCTGGAGCCAATGCGCTGTGCGATGACATGAAGGGAAATAATTTCGTTGTGTTCTGCTTGAAAGCAAAAGTAATCGACATCTCTTTCGCTATGAATTTGACCGTTAAGGGTAACGGGTAATTCGATTGGCTCTGCTTTGTCGAAGGAGGAATTGGATTCTTGTTCAATGTGTTCTGGAAGGTCTCCGATGAGGAAAGGACGCGAGGGTGTCCCGCCCTGGGCACAACTTAATCTCCAATAGACAGAACCGACTGGCGCCGTGTCGCTGATCGCGATCTCCGACAACCATTCGCGAGGATAGGAGATAGGAATTTCCGTGGGGATTCGTTGTTCGGCAGCTTCTCCGTGGAAACCTATTTCGGTACCCAGGATAGATGTGGCAGAAATCCCTTCTCCAAGAAGGTGGAAATTTGTCCCAGGTGGAAAACATTCGGTTCCTACGCGAATTGGAACGGTTGTTCCCCGCTGTCCCCCGGCGGGAAAAATATGTGTACTGCCCGGCTCATAAAGTGGGCGTGGTTGAGCCCATAAAACCGCACTAAGACTCAGGGCTACCATCCAAACGGTAGTGTGGCATAAAAGCACCCGCGAATTCACAACAGATCTCCGATCGTAAAGGCGAACGATAACTGCAAGATGAAGCAGTTTTGGATCAGGAAAATAATTCAAAAACGGGTTTCCCACCGTCTGCCAACGGTACGGGGCGCCCTAGTGGTGTTTTCAGGACGGTTTCGTAATCAATCCCCATGACATGGAGAATGGTTGCTGTGAGGTCCTCTGGGGTGATCGGTCGATCAGCGACGGCAGCAGCTTGTTTGTCGGAGGCACCGACTATCTGTCCCCCTTCAATGCCGGCACCCGCCATGAGGACAGAGAAAACGTTGGGCCAATGATCGCGACCGGCCAGATCATTGATGCGAGGGGTACGGCCGAACTCGGTCGTAATAACAACCAGAGTAGAATCAAGCAAACCACGTTGTTCCAGGTCGTTCAAGAGTGCAGGAACTGCTTGGTCAAAACTTGGACAAAGTAGCTCGCGGAGGCTCCAAGTATTTTTTCGGTGCGTGTCCCAATGCCCATTTTCTATGCTGACAAATCGACAACCGGCTTCAACCATGCGTCGACCGAGCAAGCAACATTGCCCCATACTTGTCATTCCGTATTCTTCACGAACCGTATCGGGTTCTCGTTGAATATCGAAGGCTTCTTTAGCTGCCTGGGAGGTCATCAAGTTGAATGCTTTTTCGTAGAACACGTCAAGTGAACGTACTTGTTTGGAGAGCTTTTCCGCCTCTTGTTCAAGTTGATTGATTTGTTGCAATGCCGTACGACGCCGCGAACTGCGAGCGGAGTTGACCGAAATGGGTAAAGACGTATCACGTACAGAAAAATCGGGGGCGGCAGGATCGGCAGCAATGACAAAGGGGCCATAGCTGGCACCTAAAAATGAAGGACCCCCACTATTCATAAAGTTCGGTACTGAAATGTACGGCGGTAGTGCACCTGGTGTCCCCAGCTTGGCAACCATGGATCCAATGCAGGGATGCTGATTGTTGTTTTGATTGCCGTTGAAATCACCAGCTCCTGGCTCTTTACCGGTCATCATAATGTGAAAGCCTCGCCCGTGATCCGAGTCGGTATGTGTGAGGCTGCGCAAAATGGAAAATTTGTCGGTCACCTTGGCTGTTTGCGGTAATACATCCGAGATCTGTAGTCCCGGGACGGCCGTGCTGATGGGCTGGAAGTCCCCTCGAATTTCTGCGGGAGCTTGAGGCTTCAAATCCCACATGTCCTGGTGCGGCATGCCACCAAGGATAAAAATAAAAAGACAATTCACATCCGATTTGGGCGCGGTGTCTGAGGCAAACACCTTTTCAAGCTGAAGTAAATGAGGCAGAGTCATTCCACCAATGGCACCAACTCGTAGAAAGTTGCGTCGACCAATCTGATTGTGGGTTGAAGCAGGTAGCATCTCAATGTCCAGTTAATGGATGAACAGGAAATCATACGAATTGAGTAACGTCCACAAAAAATCCTCCGCAGCGAGGCGGCCCTCTTGTTGCTCAAAAAGTTTTTTAGCAATTTGAGTTTCGCGTTCTGTCGGAAAACGATTTAAGGCGGTTAGACAAAGATTACGAACGATCTGGTCGGGAGTTGCTTGTGTCTCCAGGAGTTGCGCGATGCGCCCCTGGGGATCTGCAATCTTGGCTTCGATCTCTGGTGCGTTCATCAGGTGCAAGGCCTGGGCCATGGTCGGATCGTTGGATTTACCACATTCACAGGGAGACTCTCGGGGGGATCGTCCAAAGGTGTCGAGAAAATAGGAGGGTAGACGGTTGTCCCATAATTCGATCGACCGCGTACCGAGCGGTTGACCAGAAAAACGCTCTGGTGAGCCCGTGACTTCGCAAATTGCGTCCAAGAGAATCTCGGCAGCTAAGCGTTTGGTGATGTGATGTGAAAAGTTTTGCTGGTCATTGAAATTCGTTTCGTTCGTTTCGCTCGAAAGCTGATACACCCGCGAATTCAGAATCAACCGCATGACAGCCTGCAAATCAAAGTTAAGGGCCACGACTTGACCAGCCAGATAATCCAGTAAAGGTTCATTGGTGGCGGGATTGGTTGATCGCAAGTCGTCCTCGGGCTCGACAATGCCGCGGCCGAGAAAATGTTTCCAGAGGCGATTGGCAACCAAGCGAGCAAACCAGGGATTATCTGGAGACGTGAGCCAATCGGCCAGGGGCACTCTCGGATCGCCGCTAAAGGATTCGACCGCCGCTCCACCTAGTGTCCGTGCCGGCACCGATTTTTCTAAAACAGGGATCGTGGCCGGACGATAGCCGGCATGAAAGACCAAATCGCGATCGGCGGACAACTGTTTTCGTTGTAATCCAGTAAAGTAGGCCGCCAGTCCATAAAAGTCTTCTTGTCCCCATTTCTCAAAAGGATGGTGGTGACATTGTGCACAATCGAGACGAATTCCTAGAAATGCCTGACCGATCGTTTTGGTGACTTCATTGGTTGTCACCGCCGCGCGATAGAAATTCACGGGCCCATATTTACCCGTATTGCCTGTGGCCGTCAGGATCTCGCGGACCCATTCGTCGTAGGGCCGATTTTCACGCATTTGTTGGCGAATCCAGTGGTGGAATTGCAGGGCTCCGCGGGCCCCCAATGCCTGTGAATTGACCAATAAAACATCCGACCATTTGAGCGCCCAAAAATCAGCAAATTCGCTACGTGACAAAACGTCCCGTATCTTTTCCGAGCGTTTTTCAGGATGTGTATTGTCGAGAAACTCCTCGACTTCCTGGGGAGTCGGTAGGGTGCCGATCGTGTCAAGAAAAAGTCGCCGTAAAAAAGTCGTGTCGTCGCAGATGCCTGATGGTTGGATACGAAGTTTCTGGAGCTTTTGCCAAACGAGATCATCGATCTGATTGTGAATGGGCGGGTTGTCAAAAGAGTCCGTTGAGGCAGCCTGTGGTACGAGAATGCGTGTCACGGCCACCTGACCCATGTATTGAATCGTAATCGCTGCTTCCCCAGGTGTGGTTCCGGTGTAGAGAGAGCCAGGTTCTGTAACGTCAGCGACAACATCCATATTGGAAGCGTAGGAGGAAGCTGTGGTAACGTCTCGATGCGATCCGTCGGAGTAAAGTGCGGTGACAAGAATTTGTTGGCGATCGCGCATTTTCATGATGCGTTCCGTCGGCTTGACTTCAATGCTTTCTAAGTGGGCCGCATTTTCATCACCCCATCTAGCGCCTTGGATAATCCAGCGACGAAATAATTCGATGTCGTCGGAAGCCGGTTCAGTTCGCCGTCCTCCACCGTGCGGTGTGAGGCCGCTGGCTTTGGAAATTACCAAGCTGCGATTAGGGTCTCCGGGAAAGACACGGCGGCCACGGGCTTCCTTGGTCAAAGCATCGAAATCACCGCGCGGATCAAATCCGAAGATTGAAAGTCGAAAACCGTTTTGTCCGGACTGTTTGCCGTGACATCCCGAACCGTTGCAGCGAAGTTTTGCCAACAAGGGGATGATGTCGCGTTGAAAATGAACCGGGGGTGGGGATTCGCAACCGTTAACGCTGACTTCGACGCTGGTTTGGGTGCCACCAAATTTGGCTATCAAGTTGGTCTGACCATCTGATTTCGCAATAACCCGTGACCCATCTAATAATGCCAGCCGGTGATCTTGAGTGGTTAAATGGCAGAGATGTGTCACATCGAACTGATTGCCCTCGGTAGTTTGAGCTGTGACCAGAACTTGTTGACGCAAATTCCAACCCCCCAATTTGATCTGAGCGGGGGAGATGATCAAAGACGTCACTTGGGAATGGTGCGTTGGTTCATCGGTAGCAGGTAGATATTGTGGCTGACCGAAAACGAAACTTGTCATCGTGATGAGGGCGACAACAAAGCCTCGCTGTTGAGGCGATCGGGGGGGGTGTTGCAGAAATGTTCGCATAGCAAGAGTTTAAACTGTTTTGGCCGACGATCCTAGCTAAACCTGAGGATGAGACGGAGGAGAATGGGCGGTGCCAATGGGTATTTTTGGGTGAGCACGCTGGATCTTGGACTTCGTTTGTAAGACAGACTGCACAAAATCTATAATGTCGCTCATGAGAAAGGTTGTTTCTACCCTCTTGGGATTGGTTCCAACGCGGCCAACGCATGATTTTATCGGATTCCTATCCGTGCGCCATTTCAGCCTTGGCGATTTGATCGCGGCTTGGTGGAGTGACATGCTGAGCTGAGGGATTTGTTCTCAGGGAGCCTGATTTCTTGATCGTGCTCGAGGTGTTTAAAACATGAGTAGAAATGGGCAATTCTTCTTGGTGGCGTCTCTGCGTGGGTAGCTAGGGCGCCGGGCCTGTTTGGAGGTTTTCTGCGGTGCATTGTTGGTCGCAGAGAGAGCGATCTTGACTAAGGGTGCGGACACGTCGGCCATGTCCCGAGCCCCCACCAGGAGCGACTCAGTTGACGGGGTGCAGAGTACTACCAGTGGAATTTCGACGGAGCATCTTGCTTGGGGACTTCGTTCGGGGAAACGATTCACAGCAAAACATAGAAGTTCGAGAAGCTGTCGAGGCTCTGAGCGGATTGATGACGCACAGATCGAAGGCGGTTAACGTGAGGGGTCTCAACGAGGAATCATCTTCACACATACGGGAGAAGGTACTTTCACGGAGTTGCCTGTTGGTTTGAGTTTGCCGGTCTCCGGATCGATGCGCAAGACGACGATAGTGTTGGTGGTTTGGTTTTCGGCGAGCAGATAGTTTCCGGTTGGATCGATTGCAAAATTCCGAGGCGTCTGACCTGCGGTGGATTGGTTTTCGATGTAACTCAGAGTGCCGTTGTGTGGGTCAATTCTATAGGCAACGATGGTGTTATGTCCTCGGTTGGAACCGTAAAGAAATTTTCCTGAAGGGTGAACTTGAATTTCGGCCGTGCTTAAATTGTCTCCGGTGGTATTTTCAGGCACCGTAGAGATAGTTTGAATCGATGCTAAGACACCGGCCTTCGAGTCGTAGGTGAAGGCATCCACGGTTAGTTGCATTTCATTGATTACATAGGCAAATTGTCCGTTGGGATGGATGGCAAAATGTCGTGGTCCCGCACCTGGCATGACTGAAATCCCCATCGGTTCATGCGCGGTAAGGGTGCCGAGATCTGCATCGAATCGATAAACGAGAATCTTGTCGAGGCCAAGATCAGCGGCGAAAGCAAAACGATTTTGCGGGTCGAGGTTGATTGAGTGCGCGTGAGGCCCTTCTTGTCGACCTGCATTCACACTGGAACCGTGATGCTGTATCACGGAACTTGTACTCTGCAACGATCCATCAGAATGAATGGGAAGGCAAGCCACGTTACCACCGACATAATTTGCTACGAGCACGTTTTTGGCTGCATTGTCGATCACTAAATGGCACGGCGCCCCGCCTTTCGTCGACTGTTGATTGAGAAATGTCAACTTGCCACTTTTGGAATCGACGGCATAGGCGCTCACACTGCCGGCGGCTTCACCTTTAAAATCAGTCGTTTCATTGACGGCATAGAGATAGGACGCACTGGGAGTCAGGGCCAAAAACGAAGGATTCTCTGTTTCTGCCACCAACTGAGGTGGAGCCAAGATTCCTGTCTCTGTGTCGAGTTCCGAAAGGTAGATGCCCTGACTGTCGCCACTGGTGTAAGTGCCGATATAGACCCGAAATAACTTTGATTGTGCAAGGGTGGTTGAGTTCATGACCACGATGAGTGCTGCGGTAACGAAAAGTAAGTGCAAAAAGTTAGTTATTTGAAGGCGATTGTACATTTCCGTCTCGTTTCTGCGGTAATGGTTGTCACGGGAAGAATGCTGCTGTGGATTTAGTCTGCCGACGTGAAAATGCGTTCCAGGAGGCGCGGCACATAGTTACCGAGCCGACCGGGAACCGTAGGATGTTTTTGTGGTAAGTCGCGTAGTTGTGGGAAGACTGGTGCGGCTTTTGCGTTGAGATGATCAAGGGCGTTTAATGCCATGATTGAAATGTACAAGCCATGGTTGTTCAGGTTGGCGAGGCGCACAAGTTCATGGAGTGCTTGGGTTGAGGAAAGGTCATTGCCGTATTGCCCCAGTGCCTCGGCGGCGATGACGCGCACACTGGCGGATTTATCATGGAGCGCCTGCTGCAGCTCCGCTTCGTGGTCTTGCACCGCTTTTTGGCCTTGAATCAACAACCCCATGGCTGCCCAATACCGAACAGCACTATCTTTAGCTTTTAATTGTAGCTCGTAATCAACCTGGTTCTGCGAATGGTGGATCTGAGAGGCATGCTCTGCCATCTGCAGAATCGCGGCCAGAGGATAGGTCGTGTCATCATGGCCCATTTCGTAGGGTGATGAATCTTGCGAGCGGTTGTGAACCTCATCTTCAGGTAGGAAACCAACATCACGAATTTGCAGGGCGAGTTGTTTTTGCGCTGCACGCAGCCGTTGCAGCACCTCGCGGTGGTCTGGCGACTGCGCAAGATTCCGAACCTCGTCGGGATCTTTTTGCAGATCGTAAAGTTCTTCGGTAGGTTTAGGTTTCCAAAAATGGGATTGTACGGCCGTCAGTTGGTTTTGTTGAAATAGTGCATGCCAGACACGTGTGGTTGGTGTTTGAAACATGTAACTCAAGTACTGGCCATAGGGTCGATGCGGCATGTAGTTCCGGATGTAGACGTAGCGGTGGTCTCGTACCGAGCGGACAAGATCGTTGCGTTCGTCCATGCGTCCGCGAAAACCATAAATGAATGGTTGAGGTGCGGTAGCATGCGGTCCGAGAAACGCGTGACCTTGAAAATGAGCAGGCGGTTTGACTCCGATGAGGCTTAGTAAGGTTGGTGCGAAGTCGACAAAACTTACTAGTCGATCAGCTCGGCCCCCAACGTTGTAATCCGGCGCGGCAAGATGACGAAATTTTTGAGGAATGTGAACGACTAAAGGAACATGCAGCCCCGAATTGTATGGCCAACGTTTGTTGCGCGGCATGCCACTCCCGTGGTCGCCGTAGTAAAAGACAATGGTCTCTTCCGTAAGCCCTGCTGCTTCGATTTCCTGGAGGGCGTTGCCGACCTGTTGATCCATTTCGGTGATCTTGTCGTAGTACTGTGCCCAGTCTCGGCGAACTTCCTCTGTGTCGGGATGGTAAGCTGGCACGCGAACTTTGTCGGGATCATGGATCGGTCGATGGGGTCGCTTGCGAAGCTGACTTTCGTGACTTGTGGTGTAATTAAATATTGCAAAGAAGGGTTGTTGAGGCGACCGATTTTTCCAATGGGCTTTTCTACTTGAATCATTCCATACGGAGCCATTTTTTTTGAGGTTGTAGTCTTCCTTGCTGTTGTTCGTGCAGTAATATCCGGCTTTACGTAGGATTTGCGGATACATTTGAAAATCACGGGGGAGCCGCGTCATGCTACGCATATGCTCCGCACCGGTACTGGGCGGATAAAGGCCTGAGATTAAGGTTGTCCGGGCCGGTGCGCAAACGGGTGCATTGGACCAGCAATGCAAATAGAGCAGGCTGCGTTTGGCGAGCGCGTCGATATGGGGTGTGTCCGCATAGGCATCTCCATAGCAGCCGAGGTGAGGACCATTGTCTTCGCTGGTGAGCCAGAGAATATTGGGCCGTTCCCTTGAGTCTGCTTGTGGGTCTGCTTGAACAGAGCGGGTCACAGCACAGGGGAGGCAAGCCCAAGATAGAAATAAAAGGCACAAAGATCTGGCACGTTGGAGCAAAGGTCTATCCTTTCTTTAGGAGGCACGTGTCATATCAACATCATAACAGCGAAAACGCCTGCCTGTGNAACTATTGTCGGTGTAACGATTGCCTAGGTAGCTATTGCTTGCGAAGCACAAAAACCGCGTCTCCCAATTCATCGTCGAAGTCTTGTGGTTCTTCGATATCGAACCAGAAGTCGAACACTTCGAGTAATTTGAATTCGGGCACGGACTTCAAGAGTCGGCGAAATTGGCGGGCGGTGTAGGTGCGGTAACGATAGTCGGATTGCAATTTTAAGTTGCGTTGACCACTACGTACACGGAGAAAGAAACGCAGGGTCTCATAGCGTTTCTCGGGAACATACTCTAAGGCCCGGAGCATGAAGTCGACATGGGTTTTTCCATGTTTTGCGGACCACTTTTCGATTTTTACCAAATCAGCCTCAGGCGGATAGAGATGAAACCCAAGAATATAGATGCCTCCTTTCCGCAAGTTGCGGGCCATACTACGTAGGTGGCTGAGTGCCTGAGACTCGCTCGTCAAATGCCGAAATGTATTGGTCAGACAAAACGCGGCGTCGACTTTCGAGGGCAATTGAAAGTCCGCCATGTCTTCGAGAAGAATGTTTGCCGTCAGTTTGCGGCGTCTTAAACGCTTTTGTACATAGGCCACGGTCGCCGCATTTTGATCCAGGGCGGTCAAAGCAAAGCCGCGTGCAGCCAGTTCAACCACCAAGCGGCCTCCACCACAGCCAGCTTCACATAACCGCCGCACGGGGAACTTACAGAATTTACGGGTGGCGGCCTCGATGAACGTCGCTTCCAATTTCGTATCTTCGCGAAATGCGAGATCCCAGTATTGTGGGTAGTCGTAACAGTCAACGACGTGCGTGGCAGGCATAATAGATTATCTGGATGGCGGTTGGATGGGATGCGATTGCCAAGTCTGTATCGGATCCTAGCGAATGGGCGGTTTTTGGTTGAGAGGGGGTAAGCCAGTTGTTTGGGCGTTTCTCAAAATGTTGCTGTTTTGGCTTTTCCTTGGGAGGCCTGCGCCTGACCATCCGGAGTCTTTTTGAAACAGGGGCCTCACGCGAATGAGCAACGAATCGACAGGATGCGGTTTGAGAACGCCAGGTCGACGTTTGCGAACCAGCATTCTTGAGTGCTTTTGCTACTTTGACGTTTTTCTGGAAATCAATTTTCGGGTGGGATTTTAGCAGGTAGCGTTAAAAAGACTTGACCACATGCTGAGAGTTGTGAAGGGGTAAGGCACGGCTTTCCTCTTCTTATTACAATGAATCGGTTCAAACTGATGCTCTGCCCGATCCCACGAAGGAGTTCAATAATGCAGCGACCATTACGATTCGGATCCTACTTATGTTTAATGGTGTGCTTGTCATGCTTCGTCAAGACTGTTGCGGCAGACGAGCCAGTCGTTCCCAAAGTGACCAAAGCAGATGTTGAAGCGATGATGAAGGATCTTTCCAATTGGGGGCGTTGGGGCAAGGATGACCAGCTAGGAACGTTGAATTTAATCACCCCCGCCAAACGTCGCCAAGCCGCTGCCTTGGTGAAGGATGGAGTTTCTGTCTCCATGGCTTATCGCCAAATAGGCGGGAAAGAGAAGGAAGAAAATGGTTTCCGTCATGTGATGGAAATCAATCCGGTTGATAACGAGGTGAGTGGGGCTGGTGACGTGTTCACGATGCGTTTCCATGGTTTTTCGCAAACGCATCTCGATGCGCTTTGCCACATTTTCTTTAAAGGTCAAATGTACAACGGTTACTCGGCCCGCGAAGTTTTGGGAACCGGTGCAGCGAAACTCGGCGTGGAACGAGTGCAAGCTGGTATCTTTACCAAATGTGTCTTGATGGACATCCCGGAATTATTGGGTGTGCGGTATCTTGACGGTCCGCGTCCGATTACCGTCGCTGACCTCGAAGCTTGGGAAAAAAAGTCAGGTGTGAAAGTGGAACAAGGCGATGCCATGATCATTAACACAGGACGCTGGGATCGCCAGGACGCCAGTGGTGAGTGGGAATTCATGCAGGGCTCGGCCGGTTTGCACGCCTCGGTTCTTCCCTGGATTAAGGAACGCGGCATTGCTTTGGTTGGCAGCGATCTTGCCTTGGACGTCATGCCTTCTCAAGTGGAAGGGGTTGAATTGCCAGTGCATCTCGTCGTTGTTGTAGGGATGGGAATGCCCATTCTCGATGTGGGAGATTTTCGCGCAGTGACAAAAGAAGCGCGGCAACGAAAACGTTGGGAATTCTTACTCAATATTGCACCTTTAGCAGTGCAAGGTGGAACGGGATCACCGATAAATCCGATTGCCACATTTTAGGCAGGCAAACCGAAGTGCCCTCAAGCGAACGCTGGTGTGATCAGTCCGTTGCTTCAGAGGTTCGGTCCGCTGCGCGGTTTGGCTGTGGGGAGGCATAGAAAAGTTTTTTTAGAGCCAAATATCGTTCATCGCGTTCGCTCATGCGCTCATCAATTAATTCCGGCGTGTACTTGAAAATCCCTTGCCCCGTTTTCACACCCCAGTCTCCTTGCTCCACAAGTTGCTGAACGAGCTTGTGAAGATCGCGATTTGAACGAATTTCTTGGATTAATTCACGGTAGACACGGCTGTTAATATCAATGCCCGCAAAATCATAAACTTGCAGAGGACCGATGGCTGCTGAGCGAAATCCAACACTGGCGCGGAATGCACGATCGATGTCCTCGGCACTGGCAACATCTTGCTCAAGGAGATCAAGAATCTCTCGATACATGGCGATTTGAATGCGGTTCACCAAAAAACCAGGTATTTCCTTACGTAAACGAACCGCCGTTTTACCAATGCTCTCCAGCAAGGCCACCGTATCCGAAGTAACCTCTTCGGAAGTGTGCTGACCGGGGATAACTTCTACCAGGGGAACGATGTGAGGCGGGTTAAACCAATGCGTGTTGATGGCTCGTGCGGGTGATTTCATCGCTGCAGCGATGTCTGACATTTTCCAGGTAGAAGTGTTGCTGGCGAGAATGGTGTGGGGAGTCACTTGCTGCTCGAAGCGGGCAAACATCGCTTGCTTTAGTTCAAGATCCTCCGCTACCGCTTCGGTAACAAATGCCGCTGCTTCGAGCGCGTCCGATTCCGTTTGGCAGATGCGAATGTTGCCTAGAACTTTCTCTATATCCAAGTCGTCGAACAATCCGACGGCCACTTCGCGTTGCAGGTTTTCTTGAATGCGTGGCAGCGTTGACTCACGAGCCTGTTCCAAGGGGTCGAAGCAGCATACCTGGTGACCGTGAACCGCAAAGGCTTGAGCAATTCCGTGGCCCATTGTTCCGAGGCCGATGACCGATATCCGTTTTTGGGTTGGCATGTAAAAATCCCCTGGCGCGTGGTGGGAAGTTGCAGTGGTGGCTATTATTCCGAAGCGGCCGTGTTTTGATGCTAGAAATGTTTCGAGTATGTGTT
>JAKVBY010000019.1:0-20878 GCA_022446825.1 Pirellulaceae bacterium
CTTCGGAAACGACCGTGATCGGTTACACACTCTATCAAGACAATGTGACCGACGTTTCGAACGCCAACCTCGGGTTGGGAGCGTTTGCCATCGTGGGCGATCCGGGTGATCCCCTCTTTGTGGATGCCGATTCGGGGAACTACTATCTGGCGGCTGGATCTGCAGCGATCGATAGCGCGCTTGATGCATTGCAAGACCGGCCCGAGATGGTGCGGGTCCGCGAACCTTTGGGGATTGCGTTGTCGCCGATCAAAGCTCCCGAATTGGACGCCCATGGACAGAAACGCGTGGATGATCCCAGCGTCGATACGCCGGCCGGACAAGGCGCCAACGTCTTTGTCGACCGTGGTGCGATCGGTCGGGTCGATTTCGCCGGACCGACTAGTGTCCTGATTCACCCGCGTGACAACGATGCGGCGGGCTTGGACGAAGATGACAGCGAATCGTTTGTACAGATTTCGGCAAGTTTGAACCGTTTCTCGGTACACTTGATTGACGGCGTGGAACCGAATGATCCGCAATTCGGTTCGGGCATCGACGACGCCTCAGTAACCAATGCCGGCGTGCAGGTACTGCGGAACAGCGAGCGTCTGGAGGAAGGGGTCGACTACGACTTTAGCTACGACGCGACCAATGACACACTGCATCTGGTTCCCTTGACGGGCATTTGGGACCGAAACTCGACTTACGAGATTTCTCTAGTGAATCGAGATGGAACGTTGATCACCGCCTTGAGCGGCGAACAGGTAAACGACGGCGCGAATTTTGACGTAACCGATCTGTTGGGGAATACGGCTAATTTCGAATTCAATTCAGGTTATTCTCTGGAGGTGCCGCAGACCTTCACCTTGGAATTGCCGCTGGCGGGCGTTTCGCCAAGTGGGATTACGGATGGACAGACATTTTCGGTGGTGCGGACTGATGAGAGCATCAAGACCTTTGAGTTTGACCTGGATGGAGTATTAGGAGAATTAAGTAGCGCGATTCCGGTGGTGAACGGCCAGACGGCGAGTGAACTGGGAGACCAGTTAGTCACCATCCTGGAAGAATCCGGCCTCGGTTTGGCGCCGATTCACCTCGGTCTGGGCGTGGTCCAGATCGGTTCACTGGAAGGACAGGATGTTGATGTTTCGGGTTCCCAGCTGACCCTCAGCGGTCAGGCGGCCGGTGTCGAAGATGGCGACCTCTTTACGATCGACGACTTTACCCAAGTCGTGAGCTTTGAATTTGATGACGATGGCGTAGTGGCTGCCGATGCGGACTTTATTATTGAGTTCCAACGCACCCAGACCCACGAACAGATTGCCACCGAGGTGGTGGCCGCGATCGCCGCAGCGAATGTTTCGCTCAATCCGGTTCACTACGGTGAAGGACACGTTCATCTGGGCGGGGATCTGGTCCATACCATCGATGCTTCCTTGAGCCACTTGAATTTGCTCGGCCAGCCGGGTGTGCGCTCGGGCTTCGGGATTGCCTTGCCTCACGTGGCAGGATCCTCCGAGGATCTGATTGCCGATGGCGATTCCTTTACCCTTAGCAATAGTTTCCTGACAGAAACCTTTGAATTCGACGACGACAATGTGGGGACGCCTGGTAATCGCATTATTTCCCTCACCGATCAAACGACCGACCAGCTTGCCTCAGCGATCGCAGCGGCGGTGAACCTCACCAACCTAAATCTCTTACCGCTCAACGTTGGTGGCGGCAGGATCATGTTCGCCAACAGTGACGCAACGCACGTCCTCGACGTGACCAATTCGACCCTTACCCAGTTGGGTGCAGCAGGCGTGCCGGGTGCTACAGCGATTGAATTTATTCCGGACGAAACCTGGGACGCCACCATGATGGCCACAGCCATCGCCGCAGCCATTAATAGCAATGTCGAGATCGAAGCCGTTGATGCCTTTGCACGGGTCGATCAGGTGCTGGTCCAGGGTGTCTCCCAGATTACGGACGGCTCGCAGCCTGCAGTCGCCGAGACCCCCACGACTCCCGAGATTCCTGCCCAACCGGCAGCGATTTTGGTCGATGATGTACCGGCCATTCGTGACATTGCTGGCAATGCCTTGAAGCCGAATCGTATTACGGGTGAATCCAGGTTTACAATCTTTATTGGTAGCGGTCTCGACTTTGGCGATGCTCCCGCCGGCTATCCCGTTCTGGAAGAGGATGATGGTGCCCGTCACACGATTCTGGCTGGGTTTGGTCTGGGGAATGATACCGATACCGATTCGGACGGCATTCCCAGCGAGTTGTCCGACGGTGATGATATCTTAGGGTTTGACGACGAAGACGGTGTGACGGTGATTGAACCGCTAACGGCCGTGTTCGGCGGCAAGCTGAATGTCTTTGCACGTGGTATCTCGGCCGAGAGCCCCGGCGCGTTCCTCGACGCTTGGATCGATTTCGATCGAGACGGTGTCTGGTCCGAGGCGGAGCATGTGATTCGTTCGGTGACGAGTGATCCGGTCAGTGCCCCGATCAACGGAGCGCTTGCTGGTGGTGACAACGAATTTGTCATCGATGTTCCCGGAAGTGTTGACGCAGGTTTCGTCAATGCACGCTTCCGCATGAGCCTTGAAGGCGGCTTGCAGCCGACGGGCCCGGCAGGCAGCGGCGAAGTCGAAGATTATCAATTGCCGATTTACCCGAACCCCTGGACGAATCCGGCAGGACGACTTGATGTTAACGGCGATGGATTCTATTCCTCGATTGATGCGTTGTTACTCCTCAATCGAATCAATCTGGCCTCGACCTCGGTTCAATTGGGACCGCTTCCGGACGAAACAGAAGTACCTCCTTATCTCGACGTCGATAGCGATGGTTCGTTGACTTTCCTTGATGTCATCCTGGTTATCGACAATCTCAATCTTAATGGTCCGGGTAATGTGGAGGGAGAGTCTGCCGCTTCCCTGCAGGTTGAGCCACCCACGCCGGCTGAGACGCGCGACTTGCTTCTGCCCCTGTCGGCGGATGCCACGCTCGTCAGCGGAGCGTTATCAACCGCAACATCCCCAGCATCCCAGGTCAACGTAGCCACGGCGGTCGACGTTGAGTTTGAGGTTCCCGCACGTCCGGCAACCGCGACCGAACGTCAGGCTTCACCCTTGGAGCGTTTTGCTGGCGACGAAAGTTTTGAAGATCTACTGGCCAGCTTTGCCGAGGATGTGCAGGCCGCCCACGATTCCGAGGACCCGCTGGAAGATGTCTTCGCACGGTTTTAAGGTTCGCGTGGTTTTAAGGTTCGTGCGGTGTTGAGGGACGTTCTGTGGCGGTGGCGGTTCGCACTCATCTGCCATGCCGCGACTGGGCGCGTGGACGGGACGATTGCAGGCATTGAGCGGATTAAATCGCCGGTTGTTGTTGCAGCATTTATAGCCGTTAGGCGACCTGTGCGCAGGGGGTTTTATTTCCTGGTAGCGCAATCGGTGCCAATTCCTTGAGGAATTCCGAATTCACGATTAGGATCGAGATGTCGTCCTTGCGCAGGTCGTGTTCGCCGATTCCTGGCGGTACACACGGCGTCGCGATGTTTCCTGTTGGCCATGTCTCTCATCGCCCTTCTGGTTCGCGTCGGTCAAGCGGGTTCCAGAAAAACGATACATGGTGTCTACCCTAACCGTGAGACAGTCTCTACCGATGACTCGTTGCGACGGAATACGGACTTCACGCAAGGCCTGCCTCAGGTCCCGGGGCGGCTCCGTTAGACGTCGTTGTCGACGGCTGGGCGTGGAACTTCTCGAGCAACGTCAGTTGTTGACCAGTACCTTGTCCGGCGCTGCGCCGCAAGATCTGGGCGAGTTTTTTTTAGGTTCCACCACCGTCACGGCCGTCTTCTTTGAGTCCAATGGAGTGGGAGATGTCAGCACGGAAGATTGGACTCTGGAGCAAATCGAGGAAACCAAAGCCAAGGTCGAGACCGGGGTGCGTTGGTGGGGCGAGACGTTGGCTCAACTGAATTCGGTCCACACACTCGATTTTGTGTTTGATTTCACATTTGCGGATAATCCCGTGGAGACGGTTTTCGAGCCGATTGAGCGGATCTCAAATGATTTCACTTTGTGGGGTTCCGAATTTCTGATTCAAGCCGGATACTCGACGACACCGCTCACTTTTGCTGACCATATGGTGGAGTTCAATCACGCGCAGCGAGTGCAGCATGACACCGACTGGGCCTTTACTATTTTTGTGGCCAATTCTGCTCAGGATGAGAATGATTCCTGGGCGGTGGGGGGCGATTTTGAGCGGGCCTTTGCCTTTCCGCAACAGAAGTTCATGGTTGTGCCGTCGGGCCGGCCTGCCAGTACAGTAGCCCACGAAACGGGCCATATGTTTTGGGCCTTGGATGAATATGCCGGCGGGGGCTCCGCAGCCCAAAGTCGTGGCTATTATCTCACACCGAACGAAAATGCCGCCGATAATCCGCCGCAGGTCGATAGCATTATGGCCGATGAGGCGGGCGTGCCTGGCAGCCTGTTGGAAAATGCCTATGCGGCCCACGTCAGTTCCCCCTCATCGCTGGCGATGATTGGTTGGCAGGACAGTGATGGGGACGGTATTTTTGATGTGCTGGACGTGCCGCATCGTTTGGATGGTGCGGGCTTCTTCGATTCCTCCAGTCAAACGTACCGTTTCCAGGGGACTTCCTCGGTGGGCACCTTGCCCAATCGAAATCCTCTTCCCACCGGAGCCTCTTCGGGAAGCTTGCAGAATGACCTGACCTTGAATCGTATTACACACGTGGAGTATCGCCTGGATGGGACGGGGCCCTTTCAAGACGTGGGCGAATCCTATGACAGTACGATGGTGGAGCTCGATCTGGCGATCTTTGTTCCGGCCGATTTTGAGTCGATTGAGATTCGTACCCGCGATGCGCGCACCGGAGTCACGTCGCCAGTGTTTTGGGGGACGCCGGCGCAGCCGACGGCGACGACCTATGCCGGTCTGAGCGGGTTTGTACGACATGATGCGAATGGAAACGGCTCGCTCGAATCTCAGGAGACGGTCGGTTTGGCAGGCTGGACCGTGGTGCTCAACGATGCCCAAGGGAATCCTTTAAATTTACGACAGGAAGTCGAGCCGGACGATTTTCCCACCCTGCCCGCCGAACTCAATACGATTCATGCGCAAGTCACCCTGACGGCCTTCGGCAGTGGCGTGCTGGACACGACGGTTTTGTCGCGCACCCGGGATCCGGCAGCCACGGGGGAGCGTGTGTTTGCCCACCGCCTGCTGAATGGGGTGGTGAGTACAGAATGGACTCAGACCACGCGTCGTTTACGGATGGATTTCACGGATCCGGTGAATTCCGTCAGTCTGGAGGCGGTGGCCCTGGGGGATGGCAAACGAGGTCGGCTGGAAATTTATGACGAAAACGACCAATTGTTGGGACGTTACACGACCGCTTCGTTGACTAGCGGCGAAATCGAAACGATGACCCTCGAGCGGTCCCAAGGGGACATTGCCTATGCCTTGGCAAGGGCCCATCAAGGGAGCAGTATCGGACTGGATCATCTCCAGTTTGGAACCGAAACGACGGCCACGACCGATGTGAATGGGGTGTTTTCCTTTGCTTGCGTGCCCGCAGGTGATTACACGTTACAACTTCTCGAGCGGCCGGACTTTCTCATCACGACCGCGACTTCTTATCCGCTTAGTTTGCAGTCGGGAGAGATTCGAGAGAATCTCGATTTCGGCGCCGAAGTGACCGTCTCTACGACATGGCAAAATCCCCAGCTCCGGTATGACATCGATGGAGATGGTCAGGTGGCACCGATTGACGCGATTTTAATTGTGAATCTGTTAAATCGGAAAGGATCGCATTTGTTGCCCATAGCGCCCACTGGCGCGACAGCCCCCCCACCGTTCTACGACACCAACGGGGATGGCTATGTGGCGGCGATTGATGTGCTGCTAGTCTTAAATTTTCTCAATGGCGGGGGACTTTTGGGGTTGGCCGAAGCGGAGGTGGTTTCCTCCGAGGTAGCAGCCAGTGTGGCGACGTCCTGGCAGGACGGTGAGGGAGAAGCCACGTTGGGCACCATGAACCTGGCTCGGCGAGCTTTGTTGACGGCATCGACCGGTGAAAGTGAACACCTGCTGGGGAGTCCTGAGTTGGTCGAGATGGGCCTTCCCTCAGCAGCCCGCCAGGAGAGACAAGGTACCCAATCAGGAACTGCCGACGCAGCAGAGGTTCCCAGCGAGGTTGCCCAGCCGACCTCGGCCAGCTTGAACCATGACCGACGAACGCACGTCACGCGGCCGCCAGCCCGAGTGAAGGAGGGAGAAAGTGAAGAATTTGAATACTGGGAAGATCTTTGGGAGGAAATTACCAGGGAACTCGTCAACGTACTTTGAAGCGGGGTTTTACCTAGAAAAGGACCTGATTTCACTTAAGGAAGGCCTGAGACGGGCCGTTTTGTCGGGATCTTAACGATTAATCGAGAGCCCCCTTGGTAATCTAGGCGAGAAAGTTTTACCAACGTGCAAATTGTTTGCAAACAACCCAGTTCGTGACTAGCCTGGATATTGGTACTCGAGCGGTACCGAAATGCAGTCTTTTGCCGACTTTTCCGTTGGCATTCAAATCACGTCACCACCAGCATTTGAGTCGTTGAATGTCATTGTGTCGCCCCGGAATCGAGGCGATGAACGATCTTTGCAGGGAAGCACTTTCGGTACAGGATTCGCCGTCAATCAACACTTTGTAGTTTAGAGCCCATGCAAGACCCAAAGAAAAAACTCCGCCGGCGCCGCAAAAGCTTGTCCAAACTTCGTGACGCTCGTCGGCAGCAGCGCCGTCTGCGAACCGAATTGTTGGAATCACGAGTCCTCCTAGCTGGTGATGTCAATCCGCTTCACAACGCTTGGCAGCCAACCGATATCGATGGCGACGGGCGTACCACGTTCAAAGACGTGACGGTATTGCTCGACGAATTAAGTCGTGGCGGTGTGCGCACCGGTGCGCCGTCTGCCGCGATCGCCGATGGTGAGGGAGAAGCGACTCCAGACAAGTTTTTTGATGTCAATGCCGACGGGCATGTGGCTCCGAATGATGCAGGAAAATTGATCAATCTCCTCAACTTGATGGGGGAAGGCGAGCACACGATCGACGGCCCCCGAGTCCGCTTTCGTCTGACAGCACGGGATCAGGCCGCGTTTGATGCGGGGAACCCAGATGCCAATATTATTAACTCCGTCAGCAGCGGTGAAGAATTCGCCGTGCGTTTTACGGCCGAGGATCTCCGCGACGCCGACGACGTGGTCAGTGCCAATAACCGTGGTGTGGCGGGGGCCTATGCGGATATCGAGTACGACCCGACCGTTTTTAAGGCGATCAAGACGGTTGGTGAAATTACCGCTGCTACCAATGCCGAACCGGTCGAACTGACCAGCGCGGACCACGGTTTGTCAGTGGGTGACGATGTTTATATTCTCGGCGTCGGCGGGATGACGGAATTAAACGGTAGTAACCAGGCGGGAGCTACGTTGCGGGTTCTTGAGGTCACCTCCACTGACACGTTTACGTTGTCGGTCCGTACCGAGGTTGGCCATGTTCCTTTGGATGGAACTTCCTTTGGGGCGTATGCCGGCGGGGGGACCTGGTCTTTGGGACAGGCAACTCGCGACCCGCAGGTCACGACCAATCACGGCTTTAAAATTACCTATGAAGATCCCGGTGCCCCCGTGCCGTTTTTGAAATTTCCGTATCCCAATGGCGTTTTCGGTGTCAACACTGACGTGTCACAACGGGATGTTCCGCAAGGCGCTACGTTGTTCGAAGGCGATGGCATCTTCAACGAGGTAGGAGGTTTCAGCTCGCAATCATATATCGACGCCGAGACGTTTGTCTTTGAGGTGTCGTTGCAGGCCAAAGAGGCTCATGCGGAAGATGATGCGGAGCAAATTCCTGAAAATACGATGGTCACACTGGATGTGCTGGGGAACGACAAAATTCCTAGCGGTGCCACGCAAATCGAACTGGGAGCTTCGGACTTTGATCCCGGTAGTCGCGTACTGGTCTTAACACGCGACCTAGGACACGAAACGGACGATGACAATTTTGAAGTCGAAGCAGCAGATCAAGAATTAATCGGTATTGGCGGCATTGGGGAACCGACGTTGACGGTGGTTGGTTCGGGTGCCCTGACACTGGAGCGGGTTCTCAACGTTCCGGTGGGACATGCTGCCGTTATTGAGAACGGTCAAATCAAATACACGCCTCCCACAGGTTTTAATGGTCTGGTGACCTTCCAGTATGAAGTTTCCAACGGTAGTGGTAGCGGAGACGTCGATACGGGGGATGTGGTCATTGAGGTACTGGCGGTCAATGACGCGCCGATTTTACAGGCCGGAGATCTGACGGCGGGAACGTTCGAGGACACTGCACTTACCTTGAATTTGTCTGACTTGATTAACAATGCTGGAAACCCGGACAGTACAACGATTACTGATGCCGACGCCGGGGACCCGGTAGGTGGCGTTGCGGTGATTTCGACGAACGAGCCGGGTGGCGCCAGCTTTGAGTTTTCAGTGGATGGTGCGCAGTCGTTTAGCTCTCTAGGAACCGTTTCTGACTCGTCGGCCTTGTTGCTACCGGCCGATGCAATTTTGCGATACAACCCTGCTGGGGATGACACTGATGTAACACTTGCCTTCCGGGCTTGGGATCAGACAAGTGGCGTGGCCGGTACCAAAGTTGATGCCTCGGCGACGGGTGGTCAGACTGCCTTCAGCGTTGCCAGCGATACGATCGCGATCGTCGTCGATGACCAGCCCGATCCACCGGTAATTAGCGATGCGGTAGGTGGCCAGCAAGTCGATGACAATGCCACAATCCAACCCTTTAGCACACTCACGATTAGCGATCTGGATTCACCTCCGGAAGTGCTCGACGTGGAAATTCAAGTCGATGTTCCCGCAGCCGGGACACTAGCCACAGACGGCAGCCTGGTTGATGAAGGGGCCGGTCGTTACACCTTCAGCGGGACGGCGGACGCGGCAACGATTCTCATGCGTTCCTTACTCTATACGCCCGTGACGAATCGCTTGGAGCCCACGCAAAGTGAAACGGTGACTTTTTCCCTGACGGTGGCGGACCAAACCGTGTCGACTGCGGATGCCGTCGACAGCAACACGACCGTCGATATCAACTCGATTAACGATGACCCGTCGATTCCTGCGGGGCAAGAATTCTCCGTTTCGGAAGCGGCCAGCGATGGCAGTCTGGTGGGGACCGTTGCGATGGAGGATGTCGATGTAAATTCGGCAGCGCAGGACTTTGCCATTGTCGGCGGGGATCCGGCGGGCGTTTTTGCCATTCATCCGACGAGTGGGGAAATTACAGTTGCAGACGAAACAGAGCTCGATCGCGAAACCCAAGACCGTTTTGAGTTATTGCTGACGGTTGCCGACAACCACGGCGGCACGTCGTCTGCGGAGACGGTTGTGGTGAACGTGCAAGACGTCAACGATACGGCACCGGTGGTTACGGCGGGTCAGGCGTTTGCCGTGGCGGAAAATTCTGCCGGCGGCAGTGTGCTCGGTACGGTATTGGCCAGCGATGTCGATCTTACCGGCGGCCCCTTACAAGATTGGCAAATTACCGGCGGCAGCGGTAGCGGCTTGTTTGAAATTGATGCCGTTACAGGAGCCGTGACGGTGGCCTTAGGCGCAGATCTCGATCACGAAGCGGCGGACGTGCTCACCCTGGAGGTGACCGTGTCCGATGGGGCCAACACTTCGGATCCGACCGAAGTCTCCGTGAGCCTGGGGGATGTCAATGAAGCCCCGACGATTAGCGGTACCGGCGCGAATGCGTCCATTAATGATAATGAAACTTCCCAAGTCTTTAGCGGAGTGTCGATTGCCGACGAAGATGATCCTGCGCAAACACTAGTCGCTACCATTAACTTTGATGAGTCGAACGGAACGCTCACGGGAGCCGGTATTTCTCGCGTGGCCTTAGATACGTTTGAGGCCAGCGGAACCGCGAGTCAACTCGTTACCGCACTGAACCAAGCAGTCTTTGTACCGACGGAAAATCAAGTTGATCCGATGCTGACCGTGGTGACGACATTCACTTTGGCAGTCGATGACGGCGAATTCGAGGTCAGTGATAACAATGCTTCGATTGTGGTCACGTCACTGAATGATGCGCCTTCAGCCAACGACCAGGGACCGATCACCGTTTCCAACGTAGAACCGGTCACGATCGTTTTTGACGCGGACGATGTGGACACCGATGATAATCTCGATACGTTACTCTTTACGATTATTTCCGGTCCCACCGACAACGATGGCGCGACGGATGATGGGGCAGTTGCGGCCAATAACCCGCCCGGTGTTGATGCCGGTTCCTTCACCTTCGACCCAGCGGCAGATTTTGCAGGGTTGGTTCCGGGTGAGTCACGCACGGTGACCTTCACCTATCAAGCCACCGATAGCCAGAATGCCGAAAGTCGAGTTGCCACTGTGACTCTGGTTGTGGTGCCGAATAATCCACCCACCGCAGAGAATGATGCTTTCAGTGCGAGTGAGGATGAGACGAACTTGACCGGAGATCTCTTCGCAGACAATGGCAATGGTATTGATTCCGACATTGAAGGCGACGCTTTTGCGGTTGTTGGATTCCAGGGTGTCAGTGATTTAGGCGCGACGGTGAGTGTGAATTCGGATGGAACGTTTACTTATAATGCTACTACGTCGGCCACTTTGAACAGTTTGGCAATCAATGAGGCGGTAGACGACCACTTTACTTATACGATTCAAGATGCGGCGGGTGGTCAAAATACCGCCACGGTAACCGTCACCGTCAGTGGTCGCAACGATGCGCCGACTGCGAACGATGATGATCTTGACATCGACGAAGATTTGACGCTTCACGGTGACTTGGCGACGGACAATGGCCACGGCGTCGACAGCGACCCCGATGTCAACGGTAACGCCCCCGACGACGTACTGATTTACAGTCTTGTCAGTGGCCAGTCGACAGCCAACGGAATGTTGAATCTGAATACCGATGGCAGCTTTGAGTACACTCCTCACCTCGATTTTCACGGTACCGATAGCTTTGATTATCAGGTTGAAGACGGCAATGGAGGAAGTGATACAGCGACCGTGACGATTACGGTGAATTCGATCAACGATGAACCTGTGGCGACTGACGTGACACAAATTGTTTCCCGTGAAGGGGGACCTGTGGTGATTGCCTTTGCCGCCACCGATGTCGATAACGCACCGGGCGACCTGAGCTTTGATATTTTTGATCCCCTCGCCAATGGGGAAGGGACGGCCACGAATAATAGCGACGGTACCTTCACTTTTGATCCAGGCAGTGATTTTGACGGCTTGGCACCCGGGGCTTCGGCCGTGGTCGATTTTCAATATCGAGCCCATGACGGCGAACTTTCCAGCAACGATGCCACGGTGACTATTACCGTGCTGGCAAACCAATTGCCGGTGGCTGAAACGGATCATTTTACGACGGATGAAGAGACCCAGATCAGCGGCAACGTCTTGAACGATAATGGGAATGGAGCCGATTCCGATCCCGATGGCGATTTACCTTTGAGCGTGACCGCAGAAAGCCTGCAGACGGCACGCGGCGCGAGCGTCACGCTGAATATCGACGGCAGTTTTACCTACGATCCGGCGGGCTCCGCGGTCCTGAATCAATTACCGTTGGGCGCTGCAGTTACAGACAGCTTTAGTTATACCCTCACAGACGCCAAAGGCGGGCATGTTGAGGGGAATGTCGAAGTCCTTGTCAACGGTCTCAATGATGCACCCATTGCCCAGAATGACATTCTAGAAACCGCCGAAGATACACTCTTTAGTGGTGCTGTCACCGCGGACAATGGCAACGGAAGTGATGCCGATCTTGATGTCGGAGTCGATGGCGGACCGGCGGACAGTCCCACGTTCAGCGTCGTGCCTGGTGAGGAGGTTCAGCATGGAACGCTGAGTTTTCAACCGGACGGTACCTTCACTTATGCCCCTCATGAAAATTTCTTTGGCACAGACCAATTTATCTATGAAATGAATGACGGGAACGGCGGCGCAGATGTCGCCACCGTTGTCATTAACGTGACGCAGGTCAACGACGATCCGGTCATTGGAGCGGATCAGCTGGTTGCCTTGGCTAATGGCGGACTGCAGAATCTCGATATATTGAGTAATGACCGGCCTGGCCCGAATGGGGACACGCCTTCACCTTTCAATGAAGACGACCAGACCTTGAGTCTGGCATCCATTTCCGGTCTGACCATCCTGCAAAATGATCATGGTACGTCGAGCGCCGGGGACTTGGTCCAGAATGGTGACTCCGTCGACTATACTCCCGCAACCGACTTTGTCGGGAGGGTTTCTTTTGATTACACCGTTGAGGATAGTGCGGGCGGGCAAGCGAGTGCGACTGCGTTCATCGATGTGGTGGCCTTTACGACTTCCGAATTTAAAGGTCATGTGTTTGATGATCTCGACGGGAACGGCGAGATGGATCCTGGTGAACCGGCCTTGGGTGGGGTGACGCTCCATTTAACGGGCTCGAATTTGTTCGGAGATGTGGACGTTTTGGTCACCACCGCTGCGGACGGCGCGTACTCGATCTCAGAAGATCAACATGGAAATCTTTTGGCACCGAGTGATACTTATCGTTTGGTTGCGGGCGATGTCGAAATGTTTCGTGACTCGGGTATGCAAATCATGACTCCCGGAGTCGATGATCCAAGTGATACTGAGTCAAATCAATTTCATCTCGAAACGCCGGCGGCCCGCACGATCACGGCGGCCATTGGTGCGTTCGGTGGTGCGGCGATCGAAGTCAATTTTGGTAGCGTCCGAAACTTTTCCTACGGCCCGCTTGGTTCGGATGGAGATGGGGGCATCGTTTTTGGTGGAAGCGATGAATTCTGGTTTTCCGTCTTGGGAGATTTCAGCGACACGGAACAGATCCAGTCGCTCAGTTTAGAACTCCCCGCAGGTTTTGGAACGGCTTCCGGTTCCACGGTGGTTACCGTTTCCATGAATGGTGCGGCTCGCCAATTGGATTTGCAGGATGGTCGCCTGCGGATCATTATGGCCAAATTGGGAAGTGATGGAGAGCGTGAGTTTGCCTTCCGTTACAGCGGTACGCACGATGACTTTTTAAATGAATCTTTGGCACAGGCCGAAGGAGAAATGGCTGTCGATGCGGAAGTGACCGATTTGGCGAACGAGCAGTTCGAGCAGTTAGCAGCGCAGTTGCGGACTCGCGGTGAGTCGGAGTTTGCCGCGGATGTGGATGCGGTCTTTACCGAGGGACGCTGGCTCAGCTAAATCAGAAATGTCGTGGGCATCGGCCTACCGGTGCTCATGTTCACCAGCGTTAATACCGCCATTCGATGCCGACGTTCACAGCTTGTAGCCAAAAGTCTGTCGGCTGAAAATTAAACGCCGGATTTAAGGGGGGAAATTGCACCCCTGCTGCCTGGAAGTTATTCGGGTTCACGGTGGCGTCCATGGAATCCCCTGCCAATAGAACGTCCGACCAATACATGAGTGAGTAGCCAAGTGAAACACTCATATTTTCTCGAATTTCCTTTCGAAAAGTGAATTCGACTTCCGGTATGTAGGCGACTTGGGAATCTTCGTAATGCCCGCTATTCGTCGAGCCAGCGTAGGTACCTACCAGGGCGTCTGGCGAAACATCGAAATCCGTCAGGCCATTGATGTTAATTCGCTGACTATTTTCGCCGATACTGATTTTCCCCATGATAGAAAGGACCCAGCATTTGCGGCGAAATTCGGCCATCATGCCTAGTGATGCGCCATGAAAATGGTTCGAGGCGTCAAAGTGGTCGCTCAGGGATCGCGTGGTATCAATCCCATTGATGAATCCGCCCGTTAACTCACTGGTTTGGGATTGGAGAGAGATTTTGTCGCTGATCCGAGTAAAGTGATATCCCCCGAGTAGATCGAGATGAAAGCCCTGGCCGCGGATAAGTTCGGCCCGCAAATAAGGCTCGAAGGAGACGATGTCAGTATTGCTGGTAATCGATATTGAGCCAGCAGCCGTTTCGCCCCCGAGTGTTCCAGCGATGGGCCGGGCGTCATTCGCTGCTAAATTTGGGTTGAAAAAAGGATGGGCAAGCAGCGTGGTTGAACCATCGGAAGTTACGTCCAGTTCATCCATATTGGCCCCAAAGTAAAGAAAACGAAGCCCCATTCCAGCCATGCTATTGATCGCCGTCCAGGCACCCATGTCCAGACGTACGCCGTTGCCGAGTCCGGTTCCGAGCTTATCACCAAAGAGAGGTTCCGCGGCAGGAAGAATTCCATTCGTGGCGTTGAGACCGGATGATGCTAAGGCCGGAGCGTTTCGCCCTTTGGTGTACCCCATAACGTATTCGAGACGCCCCCAGGTACGTAACGGTCCGCATTGGGGGCAACCGCAGGTCAGGTGGAGTGAGCGTTTGGAGCATCCTTCGTCGCAACTGGAATCACGCGCCCCCTGCATCCGATGTGTCAATTGATAGCCGACTTGTCGAATTGGAGGCCTATGCGGATTTTCGCAGACGGCAGCACCATAGAGATTGGGGCCGGAGACTGTCTGACCATTTGCGGATGGTGAGATTGCCCAGGTAGTGGCCAGCAGAAGAGTCCAAATTAAGAGTCGTAGTGTCATGTATTTCGCCCTGAAACAAGCTTGCTCGCCAATCGCTCCCTCAAGCCCTGCATCTCCGTGAGTTACGGAGATTGCTGGCAACCCGTTTCGTTTCCTTCGCTCAAGGCCTCTTGTTCACAAAAACGTACTCTTCATGATCGTGGCACTGTTGCACGATCCCCCATTTGGCGCAGTGATGCGCTGGCTTCCTAAAAGCCGTCGAGAGTTTACTTCGGCTATTTGTGTTGTGGGGATTGAACAAATTCTGCTGGTTATGACCGTCGCCATGGAATTTATGGTGCGGCCGCTATTTAACGATCGATAAAATAGGTGTTATGTAATGGGTGTAGTGCCTGGGAGGTAGGGGTGACTTGGACTCGGCAGCTGGGCAGAGTGGAAAATAAAGTTCTGCCGGCGTAGGCGTGGATATCAGCTAGAGTTAAGGATGGGATTGTTCGTCGGCGATCGATGATTCCCTGTGTTGAACGTATTTTGGGCGTGCCGATTCTCGAAGGGAGTAAGGCGAAAATGATCGGAATACCGCTACGAGGGTCCGCCGGGTATCTGGACCGCTGGAGAAAGGTGTTGCCCCTGCTTGAGCAGCAGGAGGCTGAGTTAGCTGCCGAATCAGACGAGGCACTGCGGAAGCGGAGTCTCTCGCTACGGTTTCGGGCGAAGAGCGGTGAGAGAGTAGAGAAGTTAGCTACGGAAGGGTTTGCGCTGGTACGTGAGGCTGCGAAACGCTCCACCGGCATGCGACATTTCGATGTGCAGATGCTGGGTGGTACGGCGTTGATGCACGGCATGATTGCCGAGATGGATACCGGTGAAGGAAAGACATTGACCGCGACCCTGCCACTCTACATGCAGGCCCTTTCAGGAAAAGGTGCTCATTTGGCGACCGTCAATGACTATCTCGCGGCTCGGGATGCGGAAACGATGGGGCCGGTCTATGAACGACTGGGATTGTCCGTCGGCGTCATTCAAACGGCGGATACTCCGGATGCGCGACGTCAAGCCTATGCCTGTGATATTACCTATGGAACTGCCAAAGAGTTCGGATTCGACTTTTTAAGGGATCGACTTCTGTTGCGACGCATGGGACGTAGTGAAGCAGATTTCTTGGGTGAAGGAAGTACCGAACGTTGGGATGACAGTGGCGATAAACCGGTCCAGCGACGACCGAATTTTGTTCTGGTCGATGAGGCAGACAGTATTTTGATTGATGAAGCAAGGACACCGTTGATCATTGGTTCGTTAGGCGAGAAGGCCCGCGAGCAGGTCGTGGCAACCTATCAGTGGGGTGCGGAATACGCTCGTCTGTTTGGTGAAGACGAGCATTTTGAGCAGGAGCAGGATACAAAAAAAGTAGAACTGACCACGGCGGGGCGTCAATTGTTGCGTTCCTTGCCCCAACCGGAATTACTGCGGTCGGTAGGTTTGATTGACCTCTATCTGTACATGGAACGGGCTATCAAGGTCGAGCGGGATTTTATTTATGAGAGACAGTATGTCGTTGTCGAGGGTGAAATTGTTATTGTTGATGAATTCACGGGTCGTTTGGCGGAGGGACGCAAATGGCGAGATGGGATTCATCAAGCCATTGAAGCCAAGGAAGGTGTGGAGGTGACCGTACCGACTGGGCAGGCTGCACGGATTACCATTCAAGATCTCTTTATGCGTTATAAAAAAATTGGTGGCATGACCGGAACCGCGATGAGCGCAGCTCGGGAATTTCGTAAGACCTATAAAATGCGTGTCGTTCGCATCCCTACGAATCGGCCTGCGCGGCGGGAAAAGATTGCCCATCGGATCTTTGGCACCAGTGATCAGAAATGGGCTGCCATTGTGGAGGATATCCGAGTGCAGCACGACGCCGGTCGGCCGGTGTTGGTGGGGACGCGTTCGATTGATAAATCAGAACATCTGGCGGAACTGCTTAATCAGTCGAGTATTAACCACCAAGTGCTCAACGCACACGAGGTCGAACGCGAGGCGGCGATTGTAGAACTTGCCGGCCAATCAGCGAAGGTGACGGTGGCGACGAATATGGCGGGTCGCGGAACGGATATCAAACTGGGTGAAGGTGTGGCAGATCTCGGTGGATTGCATGTCATTTGTACGGAATTGCACGATTCTGCGAGGATTGATCGGCAATTGATCGGTCGTTGTGGACGTCAGGGAGATCCTGGGTCGTTTTGCCAATATCTCTCTTTGGATGACGACATCATCCGAAATGGATTGGGGGTTAAGGCCGCAGAGAAGTCAACGGACGTGGGAAAGGCCAAGGCCGGAATGACGGAAGGTTTTTGGGCACTTTTTCGCAAGGCACAGCGGAAAGTGGAACGTCGACATTTTCGCGATCGTGCAGTGCTCTTACATCATGAGAAAGAGCGAAAAAAAGTGCAGCGCGAAATGGGGCAGGATCCTTATTTGGATACAGCAGAGTAGCAATTAAAAAACGGTAAACAATGAACGCATGACCTTAAACCGCAAGCTAGGTTTCAATATGGTTGGTTTAACTCGCAGTCGTCAATTTGTGATCTGGGAAAATTCCAGATGCAGCGCCACGCGAGTCAGCGTCGTGGCTTTTGGGATGACACGGAAAAATCGTTACAAGTCACCCAGGTGTCCCTGTTGATCCAAGCCGCCCATTTGAGGGTATTGCGTAGTCCCTAAGAGTATTGCGTGGTCCCGCTGAGAGATATGACCGAAGATTATTAGAGGTGGCACTGAGTCGCTGCAAAGGGTTATTTCAACTGTGATTGAGGCGCTGCCGGAAGGCTGGCGAAAACACAGTGGGTGGAATCGACGCAGTCTCAGAACACGCATGTTTTTGTTGCTTGGGAATGGCCCAAAATGTTGTAAAGATTTTAGACCACGTATAAATTGAACACAGGCGGATCATCCGTGCTGGTTCAGACAGTTTACCGAACTCTTGCTTCTTCCCCTCTTTTCCGGTTCTGGCTGCCATGACATCCGAACAGTCGTCGGTCGATTCACAGACTATCGAACAAACGAAACAGCAGATCCGTGGTCTCGTCAGCGAGATTGCGCAACTCTCCAAAAGTGAGCTTAGCCCTGCTGAGTACTACCCAGCCCTGTTGCAAAGAATTGTAGATGCGCTGGCAGCTGTGGGAGGAGCTATCTGGACGTTTGGTGAGGGTAGAAAACTTAATTTGGCCTACCAGATTAAGCTCAGCGAAACTTTGCTCGACGCGAATTCGGACGAGACTCGGCGCCATGTTCAATTATTGAACCAAGTGGTGCAGTCCAAGGAAGCTCAGTTAGTGCCACCGCAGTCTGGAGATGGTGACACGGATGCCGGCAACCCCACTCGCTATTTGCTGGTACTTGCGCCGTTGCAGGGCAATAACAAAATTGAAGGAATCATTGAGATTTTCCAGCGGCCTGATTCGCAACCCGCCACACAACGCGGCTATTTGCGATTTCTTGTGCAGATGTGTGAGTTGGCCAGTGATTGGATGAAGTCGCAAAAACTTAAGCAGTTCAGCGATCGCCACTCACTATGGGCACAGGCGGATCATTATTCCCGCTTAGTGCATGAAAGCCTCGACTTACGGCAAAGTGCTTACACGGCCGTCAATGAAGGCCGCCGCATGATTGGTTGTGACCGTGTTAGTGTCGCGGTAAAACGCGGACGCCGTTGCACGATTGAGGCGATCAGTGGGCAGGATACTGTCGAGAACCGTTCAAATATTGTGACTTACCTGGGGGATTTGGCAACCAAGGTTGTGGCGACTGGCGAGGCGTTGTGGTACGAGGGGGATACAGAAGATCTGCCCCCTCAAATTGAAAAATCGTTGGACGTCTATATTGATGAATCGTATGCGAAATCTATTGCGGTTTTGCCACTGCGACGTCCGGACACGAGTTATGAACGGACGGGTGATCTCGCAAATATTGATCCTGAAGCGGGGCGGGCCGATCGAGAAGTAATCGGGGCGCTGATTGTTGAGCAGATTGAAACTGATATTCCACGTGAGGTGCTTGTCCCACGTATTGATTTGGTCTATGAGCATACCGCGCGAGCGCTCTCCAATTGCTTGCACCACAATAATTTGTTCTTGATGCCGATTTGGCGGACGATTGGTTATTCCCGTTGGATGGTTCAGGCGCGGACTTTGCCGAAAACTTTGGCCGTGGCAGCGTTGGTGTTGGTCGTTAGCCTCTGCTTGACTTTGGTGCCCTGGGACTTTGAATTGAAGTCGCAAGGGACATTACAGCCGGTCGTCAAGCGAGATGTGTTCTCGGAGGTCGGCGGCACGGTTGTACAGATCCACAGGCAGCATGGTGAACAAGTACAGGCTGGCGAGCGTCTCTTGACCCTCGAGAACTATGACTTAAAAGTGGAATTTGAAAAGCTCAACGGACAACTTCAGGCTGCGCAGGAATCACTGCTCGCCAAGCGGACCGAAGCATTTCGACAAAAGTCACCGGCCGAGCGTGCCCAAGCGATGTCGGAACTCAAGCCGATTCAAGAACAAATTCAAAGCCTGGATTTGCAATTGGCTTTGGTGCAACAGAAGCGTGGCCGTTTGGTCGTCAACAGTCCGATTCAAGGTCGCGTAGTGACATGGGACGTCGAGAGACTCTTGATGAATCGAACGGTAGACCCGTCGCAAGTGTTGCTGACTGTGGCGGACTTGTCGAAGGATTGGGAACTTGAGTTGAACATGCCGGAGCGACGTTCGGGACACCTTGATCGAGCTCGAGACGAGTTAGGCACTGAGGGTCTTGGTGTGCGCTATGTCGTTGCTACCGATCCCAAAAAGGAATTCACAGGAAATATTGCGGAAATCAACAATCGGACTGATCTGCATGACGAAGAGGGGCAGGTTGTCAAAGTTCAAGTTGAGATTGAAACGAGTGATTTAGTGGATCCACGTCCTGGAGCTGCGGTGACGGCCAAGGTGCATTGTGGTCGTCGGGCCCTCGGATACTGTTGGTTTCACGAAATGTGGGAATGGGTTGAGCTAAATCTGCTCTTTTAGGAGCGTTGTCGGGAAGTGGTGNAAGCTGCTTCCGACGCGCGTGCAGGAGAAGGAGAACAGGTAGATTCTAAAAACGCAGATTCTAAAAACGCAGATTCTAAAAAACTAAGAGTAAGGCGTTTCGATTAACGGAGCGATTTATCATGCAAACGACGGTTGCGATTCTCATAGCTTTGGCGGCGGTAACGGGGCCCCGTGCGGACGAACAGCAAGTAAATCAAGCTGAAGTCGTCACGGTGGAAGGATGCCTCGTTTCTCTCATTGATGAAGTTCAGGTGGCTTCCCCCGTGAATGGCTTGTTGAAGTCCATTGATGTGAAAGAGGGGCAGCCGGTCAATGTCGATCAAGTCATTGTTCGACTCGAGGATACAGATGTCCAGATTGCACGCCGTGTCGCCAGCGGTGAGGAGCAGGTTGCGATACGCGAGGCGGAGAATGATGTCAATGTGCGTGCAGCTGACAAGGCGGCAGAAGTCGCCAAAGCGGAGCTTGCAGAGTCGCATGCTGCCAATCAACAGATGGAAGGCGTCATTCCTCCCCAGCAGGTGCGGCGTGAATTGCTGACCTGGCAAAGGGCCCTGCTGCAAGGAGAAGTTGCAGAGCACGAATTGGGGGTCGCAGGGATAACGGCAATCGTGCGTCATGAGCAGGTAGTGGCTGCGGACCATGACGTCGATCGACGACAAATCAAAGCGAAGATTAACGGGATTGTAGAGCAAAGGTACAAGACCGCTAGTGAGTGGGTGACTGCCGGTGACCCCATTTTGCGGATCGTACGGATGGATCAGTTGCGTGTGGAAGGACTGGTCAGTATTCATACACATACGCCGCAGGACATTCAGGGGCAGCCTGTGATGGTGCAAGTCTCTTTGGCGGGTCGTACCGAGTCATTTGAAGGGACGTTGGTTTTCGTCAGTCAAGAAGTCGAAGATGGGGATCACTATCATGTCTTTGCGGAGGTCAACAATCGTTTCGAAGATGGGTGGGTTTTGCGTCCTGGCTTGGATGCCACGATGACGATTCAATTGGGAGTGAACGACTTGGCAAGTGACACCGATGCTGCAGAGACGACAGGTGCTGCAGAGACTACAGATACCACAGAGTTCGAAGAGCTTGACGTCCTACGGGTTACGGTCGGAGAGGGTAAAGAAGTATCCGACGCTCTGGAGAGTGAGCAAGTAGCCCCATTTATCGCTCCGTAGAGTTGTTGTTGTTGTTG
>JAKVBY010000019.1:20896-24807 GCA_022446825.1 Pirellulaceae bacterium
TTGTTGTTGTTGTTGTTTCACGATCTTGATTGCCAATCTGAGCGCATCAGAACCACTTTTTCATGGCCACACTTGCTGACAGCCTGGTTAGTAGCTCATCACGCAAGCTGACACTGCGAATGCGTCCCGATCTTTCATCGCGTCGCCATCGTTATCAAGGTCGGACTTATTGGGTCGTGAAGGAGCCTGTTGGTCTGAAGTATTTTCGTTTTCACGAAGAAGAATTTGCGATTTTAAACATGCTCAATGGGCAAATGAGCATGGAAGACATCAAGGAAGCGTTTGAACGCGAATTCGCTCCTCAGAAAGTTACCTTTCAGGATCTGCAGCAATTTATCGGCATGCTGCACCGCAGTGGGCTCGTCACCTCCGAATCGTCGGGGCAAGGGTGGCAGTTAAAGCAACGACGCGATGAAAGAAAACGTAAAGAAATTCTGGGGAAATTTACGAATATTTTTGCGTTTCGCTGGCGAGGCATTGATCCCGAACGAATTCTCAATGCGATTTACCCCTATACCGGTTGGTTCTTTTCACCGGCAATGATCATTTTCGTCTCTCTGGTGGGCTTGTCGGCGCTGACGCTAGTAGCGGTGCAGTTTGGTCAATTTCAGGCCAGGCTCCCGACCTTTCATCAATTTTTCGGAGCACACAATTGGCTGTATATGGCGATCACGATGGGGGTCGTGAAAGTCTTGCATGAATTCGGGCACGGCCTGTCTTGTAAGCGATTTGGTGGCGAGTGCCACGAGATGGGATTTATGCTGTTGGTTTTCACGCCCGCACTGTATTGCAATGTTTCCGACTCCTGGATGTTGCCGAATAAATGGCATCGAGTATTCATCGGGGCTGCAGGAATGTACGTCGAGATTTTTCTCGCCTCGATCGCAACGTTTTTGTGGTGGTTCAGTGTGCCGGGCGTTCTGTTGAATCAGCTTTGTTTGAGCATCATGTTTATCTGTTCTGTGAGTACGTTGCTGTTTAACGGTAATCCCCTGCTCCGTTTCGACGGTTACTACATTTTGATGGATATCACGGAAATTCCCAACCTGCGGCAAAAAGCGACTGAAGTGATGAAGCGGTTCATGGTTTGGCTTTGCCTTGGCATCGAGCAACCTGAGAATCCATTTTTGCCACAAAAGAATCGGTTCCTTTTTGGACTCTATGTTGTCGCTTCGGTGATTTATCGGTGGGTCGTGGTCTTTTCCATTGTCTGGTTTTTGAATCAGGTCTTAGAGCCCTATGGTTTGAAGATTTTAGGGCGCATGATTGCCGCCATGGGGTTCTTTGGATTGGTCGTTCAGCCGTTCTGGAAATTGGCGAAGTTCTTTACTACTCCTGGGAGGTTAAATAAAGTGAAGCGGCATCGAGTTGTCACAACGGTTGGCGTTGTCGGGGCCATCATTTTGTTCGTGGTATTTGTACCACTACCCCATCATGTGGATTGCACTTTCGATATCCAAGCCAAGGACGCAAAATCAGTTTTCCCCGGCGTAGGAGGACGAATCGAAAGGGTATTTGTTCATCCAGGTGATTACGTCGAGGTGGGAGATGCATTGGCGGAACTCAGCAATCCTGATCTCGATATTCATTTATTGAGCCTGCAGGGTGATGAGAAGCAACGTGTCCTGCAACTTAAAAATTTACGACGGGCACAATTCCGCACTCCGGAAGCTGGGCTGCAAGTACCTCAGGCTCAGGAGATGCTCGTAGCGGTTCGTAAGCAACTTGATGAAAAACGCACAGAGCATGAAAAACTGATCATCCGAGCGACGGAGGCGGGTACCGTGATTGCGCCAGCTCGGCGCAGATCGCCCCCCAGCGCCGACGGTCGCCTGCCGATGTGGACGGGCACGCCTTTTGAGGCTAAAAACGGCGGGGCGTTTGTAACTATGGGAGATATGTTTTGTCAAATCGGGGATCCGACCGATCTCGAGGCGATTCTGGTGATCGATCAGAACGATATTGAATTAGTCCGTCCAGAGGACCAGGTAGAGATAATGTTTGAAGCCCTGCCCGGGGTCGTTTTTGAAACGAAGTTAGTCGACATAGCGGCGTCTGAATTGAAGCAAAGCCCGGGGAGTTTGGCGAGCAGTGCGGGTGGTCAACTTAACTCCAAAGTTGATGCCACTGGGGCACCTACCCCGATTAGTACCTCCTATCAGGCGCGCACGGCAGCACTCGCAGATAAGCAAGATCGCCTCATGGTTGGCATGCGCGGAAGCGCCAAGGTTCACACAGAGAATAGATCACTCGGTGAACGGTTGTATCGCTTCCTCGCCAGGACTTTTCGTTTCCACTTGTAAGGGTTGGGGAGATTTTTCTGGATCAGTCAGCGGCATCTGCCGAAACAATCTAAAAAATAAAAGTTAGTTTAGGAGTGATGGGTAAAAGGGAGTTATTTTCGTATATGTGAGTTCGGCAAGGATTCACTATTTTGATTAGACGCAGTTCCAACACAGGGAGATCGAAGCATGGCCAAAGCCGCAGACAAAACTGAAGCCACACCGCAAGAGGAAGCACCTGTCGCCGCGAACCCTGAGGCAGCCGCAGCGCCCCAGGCTCCCGCCGCTCAAGTCCAGGTAGATGACGCTGCCGCGATCAGCCTGTACGCTAACTTCTGCCGCGTGACGGGGACGCCGGAAGAGTTGATCATTGACTTCGGTTTGAATCAGCAACCGATGGGCGTTCCCAAGGATCCGATTCAAGTCAAGCAACGGATCATTGTAAACTTTTATACCGCCAAGCGACTGCTGGCAGCTCTGTCGATGTCGGTCCAACGTCATGAATCGGTCTTTGGCGTTTTAGAAACCGACATTCAGAAACGCGTGAAGACACAACAGGCGGCAACCTAAGTTTGTCGTTACGACTATAAAAACGAATTGCGTATCGTTTTTGTGCTGAAACACAGCTGGGTAAATTACCCAGCTGTGTTTTTGCGCCGTCTGATGGTGAGCCGATGGCGTCTGGCTCCCCCACTCGATGTTTCAAAGCTTGCCATTTCATCGCCTGTCAACGACCTGCGTGTCTACTATTCTGTCTACAGGACCGTTTGGCAGTGGCAATCTCCTCTCGCCTCCCCCTTCTTTTGTTGCCCCTCTAGGGAGCGGTGCATGATGGACTGCTAAGAGGGCAATTCCCTCCTATGATTGCCGATTTATCGGTATTTGAGTGGGAATTTCCGGCTCAGTTGCTACGTTTGGGCCAAAATTCGGTAATCAAGGTAGTAATGATGGCCCGCTAATTAAGGGGATTCTGGGTTATTTTAGTGCGTTAGCAAGTCTGTTTTGACGGATTTTGCGTACCCCTAGTAGGCCACAGCACTGAGTTATACTGAGCTAGTTAAGCCACCAGAACCTCCTAGGTCACGTCGATGCAATGGATCACCCAGGAGAGTCAAGATGGGAAAAGTGGGTTAAAAGCGATACAAACCCCCCATGATAATTTGCAACGTCTTCGTGCGTAATTATAATTTGAGACAATAGTGTGTTTTCGTCGCAACCCATTTAGCTGACAAAACTTTACGCGTTTTTGAGTGCCGCCCAACCGTGCGACATCGCTTTCGTGGTGCCGTTTCGCGCGGGGATTGCGTGAGATCTTACGCAGTTTTACGTACTTCAATAGCGTTTTCGTGATTGGTGCACCATCCAGGGTTGATATATGGCCTCCCGCTCAAAGCAACGGCAGCGTAAGCGAATCAAAGCAAAACAAGACAAGAGAAAACAGCGCTCACTGCGTCTCGAGGGCCTGGAAGAACGACGATTGCTGAGTGTCAGTAATTTTCGTGATGGCGATCGATGGACGGAGACCGCCTCTCGCAGCGGATTGCAACAAGGTGATCCGACCACGTTAACGTGGAGTATTGCGCCGGACGGTACGCCAGTTTCCGATCTCATTGTCCCGGGAACCGAAAC
>JAKVBY010000002.1:0-2748 GCA_022446825.1 Pirellulaceae bacterium
ACTTGACAGATGGATTCATCGACTTCCAACTGAATGGAGCGGCCACCGTCCGGATCGGCAACCTCCTCACCGATGACAGTCCGCCTGCGCGTCAATGCACCTTTGCCGCTGAGACGTTCCGACGAAATATTTTCATCATCGTCAAACGGCTGGCCAATGTAGTCACGCGTCAAATCGATGCGGCGTGTACGTCCTTCGTGTTTCTTTTTGAAGTCCGTACGAATCTTAGCCTTCTTTTTTCCGTCACGCTTACGTGCCATGATTTCGATGGCCTTGATTATCGTCAAATCGCAATACCGCTTCCTTAACCAAGCTCCAAATCTCGAACGGAATTCTTTGCCGCTGGCTTGCCCCCCACTTGCTCCGCCTCGCCATTTTGTTCATGAACTGATGGACCGATCAATTCCGTAATGTCAGACTCGCTCAATTCTTCCTGTTCCAATAACGCGCGTGCAATACTCTCTAACTGCTCATGTTTCTCGGCCAGGAGGTCTTTAGCCTGCAGGGATGCTACGTGAAGAATTTTGGTAACTTCTTCATCGATTAGCTCCATCGTGTGTTCACTAAACTGACGACTTTGATGGATTTCACGACCTAAAAATGGGTCCTCCGCAGACGTCTTGTAACTGACCGGACCCAACCGCTCACTCATTCCCCAATGCGTAACCATTCGTCTCGCCATACCCGTAGCGCGTTCTAGATCGTTTTCCGCCCCCACAGTCACTTCGTCATAAATGAGACTTTCCGCTGCTCGGCCGGCAAGCAAAACCACTAAATGATCTCGCAATTCAGGTTCGGACATGCTCAGACGGTCCTCCGAAGGCATCGTCTGAGTCGAGCCAAGCGAACGGCCGCGCGGAACCACGGTGACTTTATGAACCCGATGGGCGCCCGGCAGAAACCAAGCAGCGAGCGTATGCCCCGCTTCGTGGTAAGCTGTCATCTCTTTTTCTTCTGCGGATAGCACTTCCTCCCGTTTCGCTCCCATCAAAACCTTGTCCCGCGCATATTCGAAGTCGTCCATCTCCACTTTCGACTTATCATGTCGCGCTGCCCAGAGAGCCGCTTCGTTCACTAGGTTCCGAATATCGGCCCCGGTCAACCCGATTGTATTGGACGCCAAGCGTTCCAGATCGACCTCATCCGCCAGCGGAACCTTACGGACGTGCACCTTGAAAATCTCGTGTCTGCCCTTTTGTGTGGGGCGATCAACGGTCACATGGCGATCAAACCGTCCTGGCCGTAAAAGGGCGGGATCGAGAACATCAGGACGGTTGGTTGCGGCCACGACGATCACTGCTTCGGTCTGAGAAAAACCGTCCATCTCGCTGAGAATCTGATTGAGCGTTTGTTCACGTTCATCGTGGCCGCCGCCCAATCCAGCACCTCGCTGTCGACCAACCGCGTCAATTTCATCGATGAACATTATCGAAGGCGAGTTTGTCTTGGCATTCTGGAACAAATCTCGGACACGACTGGCACCAACCCCCACAAACATTTGAATAAATTCGCTGCCATTGACGGAAAAGAAAGGCACACCTGCCTCCCCTGCCACAGCGCGGGCCAACAATGTTTTGCCCGTCCCTGGTGGTCCGTTAAGTAGCACGCCCTTGGGTACACGACCACCCAACTTCTGAAACTTTTCGGGACTCTTTAAGAATTCGACTATCTCCATTAAGTCGGCTTTAACGCCCTCAAGGCCTGCCACGTCGCCAAACGTGATCGCCTCCTCACTGGTTTCATATTGTTTTGCGGGACTCTTACTAAAACCAGAAAGAAAACCACCCCCCATGAATTGCTCACGGGCGCGCCGAAAGGAAAACCAAAGAAACAAAACGAGGATGATCGGCAGGAAGATGGCCACCAAATAAATCATCATGATGGTGTCTTCCGACGAGCCCTCGCGAGCAACAGACTCGACAACAAATTCCTTGCACAAGGCGTCGAAGTCGTCGCGCGTCTGGCCTTCCGCTGGGATATTGACAGAAAAGTGGGTCGCTTTTCGCTGTTTACCTTCCGTCTCCGATGATGGTTCGTACTCTCCCGTTTCACGATTTCGGTCGACGGAAATCACGGTTTCTTGGACAAACGTCCCCTTGGCCTCTCGTTCCCCAAGAGAAATAGTCGCCACTTGACCTGTGCGGATGAGTTCCTCGACGTAACGCAAATCGTTTATCTGCGGGGGCGAAGGATTCGCCAGATTCATCAAGATGATGAAGACAAGAATCCCTGCCACCAGGAACCAGAAATTCGGTCGGCGGCGCACTTTCTCCGGCGTTTCATCTGGATTTCGAGGAGGTCGTTCTGATGGCGGCCGCTCTGAAGCCATGCTGTAACCTATTATTACTAAGTGGTTTATGCGAAAATATAATACTAGCGCACGATTGCGGTGCTTGACAATTGTATCCCACGTGGTGGGAAAAAGCGATGCGACGAAAATTACCGTTCGACAGTAGCAGACAAACAAAAATCAACGGAACCGTAGATGCCTCCTCCCACCAACCAGCGCCGTCGTGGAGTGGTGGCCGTGATCGTTCGAGAACGGCGACTACTCGTCATTCGACGGTCCCGCTTCGTAACCGCGCCGGGCGCCCATTGCTTTCCCGGAGGTGGGATCGAATCTGGTGAAACCGAAGCAGAGGCCGTCGTACGAGAACTCAACGAGGAGCTGAACCTTGCTGGCACTGCTGTAAGACGGTTGTGGCAAAGCACCACAGAACGCGGTGTCCACCTCGCTTGGTGGCACGT
>JAKVBY010000002.1:2848-13758 GCA_022446825.1 Pirellulaceae bacterium
GGAAAAAAGCGTCGATTGAAGATTGCCGGGTCAAAAGGATCTTCTTTGCTCGCACCATCGCGATTCGACGGACGCACAGTCGTCCTCGCAGGAAGATTATTCGTCTTCTCGTCAGGCGAGGAGGTGTTTTTTTGATTCCGGTATTTCGCCAAACCGGCGCGTCGCGTTGGTTCTCCGACCTCGGCACTAGCACTCTTCAGAGCTTCGCTGCCTTGACGCGTGACTGCATATGCCCGCACCCAAGACGCCAAAAGCTGAAATTGCTGGTGGTTCGAGTTATCAAAAATTGGCTCTGTGGCATTTCCATGAGGAGCAGCCGGAAGCAAAAGCAAAGGGCTCTGGCTGGGTTTTTCAATCTCCACGAATTTCAGCACCTGACCTAAGTTTCGTAGCGTCTGGTTTCTCCCAACTCCGCGATGCTTGGTAGCGCCGGTTAACCGTAAATCGGAAGAAGTCACGCGTCCATGGCAACTATTGGTCCCACAAAAATTCGTCAATACGGGCTGGACGACAGTTGTAAATTGCCGGAGCAGTTGCGGCTCTAAATCTACCGCGGGAATATTTCTTTCTTGACGGGCAGGCAGGCCTTCTGTACGGCCTAAGTCTTCGGACTCATGAGACAATGAATCGCGTCGACTTTGCCAAAGCCTTTCCAAACGCAAGACACGTTCGTCATTTGGGGCAATGGCTAAGGCTCGTAAAACATGGTGCCCCGCCTCCGTTCGAAGATCATTCTGGAGACACCAGTGTGCCATCTCTACATCCGCTTCCAGAGTGTTTGTCATGATAGAACGTTTGAAATCGTAAGCGTCCTCGATTTTTTCGCAAACAAAATCAACCTGCTCTGCCGGCACAAACATCTGGCTGCGTGAATTCAGCGCAATCTTGACACGGTCACCTAAATCCGTCACTTGGCCTCGTAAAACCCGGCCGCTTTGTAAGACGAGCACCCGGGGCCCTTGGGCCATTAGATTACTCGCCCCACAACCGAAGCCGACAAACATCGCGCACAACACAAACTGGGCAATCTGGAACGAAAAGTGGGCTTGATTTTTCATGGGTCTCGAACATTAGGAACGAGGCGACTTCGTGTCAATAGAAGCACCAACAGGCGAAAAACGCAGCTCCAGGCCCCTGAGACGGGAGCTTTTTGTAAACAGCTCTCGGAGAGCGTTCTCTAAAGTCAAACCGATCCAAGTTGGCTGAGACCATAGCGAGTTTTGGATCTCACAACTATACTAGGAGCCTTAGGTTCCGACAAATACAAGCTGTTTTTAGGTTGTGCAGGTTTGCCCTTTCGTCCTCATGAACAAAGCAAATCTAGACGAACGACAGACGGTTTTGTTCTCGGGGCGTGTCCAAGGTGTGGGGTTTCGCTTCACGACCCAGTCGATTGCTCGAGATTATGCGATCACCGGCACGGTAAAAAATTTGCCCGATGGGCGGGTCGAGTTAATTGTCGAAGGAAAACAAACTGAAATTCGGCAGTTTGTCGGTATGATTGAACAACGTATGAAGAATCACATTTCGCATCAACAGACAACCACGAGTACCCCGGAAAATCAATTCGCGGATTTCAGCATCGCACGCTAAGGCTCATTTTAGAGCACTCTACATGAAAGGAAGAGCGTTTTTGCGTGCTGAACCATTTGACAACCGCATACGTAAGTTGTTGAAATATAAGGTGATTGAGATTTCGTTCCGGTATTGAGAGTCCTGCTTGTTGTCTAGGCTGGATGCTCCAGCCGATGGATTTTTACAAACTCATAGAGAACTAAAATTTCAGATGGATTTCATCGATAGCATTTCTCTCGTCGACTCGGTTCCCCAGTGGTTTACAAATTGGATTACTGCGATTTGGCTGGTCGGCATTGGCGTCGCGGCAGGAATTACCTTACTATTCCTAATCTGGCTGCTGGGTTGGGGACTATCGCGTGTTCCTGGCCTAGGAAATCTTCAGGAGAATCGCTCGTCATTTCATCTAGCGGCAATTATTCTTGCCGTGATTTTTTTTGGTGCACTGGCCGGGCTGCAATTTGCCGAAATCAATAGCGCCGAAACTGTGGATAGTGAATCGTCCTTCCGCTCGTTGGTAGGACTCCTTTTGCCACTGGGCATTTTCTGTTGGCTCTCGGCACTAGCCGTGCTTGTCATCGTACAGAAACGTACCGTTGAAGAAGTCCCGAATGCCGTTCGTGAAGGTGTGCTTTGGCCGATTTTCAACATTGCCATCGCAATGGCCGTGCTCGGGATTATCTCAACTCTTTTCGTACGTGAACCGTCTGCAATTTTCTCCTCACTCGAACGTCTGACAGCAACCGGAAAAACGACCTTCGGACCTTTTGAAATACCTGCCAATGAATCGGAAAATTCATTTGCTGTCCTCGATCAATACGAGATGCCGGTACCGATGAAGCGTTCCGAACTCGTTGGATTGACCATACGCAGTGATCAACGAGTTGTCATCGCCCCGAAACAAGGCAACGACCTCTTAACCGTCCAATTTGACGTTGCCGCTAACGAAGAGTATCCCTGGGTCAAAGGCTTAATGTGGACCAAGGGCGTAGTCGTCCGGAATGTCTTTGATACGGAAGACATCGAGCACCTCTATGTACGTAATTACGGATCTGACATCGCTCATGTCGAAATTGACGTCACCACCCGCCCTCAATTCCCTGAGGCGATGACCATTCCGATTGTGGCCATCTCTCTGGTGATTCTTTTTTTGGTGTACATCGTTCACAGGGCCCTGATGCCCAAGGTCTCTGCCGTTGCCTTGGCCACCGTGAAATCGGAAGTTAATCAGCCGCTCTTTATCGCAATGATGCTGATCGGCATTACGGCCTTAATCGTATTCATTTTTGTACCCTACCACACCTTTGGCGAAGACATCAAAGTTCTCAAGGATACTGGCATGACGTTAGTCATGATCTTTGGCATCATCCTGGCCGTCTGGTCTGCCAGCACATCCGTGGCCGAAGAAATTGAAGGGCGTACGGCTTTAACTGTTCTATCAAAACCGCTCACACGTCGTTCCTTTGTCATCGGTAAATTTCTAGGTATTTCCTGGACGGTGGCGTTACTGTTCCTGGTGTTCGGTCTGGTGTTAGTGTTCGTTGTCGCCTACAAGCCAATCTATGATGCGAAGGAAGAAATCAAAGACGAAATGATTTATGCGTCGTGGCAGGTCTGTCACTCCGAAATGATCAGCACAATGCCAGGACTGGCGCTCGCATTCATGGAGACCGTCATTCTGGCAGCACTCAGCGTAGCGATTTCAACACGAGTACCGATTCTCGGAAACTTCCTTATTTGCTTTACCATTTATGTCCTGGGCCACCTAAGTCCTTTGATCGTTCAGTCGTCGATCGGTCAGTTTGAAATCGTTGCCTTCGTAGGTCAATTCATCGCTACGGTGTTCCCCAATCTAGAACACTTTAACATCCAGGCGGCCATTGCGGGCGGCCAAGAAGTGCCTTACGACTACTTGGGCTGGGCCTTAGTATACTGTTTTATTTACAGCGTCATCGCAATGCTTTTGGCACTGATCTCTTTTGAAGATCGAGACGTTGCCTAAGTCTTGGTGGCAAGCCGATCATGACCGAAAGGTCGACCGGCCGGATACTGGCTGTTGTCGCATGAAACGCATGTCCTTTTTGTCAAACTCTACTTAAAATACATGGCTGGCCAGCAAACGCAAACTAGTAGACCACAGCGGTGCCATGGATTACTTGATGCTACTGGTTGACGGTCTCGAATTATCCTGGAACGAGTAAAGGTGACGTAAACCCCGCGACAGAAATCACTACTCAAATTGATCGCCAATTCACTCCCTTTTAGTGAACTCCAGAAATCAGAATTAATGGGCTGGCCTAATCTACAACGAGCACGAAGTCTGGAACGCGGAGAGCAGTCTCGAAAAACTCTCTACACCGCTGGACTCATTGCCGCCGTCTTGATGCCCGTCTTAGTAGTCAATTTTGGCTTGATTGTCCAAGTGCTCGTGAATCGAGCAGGTAACGAAGTCCCCCAGGACATTGTGCTGAGAACTTGGGTCAATTCTCAGGGAGAAGTTTGGCCGCGGCTGGAACGACCTGACTCCAACCTCATCGCCTTACTGGGAATTGGCGTCGGGATCGCCATGCTGGAAAGCTTTGCGCTCTTCTTTTTCCATCGCGCCGTGCAAAGGGCGGCGCAGTCGGTAGCCTCTCAACTCAAAACCGAAATCCGCTCCCACGCATATCGCCGTGGGCTCAGTGATATTCTTGGCACCCATCGCGAAATTCCAGAACGCCTCTTCACCCAGCGAGTCGAAGACGTTCGACGTGGGCTTGTTGACTGGTGGCAGGTCATCCCTCGTTCTGCGGTAACTCTGATCGCACTCTTGACCTTGACCATGGGGATTAACCTTTGGCTTGCGATCCTGGCAATGCTATTAACCGGCTTGGTATTTCAAAGATATGTTGGATTTAAAGCCTGGACAGAAAAACGCTCTCACTACTGGCGTGCCCGTGGACAACGAGCACACAATCGCCTCATCGAAGACTTGCATTTGGTTCCGCTCACAACGGGACATTCCCTTGAGCGTGCACCGGGAGATTCCTTCGCAACCGACCTGCTTAATTATGAAAAGGCGGCGCGCGAAGAAAATAAAAGTGATGCCATTAACCGCCCCTTGTTATTTTTAAGTTGCTCATTCGGAATCGGATTCTTGTTGCTCATCGTTGGCCTCTCCCCTAACGTGACTGTCGCAGGAATCGCGGCCTTCGTCGCGGCCCTGCTATGTTGTGTCATCCCAGTCAATCGGCTCTTGCGTTTAAAAGAAGTCCTTCACGGTGCAGAGACGGCGGCCCACGAAATTTTCGAATTTCTCGACCAACAGTCGAACGTAACCGAAAACGAAAACGCAATCCAGGTTCAACGCATGCAACGTGAAATACGTTTGATCGACGTAAGTTTAAGTAATACTGCCGGTCAACGAATCCTTGATCAACTCACTTTTGGCATTCCCGCAGGTCAGCGAATTGCGATGATTGCTTCCGATGCTGAAACGACCGCTGCTTTGGCTGGTTTACTCGTGCGATTCTACGACCCCGCAACGGGTCGTATTATGTTCGACGATGTTGACATACGCACTGCAACACTCGACACCGTTCGCGGGCAAGCGATTTTCGTCCCTGCCGACGGTTGGATCTTTTCAGGAACTATTTCTGAGAATGTCGGCTGTGGTGATTCAGGTTTCACCAAACTACAACTAGCAGATGCCACCAAACAAGCGTGCGCAGCAAACTTCATCGACGAATTACTTGACAAGTACGATACCGTTGTCGGAGAACATGGCTACCAACTAAGTCCTAGTCAAGCCTTCCGCCTAGGTCTCGCTCGAGCTTCCCTCCGCAACCCGTCAGTCATCGTGGTGGAAGAACCAGCCATCGACATTGATGCGACAGGTCCGAATGAATTGGACGACGCTTTGGATTCTGTTGCTCAAGACCGCACGTTAATTGTGCTGGCCAGCCGCTTGGCGACTTTGCGTGCTTTCGATTGCATCTACGTGTTCCATCAAGGTCAACTACACGCNCGCGGAGAGCACACAGAACTCATTCAGCGTAGTGAGTTGTATCGCCACGTGAATTACCAGCGATTCAATCCTTTTCGAAATCACGAAGATCCCTCCTGATCCGAGCAGTTGTTCGGCCCCAACAAGGATTGCCAACCCGTCAAGTATTTCCTAACCACGAATCGGGTCAGGTTGCTTCCAAGGCGGTACGCATATGGCGTCCACTTCCGTCACTAACTCGTCCGGAATCTTCANGCCACTTGCGAACACAGCCTCTTCAATCTGTTCGCGGCGGGTGGCACCAACAACTAATGAGGTCATAGCTGGCTGCGCCAGCGTCCAGGCTAAAGAAAACTTTGTCATGGACAAGTCTGCTTGGCCGGCAAGACGTTCAATTCCTTCGACTTTGTCATACAATGTGTCATTCCGATCCCACACCCAAGCTGGTTTTTCCGCTGCACGCGATCCTTTGGGAGGATTCTCTCGGCGTCGATACTTTCCCGTTAGCAATCCACCCTGTAACGATTGATATGGAGTGACACCGATATTGTGGCGCTGGCAAAAATCCAGATCGTGATGAAATTCTCGCCGCAAGAGGCTATAAGGAATTTGCGATGAAACGATGCGAGTTTGGTTTTTCTTGTCTGCCATCCATAATAATTCGCATAATTGAGCAGCATCGTGGTTTGAGACGCCAACGTAACGAACTTTGCCTGCTGCCACAATTCGGTCCAGCGCTGCCAATGTCGTCTCAAGCGGCGTATAACGGTCGGGCCAGTGAACAATGTAGAGATCGATATAGTCCGTCTGTAAACGGCGCAAACTGTTCTCCAACTGCCGAAAAATGTGCGCGGCTGACAACCCACGGTCCTGTGGTCCAGCTCCGATTGGAGCACCAACTTTGGTAGCCAAGACAACGCGGTCGCGACGCCCGACAAGGGCGTTCCCAACGATTTCCTCTGCCACGCCACCTGCGCTACCCAAGACGCGATTATATCCCTCATAAACATCAGCGGTATCAATGAAATTGATACCCAAATCAATCGCCGCATGCACCAGTGGAATCGCTTCCGACTCGGGCACCGGTTCCCCGAAAGTCATCGTCCCGAGACAAATCGGTGAGACGCCCAAACCACTTGAACCTAGTATCCGTTCATTCATCGTACAAAACCCACCCTACAAGATCGTTTATTTCAAAAAGCCCGCTCGCTTCATCGAACAAGACGCCGAAACGAATCGTTCTTGGTGTCGCATTCTAGTAATTCATCAACACGCTGATCGCGCATGGCGTGATCCATGAGCTCAAAAACTTCACCAACCGCGCCAATGGTTTGCTCGATGTCGCGTGCATCGTGTGCGGCGTTTAAATAAAACGACGTCATGCCAAAGCAACCGCGTTTGGCCATCTCTTGGACAAAAAGAGTGACAATTTTTTCCTTCAAGGCCTCGTCCGGCAGTTGAAAATCAATATGTGGATGAAATGCGACACCCTGACAAATTGCCGGAATTCCAGTCCTTTTTGCTGCCGCATTCACACCGTCCTGCAGTTGCGTGCCAATTTCGCGCACTTTCACTGGCACATCCCGCTTCTCAACTTCGCTCAGCGTGGTAATGGCCGCCTGAATGCCTAACGTATCACTCCAATAGGTACTTGAAATGAACATCGTCGCTGCAGGCTCCATAACGTCCCGTTTACCAACCACAGCCCCCATGGGGTAACCATTGGAAATGGATTTCGCAAAGACCGCCATATCCGGCATTACTTCAAGAACTGGTTGCGAGCCCCCAGCGGAAGGACGAAAACCTGTAGAAACCTCGTCGAAAATCAGTACAACCGCATGTTGCTTGGCTAATGCTGCAACACCTTCGAGATATCCCTGAGGGGGCCAATCGCTACGGAAAGGTTCCATCATGATCGCTGCAACTTCTCCATGATGATCGTCGAGTAATTGGCCTAAGGCCGTTAAGTCCCCGTAAGGAAAGGGAATTGACGTACCTTCCAACGAACGGGGCACACCCGTAGGGTCGATTCCGGAAAACAAATGTGGGTCCAACGAAGCCTCGGCAGAGAGATTGGCAGCCAAATACCAATCATGCCAACCGTGGTATCCACAAAAAAGAATTTTATCGCGGCCCGTAGCACCGCGTGCGATGCGCACGGCAATAGCACATGCCTCGCCGCCTCCCTTGGCGTAACGCACCATTTCCGCACACGGGATCCGGTCAATCAACAATTCGGCCAATTCTAATTCAACTTCGTGATTGACTGAATACATCGTCCCCGTTGCCAATTGCCTACACACGGACTCATCCACCACCGGATCCGCATATCCCAAAATGACAGCACCAATGCCACTCACCCAATCAATGTATTCGTTGCCATCTACATCCCAAAATCGTCCCCCCTTAGCATGCGTTGCAAAAACCGGAGAAACTCCATAAGCGAATCGGGACGGTCGACGACTGATTAACTGAGTTGCCCCCGGAATAATTTCCAAGGCGCGTTCGTAAAGCTGCATGGATTTGGCGACACGGCTCGTGGCCCCTGTCGTAGCATTCGTCATCTCTAAATTCCTTTCGCTAGGCATCACTGATCACCAAGAGGTCCAACCTCCATCGACCACAAGATTTTGGCCTGTTGTGTAGCTACTTGCCCTGCTCGCGAGATAAAGCAAAGCACCTTTCAACTCGTAAGGGAGCCCCATCCGCCCCAGTGGGCTTTTGGTACACAATCTGGCCACCATTTCCTGATTGACATTTTCGTTCGGAAATGGTCCAGGGCTCAAACAGTTGACACGTACATTGTCATCCGCCCAATAAATCGCTAGATGGCGTGTCATGTGGATGACACCACCTTTTAATGCGTGGTAACCAACGGGGCTAGCCGCTACCAGTTGGTCATAGGCATCGGGATAAGAAGCCACCATGCCATACATCGAACCGATCATGACAATGTTACCAGCTGCCGAGCGTCCAACAACGTGATCTCGCAACATTCGAGCAAGCACAAAATAGGCCGACGCATTGGCTAAATGACTTTCAAAGTCCTCTCGTGTGGCATCGGTCAGGTCGTTTGCCGCACCAGATTGTCCATTATTGATGAGGATATCAACTTGGCCTGCCGCTTCCAAAGCAGCGTTAAAGCCATCCTTCGTACTCGTGTCGTTTTTATGGTCAAGTGTCACTCCGAAATGTTTTGCGTCACCCACAACTGGCAAACTCGCAGCGCCCTCATCGGCCCGCGTCTGGGTACGACTCGCCACTACAACGGACGCGCCTGCTTCGGCCAAGGCATGAGAAAAAGCCGTTCCCAAATAACCTGTGCCTCCCGTAATTAACGCGACTTGCCCAGTAAGATCGAACAATTCCTGAACCGTTGGTTCATGTGTATTCAACGACATGTGAAACGCCCTTTTCGAGTGTAGGAAGCATTTGCCAAGTACGAGTTTTTACAGCCTTCAGGATGGCAAGATTAACACGCAACGTCTGGAGTCCCTCCGAAATAGAGCACGCGACAGGGTTTCCGTGCTCCAAGGCATCGAGATATGTGTGAGCCTGATCGATGTAGAGTTGGTCACGTTCAAAGGGACCATTTTTTTCAACCACCCATTCGCCAGCCGGCTCAGACAACCACTTCCATTGCTGGTGATGAAATTCGCAGCGCAAGCTGGCTTTTTCACAGATGACGGTCAGCGTACTTTCGTTCGGGGCTTGGTGTTGATTCAAATTGTAACTTGCCATTACATCACCGTGTCGCGCGACCACATGGACCGTGTCTTCGACCTGCACGCCCGGCAAAGCCAAATGTCCAGCATCAGCAGCTAATTCCGTGACAGGACCAACAATCCATTCAGCTGCATTAACGGCATGAGTTAAAGCATCCTGAATTGCACCGCCTCCTGTTTTATGATCACGGTAATAGATCTCGCGGTAGGCTGGGCGATAGGTCGGAAAGTGTTGTCCTCCAGTCACAACTAACTGCAATGGCCTACCAAACGCACCACCCTGAATCGCTTTACGCATTCCAGCCAGTGACGGATGACTCCGCATGGTATAAGCCACACTTACCACTAATCTTTGCTGCGCGACTACGTTGCACAAATGATCGACCGCTTCTAATGACGTACTCAACGGCTTCTCAATGAGCAGATGGATACCCGCCTCTGCTAATTTGTTTGCCATGGGAATGTGCAGGTTAGCCGGCGTCGCAATGACGGCAACATCGGGTTGAACACGAACCACGTCAGCGACATCAGTATAAACCTTATCGATCGAATAGCGGTGCTGCACAGTCGCACACAACGCCTCGTCACAATCACAAATCGCCAAGTCGACACGTTGCGTTGCCTGAAAGCAACGTGTGTGCCGCTCCCCAATCGATCCAAGGCCGATAATTGCAACCCGCAGCCGCTGCGACATCAGCTTTTGCCTCCGCTAGTTTTTTTCGAACAAGCGATCGAAGTCTTCGCTTATTTCTTGCAGTAATTTGATAATTGCAAAAAACTCACCACCGTTGGCGATGATCTGAGCACCTTGCCGATGCAATTCCTGCATGCGTTCGGGCGTTCCGGCGGGACTACCCCAAAATTTATTGTGTTTTGCGGCAGCAGCTGCAACACGTGCAAATGCCTCTTCGATCGTAAAGTCAACGCCTTCCAATCGATCGATTCGCAGGTTTAAGTCCGACGTTCCGATGAACAAACCGTCCACACCTGGAATCGCGGCGATCGCATCCACGTTTTCAACTGCTTCTGGCGTTTCAATTTGAACGACCAAAAAGGTCTCCTCATTTGCTGCATCGGGGTAGGCTTTCTGGTCACAAAGATAAAAATCGGCGTCGAGACCTGCCCCATCCAGACCACGATCTCCCAGCGGTGGAAACTTTACCGAGTCAGCCAACATCTGAGCTTTTTCCGGAGTCGACACATGGGGAATCATGATGCCCGTTGCACCGTCTTCGAGATAGCGATACAGCTCTGTTTTTTCTAGCGTCGGCGGGCGCACCATGCAGTCAATGTCGGCCAAATGACACATAGCAAGAATGGTCTGCACTGCCTGGTCGTCAATCAGACGATGTTCCAGGTCTAACCAAATGCAATCGAACTTGAAATGTGCTGCATGCTTGATAAAGGATGGAATAAAATGACCAAGACATGCCATACGAATCGGTTCGCCGGCATTCACTTTCGCAAGGGTTTTACTCTTTCTCACAACTCATCACCTTTCTATTTCTAGGAAACCGCTTCGAGTTTAATTTATCCCCAAAGTATTGGCGACCAGACAACCAGCACATCACGGCAAAATCATTCCCCTGAATTGCTTGTTTGGCACAAACCTGCTAAAGAGGGTA
>JAKVBY010000002.1:13858-56689 GCA_022446825.1 Pirellulaceae bacterium
TTCGGCTGGTTCCCGACAGAATGGCATGCGAATTGGGACTCTCAACCCATCATCTCATTTAACCCCAAAACCCGAGCCTCGATGTTTGGCATGATTCTTTCGTCTGTCATTTGGTATATCGCGACCGTTGGCGGGGATCAAACATCTGTCCAACGTTTCATGGCAACCCGTGATACCGCCGCCGCACGTAAAGCACTGCGCACACAACTTTACGTAGCTGGAGTGGTTGAAATATGCCTCTATCTCGTCGGTTTCGCTCTCTTGGCATTTTTTTTCGCTCACCCAGATGCCTTACCCACAGGTATGAATTTGCGAGACAATGCGGATGACCTTTTCCCAAGGTTTATATCTTTTCACTTACCTATTGGCGTTTCGGGCCTAGTCGTCGCAGCAATGTTTGCGGCGGCGATGTCTAGCATTGACTCCGGTGTCAACTCCATTACTGCCGTTGTCCTAACCGACTTCATGGGGCGTTTTGGCTGGCAACCAAAATCGGAACGCAGTGCCATGAAAACGGCGAAGCTTTTAGCATTCGGAATTGGCTTTGCAGTTGTGCTCGGTAGTTCGTTTATGAAATACATTGAAGGAAACATCACCGCCGTCACTGCGAAAACTGTCAACCTTTTCTCAACGCCCCTCTTCGGACTCTTTTTTTTCGCTCTTTTCGTGAAGCGAGCGCATCCTCTTGGAGTTTGGGTCGGCGCGATCTGTGGAATTACAACCGCGATCTTTATCGCTTTTTCCGGTCCCATTGTCTATTTTCTCCATGTCCAGTTCGACATAGACCCTACTCTCTTTAACTCGGAATTAATCGTTCAAACCGACACGACTACGGGAAGCACTTGGACAACAGCCGAAGACCCCATTAGTTTTCAATGGATCGGCCCGGTGGCACTCCTCGTGAATATTGCATGCGGCTATGTTGCATGTTTACTCTTTAAGTCTGGCAAAACTGACCCGTCAGCCTAAGTTATGGATGTGGTGACGCCAAACAGATTCAACCACCTAAGGCCTTTTAATTTCTCGTTTCTGGGCCCGCTCCTTCACTTTGAATTGCATAGATTATGCAGCCAGCACGCTTCTTAACTTTTGACATCTTCTATGGACTGGCCTTATTTTCTGGGATCGCTCTACCCCAACTCGCGCACGCGCAAGATCAAACCGTCCAAGAAGAACAGTTTGAATCACGACAGAATTCGAAAAACGGCCCGCGCAACCAGCAGCCGAAAACAAGAGACGACCTGACCTCTTCAGCAGCGGGATTTGAAATCTCGGCCAAAGAGTTGTCCTTGCTGCCTGGCATCGATTTCCAGACTACCATCCTGCCCTTATTCAACACTTATTGCGTTCGTTGCCATGGTGGTGAATCAACGTCTGGAGTCTTCGATTTCCCAAAGGCCTCCCGCGAACTTCCCTTTGTTCGTCATCAGGAACTTTGGACAAACGTAATTGAGCAAATAAAAAACCGCGTCATGCCTCCGATCGACGAAGTGCAACCAACCGATAAGGAACGTCGGCTGATAGCTCATTGGCTCAAACACCAAATCGAACATTTTGACTACAGTCAAGTCGATGACCCAGGATTTGAACCAACGCGTCGTTTAACTCATCAAGAGTACAATAATTCAATTCGAGACCTCATCGGAATTAACTTAAGTCCAGCGGACCGCTTTCCCGCCGACCTCAGCGGAACCAGCGGATTTCACAATAGTGCCAACACACTTTTCATACAGCCAACATTGCTCGATCGCTATATCGGTGCAGCGGAATTCGTCGTCGCCAATGCGTTTCCACTCCATCCCAACACAAAAGAACAACAACGTAGTCGCCAGATCGTATTTGGAGAAAACTTCCCGCATTCTGAACCTGAATCTTCGGTGGCCAAACAAATCCTCAAGAGGTTTCTTGCTCGGACGTATCGACGGCCCATTCAACACAAAGAGCTTGCAAATTCATTGCACGTGTTCCAATCAGCTCGTGACAACGGTGACAATTTTCACGCCGCGATCAGTCGCGCGTTAGAGACGGCATTAATTTCACCCAAGTTTCTTTTGCACGTCGAAAGACCCCGAAATTCAGTGACTCCCTATGCGGTTTCCCATTGGGAACTTGCCTCCCGCTTATCTTATTTCCTCTGGGCATCCATGCCCGACAACGAGTTGTTTCAACTCGCCAAGGATGGCAGCCTCAGCAAACCCAAAATACTAAAGCAACAAGTCCTTCGAATGCTGGCTGACAAAAAGGCCGACACGCTTGGCAATATCTTTGCGGCCCAGTGGTTCGGTTTCCAGCATTTGGGAACACGTGTCCGGGCCGATCCGATCGACAATCCGTGGTGCACCGACTCCTTAATAGAGGCAATGCGAAATGAGTCGGCAATGTTCTTCGTATCGCTCGTACGAGACAACAGATCCGTGGCGAGAATAATCAACGCCAAATACACTTTTTTGAACGAAGAGTTGGCCCAGCACTATGGCATCCCAAACATCACAGGAAGTACCATGCAGCGGGTTCCATTGGCGACGCGTCAGCGCGGCGGCATTCTGACTCAAGGGAGTTTGCTGGCTGTCACATCCTTTCCAGGAAGAACCAGTCCCGTCAGGCGTGGAACATGGATTTTGACGGATATTTTAGGGACGCCTCCACCTCCACCACCACCCAACGCCAGTGACTTCGACGATGAACTTGAAGATCGAGATGCTCTCACAAGACGACAAAAGCTTGAATCCCATCGCCAAAACCCCCATTGTTACGCCTGTCACAGTCGCATCGATCCACTAGGCTTTACGTTGGAAAATTATGACTGGTTTGGACGCTGGCGTTCACGACAAGGTCGCCGTCGCATTGATGCCAGCGGTAAGCTCCCAGACGGAACCGAGTTGAACGGACCTTTAGATTTGAAAAAGGTGCTGGTTAAACAGCACCTTGACAAACTAGTTCGCCAATTCGCTCGTAAGATGCTGGCCTATGCATTAGGCCGACAATTAGAATATTACGATGAACCGGCAATCCGAAAAATCGTCGCCGCCGTAGCAGCTGACAACTACCGAATTCAAACATTGGTTCTAGAAATCACAAACAGCTACCCATTTCGATTCAAAAAAAACCGTTCGTCGGTAAGCAAATGAGCTGCAAATGAACAAAAGTTGGCATATTTCTCGACGTCGGATGTTGCGTGGCGTCTCTGCAGCAATGGCTTTGCCCTACCTAGAAATGATGGGCGACCGGTCGATTTCGATTGCAGGTATTAAGCAACATCCCACAGCACGCCTTTGCTATCTCTATTTCCCCAACGGTGTTGCCGATGGAGCTTGGCAGCCTGCTGCGACAGGCAATCATGGCGAACTCAGGAAGCTCAACCGCTGGATGCACCCACTGGAACCCCTGAAACGCGATATTACCATCTTCCACAACATTTGGACTCCGCGTGGAAATGGCCACGGAGCGGGAACGGCGACTTGGCTCACCGGCCACGGTTATGATGAAAAAAGAATCGATGCCGGCGGAGTTTCTGCTGATCAAATCGCCGCCCAACATTTAGGAAAACAGACGCTTCTGCCCTCGCTTGAATTATCGCTCCAAGGCGAAGGTTTTTTCTCTCGCAGCTTGGTGAGAAATACCATTTCGTGGGTGAATCGAAAGACACCTGCTCCGCGCGACGTTGAGCCTCGCATCGTATTCGATCGAATGTTTCGGACACGTACGAATGCCCCTATCACACAAGCCGTCCTAGATCAGGTGTTGGAGGATGCGCGAGACCTAAAACGCCAAGCGGGAGCAGAAGACGTCCGCAAAATTGACGAATACCTCGACTCAGTTCGCAGTATCGAACGCCGCATACAATTTTCAGGCAAGCAAACAAAACGTCTCCGAAGCCAGACGGCACTCCAAGAACGCTTTAAACGCCCCGAGCAAAACCGTCCCAAGGAACATCGCGAATACGTCCGTTTAATGCTTGACATGATCGTGCTAGCTTTTTGGGCGGATGCGACAAGGGTCTGCACATTGATGCTCGACCATGGTCAAAGCAATCGGTACTTCAATTTCATTGACAACGTCCACGGAACTTGGCACGCCCTTTCGCACTGGAAGGATGCTAGTGGAAAAACCGAAGACGACGACGGGGTAACCTCTTGGACATCCGCCAAAGTTAAACGAGACATGTACAACCGAGTCACCGAGTGGCACCACGAGCAAATTGCTTATTTCCTCAATCGTCTTAAACATTTAGACGAACGGGGAACCAGTTTGCTGGATCGTTCACTTGTACTCTACGGTTCCAGTCTTGCGGACGGACACGATCATTCAGCACGTAATCTGCCACTATTGTTGGCAGGCGGGGGCTGCGGAAACGTCAAACCTGGACGTCTACTCCAAATGACCGAAGACACTTCTCTGTCGCGCCTTCACCTTTCCATGCTGCATGCGGCTGGCATCGACGCCACTCGGTTCGGAGACGCAGATGAAGCTTTACATGAACTACACCGCTAGTCCCTTTTCTTAAGAACGGCTGCTCTTGCGCAGAAGGGATTTATCGACTCCGCCAAAAACTAATAGAAAACAAAACCAGAATCGCAAAAATCTCCAAGCGGCCCAACATCATCAGAAAGACAAAGAGCAATTTCGAAACGGAACTCAAGTGACCGTAGTTTTGGGTAGCGCCTATCGTTCCTAATCCTGGTCCGATGTTGTGAAGCATTGCCGCTACGCCACTGGCTGAATCAATAATTTTGTGATCTGGCTGGGATCCCCAGGTACTATTCGGTTCGAAGGTCAGCAGAAACAGCCAACTGCAAACAAAAATCAATAAAATAAGTCCAAAATAGACCAAGATATTTTTCTGGATGTCGACGGAATCGACCACCTGGCCACCGATTCGGAGAGGACGCACAAGGTTTGGACGGTAAGCCCGTTCAACTTCCAGACGTAGAATCTTAACAAACAGAATGTGGCGAATGACTTTCATGCCACCGCCTGTACTACCGGCACAGCCTCCCACAAACATCAGCAGGAACAGCACGCCTCGACCGAAATTATTCCAGGCATCGAAGTCATGTGTACCAAAACCCGTCGTCGTAACAATTGCCACAACTTGAAACAACCCGTGTCGCAGCGCGGTTGAAAACTCCGTGGCGTTCGCGTCTTCCGCTGCTTGTTGAAAGTCATCGTGAAACAGACCAAAACCAATAACGGCAATCGAGACAACCGTGATGATACCCATATAAGTACGCCATTCGATGTCACCAATTAAATTGCCGGGCTTGCCCGTCAACAAAAAATACAAAAGTGTAAAATTAGTACCCGCCAAAACCATGAATAGGATTATCACGTAATCGACAACCGCATCTTGAAAATATCCAATGCTCGTGTTGTAAGTACTAAAGCCGCCCGTCGCTAAAGTACCAAACGCATGGCAAAATGCATCAAACGCCGTCATCCCAGTTACCACCAGCAAAATTGCCAAGATAACGTTGAGCAAGCAATAGATGCCTGCAAACAGCCAAGCCGTATGCTGCATTCGTGGAGTAGAACCTTCCTTCGTGGGACCTGGCATTTCTGCACGCATCAGTGCCTTTCCTGCTGATCCCTGCCCAAGTATGACAACGAACAATACAACGATGCCCAACCCACCTAAAAAATGCGTGCTACTTCGCCAGAAAAGGATGCAGTGGGGGACAAGTGCCGGATTCTCGAGGTCCGTGAGTACGGTTGCCCCTGTCGTGCTGAAACCTGACTGTGATTCAAAAATCGCATCGGCAACACTCATCTTAATCCAACGAATGCGATAATTCGCAGGTACTTCCGCAGAGCGACCCTGGCCAACCGGCGACACCAACTCATCTGGAATTGACAACACCGAATCCCACTCGGGCCGCGCGCTAAGTTCCTGCAGAACCTTAGTTGCTGGCGGGTTCATCTGCAACGCAGCCAGTGATTCGGAACTCACACCACGAGCCCCGGCATCCAGCAAAGTCGCAACCACTTGATATTGTTCAGCCGACAGTAAATCGGTCTTTTCCCACGTACTGCGCAAACGCATGAAACTAGTACGCTGCACCAGTGGTGCTGCCTTGAGACCGGCTAATCGAACCGATGGTCCGCGGTAAGTTCCGCTATACAAGAATGGCTGCGCACCAAGCAATGTCGCCAAAATCCAACTCAAGCCAACGACTGCCATCGCTTCCTTGCGAAACAGACGGCCCGTCGCACCTCGACCAAACCACGTCAAAATCCCACCCACACCAAAGCAAATCACCATACTGACCAGCAAGGCAAAAAAACCGGTAGTTTCGAATCTGGTAGCCGGAATATCGTTGCGACATCCAAGCGCCGGATGAGCCCATGGCAAGCTAAGGACCATCGTGCCACCAATGAGAAACGCAATGATACCTAACAGGCGGCTGAGCAAGCGGAAATTCATCGTCAAGACCTGATTCAGCAAGAAATACTTAGGTGCCGTTTCCGGAAAACATTTCGATGGCAGCCTCCGTAGAGGAATCATCAATAAGGGCAACCACCTTGTCACCAGCCTGGAGTCGATCATCGGCACTGGGCACACTGACATAATCGCCACGGATAAATGCTGCAATAAGGCATTGCTCGGGCAATTCCAGATTTGCTAACACATGCTCCGTAGCAACCGAATCGGCCAAAACATCGATCTCTAAGACAGCAATGGAGCCACCCGGAAGACGCGTTCTTGAGACGACTGGACCGGTATTCAAAAAACCCATAATTTGATGCGCCATCACATCACGCTCACTCACCGCAACGTCAATGCCTAACCGTCCCACGATACTTGCATAATCGGGGCGTCCTACAATTCCCATAATCTTTTTAGCGCCAATGTCGCGAGCTTCAACACACGCCATGATGTTGTTCTCATCATCACCGGTACAAGCAATAAATACGTCGGCACTACCAACTCTCTCTTCTTCCAACTGCACCTTTCGCGTTGCGTCGGCAATGATCACGTCCGTCGTCCCCGGCAGATGCTTCGCCAAAAACTCGCACCTTTCTGGAGATTGATCCATCACAACAACTGCGTAACGATCACTTTCGAGAGCACGTGCCAAATGATAGCCCGTTTCTCCACCACCAGCGATCACCACGCCAAGTTTTGCTCCTGAGTCTTTTTGAATTTTTGCCTTCACGTCATCCACATCTTCACGACGTCCAATCAGCGTAATCCGATCGTCTAATTGAATTTCATCTTCGGCCCCCGCAATCCACATTTTACCTTCACGTTGAATGGAGCCCACGCGCACGCGTCCAGGCAGTGCCAAATCCTTAAGAGGTACACCAATTGCCTTTGTTGGTTCGTTGATCAGCACTTCCTGGACCTCTAGTTCGCCCCTCGCAAAATTTTCGAGAGTAATACTCCCAGGATTACGGATATTTCGAGCAAGTTCGCTTGCAGATAGATGTTCCAGACTCAGTAATCGATCGATATTAAAATGGCGTTGGTAGTCAAAGGTACTCAAATCACGGAACACTGGTGCGTAGACGCGTGCGATCGAACGTCGAGCGCCCATTGCTTTGGCCATACTGGCGGCCACCAGATTGACTTCATCGTCACCTGTCACTGCAAGACAAAGATCGGCCCCGAGAATGTCAGCCTGAAACAAAACACTGGATTGCGACGCCGATCCCGTAACAACATTAACATCCAAGTCATTATTGATGCGGCTGGTGTTTTCTGGATCAACATCAACGACCGTAATGCTGTGACCATGTTGGCCCAACAAATCGGCGATCCAAGTGCCCACGGTACCGCCACCAAGTGTCACGATTCTCATGAGGCCGTGTCTTCCAAATCCTTTGATGGCTTACTCGAAAGACGCCCGCCCTTGGTATTCAACAACTCGTCAGAAATCAGGAGGTCTTCAAGAATTTCGTCTCCGATTATGGACTTCTCGACAATGCGTGGAACATCTTCTGCGGTAACACCACCGTACCAAATTTCCTGAGGATAAATAACAACCGTCGGACCTACCTCGCATTGGTCGAGACAACCGGCTTTGTTGGCACGAACCAAGGGAGCCAAACCGCGTTTTTTCACTTCTGCTTTGAAGAGATTTCGAAGTTGCTCATTGCCTGCGACATCACAGCACCCTCGCGAATGACCCGCTGAGCGTTGGTTACAGCAAACAAAAATATGTTTTTCAAATTTTGGCATTTTCCCGTTGGGAAAAACAATCCCGTGCAACAAACATTTAATTACTGCCATCCCGCCGTGTGCGACGTTAAAGACAATCCTGTTACTTTCTATTTTATGTCCAAGGGCGTCTTGATCCAAGTGCCTTGAAAGGGGGACTATTTGGAAAGTTCACGCGTGAAAAACCTTTGATCAAGTTTCTTACAACCAAGTTTCACGTAATAATCAACCAGCGTCATGCGTACGTCGCGGGGAGTGATTTCCTTATTCCTCCAACGGCGATTAAGGTCTGCGTGAAGGTTGACCGCTGCCATGCGTCGCTGGGCACGACGGACCTCCTCCGCACGCGGATTGGGTCCGACTTGCAATGGACCCCTCAGAATTGCAGCTCTTGCGGTATAAAACCCACCTGCACTCGCATCCGCGACTTCATCTAGTGTGTGAACAGCTACTGCAACTTTGGCTGCTGCTTCCAGGTCAAGATGTTCGCTGACATTGTTGGCTTTCGCGAGCGCCTTAGCAAGCAACGGGTTGTATTTTGACAACTCCGCAAGTTTTTGAATTAACAACTGGGAAGCATCTGGGGAGGGAACATAGGTACTCGAGGTCAGCCTTCCGGCAAAGTGATCAAAAATCGCCTCGCGCACTTCACGACCGGGTTCATACATCGGTTCACGGCGACCGACAATCTGCAAATGACTTGAAAACAAGGCACCAGTCGGCGAGACAAACCGCTTGCCAACAGACAATCCCATACGTTCGAGATTTCCCACACAATTCGCATTCAGAGGAGCTTCTTCAATGGGAAAAAACTCCTCACGTGGGGAGGATGTTTCCTGACAACAAAGGAGCAGAAAACCCGCGCAGTATGTATTCAAAAGCCTGCCCGCCAGTGGCTTTCCTTGAAGTTGGGCTACCCGCTCCGTCTTGAAGGTCAAATCAAATTGCGTCGGATTTCCAATGACCGTTGCTGCCACTTCTGCCATTTTTCGGGTAACTGCCAATTCATTGTGACGCATAAAAAAGAAATGCAACGTCCGTCGCAAGTAAGCGTCAACATTGGTAGCCGGTATATGATCTCCTTTCTCTGGAAGGTCAGCGATGACAATCCGACGAATCCCATCGCTTCCTGTCTCGGCGGTAACAACACCGACATGTGTAAATAAACCCGGTGACAAATCAGTAAAACGATTATAGGGCGATGGATTTCGCATTAACAACCAATCACCGAGTTGCACGTCAAACCCAGCCACTCGCAAAGTATCGCCCATGACCCCTCGCTGCTGACGCGTTTGTAACCATTGGAGTAGATCCAGACGTTGGTTGCCCACTTCCCCTACACCAAGGTCTGCCTTCACAAGGTAACCATGTAATTCGGCGGCAGTAATGGCTGGTGAGGGAATCTGCGCACCGCTTTCAGGACGCGCATCCTGCGGTAGTCCGAGTTTCCGGATTGCTTCGACTGCCAACACAAGCAACTCCGGAGCTACATTCTCCTCACGAATAAAGTCTGCCAGATCTCTCATGACCTGCAGTTCCCGACTTACCGCAATGAGTTCTAATACTTTGGCTTTCGTCTCGTCTGGAAAAGGCTCTAAATCATCTTGTGGCTCAGGATCGAACAAAACATAGGAGAGTGCCATTGCTCCAATCGATACCTGCTGAGCGATCAATAAATCAACAAATTGGTCGAACTCTTTGAGGTCGGCCTCGCATGCATACGCTGTACGATCAATGGCATCACGCATTGAATAGCGTAACCGCCCTGAAAGGTCGATTAAGATTGAGGCTACACGCAGAAATTGACGAATTCGCAAACGCTCGACCGGTTGGATCGCATTACCCACCAATTGTGTTCGCAGTTGAATAAAGCGTTCAAATTGTTGGTCAACAATTGCTTTGCTTTGGATAATCTGCTTGAGTGATTCAATGGCAGCAGTTGGATTCTCTTCATCAATATCCCAAGCTACGGTGGCCATCTCTGCTTCGAGGATTGATGCCGTGTCGGCAACCGTATCGACTCGGTCATCCGACAATTGCATGACACCAATCGGAATCGTCTCTCGAAACAAACCAAGTGCGTCGTTACCATTCGTGTCATCCGTGCCAAGGGCAACAAACAACAGGGCACAAAGAAGCAACTGGCGGATGACCATCAGAAAGCTGCGGTGAAGAACTGGTTCGTAAAGCGGTAAACTCGTTGTATCAACCTATAACTCAACGCTTCGCAACCTGCCAGTTTTACTGGAGAGATTTCCGAATTTGCAGGTAGTTTCGATTCTAACGACTGGGTTTCGACGAGATTATTCTCACATGCTCCGTTAAATCAACCAAGAGACACCGAAAAGAATGGCAAAGATGATTGCCATGAATCCCAAAATCCAGAGGGCCACCGCACCCGCTTTATGCAATATCGGTCGCATCAACTCTTCACGAGTTGCCGCATAGACAAAACTAATCGCTACCAACAAAGGAAACAAATACCAAAAACGTTGAAACGAATCCGCAAAAAGTAAGGGAAGCATGCCAAAACGTCTCTTCATTAAAGGAAAAGGCAACTAGACACTCGCTGCCCACGGAACAAAACTTGGGACTACGACTCCTCGTCCTCAGGAGGAGGAGTTTCCGGTTCTGCACTAGTAGGAATAAACGGACCGCCAAAGGCATCGTAAATTGCCAAAACGTTCAACAGCCCCGCGACAACCGTATACAGCGTGCCAATTTCAAAGAAAAAATGCAGCTCGGAGTGCCAGTCGGATAACTGGTCGTGGCCGCCGGGATTTTCAGGGCTCTCGGGACCATAGGGTGGCGTCATCCATCCACCCAACAACGGATCTTTTCCTTCATCCATTCGAAAACGCTCGACAAGCGCGGGAAATGCTGGAACGCCAACACAGACTTGGCAACCATAATGCCATCGAGACAAAAACCGTTTCCAACTTTTGGCGGCAGTTCCGTGTTTTTCAGCTCCGAACGAAGCATAAACGACATGGCCACCCCCTAAGGACAAGCCGTAGAAAAAGGTTGCTAAAATGCAAACCATGAACAAAATGCCCTTCGCATAACGACGCTGATACAGATGGCCCGCACCCGGGCATAACCACCCCAACACGGCAGCCACAAGAGGATTCTTCAAATCAATTTCAATTTCATCTAATTTCATTTCGTCACGATCGCCGTGCGTCATGAAAATGTCGGGGTCGCTGTGCGACATAAAAAAACAACTCCGGGGGCTCAAGATCTTCCAAAGCTACACATTCTAGCGAACTCCCGACTGGAAACCAGATCAGCTTGCTCGTCAACCCAGGCGCGCACTACCAGCAGGCTCTGCTTCCACGTCTATTCTTTGCCTACCCAGCGGACAACCGCGATCAAACATCACACCAAGTAACCTCGCAGGAAATAGCACCTGAGCAGCGCCATTCAACGGTCTTACCAGACAATCGACAACGCGCTCACAGCCACGCGTCGTGCAAACTCCAAGCCAGACTTTTCCTGGAAACTGAGTCCCCTAGCAAATCAGTCTGCCTGCAATCTATCTGCCCCATATGGAAGGTAAAGGGCATAAATGAACCGTGGCCGGTCAACGATCCTGCCCGGATCTCAAACCAGAGATACTTGTCCCATTGAAACAAATGTCTATCAAAACGCTTTGGACCAACTCACACAAAGCGACCAATCGTTCGCCAGCTGAATGCCATTCACGCTCTGATAGACTGGATGAACGAATTCTGCGTTCAAAAGATGTCCCTGACCAACAAGCAGAGCAGCGCCATAACCAAAATTGACCCACTCACCACCACGCATGTCAGGACGGTTCGTACTAATGATAAACGGGGGCAGGTCAGGATCTGCGCCATTGTAATCACTTTTCCAAAGCGACTCCACGCGATAGCTAAAAGATAGATTGTCCCAAGGCAACCAACTATACCAAGCGTTCAGCCGATGCTCGGTACTAACTGAGTAGTTCTCGCTATTCGTACCAACCGGCAAATCCGTTTGATACTGCAAGCCAAAACTGCCGTGGTCTTGATACACTTTATAAGTCAATCCCGGCCGCGCATTGAATGTCCCTGCCCCGAGTCGCATGGGATAGGGAAATTCTTGATTCATCATGCCACCTGTCGGAATGGTGGTCCGGCGATCAATATCCCCCGTCGGGACGCTCATCCCTAAATTGAAAATAAGTTCTTCGTCGCAACCTTCATAGAGACGTATTAATGCGCCAAAAACCAGATCACCAAACCCGCTGTTGTGAGTCCTAAACGGTGTGCCCGCCAAGGGGGGATTCGGCATGAACGTTGAGTTCCGCATATGATCCATCGTCAGCGATTTCCAGGTTGGCATAAGGTACGCCGTTATATTGTCTCGCAGGCCATACATCACATGCACCATGTGCATTTCCATTGTCATGTTTGTCGGCGCCACAAGCATATTCGTACCAGAGAAGCCAAATGCCGCTGCCGTTGAAAGATTTTCCGTCCCAGAGCGATTGCCCGCCATTGCCATGCTCATGTACTTGTATTCGACCATCCACTCTCCTTGGTCGTGCACATGATCGCCCATCAAATGCGCCGGTGCGTGCTTGTCTGCCAGTCCATGTCGACGTTCATGAGAATAACTGCAACGATATTCTCCCCACGGGTCCCATTGGCCCAAGCGTTGAACACACCTCAGATCGTCCCCTTGGCATTGGCAATCGCCAGCGTGGCCATCACCCGTAAAAACCGCCCAACGTTTCTCATTGCTGTCGTTGGCTGAGTTATTAGTTGCTGCAGAAGACAAAGCGAAATCCAACGTCAGCAAAAAAAATAGGACCATGATTTGCGGAATTTTAGTTTTCCAGAACGTGCTCATGTTGATCCGATCCTTCGTGATGTAGGCTTGTCTTGCTGGAACGTTCGTCCGTTCTGATGTTAAACATCAGCCCCAATTCTCTCCTCGTCTTCCTCTACGATTATTTTGAGCATTTCAAACATTTTAAACGGCAAAAAATCGCAAGCGTGACCTCTAACAAAGCTGCGTCTGCGCTCAAAACACGCCGCACACACCCGGAATTCAAGACTTTTAAATCCGCGGAAAGCCGATAAAACTGTCTTTATGGATTGACCGGCCTTTGGCATTTCGATGGTTTGGCGATAAAATAAGGATTCAACTATCAGTTGCATTCTCACATCCATCGACTCGCCCCTTTACTGGCCGACGACCTGCTGATGCCTCTCAAAATTTTCTTGATCTGCTTTAGTTGCATTGGATTTACGGTTGCGTTGGGTCGTGCCAACGAGCCTCTGACGCCAGAACAAGCAGAGTTCTTTGAAGCTAAAATTCGTCCGGTACTTATCGAACATTGTTACGAATGCCATTCAAAGGCCGCACAGAAAGTTGAAGGTGGTCTGTTTCTCGATACACGCACTGGAATTCGGCAAGGTGGGGACTCTGGCCCTAGCGTCGTCCCTCGAGATGTTGGCCAAAGCCTGCTGATTAACGCAATTGCTTATGACGATTCTTTTTACCAAATGCCCCCCGATGGCAGATTGCCAAAGAATGTAGTGGCTGATTTCATTCAGTGGATCCGACTGGGAGCTCCCGATCCTCGTAATGGTGAAGTAACTCAACAAAGCAAGAAACAGATCGATTTCGAACTGGAGCGAAACTTTTGGTCGTTGAAGCCAATCACAGCGGTCTCCCTTCCGCAGCTACCGACGCGGCTATCGAATATCCAAGCTGCTCACTCAGCAATCGACCATTTTGTCCTGCCAAAGTTAGACGACGCTGGTTTTGATCCAGCGCCGCGTGCCACAAAGCAAGTGCTTCTTCGCAGGGCAACCTTCGGCCTGCTGGGATTACCGCCGTCATGGGAAGATGTAAAACGTTTTCTCGTCTCAAATCAACCCGACGCCTTTGCCCGTGAAATAGATCGATTACTCGCAGCACCTCAGTACGGCGAGCGATGGGGACGACGATGGTTGGACGTCGCACGGTATGCTGACTCAAATGGACTCGATGAAAATCTAGCTTACGCAAATGCGTTCCGTTATCGCGATTATGTGATTGCTGCATTCAACAAAGACAAACCCTACGATCAATTTGTCCAAGAACAAATTGCGGGCGATTTGCTGGGAGAAACTACCGATTCTGACGTACTGAGCGAGCGTCTTACGGCAACGGGTTTTTTGTCCCTTGGCGCCAAGATGCTAGCCGAGGACGATCCAATTAAGATGCGTATGGACATTATCGATGAACAAATTGACACCATCGGTCGCACGTTCATGGGACTCACTATGGGTTGCGCACGCTGTCATGACCACAAATTTGACCCTATCCCCACTGCCGACTACTATTCGCTCGCTGGCATCTTTAAGAGCACAAAAACGATGGACACGTTTACGGTCGTTGCTCAGTGGCAAGAACGCCCCCTCGCCGATCCAGTAGTACTTGCTCGTCAGGCAGAACAAGAGCAAAACATTGCGGCCCAAGCCCAAAACATTGCGCAAATCATCAAAGCCGCAGGTAACGAATTACAACAACTCGAGCGCCAGCATGTCGGTGATTACCTCCTGGCTGGCGCGCATAGACTCGACCTGGACCGGAAACTGGCATCGACACCACCCCTTGGAGACAACCCCACCACCGACATCCAAGGAATATTACGTATCGAAGCAGAAGCCGCTGACCGTCATAACGTGAACATCGACACTACGAGTTACGGTAAGGGAATTGGCGTCTTGGTTAATAAAGGTCCCACACCGAATTTCGCAGAATATGACATTGAGGTACCTGCAAACGGTTTTTATCAGATCGATGTTCGGGTTGCCTCGGCTGCCTCGCGTCCATGCCAACTATCAATTAATGGCACTACCTTCAAGACCGATTTTGCCGGTCAGGTCACCGGCGGATTTTTCCCCCCCAATCAAAAATGGTTCGTTGAAGGCTTCTTTCCTCTGTCCAAAGGGAGCAATACGCTACGTCTCGAACAACCACAATTCTTTCCGCACATTGACAAACTCTGCCTAACGCCGGTGGAATCCGAAGCAGTAAATGGGACATACAAACCAATCGACTCAAAATTCATCCCGAAACCCGAACTAATTCAATCATGGGCCAAATACCTTGAGTCGATCGACGGAAACCAGGAAGCCTTATTCGCTCCCTTCCTTTCAATCCGAAACGGTGCCCCCTTCAAACAATGGAGTACTTTTGAAAAAACGACGTTGTCGCAAATTCTACCTGAAAATTTAAAACCGACAGTGCTGGAGGTCGCAAATGCCTACCAAACACTGTTCGCCACCCGCACCCCACAGGAAACTTCCCTCCCTCGGCCTGATCCCTCGCTGACGGCATTCGTCGACAAAATCCTAGCCGATGCCAACGGGCCATTCGGAGAAATTGAAAAGCTGGAAAAATACTTTACACCGGAAACGATTAAGAACCTGGCCACAACACGTGCCCAAAAAAAAGAGCTCGAAGACAGCCTGCCCTCGCTTCCTACCACAATGGCTGTAACCGACTATGAGCAGGTCGAAAATGTACGCGTTCACATCCGAGGGAATTATTTAACCCAAGGAGAGCTTGCACCACGTCAATTCCTACAAGTCATCGCCGGTAACCAACAATCACCCATCGGAGATGATCGCAGTGGGCGACTCGAACTGGCACAATGGATGACAAGCCCTCAACACCCACTGACAGCGCGTGTGATCGCAAATCGAATTTGGCTAGGACATTTCGGTGAAGGCTTGGTGCGGACCCCAGACAACTTTGGTCGACTTGGAGAAATGCCAACGCACCCCGAACTTTTGGACTGGCTTGCCCAGCGCCTCATCGGCAAGAAACCATCGGGTTCAAGCTGGTCGATCAAAACGTTACACCGCGCGATCATGAATTCTTCTACTTATCAAATGAGTAGCCTCTGGAACGCCAATGCCGCTGAGTTAGACCCAGAGAACAGGCTGCTTTGGCGAAAGCAACGCTTGCGTCTTGAAGCAGAAGCAATTCGTGACAGCCTATTAGCTGTCGGCGACAGTCTCGAAACAACATTTGGCGGATCGCTATTACCCACTGCGAATCGGGCTTATGTAACAAGCACTGCAAATGTTGATCCCGTTGTTTACGCGAACAACCGTCGCTCGATTTATCTACCCGTCGTGCGCAGCGCCATCTACGATTTTTTTGTAGCCTTTGACTTCCCGGATGCGAGTGTCCTCAATGGGAAACGACAAAGCACCACCGTCGCACCGCAGGCCTTGTTTATGATGAACAGCAAACTCGTTGAGGATCAAACCAAGCGGCTCGCCCAGCAACTCCTTGATTCTGACGCCGCAAACGATCGCGCACGACTTCAGCAAGCCTATGAAATTCTTTTTAGTCGCTCGGCATCCGGTGACGAAATTGAACAAGCACTTGCATTCATGACGCAGTATGAAAAAGCGTCTAATGCAGCAAACCCAAATTCGCCCACTAATCGCCTGTCGGCTTGGCAGAGCCTTTGTCGGGCGCTAATCTCCACCAGCGAATTCATTTTTGTAGAATAGTAAACTAACTGATTTCGGACAGATCTTCCCGAGCGAGCTTTGACATGGCCCAATTCTGCAACCGCTCTACGCCCGTTTCCAATCGCCGTGATATGTTACGGCTAAGCAGTATTGGCTTTGGAAGCTTGGCGTTGTCCTCGCTTCTGCATGCGGAAGCTCCGACGCAACATCCACTGGCTTCAAGGGAACCTCATTTTACTGCCCGTGCCAAACGGATTATTTTCTTGTTCATGCACGGAGGTCCGTCGCAAGTAGATACGTTTGATTACAAACCGGCTCTTATTCGCGACCATGGCAAGCCTTTGCCATTTCCAAAACCTCGTATCGTCTCCGGTGCAACTGGTAATTTACTCCGCTCGCCCTTTAAGTTTTCTCAACATGGCGACTCGGGAGCCTGGGTGAGTGACTTATTTCCTCACATCGCAGAACATGTTGATGACCTGTGTATCATCAACGGCATGCATGGCTCCAATTCACGACACGGCGCCGCATTACTCGAACTAACGACAGGTAGCGACACGTTTATTCGACCAAGCATGGGATCATGGATTACCTACGGGCTCGGAACAGAAAACCAGGATCTGCCAGGCTACATTACTATGTGCCCGACGCTCACCCATGGTGGAACCAATGCCTATGGTTCCGCATTTCTACCCGCTGATTATCAAGGTACGCCGATTGGCAACGCGAGCATTCCTTCCGATCAGGCCAAAATTCCTTTCATCGAAAACAGCACTGGCACCTCAGCCAATCTGCAACGCATTGAGTTGGATTTTATTCGCGAGATGAACCAACGTAAGCTAGAGCAAGCTGGGCCCGATTCCTCACTGGAAGCACGAATCAATTCATTTGAGTTAGCGTTTCGAATGCAAACCGCGGCGCCGGAACTACAAAATGTCGATGGCGAAACAGCAGCAACGCGGCAGATGTATGGGTTAGACGATCCGAAAACAAAAAACTTCGGGCAGCAGTGTCTCATGGCAAGACGGTTTGCAGAACGGGGCGTTCGATTCGTGCAATGCACCCACAGTTATAAGTGGGATCAACACGGTGGGCTCAAGAATGGACACACCACCAACGCTTTTGAAGTCGATAAACCAATCGCCGCATTGTTAAAAGACCTCAAGCAACGCGGACTACTGAATGACACGCTTGTACTCTGGGGTGGCGAATTTGGCCGCACACCTGTGGCACAGGGCAATGATGGACGTGACCATAATCCACATGGATACACCATGTGGATGGCCGGTGGTGGCCTGCGAGGCGGGATTCGCTTTGGTGCCACCGACGAATACGGTTATTTTTCCATTGAAAACAAAGTCCACCTCCACGACTTACACGCCACGATACTCCATTTACTTGGACTCAATCACGAAAAGTTGACATATCGATATGCGGGAAGAGACTTTCGACTGACGGACGTACACGGTCGCGTGGTTCGCGAACTATTTGCCTAACTCAGAGAGCTTTTCCAGTACCTCGTCAAGTGACCATACATCGGCAAAGCGAGCTTGAATATCAAACAGTGTGAAGACATGGCAAGCTGCCGAGCGATCACCGACGCAATCACTGATGATGATCGGTCGAAAACGATAACTTTTCGCATCCGTTGCTGTTGCGCGTATACAAGCACTGGTGCTACAGCCGGCAATTAAAACGGTGTCCACGCGCTGTTGAATCAAAAACCCAGCCAAATGGGTTCCGGAAAACGCGCTGGCATTCTCTTTCTCAATCACAAAGTCGTCAGACAACGGAGCTACGCGTTCATCAATCTGGCAAGCGTGTTCATCCCAAATTCGGAAAGTATCCGAATAATCAGCCGCCGACTTAAAGGGTTGATCTGCAGAATCAGGACGCCAAGGACTCGTGGTATAGATGATCGGTATCCCAGATCGCCGACCCGCAGTCAGTAATTTTGCAGTATTTTCAACTGGGACATCTAACCGAGACGTACCTCCAGCATAAGCTTCGTCGGTCCAACCATTGGCAAAATCGACAACGACAATCGCTGGCCTCTCACCAAAACCAAACTGTTCTTGAAATATTCCGTGTGCTTTGTAATAGGTCTCAATTGACTTTAAAGCATCGGAGAGTGACGCGTTCGCATCCAAATCGGTATTTTTCATTCCGTAGCCAATTTCTCTGCTGTGACGATTTGCTTCATTAGACAAACCTAAGTTTCATTCGTCGAGGCGGAATCACCAGGTCCATCCCGACTCGAGTTCACGATTCACAACCGAGTCACTCGGCCACACACCTTGTGAAAGTCGCGCAATACACTCGGCCGCTTCACTTGCCATCGCTTGGGTGGACAACTCGTCGACACCGGCAAGGTGCGGACATAGGATGACGTTCTCTTGTTCAAAAAGCGGATTGTCCTGATCTGGGGGCTCCTGTTCGAACACATCAATCCCCGCGGCCGCAATTTGCTTTGATTGTAGTGCTTCACACAAATCCGCTTCGACAACCAGTGGACCACGCGCCGTGTTTATAAAGATTGCACTCGGTTTCATTTGTGCAAACACTTTCGCATCGAACAGCCCTTTAGTTTCCTCCGTGAGGGGGCAATGAACCGACAAAAAATCGGCGCGAGTGACAAGTTCATCGAAGGAGACCAATTCAATTCCGTGCTCGGCAACAAAGGAGGTATCCGGATACATCTCTGTCGCAATAACATCCATTCCGAGCGCTTTCGCACGGATCGCCAGGCTTTTCCCAATTCTTCCCAGACCAAAAATTCCTAAAGTGCGGCTTCGCAAGGGGATTAAAACGGCTCGATTCCAGCCACCGCCGCGTACCAGACGATCGTTGGCAACAATGGACTTCGCTGCAGCCAGCATCAACGCGATAGCCATTTCTGCAACCGATTCGTGATTTGCATTGGGAGTAATCGTGACAACAATTTTTCGATCCGTTGCGTTTTCTAAGGCAACTCGGTCATAACCAACACCAACGCGCGCAATCACTCGCAAATCGGCTGCCTTCTCAATCACTGCGGGCGTGTAGTATTCGCCGCTTGCCAGTGTTGCATGAATGCCTGCCAATTCTTCAATCAACGCTGATTCTTCCGCCCGTCCGCGACCGAGTTGGGGATCTCGGGGAAAACGGATTTCAAAACCAGCTTTCTTGAGAGTATCCACTGCAGCACTTGGTTGGTTTTGTAGATACTCGGGAATTACAAGCACAGTTGGCATATTTAACGCCTTATTTTCGAGTGTTCATTGAATTGCCAAACAGACCACAATAAGAAACTAAACCGCGAGAATCAATCGGTCCGCGTAAACAGAATTACTTCCTAACCTCTTAGAAAGTCTAATTCCCACCTCCACAGGAGGCCCGCGTCTGAGAATTCCAATACCTCAATTACAGCAATCTTCTGACGCTTGGCCAATTTGACAAGGCTTATGAAATCGCGAGATCGCTGACAACAAGACAAACCGTTTGATGAGATACGATTAATTACTTCGAGTGGATGATCCGCATTTTTCTCTCGGGCAACATTCTGAATCGAAATACCGTGTGAGAATGAAGCGGAAACGCCACTTATCGCACAGTAACTACTACTTTCCTGACCATTGTAAATATATTGGTATAGGAACCTATCTTTGTTTCCCAAAGGTTAGAGACAAAGTCTGTGAATAATGATTGTGAGTTAGAGAGGAAAGGGAGCCCCCTCTTTTCCGGCGGTTGGGCAGGAAACCTCCTAGGTGGACAACGGCCGGAAAATTCGCCAGCTGTTTGCCGACGATCAAAAAGTGCTTGCTTCTTTGGACACAAGTACCGCAAACGCTGTGCGCACTACATCACGATACCAGCAACGTACTGGAAGGCCGAGTTTGCCGGAGTAACCGTGTGGCAAATCCGTTGCTGGCTGAGGTCGGTGGCCAAACGAGTTACCAACTACACTGGCTGCCTAGACACCAGAGACTCTACGTGCGACTTTATTGTGCCAAGTAGGATCCGGTAGATTGGTGAGGGGTGAGTGGCCACTTGTCGGTTCGAAACGGGTAGGCCGGTAGCTCACGGAAATTCATTAGCCCGCCCATGGGCAAGTTCGACCATCCATAACGTACGGCAACAGGTTGAGGTACGTCGTCACTCCAGACCTGAAGTTGACTATCCTTGATGATCTGGGCACGCGCATGGTGGAAGATGCGGTCCTGGCCCGCAATATAGAAACCGATTTCTACATCCTGGTCCAGTCTCAATCCACGATTGGTTTCTGCGCGAAACGAGACGGTCACCTTATCTTTCTCGATAACGAAGGATTCGTAGACCGGCCCTCGCCATTCAAGAGGACTTCGGCTCTTGCTATCCTGCACTTGGTAGACTTCTGCAAGTGCCCAACGAGCCGTTCGTTCACCAATGGGTAACTTGCGTTGGGGATGGATGCTGCCATTGGAATTGGTGTCGAAGGTGACAATCAACCCAGTCCTAGGTGTATTTTGCCACGTGTCGAATTGGATCTCACGAATGATATTCGTGTGATGATTCATATCGTAAGTCATGCTGCGACGGGTGCTCCAGCCGGCAATCTGGATAATACCGAAGGGCATCTCGGGATTGCCAAAAGCCTTTCGCCAGTCGGAAATGACTGCTGGGAAAGTTCGGTGAAATGGTTTCCAAGACTCAGCGAAGGAATTGTTTTCTCCCTGGTAAAAGACGACCCCTCGCAGTGTGAAGGGAGCCACGGGAGTAATCAGCCCGTTGTACATGCCAGCCGGTTGACTCTGGCTTGCTGGGTCTTGGTAAGCATTGGCGTTTGGCTTTCGTGGCAAACGTTCATTTTTGGTGCGTGCTTCGGCTGCCTTTGTTTCCCAGCTCTCAAGGTCGGCCTGGAAACGTTTTCGTGCTCCTTCTTCTCCACCTCCTTCGGCCCAAACCTTGAGTTTTTCTGTAAATCCATCGAAGTAGGGCTTCATTTCCAGTACGGGCTGCAGAGTTTCACGCGAAACCCAGTGTTGGGCCATCGTGCCTCCCCACGAGGTATCGATTAGCCCGATGGGAACTTTCAGATACCGGTGTAAGCGGCGGGCAAAATAGTAACCGACGCCGGTACAGTTTTCGACCTGCTCGGTGGTGGCGAGTCGCCAGTTGCCAACCGGGTGTTCCGGATTCTCCACCGGGAAATCCTGCTGGGGTTCGAGTCTAGCAACCTTGGGAAGCCGTATAAAACGGATGGCAGGATAGTCGGCGGAATCGATTTCCAAGTCGGCATCTCGGGTACTGCGGAGAGTCCACTCCATGTTGCTCTGACCACCACAGAGCCAGACTTCACCCACAAGAATGTCGGCGAAGCTAAGGGATTGCGTGCCGCTTGTGACCACCAATTTACGGCCGGAGAAGCTTGCCTTGACCGGGTCAAAGTGAACCGACCATTTGCCAGCCTGGCTGCTGGTCGTCGCTCTGGTCTGTCCGGCCCAGGTCACCGATATTTTTGCACCAGCAGTTTCCCAGCCCCAGACGTGAACCGGCTTGTCCTGTTGCAGGACCATGTGGTCTCCAAAGATGTTGGGCAACTTTAATTCAGCGCTTAGAGAGGCGGTTAGCAGGCAACTGGCAAGAGCGAGCAGGAACGGGAGAAGTCGACCAGATTTCGGCCTTGTGTTCGTGACGGGAGCGATCAGCGACACCATCGGTTTGATCTCCTGGTGAAGATGTGTAAAGGGTTTTTCTCGTGCCCACATATTTATCATAACCAAGGGAGAGTATCTGTGGGGCAGTACGCCAAGGACAGGCAATGCCTATAATGGATTGCTTATAAATGGCCTGTGAGTCGTCACTGGAGAGTCCGATTATTAAAACCACGTTCCGTTGTGGGTTCGCCTGTTGGATTACCCTTTTTGCCCTGATGGCATACCCCGTTTCATGGGTAGAGGCAACTCGCAGGCCGAATGTCGTTGTCATTTTGACGGATGACCAGGGATGGGGTGACCTGAGCTTAAATGGTAACCGCAACCTGAAAACTCCACGGATTGATGCACTGGCACGGGCTGGGACCCAGTTTGACCGTTTCTTCGTTTGCCCAGTCTGTTCTCCCACGCGCGCTGAATTCCTGACCGGGCGTTATCATCCTCGCAGCGGCGTTTTCAGCACGTCGGCCGGAGGAGAGCGAATCAACCTGGATGAAATGACGATTGCCCAGACGTTCCAGGCAGCCGGATACGCCACGGGTGCCTTCGGTAAATGGCATAACGGAATGCAGTATCCGTACCATCCCAACGGCCGTGGGTTCCAGGAATACTACGGCTTTTGCTCAGGCCATTGGGGGAACTACTTCGACCCCATGCTCGAACGCAATGGCCGCATCGTTCGGGGCCAGGGATTCATCATTGATGATCTGACTACAGAGGCCATGGCCTTTATGGAACACAACCGAGAGAAGCCGTTCTTCGTCTACATCCCATACAACACCCCGCATTCTCCGATGCAGGTGCCAAGTCAGTGGTGGAACAAGTTCAAGGACAAGGAACTGTTGATGCACCACCGTAATCCAAGCAGCGAGAAAATTTCCCATATTCGAGCGGCCCTGGCCATGCGTGAAAACATCGACTGGAACGTCGGCCGAATCGTGGCCAAGCTTGAGGAACTGGATCTCACGGAAGAGACGATTATTGTTTATTTTTGTGACAACGGACCCAACGGATCACGTTGGAATGGAGACATGAAGGGTCGCAAGGGATCCACGGACGAGGGGGGGGTTCGGAGTCCGTTATTAATTCACTGGCCAGGGAAGATCGCCGCTGGCAAGACAATTCCCCAAATCAGCGCTGCCATTGACCTCTTGCCGACGCTGGCTGACCTGGCCGAAATTCCCGTGGCCAGTAAGAAGCCACTGGATGGCATCAGCCTGAAACCGTTGCTGGCCGGGCAAGCCAAGAAATGGCCAGATCGGATGATTTATTCTCATTGGCGAGATCGTGTCAGCTTGCGTACGCAGCGTTTTCGGATGGATCACGAGGGCCATCTTTATGACATGCGGACGGACCCCGGACAACGGCAAGATGTGGCCGCAGAACATCCCACGGTAACAGCAGAATTGCAGCGAGCCAAGCTCGCCTGGAGCAAGTCATTGCTACCCGAACTCAAGCAGCCTCCTCGACCATTTCTTATTGGACACCGCACATTCAAGTTTACCCAGATGCCAGCGCGTGACGGCGCGGCCAGTGGAAATATTCAACGTTCTAACCGGTTTCCAAATTGCTCTTACTTCAGGAACTGGACGCAGTTGGAAGATACAATCAGATGGAATGTCGAGGTAGCCGAGAGTGGCACGTATGACATAGAGCTTTACTATGCCTGCCCGGCCAAGGATATTGGCTCCACGGTTGAACTGAGCCTGAAGATGAACAATCCTAGAGTGTCGAGAGACCCAACGGTCCGGGGGAAGGTGGTCGTGGCCCATGATCCGCCGGTGATCGGTGCCAGTCAGGACCGTACCCCGCGACAGGAGTCGTACGAGAAGGATTTCAAGGCACTTAAGCTAGGCCAGATGACGCTGGCCGAGGGAACCGGGAAACTGGTGTTGCGGGCGTTGGAAAAACCTGAAAGCCAAGTGATGGAAGTGCGGCTGATCATGTTCACCCGGGTGAGTGATTAGGGCGTCCAGATTCCTGCCAGATCAGCTGATTTTGCTAATTGGAATGCATTCCAGCAAGTTCAACGATGCGCGTGCACGTCGACGCGTCAAAGCAATAACTGCATTTCTCTTGATGATGTCCGATATCAATTGCAAACTACCTGAAGTGAACCGAAATGGTAGGCACGTTCTACGCTGGCCAAATTGTTTTAATTTGTTACCTGCGCAGATGTCGGTAGTCTTAAATTTTAGACGATCGCGTNTCCNNGAGCCTNAGGTCAACCATTCTCGCCGTTACCGCGGCAGCGATGCGCACTACATAATACGTACTGGGGAATGCGTNAANATTCTTGTTAATCGCAACGCNGACAGGAAGCACAAGANATTGTCTGCTACCTACGTCAACAGGCTTTGACCGCCTCCACCACAAAGTAGCAGACAGCAATAGGTTTTACGCTCGGTTGAACTACCTCACTGCTCGCCGCTCGCAGGTTGACAATCCGATGCAAGAACATCAAAGAGTTCCTGTCCGAACTCGCCAACTGCACAAGACATTATCTTGTGTGCTATGATTTGCTGCTATTTGGCCGCCAAGTAATTTCTTTTTCATCAGTCCACCTTCTTTCTCAGTCAAACTTTGCAGTTTGAGCCACCTGACATGAACCATGAAAGTGCGGCGGCAGTTACTGACTTGCAACACAGGGTCGATCGGTTACTACGCTTGAGTTTAATCTCCGGACTAGTGTGGCTATTCGGNATTGGTTCGCTTTTGTCCATTCTGTTCGCCCTNCAGGCAAAGCANGTCATTCACAGAGGCAATCGCTTGTTCGTTAAGGATCCGCGTAAGACTTCGTATTCTTTGAAAGCCGCCCCAGCCGCGCTGCACGGTGAACTCCGTTTGCGTCTGTGCCTGGGTATCGGAGCAATGGGGATTGCTATTTCATTGTGGTGCTTAGCACATCTCAAAACGCTCTAGATGTGCTACGGAGAATTGCTTTTCGTCTGCTTAACCCAACGGGCACAAGCAGGTGGTTGGATTCATCTAAGTAAACAGGTTCCGCAAAGTGCTTCCGTTGCTTCAGGTGTATTGTCATAGGATGTTGCTAGCTGTCAAAACAATGGCACCAACGAAGATTACTTCAAGACATCTGTCTCTCGTTCCGATGGCACCAAACGTTTCGTTCGCGGCCGAACCTTATTTTAAGCTACTCGCATTTCTGGCGCAGCCCCAAAATCGTCAACCCGACAGATGCACAACTTTTCTACATGCAATGGACGGTTGAATTCTAGTGAAACAAACCTCGTGATTGATCACAGCCTACGATTCTTCCAGCAGCCTGACTCCAGAAAGCATCTCGATGAATGGCTGTCGCTCATTTATCAACGCGTCCATCTCTGCGTTTACGATTCGAGAGATTGACCGATAGCAAACACTTCTTCAGCATCCAAAACTAAATCATTTGCGGTAAAGAGTTCTTGAATCGCTGCCTGATGTATTTTCATTTTTGTGCCTCCCACACCGATCGCACCATAGCAGGTAACACCATGACGTTCGACCGCTTTATCCAGTGCATCCACTCCGCCAATCCCGAGGGGCGGCACGGCGTTTAAATCGATGGCAACTCGCAACAAATCGGCATCTACGAAAAGCTCTTTGGGTAACAGTTCCACGCCGAATGCCCCCGCTGCGATGACGACAGACACCCCTTCAAGAGCCGCCTGAAGCTCCTCTTTGGACGAAGTCTGACAGACGGAAATGTTGTCCATCTGATCGCGTTCCGAAAGCGACGCGCGCAGATCCTCCACCCGCTGCAGGACTCGGGAGGCAATGCGTACGCTGGCACCGCAGTGGGTTAACAAACGAGCAACACGTTGTCCCACCGGACCGGTTGCCGCTAGTACTAAGACATTTGCTTGACTCAAATCAACGTGTCGCGACGCCGCGATGACCGCCGCAGCCGCTGTTGTGTTGGCGCCATTTGCGTCCAACAAAACGGAAACTTGTATCGGTCCGAAAAACGCGCTGCGAACCTGTTTCAAAAGGTCTTCCCCAATAGCTACGTCCGTCCCGCCAATAAAAATCGCTGTATTTTTAAGTTCCTTTGGTCCCCGAGTGAACATCGCACCATGAACCAGTGTCCGCACATCTTCTGCTTTCACATCACGATATTGTAAAAGATGGTCGATCTCGGACTCGATTGCGACGACCGCGTCAAACACACTTGCTTGCGAGTCGGCATCCAACTGGATCAGAATCTTTTTTTGACTCATTGGATCGATTCCTATAAAAAGACCCAACATTCTTTCAGAGAAGAATGTTGGGCTGGTGTTCTCTTCAGTAATCCGATGTGCGTCTGTCTAGAAACCCCTGAACGGGTGCTCTGCAGAATCTTTTGCAGCAACCATCTCATCTGCACTCGGCTTTCCATTCATGGCGTTGGCAATCGCGTCCTTCGTTGCCTGGTAGTTATACTCATAAATTTTCTTGTCATCCTCTGCATCCCAATGGATGAATACTCCACAAACACAGACAAGATCTTCACACTGATCCTTCGGAATAATGCCATCGGCAACGGAATCGGCAACAGCTTTGGCCACAGCTGCTTGGGCAGGTCCAAACATTTGCACTGCTTGCTTTCCACCCTTGATCGTTACCTTGGTGATCATGACGGTCGCTGGCTTGACTGCAACGTTAGGACTCAGTACCGCCAGCAAGTTCGAATGTCCTTCGCTTTGGCGTGCCAAAGCATTTGCAAACGCCACGCCGACAGGACCATCTTTGCTTCCAATCAGCAGGTCAATATGCGCGATCTCGTTACCGTCACCCGTTAGTGCTTCACCGATATACATTGACATAGATCAATCTCCGTAGTTCAACAAGTTTTGTATTTGGAGTATTCTCATACCAGCCCCAAATCGACACAATCACGCCATAGGTCGTGCGCTCATGGGGAAGGTCGGTAGGTTCTGACTAGAGGCGAACTTATCAAACCCAGCACCAATTGCAACCACCCAAAACTGTGACCTACCAGGATTCGCTGCAGGGGACTGCATTTCAATGAAATCTTTCCGCAATCCACTCAGCACAAAATCTTCAAAAACCATTCTCATTATTGGTGCCAGTGCTCGCGCCGCCGCATTTTCTGCGATTCGGGCCGGCCTGCGGCCAATTGCGATGGACCTATTTAACGACTGGGACCTAGCGCAAAGCTGTCAAGCGGTCGCGATTGAAGACTACCCACGGGAAAGTGTGGAGATGGCAGCCCAATTTCCAGGCATACCATGGATGTATTGTGGTGGCTTTGAGAATGTCCCTAATCTTGTCGCCAAAATTTCTGAGACTCATCCGCTCTGGGGCAATGCGTCAGAAACGTTACGCCGGATCCGCGATCCTTTTCACTTAACCAAAATACTGCAAAACGATGGTTTTCACGTCCCCACCATCCGGAAAATTCCACCCCGCAAATCCGAGGGAATTTGGCTTACGAAACGGCTTCACTCCAGTGGTGGAACTGGCATATGCGGCTACAACCCAGCGGAATCAACAACCGCTGTCGACGACCGATATTTTCAAGAATTCATTCGCGGCACTTCGATTTCTGTGCTATTTGTGGCTGCACGTGGGCAGGCCCGCTTGCTCGGTATCACGAAACAACTTCATGGTCAACAATGGGGAGTTGCTTCGGATTTCCCCTACGTCGGTTCCATCGGCCCTTTTGTGCTGGATAAGGAACAAAGGAGCAGGATCCAAGAGCTAGGAACGTTTCTTGCAGCGACGTTCCCTCTGCGCGGGCTTTTTGGGGTCGACGCCATCTTAAATCAACACGGTTTCTGGCCAGTCGATGTCAACCCACGTTTTCCAGCCTCGTCTGAAATTCTCGAGCGGGTCTTCGATTTCAATGCCCTAGCAGTTCATGTTGCTGCTTGCCAAACAGGTCAACTACCATCTGAAGTTAAACCACAGACTTCGCGCTGCCATGGCAAAGCAATTGTCTTCGCAGAGGAAACGTGTGTCGTGAGCAATGTTCTTCGGAAACCTTGCTCGGCCGTTCACAAACCAAACATCTGGCCGCAAATAGCAGATATTCCTCGGGCTGGGGTGTGCCAGCAGAGAGGAGATCCCATCATGACTGTTTTTGCTACCGGTCCCAACGTGGAAATCGTTGAGCAGCAACTTATGAAATGCGTTGCCACAACTCGTCAGCAGCTACTCAAACTCGTCGAGTCTCCTCACTAAGTTATGGTCTTTCTTTGAGTTTCTGCACATCCGCCTGAACTTCTACATCAGATGGCTTCCATCGACGTCCAGCAATTTGAGGCACAAAGTCGGCGTGCCCCGCTAACTTCCCCAACTGGGTAAGGCAGTCAAGCATTATCGATCGTAGAGCTTGTTCTCTATCTTCTGCGAAGTTGTAACGATCAACATGAATTGGCGTTCCCACATGAACTCCCACGCGTGAACTCATGAAGAACGGACTAAGTGCCGTCCCTTCGTAAGGCGCACCTTCAATAAAGCAAGGAATGATAGGTACACCTGCCTTCAGGGCAACCAGGGCAGCGCCCGGTCGCGCTGGGAGCAATGGTTCTTCCGACATATTAATCCTTCCTTCCGGAAACAGTCCCACCAAATGTCCGGCGGAGGCAAGTCGGACAGCCGTTTTGATAGCCGCGGTATCAATACCTCCTCGCCCTACAGAAATCACTTCGCAAATGCGCAAAAACCAACCAAAAATCTTATGCTCGCAATATTCACGAGCAACCATCCAGTGCACCGGTCGATTGAGTTTCAACTGGATAAAATATGGATCAACGCTGCTGCGGTGATTGGCAACGATCACGGCACCTTGCCCAGGTACCAAAGGAAATGGCGAAGTTGAAACATTACGCCAACGCCAAAAAGTCAAGCAGCGCACTATAAGTATTAAAGTGAACAAGGAAAACGTATAGTGCGTCCGACGCCATGCAACCCAATACCGCACAACAACGAGTAGAACGATGACCATGACACCAATAATTATGCCGAATTCCCCACCGAGTCGTTCCACCATTTAAAACCTTCGCCCTATCTTGCCTATTTTACTGCAGTATTGAACTGCTCTTTGTCGCACCTGAACTCGATCCAGCCGTCTCGCTTACCAATACCTGACAAGTCCCAACCGTTTCAGAAAGTTCCAATATGCTGATTGGTGTCTTAAGCGACTCTCACGGTCACGTCGACTTAACATTAAACGCAATCCGTCTTTTAGAGACTATGAACGTATCCCATGTCGTCCACTGTGGCGATATCGGGTCGCCCGAAATAATTGGACTTTTTGCAGCATGGCCTACCACTTTTGTACTGGGTAACATCGACACCAATGAAGATGATCTACGAGGTGCCATCGAGGCTGCGAATCAGTTTGGCGGCAATCGCTTTTGGTCAATGACTCTAGCGGACAGACGGATTGCTGTTTTACACGGTGATGACAATGACTTGTTACAACAAACCATGACCTCCGCAGAATGGGACTTAATTTGTCACGGTCACACACATCAACTGAGACAAACCAAGATGGGGGGAACGCTGGTCCTCAATCCAGGAGCCATCTACCGCGCTAGTCCCCCGACCATTGCCCTTGTAGAACTCAAATCAATGGCAATTCAGTTCATCGCGATTTAAAGAAGGCCACCGCTGACATTGATTTAACGCACGGCGAGTAACTAACCTGCAAGTTTTGAAATTCGATTGATTGGCACGCTTACGGTAGCTTCATCTACCGCATAGCGGAATTCCATTAGGTAGGCATCTTCAACCGTGTCGTCGTAGAAGTCGCGCAGCACCGACACAGCTCGAAATCCCATGTCTCGGAAAAACAGCTGAGCCGACAAATTAGTTTCTCGCACTTCGAGTTGAATTCGGTTGCGACGTCCATGTGAAAGCTTACTTGCCAATTTCCCAACCATCTGTTCACCGACGCCACGACGATGAAATGACTCATGAACGGCAAAGTTAAGAATATGTAAACAATTCTTGTGCAACTCATAAATCATAAAACCGACAACGCATTCGTCGTGCTCTGCAACCATACCAATGCAGTTTCGCTGCCGGAGACAACGAATAAAATCTTCTTCCGACCAGGGGAATTCAAAGCTCTGGTTTTCAATCTCGAGTACTTCCGGCATGTCGCGCCGAATCATCCAGCGAATATGAACGCACGTTTGTTGATCTCGCTGAGTCGCCATGGCGGCATCCTTTCCCATTGGCTGCCCTGAGACCGTCGATAAACGAAGAAGATCGATTTCGACTTCGCTCGGACCTCGCAACCAATCATCCTTGACTTTTGCTTTTCCGATCACATCGCCATCTAATTCCAAGCCGATTTACCCACTCTGCAGAGTTTCGCAAAATGAATCCATGCATTTCACTCGACCTCTAAAGGGCTGTGATGTGCGTACGGTAGCAAATGCCATAGAAACCCTCAAGATGAGCTGGGTTTGCCACGTTACTACCAGCACTTCACAACACCGATTGCTAGCAATGCTGACTCAATCACCGTCACATCGTATCGATTCAAGAATTTTACAACTGCCTTTTCGACCAGGCTTCGGTCTGAATGGAGCGCATCCCCAAAAAAAGTTAGCCATCTATCCGCTACCGACCACGGGAAAGCATCGACGCTTTGCTATCACGACGACACACGTGACACAATTTGGTGACGAACGATCTGACTACACACTCCCAGAATACTGCAACCTAACAAGAGCCAACCAAATAGTGCAGGCGTAAAAAACATCAGCCACGCAACACCCATTCCCAATCCCAAAACAAATGGGTGCTCACGCAATAAGTTGATCAGCGCTGGATTTTTGTTGAGCCATAAAATAGTCCATGTCAGGAGCGATACAATGCCAAGGCGTGTCAACAATCCCACCACACTCTGCTGCTCGGCAAAACGCTCGCGAAGTTTCAGCATCCCCTTAGAATCGACACTATCATAGCTTCCGACCACTCGTCGTGTACTAAAAATCATGTTCGCGATTCCGTCGACTTCCGATCCAGGCGATTCTTGCCATGATGTGTTTTCAGAAACATTGTTTAACTCAAGACGTTCAGCAACCTCCAATCGCATTTCTCCGAATTCACTTAGCTTCACAGAAGGATCATTCTCGCTTTGCTGAACTAAATCTTGCTCTATTGTGTTCGGTTGTAGATCATGCCGCAAACTACGTTGCCACCAGCGTCGATACCAAGCTTCTTTTTCCCGAATAGGCTTTTCTCTCGCATGGTCAACCGATTGCAAAAGCATTTCTAAGACACTCTGGGAACGTAGCCGTTCCATTGCCTCACTGGTAATCATTTGCCCCACCTCTGAGATTTCCCAGCTCGAATTAAAATTCGAACGCACCACCGACACAACCGTTCGCAATTTGGGCATATCCTCGATTGTCGGTACGCTAAATTTCAAGTTTCGATTCTCTAGCTTGGTGGCAGTCGACCGAAACACTAATGAAATCCGGTGAGACAAATCCATGGGTCCCAACCCAAGAGTCCATTGACCGTTTGGACTAACCGCGCGAACCGCGTCCACACCATCGACCTCGGCACGAACAAGGCGACATCGCTCCGGTACTGTCACTGAGCAAGTAGGCTTTCCCGTCGAACGCACATCAAAACTTGCCACTCCATAGGCGTGGCCATCGCCAACTAGATTCATTTGGAAATCCGCCAATTCAATCTGTGAACCGTCCTCCGTCCTTACTAAAGTTTTCACAGCAGCAAAACACGGTGACCGAATACGACGAAACGTGTCAAAATCAGGATTAGAAAACGTCCCTAACAAACGATCAGGTAGCGGACTTGCCTGGAGTCCCCTCTTTTCGATAATTTGATTGGTTTGAGAGACGTGCGCCGGAAGTCGAACAAAATAATTAACGGTGCGCCCATTCAGAACACGGATTTCCGGAGCGATATTTCGCTGGTCTGGATTTGTCTTCCATACCGCCAGAATGTGAATTGCATCTCGACCGGAAACCGGCTCGTTTAGCCAGACCGTTAAGCGGCGCTGATCTGAACCTGGAATGGCAGTGACACGAAAAGAATGTTCCGGAACGATTTGAAGTATCTCAGTTAACTCACCGGGAAGTTCATAATAAACAACATCAAGGAGTCCCTGCGACACCTCAAAATCATGGACAATCGTCGCTTTCCAGTCGCTTTCTTCTCTGCTCATTTCAGCGATCACGGTATTCACACAATCCGACAAGTTCCTGGAAACTCTCAAATAGATTTCTGAATCTGCAGCAGACTGCGTTTCCGACTGACTAAAAGCTCCTACAAGACGAACATGAGGCCAGACTTCCTGAAAACTTTGTTCTTTGTCAACAACAAAACCATCGCGGCTTACAACTTCAACCATCATGGATTCGTCACGGTATGCTTCTACATGGAAATTTGACGTCAACGCTCCCAGTAAGCGCACTGTTGGGAGCTTTTGATTCACCGTGCTTCGAGCGGGAATCTTACCCGACATAACAAACTGATGGTTACCAGTTATGTGTTTATCAAACAGAAGGGTGAGCTGGCCTTTTCCGTCGTTGAGTACCTCCACTTGAAGAGATAATTCACCACTTGTGGCCACAACACTGTCCAAGGCAAAGTTTAGTGGGACCTGAAAACCGTACTGCCCCAAACTGCCCTCGATGAGATTGACATCTGCCTGATAGTGCAACTCGACGAAATCTTCGCGAAAAATGACGGCCTGCTCTTCAACAACCTGCGGCTTAGGGACGATTAACTGAGTCAAAAAAGAAAGATCTGCCACACCATCCGGGATTCGATAGCTCCATTCAGGCAACTCCAAATCTTCTTGCGTCCTCTCATTTTCATTAAACCAGGCTGCCACAAAATCTTCCCTGGGAATTTTCGGCAAGGCAGACAGCGCTCCAGCAGTCACCTGAACCTCTGGACTCCGTGAAATTGCCAACCAGCGACGACGAATCTGGCCCTGATCTATTGAAATTCTAGGGACTTCTACCCGCTCCGCGTTCACCGTGTTACCAAGAAAAAACAAACCCTGATGCAGAAAGCTGTCAGTCCCCCCAAATTTCGATTCGACTGAAAACATTGTCTCACCTGACGGTTTATCGATCCAATTTAGTGGATCCTTGGATGGCATGGCTTTCAGAGCTTGCGATCCGGAAAGTCGAATTTCCTGGCGGCGTCCACCGGCCTGCGTAAATTCATGTTTCACTTCGCAGAAAATCGAATCTGATTGAACGCGCAACCAGAGCAATTGATCCGCCATTAATGGCGCCTCAGTTGGCGTGATTGCCTGCGGTGAGTCGCGCCAACGCAAAGATAATTGCTCAACCCCACCTAATTCGACAATTCTGTGTCCATCTGCGACTTCACGCACGATCCCACGCGCAGAAGAAACACGCACTAAAGGTCCGTCAACCGGTGCCAAAATATTGACTTTGCTAACGGGCACTGGGGGAATCGACACATTGATCCCAGATGAATCGACAAATTGTCGCACGGTTACTTGAAAATTAAATTCTAATGAATAACTACCGCGTTCAGGCACACTCAACTGCACACTATCTTCGTACTGATCCAGTTCCTGCAAAATCGATAGTCCATCAAGAAACGCTGAAATGACACGAACTTCTGCACGTTTAAATGGCAAGCGAATCTCTGTATTGTTTACAAAAGTCTCGATTTCCAACGACGCTTCGATTTGGTCAATTTCTAACCGTTCTTGATCACCCGCCTGCAGAGCGTGGACACGATAATCTGCTTCTTTTACAACCCAATCGGATGGTGTTTTTTTCCTATTTTTAGTCTGCTTTAACAAATCGATGTACAACGATTCGGGCACAAACACATGACGCCCAGTTGGTTGTTGAGCATCGTCAACCGGAACCACGACATTGAATACCGTCGGTTCCTGCGCTTCTACGGAACAAATCGGCATACCAAAAGCCACCAGCAAACAAAAAAACGTTTCGACATAAGGCCTCACGGCTGTCGTTTCGACTCGCCGCCTGGACAACTCCAAAGTTGGTTTTCTACGACAAAAAACTGCGGACACAACTCCCAAACAACAACCTAGAAACGCCAGCGAGGTTGCTGGCACAAATTCAGCTGGGGCAAGGAGGGCCACTCCAATAACGAGTCCGATGAAGCAGATTCCCACACGACGGCTGTGAAACAAGGACCAATTGAGGCCCAGAACTCCGATCAAAAACAAGGCCCAACCCAGAGAAATAATCCTTGCTGGTTTGTATACAGAGACAATCGGTGGATCTGCCTCATCAAATGTTGTGCGATGCACGTACCACCCGGCATTGACCAATCCATCTGTCAAAACAGGCGACGATGCTTTCCAAGGAAGCGGCTTCGGATTCATTCCCTTTAACCAGGACGCTAATGTAACCGCAAGATGGACCTCTTCAGTTTCTGCAATAAGATGAGTTCGCTCCAGGAAAACCACAGCATTCGACGTCGGCTTAACTTCTTCGCCACGGAGAACGATACCGACGTCTGTCGTCAGTAGAACTCGATTTTTTCGGACGAGCAAACATAATCGATTATGAGCCAAGAGCTTCTCGGCATTGGCCAGAGAAGAAACTTCCCAAGCGTTTTCACTCACAACCGTACTCTGCGGTGTGATGCCCATTTCAGTGAAGGCACGCGCGTCAATCTCGATCAAAACACGCTCGCTCATTTGCTGGTCGCTGATTTCATCGGCGACAGCCGTTAATAGCTGGGTCCAATTATTTTGATCGCTCCCTGCATTTCGCAGTCCTAGAATCGACGCCCCAATCCCTCGCATACATGCACGGGCAATCGGTGGAATACTTGGGGATTTTCCTAGACTGGCTATTTGAGATAGGTCAGCCGCCACCATGGCCTGCCCTGATTTCTTTCGCAACAAAGGTCCAAATAGGCGTTCGCTCCAGCCAACATCAGTGGCACGACGCGTCGCAATCGCAAAGTTATTACTGAAAGCTGGCCGGACCCCTGAAGGCATCCACAAATCCCAACGTGTTTCAAGTATGTCGACATTCGTGTTTATGGTTGGAAATGACACTTGGCCCCAAAAATCAAAACTTATTTCAGGCGTCGTATAGGCCACAACTACGACGGGGAAGCGGCTTGTCGATACCAAGGGAATCCGTAGTCGGTCACGACCTCCTCGTTTTCGCAGATCAAGCAACAAGGACTTTGCTAACACACGTCCATTCATGCGAATTCCATCCAGGTGAGCTCCAGCAGGCAAATCGATTTGCAACTCACTCAGACCATGATTCTCAAGATAAAAGGTTAATTCATGACGGGTTTCGCCAACGAACGCACAAAGGGTTTTAGCATGAACTGACCAAGCCCATGCTCGAGTCAACTCAGTAGCTTCGTCACGGATCTGTAATTCACACCTTGGTGAGTCAAGTGGCTCATACCGATAACACCCAACCAAAATCCCTGGCTCATCTAACAATTCAGGCTCTGCCGAAATCGACTTAAGACCCTTGATCTTCGGTGCTAAAAGGTGGTCAGGAAATGTACGAAGTATCAAAGTTCCTGATTGGGAGGAAGATTCAGGAAAACTCGCCAAGGAAACAGACACTCCTTGGACAAATGGCGTACTGCGAACTCCGTTTATTTCAAACCGATCACTTTGCTGCGAACGCAGAATTAATTCCCACAACTCCCCTCCCTGCTCAACTCCAGAATCGAACTCTGGCAAATCGACTACCCGAGCTGCCAGTATCCCGTTTTCGTCACCAATCAACCTCCATTTGACCACTGCTTCCGACGGACGCGATAAATGCACCAACACGCGACTCACTGCGGTGGTCGATGGTTCAACTCCTACACTATAGGTTTCTTCTATTTGACCATCCCTTACAATCGCCTGAATCGCTGCATCAGCCACATATCGAGACTGGACCTCACGGGTTTGGACATCAAGCGATGTAATCTCGTTACCCGCAAAAAAGACCGCATCGGCTCCCTGAGTAGCCAACAAATCACGCTGCATTTTAGTCAGTGCCGCTGGATCTAAACGTACTAGTCCAGGATCACCCGAGAAAACGAATTCCGCTGAGCCGTCTAACTGCAGAGCGACCACATCCGCCAGTACCTCTGCACCTGGGACATCAATCAACGGCAATTCTTGACCCTGAATGCGCCGTCGAAGGCCCGTCTGTAACCGCCGGGCTTGTACACGAATTCTGATCGGGCGGTCTACTGTAAGAGGATCGACAAATCGAAGATGCAAGCGGCGCCGATTTGTTCCCGGCAAACGCTCGCTATAATCGTACTCAAAGCTTTCCAAAGTATCCGGCGGATCTGAATCAACTGAATCAACAAACCATCCTTCGGTCACTGAGGCATCAACGGTGAACCTTTCTCTCCCAGTGGCCGTTAATCCCAAGGCAACCTCAGCCCTCGTCGTCGACCTCAAAAACTCGATAGTCGTGCCGCGCATTAATGCTGTCGTGACCGACTGCTCATTGACTACCAGGGATATCGAGGATGCCGGCGACCGCATCTTGAATCGATAAGTCTTACCCACATCCGCGCCTATCACGGAATCAAGCAGCCTTGCTCTAGGGTCACTCTCCAAATAACTTAAGGAAAGTGAATCCGCGATCCGCACCATGGCGACACCCTCTCTCCAATATGCACCTTTCACCTGTAGCCTCGGCAATTGCCAAGGCTCACCAGTCACGACATTCGCACGCGCCGATAACACAACCACATTTGCAGTTCCTGTAAGTGGCTCTGGGAACGTTAATACATAGCTCCTCTCCAGAGCACTCTGAACATCTCGCAAACGCCAGGCGACTTCGCTGTCCAATACTTTTGCCGAGATCAACTGCAGCTCTGCTGGAACCGTCAACTCTACTTGTTTTAGAGGCGGTCGCATCACATCTAGCATCAATTCCACTGACAAATCGACTCCCGTTTCCTCAATATCATAGGTAGTCGATGTACGAACAAAATTGAACTGAGCAGCAGACGGGCCGTCCACTGCACGGACGGTTAACTGAGTTGTTCCATTCGACCGCCTCCTTATCCGCCATAACGATTCCTCATTCTGAAGATCGATATCTATGTCCAGCCTTTCACCGCCTGATGTCAAACGTTCGACGATACCATCCTCTACCACCGGCCTTGACTCATTCGGAATAGCCAAATTCCATTCAACCCTCGGAGACAAAGGAGTCATTAGTTGAAAACGCCGCTGTCCCTCATCACCCCCTTCTCCAAATAGTGACCAGTCGAACTCCAACGTGGCCGTGCGCGGGATCTGCAGCATGACGCCACCCAAAGGACCGACGCCAAGAACTGCAGATTGTCTTGGAGTTCCCTGCCATTGTGGCTGCTGAATCGCTAGTCCTAACGGTTCCAAACGGTAAAGAGCCTGAGGTCCTTTCAGCTCAAACTCTAACTGGGCTTTACCGTCCACTAATGATTGGCCATCAAATCGAGCAAAATAAGTCGACTTCAAGAGATGAACAGAGGTATTGATATTTAGATGAGGCTTCGACGAGTCGAGAAAGGACGACAGCACTTCTTCAAAATCTTCGCGCCCCACGGTCATATGCTCAGAAGTCAGCAGTTGCTCCAAATATTTCTCCGGAACATATAACCTGCGCAAGCGAATTCCAGCAACCGCATCATCTGTCTCCGACATCGGTACTTGCGGAACCTGACAAACGCCCTCTAGCAAACACCAACCACCGATCGTGAACAAGAAAATAATTTGCAGCAGAATACGTTTAATCATAGCTCTGATTCCGCCACTGCACGCGATGAAGCAACAGCTACCGTTGCCGTGCTCAAAACGGAGTCAAAGTCAACGCTCTGTAAATCCAATTCCACTTCCGACACTCGAGAATCGCCAGTGCTGACCGTCCGACCACGAATCACCGGAGCGTTTCCTCCCTGACGCCCAATGAGCCGCCTGAGAATGTTTGCCAGTATGATTAATGCAATCCCAACCGAAGCCGCCTGCAAAATCAATAAACTCGACTCTGGATAAACAACTGCCGACAAACTGCAAATAACTCCGGCCACAAGCAACATCTTTGGATGCCGTGTGGGGGGGAAACGCAACAGCAGCAATCCGACGATCAGCGTAGGAAAAGAGATCGCCGCAAAAATAAAATGCCTAGGAACAACCGCGACAGAGATCGAATCAATTGCGTCGAAGCTCGTAAAAAGATACTCATTCGTTTCGCTCTCAATCGGCGTTGCTGGGGCGACACCTACCCAACGTTCTAAATCCGATTGCCTTAAATTTGAGCTCCGACCCCAAAGCATATTGTTCCAAGCCCAATTCATCTCAGAAATCACATTCGCAGGCACCTGAATTAAATGCTCATTTCCGGGGGTCACAAGCTGCCAGCGTGTTTGCCAGGTTCGCTGCGGTCCGGCTAACGTTGTCAGTGGCAACACAGCTCCTCCCAAAAAACCTGTCTTAACCTCTGATTTTGACCAAACTTCTAGCAGATGCTCTCCAGGGCTTAACACTGGTACGTCAAGCGTACCATCGCTAGGAATCATTTGCTCAATGTGATTTCGGTCAAGCAGCACACGAACACTATCCGGCTGTGTTTGCGGTGGGAGATTAACGCGAATTCGACGTTCACGAGTTTGAAACCGGAAAACCGCGCGATCTGTTCTCACGTGCGATTCTAGCCAAGTCTGGATCCAGGCTCTCCGAACTTCAACTTCATGCGCATTACGGTCACTGGCCAAACGATAACGCAACGTCATTTTGGTGGGTGGCAATGAACCGTCAAATTCCAGCTTCCCACGACTCGTGGACACCAAGGGAGCATTTAAATCTGCCATCAGCAACTTCGCATCAACCATTTCGAGGTCCCAATCCATCGGCCATGCGAGGTTTGCCGAAACCAGATCTGTGGTAACTATCGCTGACGTCTTTAAATGAATAAGTGGAAAAGCCAATTCCGAATTCACCTCGGATACTTGTGGAATGGGGAATGAATACGAGACCACAAAGTCAAACTTCCCAATCCTGGCATCCGGAATCGGCACCAAGCATTCCCAACTGGACTCGCCCGGCAAGTCGCTCTCGACCAATTGCAATTCCACATTGTCAATGGAAAACTCATTGCCACGAACACGTAAATCCTTGATCTGATCAGCATCGAACGCCGCTCCTATACCGAAGCGAATACTTTTCAGTGGCTCGTGCAAAACATCTAACTGAAAGTTTTCTTCCACCATCATTCGGCCCGATTCCAACTGCAGATCAGCTGCTACAGCTACCTCCATGCTTTGTGCCAAATTTTTCATTTCCAGAGCCAACAATGGCTCCTCAGCGACATTGGTCGATTGCTCAAACGTAAAATCGAGAGTTTCGGATTCGCTCAACGGGCGAGCCTGAACTGCCGGAATCAACGCTACACATTCGTCATATCTTGGCTGGACTTCGACATTTGCGGCAGACGCTATTTCAACACGGGCGGGTACAATGGTTTTTTCACGAGGCATCATCAATGGCACCAATAACTGAGACGCGTTAGGATTGACGTTGCGATGCCCGTGAATTGTCAATGTGAACTCTTCCGGAGACGTCCATTCAGACTGAAGTGTGATTCGCACAAGGCCGTCTTTTAAGTCGACAGCATCAATTAGTTGCGCAGGCTCGATCCGATCGACATTCCAATCATTTGCCTCAATCACAAAGTCACGCACAGCCACGCCTCTGCGTAGGTATTGAAACGCCGCGATCACATCTATCTGATCTGCCGAGGCGTGCAGTCTATAAGCCGCTCCAACATTGAAATGTCTCGCTTTTTCCTTAACCGTCGCAATTAAGGAAAATGGTTGGCGATAAGTAAAGCGGGCAGTTGCTGCTGGACCAGAATCGCTTTGGCGGCTCACTTCCCGCCGATAGACCCCCGTAACCGGCTCCCAAACTACGGACCACTTTTCGATCACTTGAACAAACACATCACCACGCTGGCGTGCTGCCCCAACGACATCAAACCCCCCCAAATCAATTCTGCGAGCATCGAGACTTCCACTTCGTTGATCGTCCAGAAGCAACTTGTCCTCAGAATCATCCGGTGACAGCGCTACATTCAAAATCACTGTCAATTTGGTAACCGCTTGCTTTGGCTCAACGCGCACATACAATCGGTCATCCGATGGAGCGACATCCGCTGCCAGCGGAAACACTTGATAAGAAGAAGTATCAAATCCGGCTCGCAATTCTGTATCTTGAGGTAAACGAATTACAAAGGGTGGAACCGTTTCACCTAAACTTGTTACTGTCAATTCAGCCCGAGTCGAAATCGAGTCCGGCGCCTCAATTGCAATACTGATCTGTCCATCCACATCAAATTGTGTGGAGCTGCTGTCGACTGATTGCAGTATGGGACGCCAACCAACCTCTATAGAGTCACCAGCACCTTCGACCTTAAAAATGGTCGTCGGCACCTCTCCGTCATCCGTACCAGCATGCGTTTCACTCAATTGCGACTTGAGTAGTGATTTCTGGTTCCCGGGAATGTTCAGTATCGCTTTCCAGTAAGTCGTATTGGCCGTTGTAAATCGCAACCAGTTCTCCCCACCAGACGAATCGATCGCTGACACAAGCTTTACCGTAATATCATGAATCTCTTCTCCCGTTTCAGGAATCCATACCACATAACCAACTTTGTCATTTTCGAACTCCATCAAAAGCGTATCGCCATTTGCAGCTGCCGGAGCGACCGGAATGAAACAATTGCCCGTATGAAAACCTAAGGGGACTCGTAACCAACGAGAGTCTGCGGTTTGCTTGCCCTTGATATCTTCGATATCCGTAATTCGAATTCGGATTTGAACATCAAGTTCCACCCTTTCTCCAACAACTTGCCCGGAAAAAATCATTCGCTCGATCAAAAACGGGGCAGGCTTTGTAGCGAGAAGACTATTCTGCCACTCAATGAATTCCTGAAGTTTTTCGGGTGTCAGGTTGGCCACCGGAACAAGTTTTTGTCTATCTTCAGACCAAGCATAAAAAATTGGCGAAAATTCTTTCACTGGTGTCGGCGCCGCGGATGGCTCAACAGGCATTACCACCTCCGACGGCGTTTGCTCACTTGGTTGAGCATTCAGCAAAGCGCAGGAGAACGCGCTGAGCCAACCAAGGCAAAAGATGCGTAAAGCGACGGTGAAACCAACGCTAAGATTCACGATAAATTTACGTGCCAAATAAGCCCGCACCCACAGAATTGTGGTGAAAGATCTGTGAACCTTTATTTTACGGTCTAGAAAGAAAACTTTGAAGAAAATCACGGGGATTAAGAAACAAATTCGTACAAATTTTGCTTCGTGATAACGCCGGTTCAACGGCTGTTTCGTTTTGTATTGGACAAATTCCTGAATTTCTTCCACCGTCATGGCAAAAACCCAAACCGCCGATTGCTAGTCTGCCGCTTCAAAACGGGCTAGGAACTCGACAAAATGGCATCAGATATCTCTCGAAACTCACTCCTTAGGAAGCCGGCCGTACGGCGTCTTTCAGGGTTTTTTTGAGTTCTTCGTGTAACGTCGGTGTCGCCGATGCGACAAATCGAGGGTGGTACAGATCTACTTCTGCATCTTCGAGCCCCGAAATCGTAACACCTGCTTCAGAAGCAATCACAAAACCTGCAGCGATATCCCATATCTTCACATTCGTCGCCCAATATCCATCCAGGCGGCCAGCCGCCACATAAGAAAGATTCAATGCGGCAGAACCGAGTCGTCGCACCGCCTGGGATGTATGGAGTACTTCAATAAAACGGGCTACCTCTACAGAACCTCGGGGCACATTCGTTCCGAAACTCGAGGCAATCAAAGCTTGTTCCAAGTTGGAGCAATTGCTGCAACGAATAACGTCACCATTTAACTTGGCACCAAGTCCCGTGCCAGCGGAAAACATCTCGTCCAATAAGGGGTCGTAAACCGCACCAGCGATAACCGCGCCCGCATGCATTAAACCAATGGAGACGCTGAAATTTGGTAAATCGTGGACAAAATTAGTCGTTCCATCGAGAGGATCAATGATCCAGCAGTATCCGTCGAGAGCGACACGACGATCTTGCATATCGACAGGATCTTCTTCGCCCAATAATTCATGGTGAGGAAAGCTTGTCCGAATTTCGCGATAGATTGCCTCCTGCGATGCTAGATCTGCTTCTGTGACAAGATCCCTGGGGCCCTTCTCGCGCGGGGTTATTTTACGACGCCACTTTAGTAATTCGGTGGCTCCCCTACGAGCTGCTCGCTCACCCACCTCAACAAATCGCTGAATATCAGAAATTTTGATCGCCTTACTCAGAGTTCTAATTCATCAAAATAATGTCAGTGTCAATTATATGGTTGGCTTGTCAGCTGACAATCAGCCTCCGCTGCTTCTTTAAATAACGTCGTTAAGGCGACTCACTCGCCCGAGTACCTCTCAATTAGCGTGAGCGTGAAGCTAAAATATTCTCCGCTGAACCGATAACGACCAGAGATCTTTTACAAATGCTGGACACTAGCCGTGATCTTGTTATGATCAAGTGAA
>JAKVBY010000002.1:56789-74324 GCA_022446825.1 Pirellulaceae bacterium
GCCTCGTGCGTTCGGCGGGGTTTTTTTGTCGAGAGAGCCTTAGATGTTTCTGGTCCCGTTGCGTTGCGGCGCAAAAATACCTCATCTCGAGAGTGGACTAATTTGCGATGTGGACAATTAACGAAGAAAAAGCCTGTCTTGATAGCGACCAAATGCGCGCGACGTTAGATTTACAGCGTCCTACAACTGGACTCGAAATCAGTCCAACGGATGGTTCCCCAGAGCGTTCCGACCGAATACTCTGCCTGGATCGTTTTGCAGACTCGCCAACCCCCACATGGACACTAAGTGAAAAATATGTCCGTGGCACCGATCTAATCACAACATACGACGAACCACCGCCGTCAGCTTGGCACGGCCAAGTCTATTGGAAATCTGTTTCCAGCAACGATCCTCAGATTGCCTTAGCAATCGAAACAAGCGTATCGATTCATTCCAGTGGACTTAGCTTGAATGCTGGAATGCGTTCTACGTCTGAAGTCTATGCGGACGAAATTCTGCGATTACAGAATCATCTCTCAGAAGATTTTCAAACTATTAAACCAGCACAGATCAAAGATACCTGCAAGCTAAACGAATGTGGCCTGCTTTTCATTTTTCGCTCCCACGAAAAACGCTGGGCATACGTAGAAATGATCCATCCGTCCGATGTTTGCACGGCGACACTTCAGTGGAATTCAACAAATCCTCGCGAGTCAACACTGTCTTTCACCATGCTCCCGGACGAACTCGAAAAAGGTGTGATTCGTCTCGTTCGCTTGAAAGGAGCTTTTGTAGCGTGTGAGAACGATCGGGAAATCGCGCGGGAGATGTTCAAGGAGTTCGTCGATGCGCCGTTACCGCTGACAACCTAGCTAAACACTCACGAACGCAGTACATAGCGACCGTCATTACTAGGCTAAAAGTTTTTCCACGACCCTACCTCCTTGATCAGTCAATCGCACATCAAGGCCTTTGAACTTGTGGGTTAACCTTAAATGGTCGAGACCAAAAAGGTGAAGCATCGTTGCATGTAAATCGTTCACGTGAACAGGATCTTCGATGGGAGCCCAACCAATTTCATCGGTCTTTCCAACAACTTGGCCACCCTTAACTCCGCCTCCAGCCATCCAAAGACTGTACGCGTAAGGATGGTGGTCACGCCCGGTATTTTGCATCCCGCCTGCCCGATTCTCTGCTAACGGAGTCCGACCAAACTCTCCGGCACAAATCACTAATGTCTCGTCGAGCAATCCCCGTTGTTTCAAGTCTTTCACAAGTGCTGCCGCTGGCTGGTCAAGCATTCCTGCATTGTAACTCAGTTCCTCGTCTAAATTCGTATGGTGATCCCACGACGCATGCATGAGCGTTACACAACGGACTCCTCGCTCGATCAATCGCCGCGCCAGTAAACAATTCTTGGAAAACTGCCGGTATACATTTGCCCCACCACCACGAAATTTGTACTTTTCAGGTTCTTTTCGACCTACTCCATACTCTGCCAAAGTCGCTGCAGATTCTTCGCTTAAATCAATTAAGTCGGGGGCTGCTGCCTGCATTCGAAACGCTAATTCATATGCAGAAGTCCGACTGGCAATCTCGGGATCCCCCAACGTCTTTAAGCGTTGCTGGTTTAACTTGGCAATCGCCTTCAGGCCCAATTTCTGCATTTTGCGAGTTACCCCCGGTGGATTATTGAGGTTCAGCACAGGTTCGCCAGCGCTGCGAAAAAGGACGCCTTCATAAATCGAAGGGAGGAAACCACTCGACCAATTAGACACACCTCCACTGCTACCTCGACCGGCGGTTAGCACAACATATCCCGGCAAGTTCTTTGCTTCACTCCCTAGCCCGTAAGTTAACCACGAACCAAGGCTAGGTCGGCCAAACCGTGGGACACCACTTGTCATCATTAACTGTGCTGGGTGATGATTGAAGGCGTCGGTATGCATTGAGCGAATCAATCCAATGTCATCAGCAATCCCGCCGATATTCGGCAACAAATCACATATTTCCAAACCACTTTCACCATGCTTTGAAAATGTGCGGGGACTACCCATTAATATTGCGGACTCCTTCTTGATAAAGGCAAAACGCACTTTTTGTGTGAAAGATTCGGGCAGCTGTTGCCCGTTGCGATCAGCTAAGACCGGCTTCGGATCATACAAATCGATATGACTTGGAGCACCGGCCAGAAAGATGAAGATACATTTTTTTGCCTTGGGAGCGAAATGCGGTGGGCGCAACGCCAACAAATTCGGCTCAGTGCTGTCAGGAGCAGCCTGCAACACGCCATCCTCATTGAGTAATGACATGAATGCCAGACTACCCAACCCCGACGCAGAACTCGTAAAGAATTCCCGGCGTGCTCGTTCCCACGGATGTCTTGCCATCGTTATTCCTTGGTTACAAATTCGTCTAGATTCATTAATGCCCGAGCGACCGCAATCCACCCCATCAGCTCAGGCAATTTTCTTTCATCTGAACCTGGGAGGTCACCCACGATTAATCGCATTTGCTTGCTGTCTGCCGCACCTAAAGCTCGATTTTCTTCAAACAGCTGAATGATTGCACTTAACTCTGCCGCCCCTGGGTCACGCGCCAAACAAATCCGAAAAATGTATTGGGCTCGCTTGGTAACGCTGTCCGGCAAGTCGGCTGTGAGTACGCGCCTCCCCAGACTTCGTGCAGCATCCCAAAACACGGTGTCATTCCAAAGAGTTAACGCTTGCAGAGGAGTGTTGCTGCGACTGCGCATCGCCAGACAAGTGTTCGAATCAGGGGCATCAAAAGTGACTAACATCGGGTAAGGCGACGTCCGTTGGAAAAATGTGTACAAACCTCGCCGCTGTGCATCCCCGCCTTGGCTCACCTCCCACTTTGCACTATTGGCATAAGTCAACCCGGTGTACTCGCTAGGCTGCGGCGGTCTCACACTCGGACCACCTATTTGTCGAGCGAGCATGTCGCTCGCCGTCAAAACCAAGTCACGGATGACCTCCGCTTCCACTCGAGTTCGATGCTGCCGAGCGAGCAACGAGTTCTCCGGATCGACATCCAATAGATCCGGCCGACTAGCTGAAGTCTGTCGATATGTGGCCGAACTGATAATGGCTCGGTGTAATCGCTTCACACTCCACCCATCTTGGCGAAAATTCCACGCCAACACATCGAGTAAAACCGGATGCGTTGGAGTCTCTCCTTGAACTCCAAAATCGTCACTCGTCGACACAATTCCCCGCTCAAAATACCGTTGCCAAATCCGATTCACCGCAACCCGCGCGGTCAAGGGATTTTCCTCAGTAAACAACCATTCTGCAAAGGCCAGACGATTGGGGCCAGTTTCTTTGGGCGTTATTGGCGGTAAGACGTTCGGAGTGTTGACGGCTACGACGTCCCCCTTCTGTAAAAAATCGCCCCGCACATGAACCCGTGTTTCCCGTAAGGTCGCGCGCTGAACAACGGCTTGCCCCATCGTCCCCGCTGGCTTTGGAGCCTTTGCCATGTGCTCATCGGCAGCTCTTCGCAAGCGGGAAAGTTGCAAGTCGAGCGATTCATAATATCTCGCAATGCTTTTATTTTGCCCTGGAGAGCGATCGACAACAGGAACATCCAGAGCTTGGGCAACCGCCACCGGGAGACCGTCCAAATCCGCGGGCAACTCTGACTCGGTCAGCGAAAGACGAAAACACCCAATATTGTGTGGGTCACCTTGGTCGTAAATTTGCTCAAGGCTAATGATCAGGCGTTCTTTCTCCTTAAGTAGGATGGTTTCTTCGAGCTCAAAAACGGCCACATGCCGGCTTCCCTGCTGCGCAGCAATTGCCCAGCCATCACTAGAATTGCCATTAATTGCCTGCGAAACATCCCACTTTGCTTGAGAGTAATCAGCGTGTGACCGCTCAAAGTGAATTGGTCGTGCAGTCGAATTATCTGCTAATGAAACTACCTTTGCATTCAGTGTCGTCAGCACGAAATTGCCATTTTGCGCACGGCCCGGCCCCTGCTGTGGCAGCGATTCGTGTGGGAGCACCTCTAACCGTATTGCATTGATTTTTCGTTGGCCAGGCAATAGTTCTACCGTGTAAACATCTGAGTTTTCGTTCCGACCACTCACCAGCACAGAATTGTCTTCCTGCAGCGTTAACGTCGCTGACATTTTTGATTGCATGACAACCGGCTTCAACGAGTCCCAAACAGTCGTAGAGACAGACGCTGTTTGCTCCCACTCCATCTGAGCTCGGGCCAACTCGTTGAGCCGATAATGATCGATCGCCGCAACAAATGGCTCGTGCTCCCGCTCGAATCGACTCTGCCGCTTTTCGTACTCGGCGACTTCCCACTCCAGAGGTGCGGAAACATTTTGCTCGTCCAAACTATTGAAAAACGCATACATCGAAAAATATTCGCGTTGCGTGAGTGGATCATATTTGTGCGTATGGCATTGTGCACATCCGATTGTGAGGCCGAGCCAAATTGTGCCAACTGTATTCGTTCGGTCGATCGTTTTCTTGACTCGGTCTTCTTCCTGGTCCGTTCCACCTTCCGTATTGTGTAGTGTGTTACGGTGAAATCCGCTGGCAACTTGTTGGTCAATCGTTGCCCCAACTTTCATATCACCTGCGATCTGGTCGATGCTAAACTCATGAAATGGCTGATCGTGATTTAATGCGTTGATGACCCAATGGCGATAACGCCAAGCAAATGGCCGCGGACGATCCTTCTCATACCCATCGCTGTCGGCATACCGCGCCAAATCCAACCAATGACGCCCCCAGCGTTCCCCAAAATGAGGCGACGCCAAGGTCTCGTCAATGAGCCGTTCATAGGCGTCTGGCCGCCTATCAAGAGCAAATCTCCGGACCAAGTCGACCGGTGGCAAAATTCCAATAAGATCAAGATAGAGACGCTTTAAAAGCATACCCCGACTCGCCTCTGAGGAGGGCGCAACTCCCGCCATTTCCAAACGGGCCAAAATATATTTGTCGATGGGATTTCGTGGCCAGTGCGGCAAGGCGACTTGAGGTTGTTCACCAGCTAAAATCGGCTTGAAGGCCCAATGATTGCTGCCTGCCAACTTTCCCGTAATCTCCTCCGGCCAAGTTCCCCCTTCATTAATCCAGCGTGTCAGCAGAGCGACCTGTGCCGGTGAAAGTGGCTTTCCTTCTCCAGCAGGAGGCATGATGCCAATTTCGGGGTCCACTCCTGAGACCACCTGAATCAGACGGCTTTCTTGAGNCTGGCCAGACACAAAGAGTTTCCCCTGGTCGCCACCCAAAAAAGCTCGTGACCGCAGATCCAACCGTAAACCGGACTCCTGAACTTCCTCCCCGTGGCACGAGAAACAGTTCTTACGCAAAATAGGGTAAATATCTTGCGCAAAATCAACCGTTTGTGGCCTAGACACTTCCTCACCGGTCACCATGCCTGTGATCGTCGTGACAGAGAGGAGCCTGCAAAGATTGACAATTAAAGGCAAAACGAAAGATCTCATTTCATCTAGCTCCNAAATGAAGCGGCTCGAAAAGCCTTGATTGGCGAANACCACCCTGGTANGGCTATTATTGAGATAAATCACNAATCNANACCTTACGTTCTAGCCTCCGCGCAAACTATTTTATCAGTAAATACNACCGCCATCACGCTCTGCCACAAATTAACTCCCCANTAGCAGGCAAAATCGAGGACCTCAACATGTCACAAGCTCTTCGCGAGCGGCTCTATGCCGAACTTGATTCGCTGACCTTGATCGACCCNCACACCCATATCGATCCCCACGTACCAGCTTCTTCCACGCTAGCCGACATTCTCGGCTACCACTACTACACCGAGTTAGCACATTCCGCTGGAATGGAAAAATCACAAATCGAAGAGTCAAACCTCGCTCCCAAGGAAAAGGTCGCTCGTCTGATCACTAACCTTGAACCCCTCAACAACACAATTCAGTACAGTTGGCTCATTGAAATGTCACAAGAACTCTTTGGTTTTCAAGGAGATCGCATCACAATCGACAACTGGGAATCCGTCTACAACGCGGCGTTCGAAATGATGAGCCAACCTCATTGGGCGAACGAGGTCTTACGTCAAAGCCATCTTGAAGCGGTTTTCCTGACAAACGATTTTGATGATCGCCTCGAGCATTTTGACACCTCAATCTACATCCCCTGCTTACGCACCGATGAATTGGTTTTTCATCTCGAAGCATCCCATGTCCGTCAGCGACTCGAAGACTCCACGGGTGTTAGCGTTACGGATGCCGCCTCGATCAAGCGGGCTTTGGGAGTACTCTTCCAACGATTTGTGGAAAAAGGGGCTAAGGCCTGTGCCATCTCCCTACCGCCAAACTTTTCACCTGCTAAGGTGAGTCCAGGGCGTGCCGATACAGCGCTCGATGCGATTTGCCGAAGCGGCGATCACGGTGACGACGTTCATCGTAAAGCAGTGGCACAATATGTCTTCTGGACGATCGCTGAATTCTGTCAAGAATACAGCCTGCCCTTCGATCTGATGATCGGAGTTAACCGCGGCGTCTACGAAGAGGGGGTTTACCAAGGTCAAGACCTTTTCGACAGTCGTTGCTCTCTGATCCAGTACAAGTCTCTATTCAATGCCTTCCCCGATGTCACTTTTCCAATTTCCGTCTTGGCCAGCGTGACCAATCAGGAATTAGCGAGTTATTCCTGGATTTTTCCCAACGTCGTTACCAACGGACACTGGTGGTACTCGAATACTCCCCCCTTCATCGAACTCGATGCGGCCGCTCGTCTTGAAGCAGTCCCGCGCACCAAACAAATTGCTTATTACAGTGACATGTACAAACTTGAATTCGCCTTACCAAAATTCAATATGTACAAACGCATCCTCGCCAAGGTTCTGGCAGAACGGTTTGTGATTGACCGCCGGTGGTCCGAGGACCATGCTCTGGAATTCGGCAGGCAAATTCTACGCGGCAACGTCGAAGCAATTTTTGACGTTGGGCAGCCATCGGAGAATCATGCTCAAAGTACCGAAGATGCCTCTTCCCCAAGGCCATCATTAGCAAAACGCGAAAGGGAGCATGAGATTGACCTCGACGCGCGACCACCAAACGCTGTCGACTCGACATCGGACACAAAAATCAACTTATCGACGGATGATTTGGATAAAGATTAGTCACACTATCAACAGACGCCCAGCTTGCACCTCACGATCGGTAAACACTGTAGACCGACCTTACGGGGAATCATGACGTCAAATTAATGACTTACCTTGAGCGCACTGCCGAGCATGTTCATTTGAAATGCTTTCTCAGCGTGATCGTGCACATCCATCAAGGATTGATGGCGTCTGCGGTCCGCAACCATTCCACCTGCAACTCAGCTTCCAACTCTTCGTACCATTCATTAAAAAGTTTACGTTGCTGTTCGTTGGCCATGGAAAATATTTCCATGCTCATACCACTTTCAATGAATTGATCGCGGCGCGCGTCCTCGCCAATGAGTTCGAAGTCAATACGGACAATATAGCACGTCGATTCAGGCGAGTTCATGACAGCTGTTACTCCACCTTGCTCCAGACCAAAGACGGCTTCCATGAAGGTGCTACCGGCATACTCTACCCCAGGCACTTCACTGAGCGTTGGTGCTCCTGCCGAACCGAAGGGGACACTACCGCGTGTCATCCAGCTAAACAGCCCCGTATCCTGAACGACNTTTTCTGCATCGCCCGCAAAAAACTCTTTCAANGTTTGGCCGCTTTCTTCGGCAGCCCTGGCGTCTTTCTGGCATTGGTCCCTGGCCAAACTTCGTGCTTCGCCTAATCTCCAAACGTCAATGACTTTATCCTTTATCTCCGACAGCTCAGGTACGAACGCTTCTTCTTCGCGGGTTTTCCAATAGACAAATTCAACATCGAGTTCCTGACTCGAAATCTGACCCGGCTCGTACAACACAAAGCTTTCACTGTAAGCGTTTGCCGAAAAATATTTCCGTTCCATCTGACCAAGTTGGGAAATACCAATCGAGAATGAATTGCCAAGCGGGTGCTGTAAAATTTCCAACTCGTCGACCAAAGCCGTCTGACTTAATTCAATTTGAAACTGCTTTGCTAAGGCTTCCAGATCAAGCACCTTCGGCTGAGCCTTTCCTTCTTGCTCTTTTTCGATGACCTCCCATTTCTTATATTTCGCCCGATAACCGTTCATTGCTTTTTTGAGTTCCGCAATGACTTCATCCCTTTGCTCAGTCGCTGGCTGACGGGCGCGTTGACGGGCGAGCTCATCGCGAATTTCGGCTCGAATTTCATCGTCCAAAGGACGATATTCAACCGGCGGCTCAGGCGTCTCTCCTGTAGCCTCCTCCGTCGCGGGATCCACCTCATTTTCCGCTGGAACTGCTTCTGGTACGTCGCCGCCCGTATCTTCCCCAGTCGAGTCAGCAGGATCGGCAGCTCCTTCACTGGCACTGGCTGCTTCCTCAGTAGGTGCTTCCTCAGCAGGTGCTTCCTCAGCAGGTGCTTCCTCAGCAGGTGCTTCCTCGGGCGGGGCAGCGGGCTCTTCCTGATCTGCCGCGTCTCGATCGCCTGCCTCCGCTGCGGAGCTTGTTTCGTCGGCAGGTTGATTTGCGGGTTCTGTTTTGTCCGTTACTTGCGCTTCTTCGTTCTGAAAACGAACCACGAGTTGCAAACTTTTATTATATTGGCCGCCGTTGGGAAGATCGTTTTCTCCCAGCTTGTCACTGGGTTCCGCTTCAGAAACTGGCTTCGCCTCCGTGCTCGATTCATCAACACCCTCCGCGGACACCTCACTTTCCTCTAGCGTCCCCTCTTCTGACGCCGCACCTGATTCATTGTTCTCAAGATCATTGTCCTCAAGATCTGTATCACTGGTGGGTTCCACCGAAGGTTCATCTGTCACAGATTCGGCTTCTTCTGCGTCTTCCACTGAGGTCGGATTTTCATTCGCTTCCGGCAATTTTTTGTAGCGATCCTTATTTGTTTCGTAATGCTCGCTGATCTCCTCTTCTGTTATTTCTTGTTTTGCCTTTTCGATCTCCCGCTCAAGATACGGTTCGAGTGCTACGCGAAAATAGTCAAACGATGCTTTTTTGCGATTCTTAAAACCTGGATCCGATGAACCAGGATCTGCATAGACTTCTTTGTATTTGTCGTAGAGTTCTTGAATGTCTTCATCGTTAGGCGACTTATCCACTTGCGTCTTAAAACGAGCCACATCAACAGCCACGACTTCTGCCGACACGCGACGGTGCAGTCGGTTATAGAATTTCCACATTTCGGCAGGTGTGAGCGCAGCTTGATGAAAACCCAATTGGATCATTTCCATCGCCTTGAGTTCCATTTCCAATTGGTTGAACAACTGAGCCTCACTCATATGCCGCCTAGTAGAGTCTGCTAACAAAGCAGCGAAATCGAGAGATATTTCAGCAGACAAATTACGCAAAAAAACATTGATCACATCTTCGTCTACCACAACTCCCAATTCGTCCGCTTGATGCGCCAGAAGCATGGTTCGAATCAATTGGCTTTCCGAAGCATTGCGAGGAATGCCGGGATCGATGACCTCGCCTCGCATTCCGCGACGTACCCCACTCCCTTTGGGGGTACCGCCTTGTTTTTGTGTTTCCTGGACAACGGCATCCAAAAAACCCACCGTTAAAAGGTGCATGGTCCGCATGCTATTTAATTCTGACTCTGAAACGTCTCCCTCGCTCCATGTCACAACCACATCACTTCCATTCCCCAAATCACCGCCGGCACCAGCCCCGGAATCAAGATAATCCAAGAGAGACGGAGCGATGACAAAAGAAAACATCAGCACGACACCAAATGAGACTAGCATCTGCGCTTGGTATCGCCGAAACCAGGTAAGTGGGCTTGACATGGGGGCCGGTCCTAAATGAAAAAAATCGTAGTGGGTGACTGCAACTCAACGAGTCACGCTGCTAGTTATAAGGGTTAAACTGACAAGGTGTCCCATCGACAGCAGCTGTGATGCCCCACAATCATTCGACATAAACAACTGATATCAAAGGACTTTTGCCAACCATAGTCATTAATTATCTCTCCGTGACCACCTCAGGGTGGTCACCTGGAAGGCTGACCTTAATAGTTCCAACATATAGGTTAACTTGATAACTCGATTGTCTGAGTGGCGTCAAGCCGAATGTAACAACTGTACGGCCTTACGCCTATTCGGTTGGATGAGATGCTGTCAAACCGACGATCGTGTTATGTGACATGAGTATTTCGTATTAGGTATACCCAATCCGGCGAAAGCCCCAATCCCGCGAAAGATCGTACAACACGATGGCGAAGAAGGCAACGAAGACGCATAAGGCGCTTGTGATCGTGGAATCGCCGGCAAAAGCGCGCACGATCTCAAAGTTTTTAGGAAACAAGTTTGTCGTGGAAGCGAGCATTGGTCACGTCCGTGATTTGCCGGAACGCAAAACAGAACTTCCCGAAAAATACCGCAAGGAAGATTGGGCCTATCTAGGAGTCAACGTCCACGACAACTTTGAGCCTATCTATATCGTTCCGTCCGAAAAAAAACAACAAGTGACCAAGCTCAAACGGGCCTTGAAGGAGTCCGACAGTCTTTATCTAGCAACGGATGAAGACCGTGAAGGCGAGGCCATCAGCTGGCATTTGTGTGAATTGCTCAAACCCAAAGTACCAGTGCATCGGCTCGTCTTCCACGAAATTACCAAGCAAGCGATCCAGACCGCTTTGGAGAATCCTCGCGAAATTGATGCTGCGATGGTGCGTGCCCAAGAGACCCGTCGCATTCTGGATCGCCTTTATGGGTTTGACGTCTCGCAGTTGTTGTGGAAAAAAGTTGGCCGTGGCCTGTCTGCAGGTCGCGTACAGAGCGTCACCGTACGGCTCATAGTACAACGTGAACGTGAACGCATGGCGTTTGTGACTTCTTCGTACTGGGATCTGATGGCGAAGTTTACGAATCCGGGCGGTGAGACGTTTGAATCGACGCTTTCCTCGGTCGACGGTAAAAAAGTGCCCAGCGGTAAAGACTTTGATTCCACCACGGGCAAAATCAAAGATGATAATTTACTATTGCTCAACGAAACCGCCGCGACCGAACTCGCCGAGCGTCTTAAAGCGGCCACATTTCAGATTACGAAACTAGAAGTCAAACCATTTACCGAGAAACCCAAACCGCCATTTACAACGAGTACGTTGCAACAAGAAGCCAACCGCAAACTAGGATTCACAGCCCGACGTACAATGAACGCCGCGCAAAGCTTGTACGAAAACGGGCACATTACCTACATGCGGACGGATTCCACAAATCTCGCCCAAGTGGCTATCGACGACGCGCGCAATCTCGTGAGATCAGAATATGGTGAGCAATATCTTTTTGATCAACCACGTGTCTATTCATCCAAAGTCAAAAACGCTCAAGAGGCCCATGAGGCCATTCGCCCTGCTGGGCATCCCTTCCAACTGCCCGAGGCTTTGAAGAATAAATTGTCCACCGATGATTTCCGACTTTTTGACATGATCTGGAAACGGACCATTGCGAGCCAGATGGCCGATGCACGGAAACGCCGTATTTCAGTAACAATTGAAGGCGGTGGGGCGGTTTTTCAGGCCAGTGGAACCAGCATCGATTTTGAAGGGTTTCTCCGTGCTTACGTCGAAGGATCGGACGACCCAACCGCTGAGTTGGCGGACAAAGAGCGTCTCTTACCAGCACTGCAAGAACAAGACAGACTTGGCTGCGAAACGCTCGACCCAACAGGGCATTCCACCCATCCACCCGCCCGCTACACCGAAGCTTCCCTCACGCGGAAACTCGAGCAGGAGGGAATTGGACGGCCCAGTACCTACGCTGCGATTATCGAGACCATTCAACGTCGCGACTATGTATTTAAGAAAGGCTCTGCGCTCGTCCCAAGCTGGCTGGCATTTTCTGTCACGCGTTTGCTCGAAGAACACTTTCCTTCACTGGTCGATTATGAATTCACGGCACAAATGGAAGATCTCCTAGACGCCATTAGTCGCCGAGAAGCAGAACACACTTCTTATCTAAAAAAGTTCTATTTTGGAAATGGCACTCCGGGACTAAAAGCAAAGCTCGATCAAAAAATCGGCGAGATCGATGCGCGACAAATGAGTCGATTTGAGATCGGCACACCCGAATCAGGAGAGCATCGAGATGCGGTCTTTGTCCGTGTGGGAAAGTATGGTCCGTTTCTAGAACAGGGTGAGAGAACGGCCAGCCTTCCCGAAAATCAGACACCCGACGAACTAAGCTTAGGGATCGCCCTGGAACTGCTCGAGAATGCCCAAGTGGAAGACGAACCTTTGGGTATTTGCCCAGAAACCAAAAAACCCGTTTTCCTTAAGATTGGTCGATTTGGCCCCTACATCCAATTAGGGACCCCGGAGGACGAGGAAAAGCCAAAGAATGCCTCTCTGCTCAAAGGAATGGAACCGGCCGACATCGGTTTGGAAACTGCCCTCAAACTCTTGTCGCTACCTCTGACTTTAGGTGAGCACCCCGAATCAAAGGAACCCGTTCTTGCCTCCAATGGACGTTACGGACCTTACATTAAGTGCGGTAGTGACACCCGCTCACTACCTCCGGAAACATCTCCATTGGAAGTCAACTTCCAACAAGCCTTAGAATTACTTGCACAGCCTAAAACGCGCGGACGAGCTGCCCCCAGAGAACCGCTCAAAGTCTTTGAGGAATCTCCGATCACAGGCGAAGTCGTAAAATTATTGAACGGGCGATATGGCCCCTACCTCACTGACGGCACGACGAATGCCTCGCTACCGCGGGGAACCGAGCAGGAAACACTGAATTTCCCACAAGCCCTCCAACTCCTGGCAGACCGAGCCGCCAAGGGCCCGGCGACCAAAAGGAAAAAGAAAAAATCGGCTAAAAAGAAGGCTCCCAAGAAGAAAGCAGCCAAGAAGAAAGCAGCCAAGAAGAAAAAGACGGCTAAAAAAACTAAAAAGGCGTCTACGGAAACTTCCTCGTGAGCCCCTGCAACAAACATGCAGGCTAAGGTTTTGGAAGTCTACTGCGTTAGCCAAAATATCCACGGGGAGTAGGTTTCGCAATGAAAAATCGCGACAACCAAACAGCCGGGATCCCCAACTCCCGAAATTTTTCGGTCCGCTCACAAGAACTTCCGGTCAACGTTCTCCGCACGCTGCAATACTCGACTCTCCTCGTCGGCGCTCTACTTCTCCTCGCCACCTTCTCACTCGACTTACTGCCCGGTGCTAATTCCGCCTTTGGGCTTGTACAAAAACTCCTACTTCTGTCCTCCACTGTGTTCCTCATCTTAGGCGGACTGCTTCGACGCCTACCTACCGTCTTTTCAAAAATTGTCATGGGCATGCTGGCAACCGTTCTCATTATGCTCATCGCCGAAGGCGGTTGTCGCATTGTAGATTACGACTTTAATCAAACGATGAGTGCTTGGAATGCAACACCGATTTACTACCGAGGGCCTACAGTGCCAATCGGCGAGACCTTTTTTCGTCGACAAGGAAAGATTCAATGGGAAGGCAAAATCTTGACCTCCTGGCTCAAACAATCACGCGTCCTGGAAGAAAATTTTTATGAGAACGAAGAGATAGTTACAGTCCAATATGACGAATTTGGTTTTCGGAATTCCGAACCGATGAAAGATTGGGATGTCGTGTTTGCCGGCGACTCTTTTACGGAACTTGGCCATTTGCCAGATTCCACTATCTACACAAACCTCGTTGCTCATCAACTTGGAATTCGCGTTAAAAACCTGGGCGTTTCGGTGACAGGGACCTTAAGTCACACTTGCTACCTATCAGAATTCGGCAAAGGTCCAGGAACAACCGACGCCGTCCTGGTCTTCTTTGAAGGAAACGATGTCAAAGACATTATCCTAGAGCTTGAGGACATCCAACACCTGCAGAAAACAGGGGAACGCCGCATGCGGGATCTCTTAAATCTGCGTCAGCCATCATTTTTGGTGGCCATGTGGGACGTCGCTATGCGACACCAAAAACCGAAACGCACTGCCATTAATGCACGCTTGCAACTCGGGGACCAAGACTTACCGTTCACGGTCAATTATTTTCCACCGGACCCGAAACGCATGAGCGACGCAGAAAAAAAAGCAGTTAACCAGGCACTCGAAGGCTGGGCTGATACCGCCCATAAGCTTAAGTTGCGACCTTGGTTAGTCTACATGCCCTGCAAACGTCGCGTGTTTCACGAGCAACTGAGTTTCCCTCCTAACGCGGCAAAATACGAGCGGGAATGGGAACCTAATGCACTACCAGACTTTATCCATGCCATCTGCAATCAACAAAACATGGGGTTTATCGACACAACCACTTCATTAACACAAGCAGCAAGGAACGGTAAACCCACTTTTAATCTTCTCTTCGACACGCACTTGAACGAACTCGGTTCTGAGATTGTTGCCGAGATTATCTGCCAGGCGTTTCAAGACAGTGGACTCAACAAAACGGTTCCAAGTCGATCTTCCACTGAATGAAATCGTTCCTCTAAAATAGAATATGGTTCTTTTCCGTCGAGAACTTCGTACAACACGCGTCGCTCGAAATATGAGCCTTTCATGCGTTCACTTTTGATTTCACTTTTGCTCGGCCTTTTGCTAGGCCTTCCCTTTGCAACCGGACGGTTGGCTTTCTCGCGATTCGGAGCCTATCCCCACAACGACGACTTTCTCTATGCGCGCTGTGCCCAAATCATGGCTGAAGAGCACCGCTACCAACATGTCTCGATGATCGGCAGCCTCACCGCCACCGTTGCTGCCCATTCCGCTTGGGGCGCACTTATCTGCTCTCCATTGGGATTCTCTTACGAAAACTTACACCTCTCAGTCGCCATCATCGGTTGGATTGGAGCAGTCTGCATATTTGCGGTGGGAAGACAATTGGGGGCTTCACAGGTTGTCTCATTTATAACTGCACTGACACTCGTTGTAGGTCCGTACTATTACGGTATGTCATTTACTTTCATGACAGATGTGACGGCGGCTGCCCTGGTCGCTATCAGCAGCACCGCCTATTTCATGGGACTAAAAAAACAATCCAATATCTGGCTGCTGTCTGGGGCGTTGGGTGCTACTGCTGCGCTATGGACCCGCCAAACGCACTTAGTTGTGATTGTATTTCCGCTTTTTGTACTCACCTTACAAGCAAAGGAAACAAATAACTGGAAAAAAACTTCGCTGGCAATGATCCTGTCCTGCTTGCTTCCGATTCTCGGATATTGCGTCTACGAGTTAGGCTGGCTCTTGCCTGGCAACGACAATCGCTTGCCACGTGTTAGCGTTCGCCAATACAACCTAGCCTACATGCGTCATTGCCTACTTTACGTCTACCAAGCAAGTATCCTTACAGGCTTTGTCACTCTTCCATTAATGCCGCTCATGTTGGCCGCAATACGTCACACGACACCTAACCTACAAACACGTGTCCGACGCTGGATAGGAGCTTTGGCGATCATGGTGTCGCTGATCTTTCTGGCTATCTTTCTAGCAAAAGGTGGTCGTCTTTATATTACGCAAGCGACTGGCTATATCTTGCATAATGGACACTATGGACCAATTTTACTGGCAGACCAACACGATCCTGGTCGTTGGGCAGATATGGGCGACGTTGAGTGGCCTGTTATATTTTGGCAAATCCTGACACTCGGAGCCATTGCCAATCTCGGACTTCTCGCTTGGTGGACTGCCTTGACCGTCTGGGAATGGCGAACCGATCGAGTAGACGCAGGTTCCCGTCTCGTGTCCTGCAGTGCGATCGGACTCATCGCGATCATCCCTACGGCAATGCTTGGCTTGCTACTCGTGATCGAGACTCTTTACGACCGCTACTGGATGCTATTTTACCCTGCTATTTTTCTCTTTTTACTAACACGTTTTGCCAGTCGAATCAAATCACTTCCGGCCTGGACATGGGGAACGAGTGCCATCTTGCTCAGCGGCATGTTTGCCATGTCTTTTGTGTTTACACACGATTTTCTGGCTTGGAATCAAGCCCGTGGAAAACAAGTCGAAAAATGGCTTGGCGCGGGACTCACTCCAGCTGAATTCGATGCCGGAAGTGGTATCAATGGTTGGTATCGAAGCCTCGAAGATCCTGACACATGGCCACGCCCAGGGGACAAAACGCTCTATTGGCGCGGCCTGGCAGACGTCGCCTTGTCTATCGGGCCTCGTGAAGGCTGGAACAAGATCGACCAACTTACTTGGCATTCGTGGGCAGTCGGACGGCAATGTAAAATGTATGTGATTCAACGTAACACTCCCAACGCCCCCACAGGCCCCTAAGGCTTTTACTCATTCACAATCTGAGCGTTAACGAATGACTCGCGATGTCCGCAAATCAAAACGCAAACCATTCCTACAGCGTCAATACAACGTTCGCCAAACCGCCATTCGCTGCGTGTTGGGCTCTGTCATTTTCTTGATCTTTTCGGTTATTGCTGATCGTATCATCGGCGTCGTAGCCCCCGCGCGGCAACCGGTTCAAGTCGCGCATCCGATCAATTTTCAGGAAAGACGCAACAACCTCGAATTCAACGTTGAATTTCGCACCAACTCGCAAGGCCTTCGTTCACCTGAAATCCCTTTAAAAAAGACAACTCCAAACGAATTTCGAATCGTTTTTTCCGGCGACTCCTTTACCGAAGGTCATGGTGTCAAACTCGAGGAAGCTTATCCACTGCAGGTCGCACAGCTGGGTTCTACCGAATTGCAGATCATTCGCTCTATCAACTGCGGTTTCTCGGGTTCCGGTCCACTCCAATATTGTCGCGGGCTACTCTGCGTTGGACTGAAATACAATCCTGATCTCGTTGTCATCGGCGTTTACAGCAATGATTTGCTGGACACCTCTCCAGATGACGCATTGCTTGTGCAACGCACACCATCAGGCGGGTATCAAGTGCCAAACGCAGATCTCAAATGGCAGCCGGGTACGCCACTACGACGTTTGGCCTACCAACTCCTTCCGTGGACATACTCTCGGCTCCAGTTGCTTCGTTCAACGCAATCACAGGAATCCCTGCGTAATTTACCTTTCATCGACCAACTCCATGAACGAGGGCGCCGGGCTGGCTTTTCAAAATCGGAGCTATCTGAGTGGGAGCAACGCTTGCCGCCTCACATCCTCAAGGCTTGTAACCGCGGCCTAATTTATCCCGCGCGTATTGCCAGCGGATTCCTCCAACCGGATCACTATGAACAAATGCTCGAAATCCGTAACAAAGAAACACAATTCAACTGGCAGGCCATGCAAAACATCTTCAAGCGTACCGTGGAACTCTGTCAGCACGAGAAGATCCCTGTTGCGTTTCTCTATATTCCTACCTACGTACAATATGATCAGACCATTTGCGATCTTGACCGCGAGATTGGAGCCATCATAAAGTCTGAATGGCTTACGGGTCAGGCTGAATTAGAGTTAAGGCTGGAGAACTGGTGTCAGCGAAGCTCGCTCGATTATTTTTCACTCACCACTCTCTTAAGAAAAGCCTGTCTCTCCAAACCGGGAGGTTATAAC
>JAKVBY010000002.1:74424-119762 GCA_022446825.1 Pirellulaceae bacterium
ACCCTCAGCGTCTGATTTTCGTCGCACCACCTGATCGACAATAAACCTTGGACGTCCCTTCACTTCTTCGTAAATTCGCCCGACATATTCACCAATCACCCCGAGAAACATTAACTGAACACCTGCAAAGAACATCATGAAAATAATCGTTGACGTAAAACCCTGAGGTGCATCTCCCTGAATCATCTTGTCAATGACATAGTAGCTCCCAAAAGAAAAACTCAGCACCATCGACACGCAACCGAGTAAGGTTGCGAAGCGAACCGGCAAGACGGAAAAGGCAAAGATGCCGTCAAAAGCTAACCCAAACAACCGTCGCCAAGAGTACTTCGATTCGCCAGAAACTCGACGATTGCGTTCAACAGGAATACCAATCTGCTTAAAACCGATCCAGGCGCGTAGTCCACGCAAGTATCGCAGTTGTTCTGGTGCACGACTGATCTCGTCCGCAACGCGACGAGAGATCACACAAAAATCCCCCGCATCGCGTGGCAATCGAACCTTTGCTAAGGCCGTGATCACTTTGTAGAAGAAAAAATAACATAGCCTGAGCAGCAGACTCTCCTTGCGGTGCACACGGACTGCATACACCACATCGTAACCTTCGTGAAAGGTTTCCAGCATACGAGGAATTTCTTCTGGTGCATCTTGAAGATCGCCATCCATCAGAACGACCGCCTCACCGGAAACATATTGCAGACCTGCCGAATAGGCGGCTTGCTGTCCAAAATTACGTGACAGACTAACAACAACTAAACGACTGTCCTGTTGCGATGCATTGCAGGCAAGTTCCAAGGTCCGATCAGAACTACCGTCATCAACAAGTATTAACTCGTGCGGGCCACCCGGCAACTGATCCAAAACGGCAGAGGTGCGCTGCAACAATTCCGGAAGCACTGCTTCTTCGTTGTGCAAAGGAACGGCAACAGAAACTTTGAGAGGGTGAGCTATTGAAGCAACCATGAATGTCCATCAATTGAGGCCATCGGCCATTCGTGCAATACCTACTCCGATTCTAACATCGGGATGATTCTTACCGCAGCCACCTACCGGCTGAACGACGTCACCAAAACGAAAAACGAAGTGGAGCTTTTCCAAATAAAACGAATGNGCCAGCTAAACAACCACTTTTAAGCTCTTTGGTCCGCATNCCNCGACACAGAAATGGCCNANCAATCGTTGCGACATTTCTACTTTTCCCAGAAACTATTTGGCAGAGGATCCGCTCAGACACGATTNGNCCNCGGATGTCTCANACACCGCAANCTGGGATCGCGACCATGCGGATTGTGGAAGCANGCAATCGCCCTGCGTGGGTGGGCGGGGNCGTGANACTTTAAGAAACGGTTTAGGCTTTCTTCCGATTCGAAATTTCCAGTGTGGGGAGCTTCTCTCCTATTTTAAAAACGGCGCCTTCAAAATATTGGCGGCTTTGGTAATCTCCACTCGCCTCGACATGACCTTCTTCTTACATCGACAAGACAAGAAGCCAGATGTCAGGTAGGACGCCGAAGGCACTGAGCTCCCATTAGATTGAGAGGCACACAATAAAAACACCGTCCACGTCCGGGCTATTTTTGTTCTCAAAATTCCACCGTTCCTCGCTACGAGTTCTATCAATCTCGCCCCGTACAACCGTACGATTACCGCCCAATTCCTAAGTAGCCCGATTACTAAGTATTACGGCAGCCACAATCTAGAAAACAATCTGGTCCACCTCACCGACGGGACAACGAAGTGTGCAAAGCCATTTAGATGAACCAGACGAGCGTGCAATTGCTCGGCGCCACCGATGGGCCTGTCGTGATTCAATTCGATCTCGGTGATGAGGCAACCCTGAACGCACTGGCGTTCAACAACTGAGGTGGAGGTGGTGAGGCCGTGGTCGACGTGGACGTCCAAGTCTACGTCAGGCTGAGTGACAAGAACTATTATCCTGACCACCAAAAAAGCGATTTCCAGGCAGGTCCAAGTTCAGGTAGTAAAACGCCGACCAGCAACGTCGCAACCGGCGATCGTTTAGCTTCCTTTCAATCCGATTCCAAAAATCAGCAGTAGCTGTAGACAACGTGGCTGTCCTGGCCCTGGCCCTTTGTCGCAAACTGGCCCTTCTCGCAAAGAAGAGCGGCGGCAAAAAATAACGTTTCACAATCAAAATACGGTCTCAAAACGCGACCACCCTATTTTCAATCGTTTTTTCACACCCAATCAAGTGTTTCCAACCCAACTTGTCAAGCATCATTATAATTCCTGCTTATTCCCGCATAGCATTTCAGGTTTAGCGTGTGATAATAAATAGGTACACTTTAAGCTGTTCATTCACTGCCTCATTCTCCAATCGCCTACACGCTGATGATTCGCTCTCTACTTATTTTTACGCTGACATCGATTGTCCCTTTAGCGTCCTTCGCAAAGGCACCCTATTACGAGCAAACAATCCGTCCCATCTTAAAAGCCCATTGCTTTCAATGTCATGGTGAAGAAGGAACACTCGAGGGGAATTTAGACCTGCGCTTGCGACGTTTCATTGTTCGGGGTGGCGATTCTGGCCCCGCCATCGTGCCAGGAAAGGCAGCCGCGTCATTGTTAATGCAACGCATTCTTGATGGCGAAATGCCGCCGGGAGAAAAACAATTAGCGGTCGGTGAAATAGCAGCAATTCGTAGTTGGCTACAAGCAGGGGCTCAGACGCTTCGGCAGGAGCCTGAACACCTTGACGAAGGATTCTTTACTGAGGAAGAGCGTCTATTCTGGTCATTTCAAGCAATCGAAAAGCCTCCTTTACCAATCCTCGATCACAAACGCAGCTTTACTTCGGTCATCGACTATTTCATTGATGAGCGTCTACAGATAGAGCACTTGCAGCATTCAGCGGTGGCCAGCAAAGCGACGTTAGCGCGCCGATTGAGTTTTGATTTACTTGGCTTGCCGCCAGTACCCGCAGACGTCCATAATTTCGTCAACGACCAATCACCCGATGCCTATGAACGACTCATCGACCGAAGCCTGGCATCGCCACGCTATGGCGAACGCTGGGGACGCCATTGGCTTGATGTAGCTGGCTATGCCGACTCCGAAGGGTACGTCGACTCAGACCCTGTTCGCGAATGGGCTTATTTCTACCGAGACTACGTGATCCAATCTTTCAACAAAGATAAAGCCTTTGACAAATTTGTCACCGAACAGCTTGCTGGGGATGAGTTAATACCACAAACATTTAAGGACATGGAGAGCAGCCAAGTCGAAAAACTTACGGCAACAGGATTTCTGCGCATGGCTCCGGACGGCACTGCAGCTGGCGGCATTGATCTCGACATCGCCCGCAACGAAGTGATCTCCGATACACTCAACATCATGTCGACATCGCTGCTTGGTTTGACTGTCGGGTGTGCCAGATGCCACAACCATCGCTATGACCCCATTCGCCAGCAAGATTATTACGCCTTACGCGCAATCTTTGCACCCGCTTTAGACTGGCAGGCCTGGCGTGTTCCCAATGCTCGACGCGTATCGCTCTACACAGAGCAGGATGCTCAAATTCGTTCCAAGATCGAAATGGCAGCGCAAGCCGCAGCCACAAAACGTCAGCAAATCCTTACCGAGCATTTAGAACGCACTTTAGAGGAGGAACTGGTCAAGGCACCCGACAAACGAAAACTCGACTTACGTACAGCCTATGAAACTGCGGTCTCGGATCGCAATGCTGAACAAATCGCTTTGCTCAAAGAATATCCCAACATTGGAAATATCAGCTCTGGATCCCTCTATCTCTACAGCGAACAACGCGCTCGACGCGCCAACGAAATCGCAGCAGTGGCTGACGAAAAGGAACAAGCCACATTGGCAACTGTCAAAGAACAGCACTTAAACGCGCTTGATGCAACTCAACAATTAGTCGTCAAGCAGGTTTTAAGTATTCCGCTCGAGCAAAGAACCCCCGAGCAAAAAGCCCAGCTAGTGCAGTTTCCAGGTGTTGCAGTAACTCCTGAAACCTTGGACCAATTTGCTCCCGAAGCTGCATCGCTCATTGCTTCTTATCGTGCCATGGCCGACATCTGTCGCAACACGGATGCCAAAAAGCAACTTGCCGATCTCCAGCAGGATGTCAACGACATCCGTGCGACCATTCCTTTGGAACACTTCATCCGAGCTCTAACAGAGCCCCCCAATCACACGCCGCAAACAACACTCTTTAAACGCGGTGATCATCAGCAACCAGCCGATATTGTTGAACCAAGCGCGCTAAACATACTTGTCCGGAACTCCAATCTACCAGCCATTCCCAACAACGATCCGGGACGTCCAACTACCGGGCGCCGATCGGCCTATGCAAAACTCTTGACCAATCCCAAGCACCCTCTTCTGGCGCGTGTATTTGTGAATCGCATCTGGTTCCACCATTTCGGGCGCGGCATCGTATCCACACTTGGTGATTTTGGACAACTCGGGGCGCGCCCCACTCACCCTGATTTACTCGACTGGATCTCACATGATTTCATGACCAACGGTTGGCAAATCAAGCGACTGCATCGACAACTTCTCACTTCCCATACATTCAAACAACAGTCAGAACGCAACTCGGAACTAGACACAGTTGATCCCGACAACCGTCTCTACGCACGGCAATCGATTCGTCGCATCGAGTCTGAATCATTCCGCGATGCTGTTTTGACCGTGAGTGGAGCTTACAACTCGCAAATGTATGGCCCGGCAATTCCGGTAATGGAAAATGGTGTCGGTCAAATCGTGATCGGAAAAGAAGACCTCGACGGTGAACGCAAGTTGAAAAACAACCCCGGGCTAGGAGGACAAGAACATCGACGTAGCACGTACGTTCAGGTGCGACGGACGCGGCCACTTGCCGTGTTAGAAACATTTGACATTGCGACGGTCGCACCCAATTGCACACTCCGCCCATCTTCCAACGTCGCACCACAATCACTCTTGTTAATGAATAGCGATTTCATGATCGGCTATGCTAAGATGTTTGCGGAACGCGTCTCCATGGAAGCGGGTGAACCCCTTCAAGATCAACTTCACCTTGCTTGGGAAATCGCTTATTCTTCTCATCCATCGGAGCCCCAAATCGATGCATTGTTGGCATTTGTCCAACAACAAAAACAAGAATTTCTCTTGGATGAAAACACAAATGATGTCGTCGCAGCACAAAAGGCCCTCGCCATCGCCTGCCAAGCGCTCTTGGCATCCAACCAATTTCTCTACGTAGACTAAGAACACACAATAGCCCGCCCTACTTCAACAGGCGATTTAATCGCTCACACCTCTCATGATTCATCCAATTTCAGCCAGCAACACGAACCACAAATCTAGCCGCCGTCATTTTTTAGCCGCCACTGCCCTCTCTGGGGCACCCATGACCTTAGCATGGCTGTCTGATCAATCGGCACTGGCAAAACCTGTCAAACCAGACCTTGGCGTGCGCAGTTTTGACCTCTTGTCTAAGCCGACACCAAAGCCACCAAAAGCCACTGCAATGATCTCGATGTTCATGCAGGGTGGGCCCAGTCAGATGGATTTGATGGACCCCAAACCCTTGCTAAATAAAATGCATTTGCAGAGATTTCCTGGCGAAATCAAGTACGACAATGCCGCACAGGCGAGTTCCCGTATCCTTGGTTCCTTTTGGTCATTCAAGAAATATGGTCAGTCGGGTACCGAGATATCCGAACTTCTTCCAGGTTTGTCCGAAATCGTCGATGACGTGCTTGTGATTCGCTCCATGCATACCGGAGTCAACAATCATGGACAATCGATCCATGCCATGAACAATGGTCGAACGCAACAAGGTCGGCCAGCACTTGGGAGTTGGTTAACCTACGGCTTGGGTGCGGAAACCAATCAACTTCCGGCTTACGTCGCCATGAGTGANCCCAAAGGATTACCCGTCGAGGGAGTCTTAAACTGGTCAAACGGCTGGTTACCTTCCCTCTTTCAAGGAACCGTCGTTCGCCCAGTAGAACCGCGCATACTCAATCTTGCACCGCCACAGGAACTCCAAGGTCAAACGCAAGGTCGCTTTCTGGATCTCCTCCGCGAACTCAACCAACAGCACAAGCAAACGCGCAGTCGCGAATTAGAATTAGACGCTCGGATCTCCAATTTTGAATTAGCAGCACGCATGCAGACGGCGGCACGGGACGCCTTGAATATCCAACAAGAAACCAAAGCCACGCATGCCATGTACGGCCTGAATGATCCGGCAACACAAGAGTTCGGAACTCGCTGTCTCATCGCCCGCAGACTTGTTGAGCGCGGGGTCCGATTTATTCANCTGTTCACGAAAAATCAGTACTGGGATCACCATGGTGGAATTCAAANTGGACTGCCCACGGCTTGCAAATATGTCGACGTCCCAGCAGCCGCTTTGGTCAAAGACCTCAAACAAAGGGGGATTTTAGATTCCACCGTTGTCCACTGGGGTGGTGAAATGGGGCGTTTGCCGGTCATTCAGAATGATACTGGATTATCGAATGTCGGCCGGGATCACAACACCTATGGGTTCAGCATGTGGGTAGCCGGAGGAGGATTTAAGTCCGGCGGCACTTATGGTACTACCGATGAATTCGGCCATCGTGCCGTTGACAATGTTGTCAATCATTTTGACTATCACGCCACCCTGCTGCATCTTTTCGGGCTCGATGCAGAGACGCTGACTTACAAACAAAACGGACGTCAGCAATCCTTACTGGATGGACAACCAGGCAAGGTGATCCCGGGACTCCTGGCTTAGCCCAAACCGTTCGGCAAGTACTGAGAGGATTCGTAACAACGAGCCGATTGAATCTTCCACGAAAGCAATGCAGGTGCTTTACTCGTCCCCAACGCCATGAGCAAGTTCTACCAGCTCAGGCAAATCGTAATATTTTAAGACACCGTGAATCGCATTGGTGGTTTGGTTCCACGGCTCCGAATCGCCAAGCAGTTCATGCCAGGATTGCGTCGGCAACTCCACCTCTAAAAAATCGAACAACTCTGGCTCGACGGCCGCCGCGTGGAGTGCGGCAATAGCGCATTCTCCATCCGCGATTAACCTTAACTTGCCCTCTCGTTTTAACCAGCGAGCACAACACAGAATGTCCTCTACGCGTCCTTTGACCAACGACTCTCCCATCAGGTAGGCCAGATAAGCAGTTTTCCAGTCACCATTTTGATCAGTGGTTTTACCACTTCGTGTAGCGCCCATACCGCGGATGTCCAGACAAACAACATCTCGCCCCTGAGTCAATTGTTGCTGAAGTACCGGGCTCGTAGCGGCATTCTGAATTCCACCATCATGCAGCAAAAGAACTCGCTCCAAGGTTGGACTTGATGGAACCCATCTTAATGCTGGCAACCGCAATCCCTTCTCTGTCTCAAGCAACAGCTGTCTCACTTTTTGACTCGAGTTTCGAGTGTTACTTATTTCATGCACGCGCGGGTCGGGCAAATCTCGCAGTGGCCGAATGCCGGTGACTGTGCGGATGATGCCTGCAGTCAATGCTTTCCCCTGACGCCGCCCCGCGCGCAGGCTCTCTGCTCGTGCCAAATTCAAATCAAAAACTGAGCGTTCACCGGGAAGCCGCAGAACCTCACCCATGGGTGTGCACTGCAAGTCTTCGACCGACCAAACGGGAAAGTCAAGATCCTTTACCGCGTCATCGACACCAAGAAGCCAACGGCGCATCCACCTTACCATCGCCTCACGAGTTAATACTTTTACTCCATGGCCCCCATCCGCTTCGACCAGGTCAACACGTTCCGCATACCCCAATCGCCCATAAAACCGTTTTGCTTGTCGAAAAGACTCCCACGTCCCCTCGACAGCAAAATAGTCTTCTGTACTGCAGCAAATCAATGTGGGGCGCGGGGCCCGCATAAGAACGTAGTCGGCATGATCCATGCCAAAGGCAATTTGACCGAAAATGTTTTGCTCAGCGTCTTGTGGGCCAATGGTTTCGACCAAGCTTTGGAACGTGGTCAAGTAGCATGCCGGCGCTGCACAAAACACTCGATCATCCAGGGCCATGATGTAGCTCGTCAGTGTGCCTCCACCCGAACAACCGGTGCAACCAAGGCGTTCGGCCATGATGTCTTTCCGACTGACAAGATAGTCCAGGCCGCGAATGCCATCCCATATGCGATACTGGGCGGTATTCGTTCCAGTCAACATCGCGCCGACACCAACCAAAATATGCTCTGTTGTTGAAGGGTGCTTCGGTGTCGCGTCTTTCTCGAGGATTTGTGAGCGTTCCCCCTGCCCAATCGGGTCATAACAAAACGCCGCCACGCCATGCTTCGCCAGCATTATCCCCATGCGCTGATTATAATCCGCCGCCTTACCGTTCTTGGAATGCCCGCAAGCGATCAGTACCGCGGGATAAGGAGGCGCTGACTTTGGCAAATACATGGCTGCCGTAACACGATGATTGGGGCGACTATCATAAATCACTTTCTCCACCAAGTAGTCGTCGCCATCGAGACGTCCAACAACTTTAGCGTTGAGTGGTGTCCGCGGCGGAAGCCCACCTAATTGTCGCAAAAAAAACTCTTTGCGAACCCGTTGCCACTTTTCGCAATCCTCGTCAGTCTTCAACTCAGCATACCGTGTCTGGCGATCCTGGAGTGCATTGCGAGCCTGCAGCGCGTAATGCTCGTAAACATCTTTTTCAAGACCTTGATCCGCAAAAGAAAAGTCCTTGGTAGCCTCATTACGCCGCATCAGCGAAAATTCCAGTAACGTCTGGGCCGCACGAATTCGCACGTCGAGATTTTCATCGTCTAATCGTTCAATTAGCTTAGGAGCAACAACCAAAGCCCGCGCATCTCCGGCAAACGTCGCCGCATATGTGCGGGTCGCAGCATCTTCCGAATCCAAATTACGGGTCAGGTCACGCAGTCCTTCTTCATCACCTAAAGCAGCTAAGGCATGCTCAATGTAGACTTGTGTTAATTTTGTTTTTGTACGAATCAACTGCTCACGAAGGGCAATCGCATCATCCGGTGCACCAATTCTTCCCAGAACCCAAGCTGCGATTTGCAAGACTCCTTCATCGTCTGATTCAAGTTGATCTCGCAAATACTGTAACGCTGCAGGGTCACCAGTACGCCCTAGAGCTGCGGCAGCCATTAACTTCAATGTCCCCTGACGGGTTTTGGCGAATACCGCCTGAATTATTTTACCGTCCCCGATCTCACCCACCTTATACAAACTCTCAGCAGCGTGGACGTGACCAAAATCATCCTCGCCAGCCAAAATCTGGAGCATCACTTCCGTTTTCTCACGGGCCCCAGCACGCACCATTTCGCGCGCAATTCCACATCTTTGCTGATCGTCAGCTACTGTTGGTAAACGCGGGGACAACAGTGCCAGCACTTCGGAACCCCGGCCTGCTCTCGTCAAACCTTCCGCAGCATGCATCGATGGCCAAAACTCGCTCGAGCGAACCCCTTGTCGCAGGACTTGGAAGCACCTCGCTTTTGTCGCCTCATCGATCACGACATCAGCAGCCGACACCACATTACAGCATACGCTTAAAAACGCCGTTAGAAAAAAACGAAAATCACACATTGAGTACACCGTAACAAATCGTCGAACGTGTTCGCTTGTTAATCAGAATCGATTGATCGTGCTCACTCCAACTCCTTCACGACCGCTTTTAAACCGTCGAGATTCTGTCCCAGACTTTCTTCCGCATCCATTTCCACTCGATGATCCAGAATTCCAATCGGGCCAGCGTAGCCACTTTCTAAAACCGTTTGCAACATCTTACGTTCATGTTCGCCCTGTCCCAGAGAAACAATTTTTGGCTTGGCAGCCGTGTTCATTCCATTAATATTCAAACAAAGCAAATACGGTTTCATCAGATCCAGCAAGGCACCAAAATCTTCGATGTGTTCATGACCATGGTGAAAGTTGTAGACAATGCCAACATGTTCGCCTCCAGCATGCTCGTGCAACCATTTGCAGATCGCGATCATATTTTCTGGCTCACCACTCCAGCCGCCGTGATTATAGATTCCGAACTTACACCCCAGCTGTTTAGCACGATTCACATATGGCAGCATTTGCTTGGCCGCGGCTGCGACCCTCTCTGCTTGAGATTCCACATTGGGCGTGGGCGCAATCCGCCAAATCTGTGGATGCAAGTCATACTTCTCAAAAAGTTTCAGTGCCTCTTCATGCACATCCCAGAAAGCAAAAAACTCTAACTCGTGTTTCTTGTATTGTAGGATTTCTTCTTCAAACGTCGCGACATGCTCCTCGCGCCAATCGTAGGCAACGCGTTTCAAGCCGAGTCGAACAAGCATTTCCGCGCGCTCGGCTGGCCCACGTTTTTTTGCATCAAAAGGAACGATGCACCATGCAACAAGATTATCCTCTGCAAAAAGGTCTTTTTCGGACACCGGCTCGGCACCAGCAACGAAGGCGACGATCGAGAACTTGGCAAATATTCCGAAACAAATTGTTAGCAGTAACGTCTGACGCACTTTGCTTCTCCCATTAAACGTTGTCATTTATATTACTTTGTGAATGTAAAGGTACACACGAATCGTCGTAAGACACTATTCATATTCCCATTTGAGTATCCAGGGATCGTTCGTACGCACTTGAAAGTCTCGCAAACGGTTGGTCATATCCTCAAGCAAGCGAGCATGTCGAGGATCTTCCGCAAGATTATTACCTTCGTAAGGATCGTTCTTCAAATCAAATAATTCAAATTTTGGTCGCTGGATGTAGGTTCCCACGGTCATCGCTCCGTACTGGGCGTCACGACCTTGTTGATATTGCGCCTGCCACGTGGGAGCAGCCCAAAGATCAGAAGCAAATGGAAACGGCAGCGGATGAGCGATATTCCAAATGAGCTTGAAGCGAGGCCCGCGAATCACCCGCATCGGATAATACATTTGAATTTCGTGAAAAGTATGAGAAGCACAAACTTCATTCCAACCTGGGGTGTCCTGCCCTTCAAGCGTTGGCAAAAAAGATCTTCCATGGAATGCACCTCGCTGGGTGTCTCGCGTGTGCTGTACAGACACACCACGAGGTGGAGGTGGTAAACGCTGTACAATCTCTTGTTTTACCGCATTCTTATCTGAGTTCAGTACTCTGGCAAAATCCAAAGCGGTGGGAGTAATATCTACCCAACTGATCATGGCATTCGTGGCAACCCCGCGCTTTTCATTGTATGGATTTCTCACGACACAGGGAGAATGCATACCACCTTCATAGAGTGTCGTTTTAGCACCGGGCATGGCAATTCCATGGTCTGAAATATAGATAAATAGAGTGTTCTCCCACTTCTCCAACGTTTGCAACAGTTTCACCAATCGGCCTAAGCCTTGGTCAATCCGTGAAACTGCCTGATAGTACTGAGCGATCTCTGCTCGACAGGTAGGGGTATCCGGAAGAAAACCAGGAACGATCACATCTTGAGGGTCAACAGGAACTTCAGTGATACCGGGATAAGTCTTGCCATCCGGTGCCGGATTCCCGAAACGATTGGGCGCGTATGGTAATTCCGTCGCCTCACTACCACTGCGATGGGGGTCCGACGTGCAAAAGTAAAGAAAAAAAGGTCGCTCACTCTCCGCAGCAATAAAGTCCTGGCAATTCTCCGCCATCACGACAGGACTCCGCGAAGATCCCGGAATGAACTCGTCAAACTGATAAACTTGCTCCGGGGCCACATGATACTTTCCACAGCGTGCTGTACGATAGCCAGCAGCCCGCAGATAATTCGGCAGTGAACTAATATTTGAATAACTTGAAAACTTATGAAAGTGATGCTGGTGGCCATAGTGACCATTGGCATGATTGTGCAACCCGGTAAGAATAACCGATCGACTTGCTGAGCAACTTGCCGTCGTACAAAAGGCATAGCGAAACAACGTACCGTCAGCAGCCAATTGATCAAGATTTGGCGTTTGGATAACGTCATTTCCGTAACACCCGGCATCGGGACCTTGATCATCTGTGACAAACAACACAATGTTCCGGTCTGCACCACGTGCTATCGTTACAAGCAACGAGAAAAACACCACCACTGCAAAACAACAGACTCTCATCCCTGACTCCAGCGAGTAAAACAACGCCCTAGCTCTTTACTTTCAGCAACGAGCTTTAGTTTAATTGAGCGAACACCGAAGAGCCTAGTCTTTACGAATCGTCAATTCAACGACAGCGGCTTGGATTCCTTCAGATTGATCCGAGTGCCCACGCTCAAGGCTATTGCCCACCATCCACCGGAATAGGCCAATTCCAACCTGCGGTAAATCCCCCATCCACATAAAGTGTTTGGCCGGTCATAAACTCTGCAGCTGCAGAGGCGAGAAAAAGTGTGGTACCGACTAAATCCTCCGGCACTCCTAAACGGCGCTGCGGAGTGTTTGCCATACCCCATTCTTGCATACTTTCCAGCGCCCAAAGTTTTTGAGTTAAGTCCGTCAAAATAAAACCGGGCGCCAGTGCATTGACTCGTACACCACTGGGTCCCCACTCCAAGGCGAGTCCCCGCGTCATATTCTCCATGCCACCTTTACTCATCGCATAAGGTAAGACATTTTTTAGCGGACGATCCGTATTGAGTGAGGCAATATTCACCTGAGAACCGCTCCCCTCTCGGACCATCTGTGCACCAACCGCACGGGAAAGCAAAAAAGCCCCTTTGAGGTTGATATCAAGAATATAATCGTAATCGTCTTCACTAACGTCTAAGGCCGCCTTGCGTCGATTGACTCCCGCAACATTCACAAGTGTGTCAATTCTCCCAAATTGACGAATCACCTTATCGACCAGCCCGTCAATCTGGGAGGCGTTCGCGACGTCGCAAACTATCGCCTCTACGTTCTTCCCATCAGTCGACAAGAGCTGCGAAGTTTCTTCGAGTGTCGTTTGATTGCGCCCTGTGATAATGACGGTCGCTGCACGTTCGACAAACCCTTTCGCAATCGCCCTGCCAATACCGCGACTCCCCCCCGAAACAAGCACTACTTGTTCAGCAACCGAAAACAATGGGTCGGACATCTTAAAACCTCGCAATCATGGGGAAATAATCACCTGCAGCCAATCTTGACTTCCTTATGACGACCCTTCAATGGCAACTCGCAAGCACTCAAACGATTTCTGCGCATAAAAACGGCCAGCGCCAAGAAACGCTGGCCGATCGTCTTCAACCATAAGAAACCTCAGCGCCGTTTGGCGCCGTCGTTCAACTGCTTGGCTCCAAAAAGCTCGCTACCATTCGTGCGCTTTGGTGACTGGGAGGTTTGCGCCAGAAAGTTGTCGATTTGCGCAATTTTTTTAATGCGATCGTACTCCCGACTCATCGCCACACGTATCTTTTTCTCACGCAAATCTTTAATTAATTCTAAGCGGATCTCCTCATCCATTTCACTAACAACCGGTGTTGTTCGACCTACGCACTTCAAAATAATATTTTTGTCCCCAATGGCCAAAATACTAGAAAGGCTCTCGACACCGCTGGCTCCTAATTTAAACGCTTCTTCCTCTAAAATCGGCTGTCCGCCAAAACGTCGGATTGGTGGAACAACACCACCATTCTCGCGCGACATCGGTTCGATCGAATACTGTTCCGCCAAGCGTCCAAAGTATTCTACGGTCGGATTGTCCCGTGCCATTTCCCAAACCTTTTGGGCTTGGCGTTGATTTCCTAGAACAATCGCCAGAACCTCCACACGCTCACCGTAGTTTGACTCAAAGGCTTTCTCTATATCACCCTCTTCCAATTTTACTTGCTGTGTAACCAGTTTCTTCAGAGCAACTGTTGGCCAGACAACATCGTGAACATAGAGTTCGACAGTGGCATCCTCTTCTTCGAGTACGGAACTCAACCAACGCTCGATATCTGGTGAACCATCCTGCTTAATGAATCCAAAGGATTCTGCTGCACGCGCAATCTCTTGATCAATTTCTTGATCAAGAACCGTAAATTTACGACGTTTTAATTGCTGCATCAGTAGCCGTCGATTGATTTCGCCAGCTAAAACATCGCGACCATAGGCCTGCAGACAATTCTCAGAAAGCTGACGAAGTGTGATCTTGTCATCATTAATGATGGCAGCCACACCCGGAAACTTTTCGCGAAGTTGCAGATCGTTAAAAACATTAACGACTTGAGCTTCGCGTTGGAGTTGCTTAAACAATTCAGCAGACGCAGCACGCAACTTCTGGTCCTGAATCCGGTCGTGGGATTTCATCGTCTCAAGTCGTCGCATTTCAGCCGAAATCGCTACCGGAGCAACATGCTTCTCGCATTTAAGGATGACAAACTTATCCCCAAAAGGAATGACATTCGAAATCTGCTCCTCTTGAAGTGAAAAGGCAACTCTTTCAATGTCCGGGCTGCCCAGATGACGTCGAATTGGAGGAATCGCTCCCTCGACACTACTACTGGGATCGTCAGAATAGTTTTTCGCATATTTGCCAAATTTTTCAGGACTCTTAATTGCCGCAGCACGCACCTTTTCAGCTTTTTCCTGACTCGCAAGAACAATAATCCGACAGCGGACCTGAGAACCAAATTCCGATTCCAAAGCTTGCTCAATCTCTTCACGCGACACAACAATCTGATTCGATACTAACGCTTTCAGCGCCAGCATTGGCCAGACGACTTCGCGACGATATTTGTCCGGAGTTAGTTCGCGTTCTTCCTGCAATAATTGATACCAACGACCTTTGGATAAACCAAATTTGTCTGCCATCCGTTGGACTTCCGTCTCCACATCCTCGTCGGTGACTGAAATCTCACGTTTCCTACAGGCTTGCCAAATTACCTGCTTATTGATCGTACTTTCCAGCAACTCATTGCCAAAACGCTGAAGGCATGCTTGGGCAAGTTCATGACGCGTAATTTGCTCGCCGTTGACGACCGCCATCACTTTTTGAACCTCAGCCGGTGTGGCGGCAGAAGCTTGCTGTACGTTGGCGTTAGCTGGCTTTGTTTTTTTTCGTTGTGCGGGTCCAGAATTCGGACGTCGCTTCTCAGGAGCCTGAGCCGAGGCAGATTCGGACTCCGAAAGAGTCCTCAAAACGAAGCAACTGCCGATGACCGCAAAAGCGGTGGTGAAAACAATGATCTGGGTCTTCCAACTCTTCAGGTTGGCCCGCTTGATCCTGGCATCCTTGCCGACCATAACGGTTACTCCGTAAACCGAGTACAATGCTGTAAGAAAATCGCGCTCGTTGCGCGATACATCCGATAAAAGGGTGGCGAAGTATAGAAACAGTGGCTTGACACGTCAAGACAAATGCCAGCAACGACCATGAGCGCAAACCCAAATCAAAACAGGACTTGCATCCACAAACTCATTCTCAAGGTACAATTCTCAATATCTCACCTGCATAAAACCTCAAGTGTGCGAAATGGCTAGGTCTAGTGAAGAACTACAACGGGACGCCTTCGCGATTTGGCAAGCTGGGGTTGATGCGGTCTCCAGCAGCAACCTGGTACAAAAACATGTCTGCATCGAAGACGATCGTCTAATCATTGGCGAAGCATCGTTTAATCTAAATCGCATCAGAAAAATTGCAGTCGTCGGAGCGGGCAAGGCAGGAGCGGGCATGGCCGCCGGCCTTGAGTCGGTTCTGGAAAAGAACCTGTTGGCGATAGAAAAGTTAACCGGCTGGATTAATGTTCCTGCAGATTGCGTTACGACAACGAAAAAAATCCATCTACACGCAGCTCGGCCAGCCGGGATCAACGAGCCCACACAAGCGGGTGTGGAAGGAACCTCTCGGATACTCGAAATGGTTGCTGGTCTAACCCCTGCAGACCTATGTATTTGCCTTCTTTCGGGTGGTGGTTCCGCTCTACTTCCGGCACCAGTCAACGGCATCTCCCTGGCTGACAAACAAGCCATCACGCGTTTTCTGAGCGGTGCGGGCGCCAACATTGAAGAACTAAATACGGTTCGCAAGCAGCTTAGTCGCATTAAGGGAGGACAACTTTCCCAAACTTGCCGAGCAGGACACCTCGTCACATTGATCATTTCCGACGTGCTCGGTGACCCACTCGACATCATTGCTTCAGGACCGACCATCCTGCATCCCAATTCGCCCCATGATGCATTACAAGTCCTGAAAACATTTGGCGCCCAGCACGAAGTATCTTGTCGCACTGTCTTTAACTTCCTCCAGACCACGTCGGATGCTCCTCAAACTTCTAACCGTGTGGAGGCACGTCAAGAAGTGATGAATTTTGTTATCGGCAACAATGCGACCGCCGTCAATGCCGCAGGTATTGAAGCAATCCGCCGTGGCTACGCACCCATAACAAGTTCTAGTAACACATCAGAAGGACCGGCAGAAAAGATTGGTCAGGAAATCGCGGATTGGTTGATACAACACCAGTCAGCAATGGGGCCCAATTGCCTGATCTCTGGTGGAGAGCCAACCGTCCAATTGATTGAGGAATCGAAACGCGGACTCGGCGGGCGCAACCAACAACTAGTCCTGGCCGCATTCGAACATCTCAGAAACCATTCACCAGCAAAAGATACCTCACCTGACGTTAAAAAACGAAACAAACGATTCACACTTTTGTCAGGCGGCACCGACGGTGAAGATGGCCCCACAGACGCTGCCGGTGCTTGGATCAACGAAACGACTCAGGAAAAATGTCTCGCGAATGAATTAGATCCTCGCTATTTCTTGGATCACAACGACGCTTATCACTTCTTTGAACGACTCAGACAACTCATTAAAACAGGTCCGACACATACGAACGTATGTGATTTGCGGATTGTAACGCTTGACCACGACGCGCAAGCGACACCGTAAAACCGCCAATCTGGTATCGTTCCCCATTTGAGGAATAACCTAGAATTAAGGCATGGACCGATCCCCTCCTGATCCTCCGATAAAACGGCTGGCAAACGCCATGTTTGGGATCGACGTGCGCACCTTAGCCTTGTTTCGGATTGCCCTCGCAATCGTCCTGCTGGCAAACCTTGCCACACGAGCAATCGATCTAAATGTGATGTACACCGATTCCGGTGTGCTTCCAGTAGAGACGATTCGCGGATATTTTGCTGGCCACTGGCGGTGGTCATTGCATTGGCTGAGTGGCGATTTGTGGTGGCAAATAACTCTCTTTATCGCTGCTATCGTAGCTGCCTTCGCATTACTTGCCGGCTACCACACCCGCGTGGCGACCGGTATTTCCTGGGTTCTGCTTACATCCCTTCACACTCGGCAACCGTTACTGGTCAATGGTGGTGACGTCATCTTATCACTACTGTTGTTTTGGAGCATCTTCCTGCCTTTGGGTAACCGTGCTTCGATCGATTCAAAGCGTCAAGTCGTGCTTAAAAAACCATCGCAGACAATCCTTAATGTCGCGACAGCTGCCATTCTCCTACAAGTCTGCATGATGTATTTTTTTACTGGTTTGGCTAAGTGCAATACTTTCTGGTATCGCGGAGAGGCAATCGCCAATTCTCTGAACATCGATTTATACGTAACCTCGCTTGGAACCAGTCTCCGCACCTGGCCAACGTTACTTCAGACGCTTTCTCTGATCACGCTCAGCGCAGAGCTACTCTTACCTATTCTGTTACTGCTTCCATGGTTTCGCTACCGCATTCGGCTGGTAGCCCTGGCGATACTCGTGGGGTTGCATGTCGGTATTGAACTCTGCCTCAACGTCGCTCTTTTCTCCTACGTTTGCTTCGCCGCACATACACTTTTCCTACCTGCAAATTTCTGGGAGTCCGCGCGGATTCAGAAGGGATTGCAGTGGTTCGACCGCTGGACAAAGCAAAACACTCCACCTGTGACTACCACAAACCGAACAAAAACAAGACGGCCTTCTCTTGCGAAGCACATGAGTAATGGATTTTGTTTAGCAATGCTCTTCTATATTTCTGCTTACAACATCCGCATACTGGTCACAGAAGTACAACCTGCAAGTAAGGCTTGGCAAGCCTTCGATCGCATTGGCGAACTAACCGTTGTCGGCCAACGCTGGAGTATGTTTTCGAAACCGAATGGCCGAGATTTCAGATTTGTCATCGCGGGTCTCTGCAGCGATGGTCAAACCGTTGACCTGACTCGAAATGGTATCCCCCTCGTCGAAGATACTGTGAAAGGAATCTCTGCGGACAAATCCGCTCGGCAATGGGTTACCTTCTGGACGGAGTTACACTACGACCACAANGCTTGGTTTCGACATGACATNCTGGAGTATTTNGTGCNTCAATGGAANGCNNCACATNCACCCGAACGCTGGGTCGTCGAAGCTGATTTTCGCTACGTNAATCAGGCAAGCANCNNAGCCNNTGAANCAGNNGGAGCAACCNCNGAGAACACNCAGACGCAAGTCATCGCCTGGGTCGATTCCCTCGGNGAAGGAGAATACNAATTTTTCCCACAGCACTTACAATGGGTACGGNACGGTTCTTGGATTTTACGATCGGTTGACCAAACCAAACTAGCTACCGGGGAATTTGAAGTCGGCCAACCGGTCGGCCCTTGGGTTTACTATTACGCNGATGGCTCGAAAAAAGCAGCAGGCCACTATCANCAGGGAAAACGCCAGGGAAACTGGACCTTTTGGAATGTGGATGGCACCACCTTCGAGGCAAAATTCAACGCGGGCAAACGCGTTGACACAAACCTTTCGCCCCAAAGCTCACTTCGATCCCGACACACGCCTTCCGCATCCTAAGGTCAAACAGCTTTTCAGAGTAACGTACCCCGAAGTCGCGTCTAACGACGGTCTCGGGGAAGTACTGCAGCAGCTTGATCATTGCCTTTAGCAACCATCTCAGCGTCCCACCACCAACGGTCTGCCGGTAGCTTTGCTATATCGACATTTTCAAGCTTACCTTGCAATTCGCCGTCCTCATCAGAGAGTAAATTGTGAGACTCCAAGGCAATCCCGGGGTGAATGCTGACGCCCCCACCAATTGGTGTCCGCAATTGACCGCCCTTCCAGATCGCATTCACAGCCGTATTCACCTTTTCTGGAGCATTGTACAACTCAACCGAAAATTGGGACTCATCAGCGAAGAAATCCATACCCCATTCCGCTTGGCCATAAAAATCTTGCTGCTGTATGTAGGCTGCCGCGATGGAGAGATCGATTAAATTCCGTAAATGCCCGTAAACCGGTTCCGCATTCGCTAAGGAAATGTATTTTCTAGTGAAACCGTCGACAAATCGTTTACTCGCACCGGTCGTTTTGCCGACCGCGCGCCGACTACCGTCGGCGTTCACAATTTCGTCTTCTCCGACGAGCTTTACGCCATCGCCGGTAAGCTGCATGGCAAGGCCATCATCACTGACTCGAACTGTTTCATAGTTCGGCGTAAAGAACCATCGCACCATATTTTCTGGGCCACGTGACAATTCAGTAAAACTTTTGATCCGCACAGGAGGTTTCTCCAAGCCGATGCCAATCAATTTCATCCGATAATCAGCAGATAGTAAAACATGAGCAAAGCGAGTTTTGGGAGACACCCCAAAGATTGAAACATCGTGTTTGCCCATAGCATCTTTCAGAGTTTGGGAAATGACCCTCGCTTCACGGACACCGCTCGCTTGAATCGCACGTACCGCTTGATTGTAATTCTGTAAGCCTTCCTGTGTCGGATCAATCGAGCAACCAATCAGTCGTTGCGCCGGAACCGACGGTGCAAAAGCACGTAAGGCAACTACTAGATCTTCGAGAAGTACTACGGGCCGACCACTCTTCATCCCACGTGTCTCCCCATTTCCATCATCGAAATAGGGTTCCGCCTGTCCACCAACAACAATATCATTCGTTTCTGGAATGAAGAAAACGTATTGCAACCTCGTCAGCCCTGCCAAAGCCAGCATGTCATTCGAGGGGCGCTGATTGTTCTCAGTACAAGCTTGGACCGCGGCTTCGAGTCGATTCAACGACACCATGCGGAGCTTTCTCCACTGCTTCGCCATCGCGCCAAGTTCTTTTCTGGCAGCTTGAAAACGCTGCTTGGTAAGCTGGCCCGTTGGATCCTTCGAAATTCGTGCCAAAACGCCGCTGGCGTCGACATGAATACCCGCCAAACCGCCACCACCACCGCCAGCACCGCCACCGCCAAGTCCACCGCCAAGTCCACCACCCCCGCCACCAAGCTGGGCCTGGGCATCAAGCGGCAAAAACGCTGCAGCAATGAAGAGAAATAGCGCACCAAAACTTTTTGGGGAAAGCGTGGAATTCACGTCTTTGTTCCTTGAAAAGAGAGTATGAAACATGAGAGCCACTATCTGGCTACTCGTTCCAATGACACTGAAGACAAACCGGTTCGCCCCCGGCTGACGAGATCAAACTGCCGACCGTAGGAGTGATAGATGACTGAACTCGGGCAGCGCCGCGCCGGACAGAAACCCACCGACACGCCCGCTACCTCAATTCGATAGTAATTGCGGAGTCGGGAAAAGGCAACAATTTCGCAAAACTGGGCAAAATACGCCCCCCCCCGCAGTAACCATGCTTTCCTTACACCTTCAAAAGCCGAATTTCCACTAACAGGCCTTTTCAACAGACAATCGGACTCGACACCACACCGCTCAACTTAACTCACCATGTACCTGAGAAGGCTTTTTTGCTGAAAAGTTGACGTTGGACGCGATGACAGTGGCGCCGTTCAGAAAAGCAAGCAGTGGCCACCAATCACCCCAAATTTTCCCCACTCAACCGTTTCGATGCGTTACAAAGTACTTTTTTCGGGGGGTTCTTCATCATTTCACCTGTGAGAATTCAAGCTACCCCCAACGGACAGATACATCCTTAAGTCTTTGGCCTGTCAACGGCTTTCACCTGCTCGACATCGACCCAATAAATCATTCCCCAGGCAACACTACCACATTGCCTCCCAGACGCAGTCATCATCCGTTACCCTTCGCCGCACGTCGGTTTCTCCATACAAACCATTTGATCAGGAGGAACGATCGGGGGGACACAAACGCCAAGGCCTAGTCATGTCCCACTCTTCCACGGGCTGGTCTCCCAATTGGCGCCACACGCCAACCTCCAGCAACCGGCCAAGCAAAGCAACGGTCAGGCCGGTGCTGCCTGTACCGCCTTACGACGGCGGTGACGACTATCGGATTTTCCATTGCCTTGTTTTGGAGGAGCCGTCAACAATTGAATGCCTCCGGGGCCAAGCAACTCTTCCAAGCGTCCGGTAAGTTCCGACGAAATTTGGATGCGCGTCCCGTGGGACTGTAAATGCACTCGCCTGTCGTCATTCAAATCAATGACAAATCTCAAATCACGATTTCCAGGATACCCACGGACAATCTCACGGACTTTGTTCACAATATCCGCCTCATGCTGTCGCTCATTCAATTTGACAACAATGCCGCTCGTAAAACGTGACTCGACGCTATCGAGGGGAATCAACTCGTTGACAATTAAGTTTGCTTCGTCACCACCTCCGCGACGATCCAGGGCACCACGGACTAGTAGAATTGTTTCGGATTGCACCAGGTCGCCTTGCTGTTGGTACCCATCTGGCCAGAGGATACAACGGATCGATCCCTGCATATCCTCCAAATCAAAGTTTGCATATTTACTAGGCTGATCAGGGCGTGGATTTTTCGTATGTGCAAGCTTGATCGAGGATATCATGCCGCCGAGTATCACCTCAGTACGATCCGGCAAATTACCAACATCCGTTGTCGAATAAGAACAAAACGTCGAAAGTTTGTCGGCAAATTCGGAAAGCGGATGACTGGTGAGATAAAACCCTAAAACTTCCTTTTCGTAAAGGAGTTTTTCGCGTTCTTCGAACTCAGCAACACTTGGCATGGATAGCGAGGGTTCATCTTCTGTTTCTTCCATACCACCAAAGAGGTTTTTCTGTCCCGTGCGTCGATCTGCCAAAGCAGATTGGCCAGCTTGGATTGCACGATCGAGCACATCCGTTAGCTGTCGTCGATTAAATCCCAGTGAGTCAAAAGCCCCTGCTTTGATCAGAGACTCGACAGAAGCTCGGTTACACAAAGTCGCTTCAACGCGTTCACAAAAATCAAATAAATCCTTAAATATCCCGTTTGCCTGGCGGGCCACAACAATCGCCTCAGCTGCCGATTCTCCGCAACCTTTAATGGCGGACAACCCAAAATAAATTTTTCCCTCGCGCACAGCAAACGCCACATGGCTATGGTTAACGTCCGGGGGTAGAACCTCAATATCCATGCGACGGCAATCCTCAAGGTGCTCTACTAAAGAATCCTTGCGGACAAAATTTCGCCCCGGTATATCGCCAGTCAACAATGCTGCCATGAACTCAACAGGATAATTTGCCTTCAAGTAAGCGGTCTGATAGGCAATCAACGCATAGGCGGTTGAGTGACTTTTGTTGAAACCGTAGCCAGCAAATTTGATAATCAACTCCCAAATATCGTTAGCGTCTTTGTTCGACAGGCCGTTCCCCGTCGCGCCTTCGATAAAAGTTCCATAGTTTTCGGCGATTAATGCCTCTTTCTTCTTACTGATTGCCTTGATACATGTGTACGCTGCCGCCAGGGAAATGCCGCCGAGCCGATTCAAAATTCGCATTACCTGTTCTTGATAGACCATCACACCATGCGTCTCAGCCATCACTTCTTCGAGCACCGGATGTTTATACTCCGGTGTCTTTCGACCGTGTTTTACCGCCACATAATCATCGACCATTCCACCTTCTAGAGGCCCTGGGCGGTAAAGCGCGTTGGTAGCAATGATGTCATGAAAATGATCCGGCTTCATCTTCTGCAGTAAGTCACGAATTCCACCACTTTCCAGTTGGAACACGCCCTTGGTTTCCCCGCGTTGCAGTAATGCAAATGTCGCCTCGTCAGTTAGCGAAAATTCCTGCGGATCCACGCGTTTGCCGGTCGTTTCCTCGATGATATCGACGGCCGTACGTAGAATGGTCAAGTTTCTTAGGCCGAGAAAATCCATTTTCAGCAGGCCCGCCGCTTCAACGTCGTTCATCGACCACTGAGTGATAATGTCTTCCTTACCACTGACACGACACAAAGGTACGTACTCGGTCAATGGTTTGTCCGCAATCACAACAGCTGCAGCATGCGTGCCGACGTTACGAGCCAAGCCCTCAATCCGACGGGCAAGATTCAAGAGTTCGCGAATTTCCCCATCGTTCTCGTAAGTTTTTTTGAGTTCGTCGCTCTTTTGCAACGCGCCGTCTAACGTGACACCTAACTCTTCCGGTACCATTCCAGTGACTTGATTGACGCGTGCCAAAGGAATCCCCAAAACCCGGCCGACATCTTTAATCGCTGCCCGAGCTGCCAGGGTGCCAAATGTTCCGATCTGAGCCACATTCGCTTCACCGTACTTTTCTTTGACGTAACGCATGACCAGCCCACGTCGTTCTTTGCAGAAGTCGATGTCAATATCCGGCGCTTCTAAGCGACTCTCATCCAGGAATCGCTCAAAGAGAAGATCATACTCAATCGGACAAACATGGCTTAGATAGAGCGCGTAACAGACCAATGCACCAACGCCGCTTCCACGCGCGGTTGCAGGAATCCCTTGATCACGTGCTTCACGGACAAAATCCCACACGATTAGAAAATAATTTGGAAACCCCAGTTTATTGATCACCTCGAGTTCACGATCGAGCCGCTTTATAACGACATCCGCTAATTCGCCCTTGGCGAGCATTTCGTCATTTCCAGCATATCGCTCCTTTAATCCCTGCAGGCACAACTTTCGAAGATAATCTTCAGCAGTCTCTTCTTTGGCAAGTGTGTAAGTGGGAAAATGACGCTTCCCTAACTCTAAGTCGATGTCAACTGAATCTGCAATTTCCTGACTACGTGCAACAGCATCCTCATGCCCTGGAAATTCTGCGTACATTTCCTCAGGACTACGGAGAAAATATTCATTCCCGTCCATTTTCATCCGAGATGTATCAGTACGAAATTTACCCGTATTAATACATAACATGACGTCTTGAGCTTCGGCATCTTCTCGGTCGACATAGTGGGCGTCGCTTGTGGCTACTAATGGCAACCCCATTTGCTGCGCCACATCAATCGCACCTTGCATTTGTAGCCGCTGAATGTCGACCCCGTTATTCATCACTTCAATAAAATATCGATCGCCAAATGTCCCTTCAAACCAGCGCGCAATTTCAACCGCTTCAGAAACATGCTGCTCCGTTCCATGGCCAGCAAGAATCGCTCGGCTAAATTCACTGGAAACACAACCGCTCAAACAGATTATTCCTTCACTATGAGCTGCCAGTAGTTCACGATCGATCCGTGGCTTGAAATAAAACCCTTCGAGATAAGCCGCCGAGGCCATCTTGACCAAATTTCGAAACCCCACCCGATTCTGCGCCAACAGAGTTAAGTGGTAACTGGCCTCCTTCATACTGCCGGCGTCTTTTTCGAAGCGACTTCGAGGGGCAATATATGCCTCATACCCAATGATTGGATTAATACTGGCGGCTTTTGCTTTACGATAAAATTCAAGTGCGCCATGCAGATTCCCATGATCTGTCAGTGCAAGGGCTGACATGCCATGGTCTTTTGCCCGCTTCACAAGACGATCAATCGAGCCTGCGCCATCCAACAAGCTGTAATGACTGTGGCAGTGAAGATGGGCAAATTTTCTCTCGGTCATGCTAAACGATCCGTCGTTAAAAGAGCTTCCAGCGGTCAAGGCAGATCAGGGGACTACAATCTTAGCGTGAGGCCACCAAGCGAGCCACCCGCGCGTCCTCAAATCTCTTGCGATCAAATCAATTGCTCGTGGATTTTGGGAGTCCGCTAAAACGAGTAGCCTCACCTGACTTCACTAAGAAGCCTTTAACTTTTCGGCATCCGACTCCAAAGCGGAAATTTCAGACTCCAGTCTTTCGATTTCGCCCGGCTCATCATCTTGTTTTTTCGCTCCGGCCAACTGCTGCCGAAGTTGCTGGAGACGTTTGCGAACAACCTCTAACTTTTTCTTGGCTTTTTTGTCCATGCTGGCCCTCAATGTAGATTTGTGTCCGGACTCCTCAATCTAATTGTGTGCCTGCGGTGCGTCCACTGTCTTACTCGGAAAAATGGCGAGCCAGTGACAGTGCCTCTGCCTGTGTTGAAATCTCACCGTTCAACTGTGCATCCCGAACCCGCTGAAGAATTTCCTTATAAGCGGGTCCCGGCAACATCCCCGCTGCGGTGAGCATCTTGCCAGCGATCAGCATCGGTGGGTTCAATTCATGTGGTGGCAGGGCTAACTTCCGCTGGCAAAACTCGAGATGTTCATTCGACGAGTCGCAAGCCATTGCAACCGCGTTACCAAAGGCAAATAAAGCTGCTGCGTGTGCGTCAACCAAGAGCCGCTGCACCTGTGGCCAGGGCTCGTCTTTTGCTTGCCGAATCATGAATTCGTTCTTCAAAAGGAATGTAATCAGCTTGATTTCATCATTCGAGAGCTTCCAGGATCGGCAAATTTGTTCCACCACGCGTTTTCCTCTACCCGGTGTGTCGCGCACGATTCGCAGCAAAATCGCTAACGCTGGTGCAAAATTCTGGCTCGTCAATGACTTCAACATTTGGCGGGTTTCTGCTGGGACCTCACCACACGTTGTGTTCTGACAAGCAGGACTGACCAAACTCATCTCGGGGAGCAAGACCTGGAGAATCCCCGAGGCAGCTAAAAGATCGACACCTTGCAAACGATTGGAGTGTTCAAGAATGCGCCGCAATTCAGCAGTCACGCGCTCGGCGCTTACAACAGTAATTTCCTGAGCGTAGGCCTGCATGGCTCGGAAAGTGTTCTCCTCGATTTCAAAGTCATAAGTCGTGGCAAAGCGTACGGCCCGGAGCATGCGTAATTTATCTTCATCAAATCGATCCACGGGATTTTGTATGGCTCGAATGACTCTCTGCTCTAGGTCCTGCCGCCCCCCAACATAGTCAATGACCTCCTCTTTAATGGGATCAAAGAACAGACCGTTGATGGTAAAATCACGTCTCAAGGCATCTTCTTCCGCGCTCGTAAACTCCACGCAGTCAGGATGACGACCATCGCTATATCCGATATCGCGTCGGAAGGTGGCGACATCAATTTGCCTCTCGCGAGGACCGCCTAGAACCGTGATTACCCCAAAAGCTGATCCGATTGCGAGAGTTTTACGTTGGCTAAAGACTTCCTGAATTTGGACTGGCGTGGCGCTCGTTGCAACATCGTAATCTCGCGGCTCTTGACCCAGTAACTCATCGCGCACGCAACCACCAGCCCACAACGCGTCAAAGCCACAATCGCGGAGCTTTTGTACGACGACTTTGGCAAACTCTCGTCGCGCGTTCATACCCTTTAATTCCCACCTCTTCAGATTTCATCGTTACTTATCACAACTGTTTAATCCAATATTCTGACTGCACCGTCAATCCTATGCCCACTTACCAAGAAAAAAAACTGGACATGGCAATCTTCCGTTCCGAAATTTGCCACACGCAATGCAGTAAGATACCGTTGCTCAGAAATACGCCGCCCGCACTCAGAGACTTAATTACGTGCAAAGAACGACCTCAACGCCGTATGTAATCCGAGTAGTCCTCTGTTGTATGAACGGGATGGCCATCCAATGAGACCAAGGCCCTTCTGCGGGTTTCCTCAAAACTCCCAGCATCTTGGAGTAACCCAAGATCATATGCAATTCGATCCGACAATCCGGGCAAAAAGTTCCTAATATCAAAGGGAACCTTTCCTGGCACAAGTTGATTCACATGGCCGATGATGCTCGAGGTGCAGTTATTCGTAAAGGTGTCGTAGAACTCCGGTTTCCCTTCCAACTGATTGACGCGTTGCATGACATCCATAAACAGTGCCTGAGCCTGATGTCTGGATGTGCGAATAGGATAAATATAAACATCGTCATTACGATGCTTTGCACGCAAATGAATCAAATCTCTCTCATCACCAACGACATACATGAGTTCGAATTGCCGTAATGCTCCAAGCACAGCAGAATAGGACTCACCTTTTTCTAACCGAGCTTCAACAGAAACTGCGATGTGCTGTCCATCATCCGTACCAAAACTCAACATGGTATGCGCCAGATTGGAAGAACCACGGAACGGTACGACAATGAAGTCAACGGAAGAAATGCTCTCCAAATTAAGCTTTTTGTCGTAATGATCCACTACGAAGACATCCTTGGAGACATACGAACAATTTCGGACATTTCGAATTGTGACCTCATTGAGATCAATTTCAGCCGTAGCCAAAACCACCGCATCAGGACGCCAGTCACGATTGTTTGATGGATACATAACACTCTGAAGACGATTGCCTTCACTCAGCTGGCAACCGGTCAAAAACCACAGCACCATCACGACACATGCGCGCCAGCCGGAATGCTTCGCGTAGCGAGCGCAGACATCCAGCCTGGAGTGCCTCGAATACCACTGAACACCCCAAGAGCCAAGCAAAATATCACCTCACCAATGATTCGGTGTATCGTTTTGAATTTATCTGTGACAACTCCGCTACATCGGCCTTACGAACAGGCCCTACCAAAGAACGGCTTGCTAGCAAGGTTTCTATGGCGCACTGCAAAGAGCGGCGTTATTTAACGACCGCCCGAGATCAAAACAAGTGCAAATCAACACAACAGAATGGCTTGCCACATTCTGCAGTCATCTTACTGCCAGCAATTTCTAGGCACCGAAGCATCAGTCTGACAATTCTCCCTCAGTTCCCAGGAATTTATTGACCCCTCGTGCCAAAAATCGCCGAATTATTTCTGTGACCAGAAAAGTTTGCCTTGACGTCAAACTTTAACTGCGTCGTCAAATGGGGGGGGTACATTTTGACAAAGACAAGACACCAGTTTGGGGAAACCAATTTCTGGTTTTGGCACACATCTCAACACCAGATAGCCTGGTTTTGGAGCTGGCTTGCCATGATCGGAATTCACCTCTTAGGGCAGGCAGTACCGAACGCCGCGCTATCCGCAGATCCTACCCGTGCATCCACCAGTCTGGAGTCACGGCGAGAGGCAATCGCATCGATTCCCTTTGACAAAATGAAGAGAGACATTGCCGCAACCGTACGTGGGGTCGTAACCAAGCCGAGCATCTACCGGCGACTACCCATCTCCATGATTGACTGCGATCGGGAACTGTTTATTTATTTGATTCGATATCCAGAAGTTGTTGTCAATATGTGGCAGCTAATGGACATCACGAAACTACAGTTACGACGAACAGACGATTACACGTTTCATGCTGACGATGGTGCTGGCACTAAAGCTCAAGTGGACCTTGTCTACGGAACCAGTGATATTCATGTTCTCTATGCGGAGGGCTTCTACGAAGGTCCCCTCATGAAACGTAAGACCAAAGGCAGGTGTGTTCTTGTCTTGACGTCTGGTTATAGCAACTTGAACGATGGGACAACTTATGTTTCCAGCCAACTCGATGTATTTGTCCGCGTCGATGGCATTGGGGCTGAACTTGTCGCAAAAACGCTGCAATCCCTGGTCGGTAAAACTGCGGACTTCAATTTCAGCGAAACCAATCGATTCATCTCTGAAGTGTCGCGGGCGGCAGAAACGAAGTGGAACGGCGTCGAACGACTCGTGGGTCGTTTAAACAACATCGAATCCGATGTTCGCGACGAATTTGGTGAAATTGCGTCGACCGTACGTCAACGCAAAGGCAATCGCACAGAACTTTCAGCGGCCCGTCTCTCTGAATCGCGCCGCAGATCACTTCCCAAACCAGTTCAACGATTAGAGCCCGTAAAACAAAGTCGCGCTGTCTCAACATCTCCAATTACGTCCAACACTTTGCAAACTCCAGCCCAAGGCTTTGATTAATCCCTGGCCAATCGTCGGAACAGTTGAGATTTGGCATTTCGCCACTCCGCGGCACACACTCAGAAATTCAAATTCAGCAACCCTTGAATCTGAGCTTATGGATCTGGCGGCGCACCAATGGCCGTGGCAAATGCAACTGCGTGGGTGCGACAATGAGAGATGCTGATCAACATATCAGCCACCCTTCTGCGTTCACAAACTTCTCTCGCACCGCCACCAAAAGTAACACGAGGATGCCCCTCGTTTTCATTAAGCACCTCAATGTCTCGCCAGCCGATACCACGCACCCAACTGGTGCCTAAGGCCTTGAGAACTGCTTCTTTGGCTGCCCAGAACGCCGCATAGTGTTGGGTTGCTGCCTTTCGAGAACTGCAGTATTCAATCTCTTCTGGTGTAAAGACACGTGCAATGAAGAGCTCCCCATGCCGTTCGATCATCTGCGCGATACGCAAACATTCGACAATGTCCGTGCCAATTCCAACAACCGTCATCGTTTAATCCCACACGCATCTTGGGCTCTTTCTAACACCTCACGTGCCTTCCCTCTTGCGCGCTTAGCACCATCGGCTAGGATTTCTCGAATCCGATCGGGATGAGCAGCAAGGTCTGCTCTCTTTTCATTTGCCTCACAAAAGTAGCTTTCTGCAGCATTGGCAATTGTTTTTTTGATTTCGCCATAACCAAATCCACCAGCTCGATATTTTGCTGCCATCTCCAGGCGATCCGTCTCTTCCGCAAATAGGGAATAAAGCTGGTAGAGCTGGCACTCCTCCGGATCCTTCGGCTCTTCCATTGGCCGTGAATCTGTCGTAATGCGCATCACTTGTTTGCGCATCGCCTTAGCATTCTCAAAGATCTCAATCGTGTTGTTGTAACTTTTCGACATCTTCTCGCCATCAGTCCCTGTCACTTTTGCCGAAGCCTCCAAAACCTTTGCTTTGGGCATGACAAAAACTTCACCGAACTGGTGATTGAAACTACCAGCTAAATCTCGGCATACTTCGATATGCTGGACTTGATCCTGACCGACCGGGACCACATCCGAGTCATAAGCAAGAATGTCCGCAGCCATCAAAACAGGATAGGTGAACAAACCCAAGTCAGAGGCCACCCCTTTGGCCTTCTTTTCTTTATAGGCATGGCACCGTTCCAGCAATCCCATAGGAGCACCGGTCATTAATAGCCACGTCAGTTCAGATACTTCTGGGACGTCAGACTGGACAAAAAGAATCGCCCGCTCCGGATCCAAACCGAGTGCTAGTAAATCTAACGCCGCATCGAATGTATTACGAGCCAGTTCCTCGGAATCACGAATCGTCGTCAACGCATGCAAATTCGCAATAAAATAATACGCCTCGTCTTCATCCTGCAAATCGATGTATTGGCGGATCGCTCCAAAGTAATTTCCCCAGTGGAAACGTCCTGTTGGCTGAATACCGGAAAGCACGCGCATTCTGTCCTCAACAATCCTTTACTTGTCTCGACTAACAACTAGACCGAATGCATCTCCATTCAGCTGCTACCCCAAAGTCCCCTCACCCATCGGCCAGCATGGTCGCCGAAGAATCTCGTGCATCACCCAGGCTGCCTTCCAACCTCAACGAACCAACAACTTCCTGCATTTTCTTAGCCCCCACTTCTTGTAACGCGTCAGGAAGGGCCTCAACAATCTTTACCGAAACCGTGGGGTCATAATAATTCGCGGTTCCGATCTGTACGGCCGTCGCACCAGCAACAAAAAATTCCATCGCGTCGTCAATACTTGCAATACCGCCGATGCCCACCACCGGTATGTCAACCGCCTTGGCAACTTGATAGACACAGCGAAGCGCAACAGGCTTGATCGCTGGTCCACTCAGTCCTCCCATACCATTACCTAACATCGGTCGTCGCATCCGCCAGTTAACAACCATCCCTAAAAGGGTGTTAATGACACAAATTGCATCGGCTCCGGCAGCCGCTGCGGCCTCTGCGATCTTTGATATATTTGTGACATTTGGCGTCAACTTTGCCAAAATCGGGAACGAACACGCATGGCGAATATCGCTTATAAGGCGCCCACACATTTCAGCATCCGACGCAAAATCAATGCCGTGTGACACATTTGGACAAGATACATTTAACTCAATCGCATCAATTCCTGAAAACTTTTCCAGAATGGTCACCATGCTGACAAACTCATCATGTGTCCTCCCTGCCACACTGACAATCAGAGGACAGGGCATGTCAGCCAGGTACGGCAAATGATGCTCAACGAATGCATCCAATCCGTCGTTGTCCAAACCAATCGAATTTAACAGTCCACCGGTCGTTTCTACTGTTCGCCAGGGGGAGTTACCCTGTCTCGGTTCGCGTGTGATCGTTTTCGGTATCACACCGCCCAGCCGTGACAAGTCAACAATATGCTCCATCTCACGAGCGTAACCAAATGTACCGGAGGCAACGAGAATCGGGTTCGGTAGCTGCAAACGCCCAAGCTGGACAGACAGATCAACCGAATTTGGACGAGCGTTCACAGAATCGACAACTCGCAACAGACTATTTTTTATCCATCAGCAACAATCCGACGGCTCGACTCGTTTATAGCCCTCTGGCTGCGTTACGACAATTGCTGCGCATGCAGACGGCTCAAGAAATTTGGAGCTGCGAGAAAACCAGGACCGAGTCGCCAACCTGCTGCGCACAACATCCAGTTTGCTGCACCAACAACACCACCCCATGCGCCAGCACAGGCATGCCTAGCCTAGTTCCATCACGAAGCCAGCGAGTTACTGCCTAGATTACACCACCATGCACACGAAATGGTGTCATGTGACTGGGCATATCTAGAAACCAAATACGTTCCCAGGTATCCAAAATTGCTCGGGAGTCTTCGGCCGTAAAGATCAACTGGCGCGTTCGTCGCGCCGGATCACCGGAGTAAATGGGGATCACACAGCCCACGCTCGTAGTAAGTGCGATTCCGAGCAGCACATTCAATAGCAATTGACGCATGTGTCCATCCTCCTGGGACAATCGTTGATTCCCTTCAACTCGTTCGCCGCATACGACGATGCAACACAACGGAAAACTGTGTCTAACAAACGACTTGCGTTATTTTGATGTGATCGACAACTCCTCAGACCCGTAACAGGCCTGACGTTATCGCAATGAAAAGCCAATGGAAATTGCGAGAACATTTTTGCCGCAATGTGGAGCCTTAAGCTACCCCATTCCGCCAGGATTCGTCCCATAACCCTCGGGTGTACCGTACATTTGTGAATTCGCCGGTGGTTGCGGTGTCATTCCGGGTGATTCCGCCGGCATCTCAGGTGCAGAGCCTGATTCCGCCCCGGCCGACTCCGCTTCTCTAGCGGCGGCGCGGGCCGCCTGCTCTTCTAATTCCTTAACTCGTTCTTCCATTTCCTTACCAGGCTTAAACGTCACCACGTACTTTTCCGGAACATCCACTCGTTGGCCCGTGCGCGGATTACGTGCTCTGCGGGCGGCACGTTTTTTTACCTCAAAAACGCCAAAATTTCGCAACTCGATCCGACCATCTTCAACCAAGGTGTCCACAATGGCATCAAAGGTCTTTTGCACAATTTCTTTGGTCTTTAATTGCGTCAAGCCGATCTCCTCGGAAATCGTTTTGACGATCTCTTTCTTGGTCACGATCTGACGCTCCTCAAGCAGTGGCGAATCTGGTTCTCAACCGCTGGCTATGAACCACCTTACGATGATCCAAGTTTAAATAGCGTAAGTACTAAAATCAAGATCACCTCACCACTTACGATTCTCAGCAACAGACAATCCTACCCGTTCTGCCAAGTACTACTTCCAGCACAAAATGTTTTAAGGTGTTGTAATTGCAGGACTTACACACAAAACACCTTATCCGCCTGCTTTCGACATACTTAAAACCTTGTCACCAAACAACTAGCGTCAAGATGCCTGGTAAATTTGCGTTCTCACGGCTGCCTACATGACCAGTCAGAAATCTTTCCTAGCGGCAATTATCGGAGCTACAACCGACAAACTTGAATCAATCGTTAAATTTTTACAATCCGGTCGGGCTGAACAACTTGAAACTCGGTCCGCCGGGCCGATAGCGTTTATATCCTGAGGACATCCTTGGCTGCTTCAATGGCCTGAAGTTGGTACAGCTTTCCTTGCCCGGCTCCCGGACAGACTTCGCAGGTCGCTTCCCAAGCCTCCTTGTTGCGCAAATTAGATTCCCAAAACGGCCACGTCCGACATTGTCGTGGTCGGGCCTCATAAACGGTGCACTGACGAGACTCGCCGTCGAAAAAGACACAGTCCCCATTAGAGAACTCTTTGAGACTCTTGCGAATCCCAACGGTACGTACATATGTTTTTTCAAACTGTCCGATATCGACCTCGTCAACCGCAGCAGCTAAACCAGCAATTTCATCTTTATTGACCCAAACAAAACCAGGCGCACCTGTACAACAATCACCACACTGAGAGCATTGGAACGACAGTCCTTGCTGATACCAAGGTTGTTTTTTCATCGATCTTCCTTTTCCGAAAAAGGCAGCGGCAATACTTATCAACTGGCCGCTAAAAAGAGCGCCTATGATATCGATTTCAAGAAACGAACTCTATGGTTTTATCAACAGAGGAGCAATTTCATTTAAGGCAGCAACCAAGATCTGGAGATCTTGGTCCGTATTAAAATGACCAAAACTGAATCGCACAGTCCCCCCGCTAGCAATGGTACCTATCGCCTTGTGAGCTAAAGGAGCACAATGCAAACCACTGCGAACCTGGATCCGGAAGGAAGCATCCAGCAGTGAAGCAAATTCTTGAACATCGCAATTGGCCATTGAAAGACTAATCACACCCAAGCGATCCAGCCCCTCGTCAGGGCCATAGCTCGATATTCCGTCGATCTCGCGACAGGCAGCGAGCAACACATCCACCATCTCTCTGTGCTTGGTTCGCTGCGTCTCAATGTCCAACGACTCTAAAAATTCAATCCCTGCCCCGAGTCCGGCAATGGCCGGTACATTGTGATTTCCCGCTTCGAATTTTTCTGGCATGGAGGCTGGATGATCCAGGGATTCGCTTTTAGTTCCTGTCCCGCCTTGTCGTACGGATCTGACTTGGTCTTCGACTCCTGGTGCAAAGTAGAGCCCTCCCACTCCTAAAGGCCCTAACAACCCCTTATGACCAGGAAAGGCAATCAAATCAGCAGAAAGTTCTCGGGCATCAAACGGCAGGTAGCCGACGGATTGTGCAGCATCAATCAGGAACAGGACCCCATGATTCTGGGCGATCTTACCAACGCTTTCGATCGGCTGAATTGTACCCAGCACATTCGAAGCGTGAATCAATGCAATCAACTTCGTATTCGGCCTGATTTCCGCTTGAATCAAATCCGGATCCACATACCCCAAAGCACTACAAGGTACATGGGTCACCGAGACATCGCGTGTTTGAGCTAACGCCTGCAACGGTCGTAATACGGAATTGTGTTCTAAAACGGATGTGATGACATGGTCACCGGGCCTTAAAGTTCCCTGCAAAGCTAAATTCAAAGCATCCGTTCCGCTGGCGGTAAAAACAATCCGTGACAAATCTTCCGCGCCAATGAACCTGGCCATTTTCTTTCTGGTTTCGGAAACAATTCGGTCAGCCTCACCTGCTTCTCGATAGACACTGCGGCCAGCGGGGGCACCATTGGAGCGGAGATAATCTTCGACCACCCGGTAGACGGACTCCGGCTTTGGCCAACTCGTCGCAGCGTTGTCGAAAAAAATACGTCTCATGTCACAAGTTCTCCATCTGCCGTGGTCACCCGAAGGGAATGGAAAGCCTTCTTGGCGCCCCTACCACGCTCAACGGACAACATCGCGTCTCCCGTCGATCGGTTGCCCCACATCGATTCAGCCACCGATCTGGTACATCGCAAGATCCGGCTTTTCGAAATCCGGTGAATCAATCCCATGACCCGTTTTTTTCGCTCGGACAGCATCTCTGACCACATCCGCGATCTCGTCATCTGTAGCTAAGTCACGCAAAAGGCTTCGGACGCTCCATTCCTTTAAAGAAAACAAACAGTTCCGGACGGCCCCCTCCGCAGTGATCCGTAGTCGATTGCAATTGCTGCAAAACGGCTGTGAAACCGGGTTAATAAAACCGATTCGACCTAGGCCGTCCGCAAAATGAAAATCCATAGATGGTTGACTTAGATCTCCTCTCGGCGAAGGAAGCAGTGGTCCAAAGGTTTCTTCGAGCTGAGCACGAATTTCTTCTCCACATAGTACCTGTGTCGACTGCCATTGATTTTCGGCGTCCAACGGCATGAATTCAATGAAACGCAACTCCAGGTCATGCTGGCGTGCAAACTCGCCAAGAGGGATTACTTCATTTTCCGTGATCCCCTTAATAGAAACGGCATTCAAGCGGATTTTTTCAAAACCAATTTCCTGCGCTTTGAAGATGCCGGCCAATACTCGGTCCAGCCCAGAACGCCTTGCGATCCGTTCAAACGTCTCCTCCGTCAAACCGTCCAAACTAATATTCAAACGATGAAGACCAGCATTCTTTAACGCTGCGACGTGATCGGCAAGCAAAATGCCATTGGTTGTCAAGGCAACATCAACGATTCCAGGAATCGCCACCAAGCGTTCAATTAAATAGCTCAGATTAGAACGAACTAAAGGCTCTCCCCCTGTAATTCTCAACTTCGACACGCCCATTTTTGCCACGATTCGTGTAAATCGCTCAATTTCCTCAAACGTTAGAAGCTCATCCTGAGGCTTGAAGCGGATGTTTTCATCCGGCATACAATAAAAACAGCGGATGTTGCACCGATCCGTAACACTAATACGGAGGCTGGTGTGGCGCCGTCCAAAACTATCAACAAGTGGTTCAAATTCGGTCATTTTTCCCGCTCGCTGATTCGTGTTTCCTCTGTGGTTCCCATCATAGGGTGTACCCAGTCAGACGTGCCATCGGCCCAATTTTCTTTTTTCCAAATTGGCACAATCTCTTTTAACTTGTCGATGAGCCATTTTCCGGCCAAAAATGCCTCTTCTCGATGAGGTGAACTCACGGCAATCCCCACACTGGCCTCGCCAAGTTCCAGATGACCGAGTCGGTGAACAATCGCACACTCAGTAATCGGCCAGCGACGGCAGGCCTCGGACTCTAGTTCGGCTATTTTTTTCTCGGCCATGTCGGGGTAACTTTCGTAGTCTAACGATGACGTGCGCCGCCCAGAAGTAAACTCGCGTGTCGTCCCTAAGAATAAAACTACTGCACCCGCTTGCTGGGAAGCAACAGCCTCTAAAAGTTCTGTGCTATCGATTTCTGCCTTCGTCAGCTTAATCATAAGACAAATTAGACTTTCTTGATTGACCAGCGACAAACCCTTTACATCAGGATCAACCACCACTCACGGGTGGGATACAAGCAATCTCGGTATCCGGCGAAATTTGAACTTTGTCATCCACATAGTCCGTATCCACAGCAAACATAGAATGAGAAAAAGTCTCGGCCAATTCTGGAAACTGCTGGATCATCTTTGTCCGTAGATCACCAATCAGGGCGCCTTCGCGAACTTCCACATCCAGGCAATCCTTACCAGCAAACTGTTTTAATGCGGCGAACAACTTAACAGAAACGTTCATGTAACAATTAACTCCTCACCGCGTGCAGTCAGCAACGCTGCAAATGCAGGCCGCAATCCATAGGACAATGCTAGAATTTTAAGAGGATGAATCGTGGGTTTCGTCGTCCCCTGCTCCATCTGCATCTTACAAGAACTACATTCTGTGGCACCCATCTGGATCTTCGACTCACGAAGCGCCGAAATCAAGCCCCAACCGGCCCGCAGACTACTGCGGTAATTTGTGTGTTTCAATCCAAAGGTCCCTGCCATACCTGAGCATCCCTTTTCAACCCGTTGCACGACAAGTCCAGGTATCAAACGTAACAAGTGTTCCCCTGGTGAACCACACTCGAGCGCTCGACTATGGCAAGGCTGATGGTAGCCGACCGTTGCATTCACTGGCTTGAGGTCTAATTCCAGCTTTCCTATTTGATGCTGTTGCCAGAGAAACGCACAAGCATCACTGACATTCTTCGCTACTAGCTGAGCATCTTCATTGTCGAAGAGGTAACGATATTCACGTTGCAAACAAAGTGCGGAGGTGGGCTCCGCAGTAACAATGTGGTACCCCTGCCGAACTCCTTCGGCAAGCATCCCGATGTTATGTTCCGCGATGCGCTGTGCACTTGCTACAGAACCGGCTGCAACATGAGCCATTCCGGACGTCTTTTGTGTTGGCGGCACATAAACCGTAACCCCATTGTGCTCCAAAACGGCCACAATCGCTTCCGCTAATTCGACGTCATGCCAATTCGCAAAACTGTCAACAAAAAAGAGAACTTTTTGTCCCGACTGCCGGACTGGTCGGGCCAGACGTTTTTTCTGCGATTGTTTCAGAAAACTACTCGGCGAAAACCGTGGCAATTTGCGCCCTTGAGCTATGCCAATGGTTTTCTCCAGCAACCAACGCATTTGCCGATTCTGAATAAGCCAATTTGCCAACCGACTAAAACGACTGCCCAAAGCGGACAGCCGATCGTGCCGAGTAAGCAACCAATCACCGGCTCTCATCGCATTGGCAGCAATATGCTGCGCCTTGCACTCGACCATGAGTTTTGGAATGTCGACCACCGCAGGACATTCCAAGCGGCATTGGTGACAATTAATACACAAGTCTGCGATTTTTTTCAGTTCATCGCTGGTAAATTCCTGCTGGTCGAGTTCCCCAGTGAGAATCCCGCGCATGAGGTTAGCCTTCGCACGCGGTGAGGCTTCTTCACGCGGCGAAAACCGAAAAATGGGACACATCCGCTGATTCGGCAGTTCCGTCCGACAGCGGCCACACCCGTTGCACGCCCGGGCAGCATAAGTCGCTGCGGACTCGTCCCAATCAAGTTGCAGTTCAACAAGCTGAACAGAAGCTTCACGACCACTTCCAGATTCCGCACCAAATTCGGAATCTGAGGATAGCCTCAGCTGGTCATGGCGTTCAACAGGACGGAGATTCTTGGTGAGAGGCTGCGGCAAATCAGCCACTACTTTGCCGGGATTCAAAATATTATCCGGATCAAAAATTCGTTTTAATTCACGAAAGACCTCATACAAGGGCCCATACTGACGACGCACAAAGCCTGTTCTGCTTAACCCATCGCCGTGCTCACCACTGATCGTTCCGCCAAACCGAAACACCTCATCATACAGAGCGGCGGCAACCGCTTGCATCTTCCCTGTGTGTGCCGGATTGGCAAGATCTAACAACGGCCGAATGTGCAATTGCCCATGAGCCGCATGGCTAAACAAAGAAGTTGTGATTTCATGTTGCTTAAAAACGTTCTGCAAATGGGTCAGAAATTCCGGTAACCTGACAGGTGGAATCGCAATGTCTTCAACGAACGGCAATGCCCTTCGTCGTCCCTTTAATTGATAAAGTGTCGGAACAACCCTTTGTGCCAATTGCCAATAAAGGTCAATTTCGTCACTCTCAAGCACAATATTCGATTCGAATGCCAAGCGTTTCTTTCTCTCTAAGCGTGAAACAATCTGTTGCAATTGCTCTCGGACGGTCCCAAGGTCATCACCCTGAACCTCGACCAAGAGCATCGCCTCGGCCGCACTTGGAATCATCACGTCATAGCGAGGGTCGGACTCCCCCGCTAATGCCAATAAACGCCGATCCATGAGGTCGCATGCGCTGATTTCTTCTTCCGCAATCAAAAGGGCGCCTTGCGCTGCTTTCTCTAAGCGGTCAAAGAACAGTACTGCCACTCCACAAACTGGAGCAAGCGGAGAGACCTTTAGCTCAGCTTCGGTGATTAATCCAAGCGTTCCCTCGGAACCAACCAGCAATTTCGCTAAATCTAGTTCACCGTTGTGCAAAAGACCCTTTAACTGATACCCCGATGTGTTCACGCAAGTTTCCGGAGTATGCTCCTCGATGAGCGCTGCATTGCGTTCAAGCAACTCCGCAACTCGGCGAATGATTCCTTGACGTCGTGGATGTCCATCAACGCGCGTTAACGAATGACGACCAAATTCGGTGACTTCACCGTCAGCCAAAACAACCTGAGCTGTCAAAATGTTATCGCGCGCCGAGCCAAATCGCAGCCAGTGGCTACCGGAACCATCTAAAGCCAGCACACTGCCGATAGTAGAAACACAACTGGTTGCTGGGTCTGGACCAAAAATCTGCCCGCGTTCTGCCAAACGTTCGTTTAACTTGGCATGTACCACTCCGGCTTGCACACGCACCGTCTCAGGTCCAAAATCAATCACACGACGCATGGAATGTGAAAAATCGACGACCAACCCATTACCCAGGGCTTCTCCTGCGAGTCCGGTTCCTGCACCACGGGGATGGATGGATATGCCGTTTTCAGCGGCATATCGAATACAAGCAACAACATCTGCCAGACTACGAGGACGGACCACACCAAGCGGCTTGATCTCAAAAATGCTTGCATCACTGGCAAACATTTGAGTATTCAAGTCATCGCAAAAAACTTCCCCGGCGACTAAACCTCGCAAATCAGCTTGGGCGCGTTCACGTTCGGGATCCATGCGGTAGACACACGCTCAAAGATATCTAGAGAAATACACGCCTAAACGGTGAAGCAGAATTTCAAATGGTCAAATCTAATTAAACACAAATCACTTTTGTGAATCAGTTGTCTCCAGTTTGCGCCAGACGAGCTACTTGCTGTCGATGCCGCTCGTGGGTTTCCAGACTGAATGGCTTACCGTCATCGATTCCAACCAAGCTGCGGTACTCAGCGTGACAGCGATAACACTGCAGTAAGTTGCCGACAAAAAGGTAGACGCCTACATCGAGCAACGCTGAAGCAAAAAGAATACCAAATGTGGTGTAAATCATATGATAAAACCACGTCACGCTACTCGCAAAGATTCCGATCGCAATGATAAGAACGCCCAAACGCTGTGAAAAATCCTTCCGCAAATAAAGCTCCTTGCAAGGACAAATCAGGCACTCCAGGATTTCCCCTTGCGAAAAAACGTCAGCTGGTACAGCGAAGGCATGTTCGCACAGCGGACATACAAAGCTCTGCACCTCAGATTCCAAATCCACGCGCGAGGTGCGATCGCAATGGGGACAACGAAAGGTAACGTTCATCCCTTCATCATAACGGATAAAGTTGGTCTACCGACAGTAGCAGGGAAACCAACTCTCCAATGAATACAAACGTGACGCCGGCATAGAGAATTCCGGTCGCACTTTGGGTATTGGGGATTTTAAGTGTCAACCAAGCGAGCCACGCCATCGAAAATGCTCCCACAAATCCAGAAAGCCAGCGAAAGACCAGAAAAATCCAATTGAAACTGGGCACCGTTTCAGCCGAAATTACCATGCCCAAGCCGACACCACATACCACTGCTCGCAAGAGAATTGCCGCGAATAAAATGGTGATTAAGCGATTCAGTGGCAAAAGTTGCATTGTTGGCGTGTTTAAGTACCAGTGCCCCAGGAACATCGCAGCCAGCATCATACCGACAAGCAGCCCACCCGTGATTGAATCGAGGCAGATCAACGACCTGCGAAATAGGGACATCTCGGACAAGCCAGGGGTTGCTGACACAGCCGCAAGTAACGCCACAAGTGCAACGACGAACAACACAAATACTCCACTTCGCGTTCCCTCGTACAGCCAGACAACTGCCCCGACATAACTAAGCACCACCAGACCAATGGCACAACCAAAGGTCATTGGCCAACTGACGATTCGAGTTTCAAATGCCATCTGATTCGAATATAGCGCCAATACTGCGAGCGTATTAACGCCCATCAAGACCCAAAGATGGACTCGAAAAAAGCCGCTTGTCACGAGACGAGACGGGGTAACCGCCATCCCGAAAGCTAATCCGAAACTTAATCGGAAGATAAACTGCACAAGAATTTGCCAGAGGACTTCCACAATCAGTCAATTCCGCAAAAACAAATTTCTTGGCGTTAACGACGGTCACCATAAATCAGTTGCATCATTTCCGATCTCGAGGACTGGTTCGCACGAAAAAGTCCCTTCATCGCCGAGGTAACACACAAACTGCCGGGTTTGCGAATCCCTCGCATCGTCATGCACGAATGGGTTGCCTCAACAACCACTGCCACACCTTTCGCACCAAGCTCATCCACCAGCATTTTCGCGATTTCTTCTGTCATCCGCTCTTGAACCTGCGGGCGACGCGATACCTCCTCAACGACGCGAGCCAACTTACTCAAGCCGATCACTTTACCATTGGGTGCGTAACCAACGTGGGCCTTTCCCACAAATGGTAAAAGGTGATGCTCGCACATACTGCAAAAACTGATATCACGGATCAGAACAATTTCATCGTACTCTTCTGTGAAAAATTTCTGTAAGTGCTTACGAGGCTCTAAGTGCAAGCCACTGAACATTTCGGCATACATTCGAGCAACTCGCGCGGGCGTTTCCAACAAACCTTCGCGGTCTGGATTTTCCCCCACAGCAAAGAGAATTTCACGAACTGCACGTGCAATTCGCTCATGGTCAACCGCGCCAACCGCGACTGCATCTTCACTCTCGTTTTCGCCAACCAAGCTCCCGTTTTCAGATTCCATCATATCCCAGTCATTGCCCTGCTATTACTGGCTACATCAACTCGTGGTAACCATCTCCAGAGTCCATCGTAAGAAACACGCCGCTCAACGAAAAGTGGGCAGCGCTGCCCATTTCCAACGACCGCAGGTCCACCGACCGCAGGACTTTACGTGTCGATTGCCGTAAACGCAGCTCTATTTTTAATTGACACTGATTTTAATTAACACTGAAACTCGGTGGAAATAGAAACCGCGACCGATCCCTAGGAGAGGGGGACGAACCATGCGGATTATGTAAAAAGTTAAGGAGTTGTCGGGCGCGGCGTTCGACATTTGCCTCACCTAAAAGGTCTAACTTAACTTGCCGTTGAGACGGCAAAAGAAAGGTCACAATGTCAGTCAAGACATCAAGCGGCGTTTCCTTGTTCAAATGCCTCTCAAGCTCAGCTAGAGGAACTGCCAAATGCTGCTGTCGCGCGTACGTTCGGAATGCATCTAACAAACACGATTGCAACTCACTCACTTGACGTTCGACAATCTCGACCTTCGTGTCGGCGATGAGTTTGACTTTTGCTTGGCGGAATGTCCGTACTGGGGGCAATTCCAACTCAACCTGAACTCGACTAATTCCCTGCAGCAAAATGTTATGTTTTGAATTGGCCAGCATCGAATGGCAAACCACCTTGCCCAAACAGGCCACAGGCGCAATCGCCGGCCGACCTTCGTAATCGTTTTCCCACCCCGGCAAAAGCAACGCCATNGCAATCAATTGGTCATCNACCAATGCATCTTCAAGCATTTCACAGTACCGTGGCTCAAAAATATGGAGAGGTTGAACGACATGCGGAAACATTACCAAATTGGGCAAGGGAAACAGCCGTACAATTCCAGAGAAGTTTGGAGGGATNGCGGCCTGCATTTCAAAATCTGCCATCGGTTCAATCCNAATTAATGATGTCCGAAAAATTCGAAACAGCTACGCGTTGTCCGAAGAAACGGGGGGCGGGTCGAGATAAATTTCAGGAATCAGATCAGCCTCAATTTCAATTTTTGGAAACTGCTCTTCACTAGCCAAAATCTCCGCGCAGCACACTTCCATTGCGGCAATCAATTTTTCTACGTTCAAACCCAGGTGAAAAGGTCCGTAGTTTGCAAGATAATCGCGAGAACTATAAAACAACTTTTTAGCACCACGCGTGTTACCATTTCCAAAATGGTGGAGACAAACAGCAACTTGAATCAGACCCTGATAAAATTTACGTGACGGCCCTTGATGGTCTGCCCACAATTCTTCCCAAACATCGTGTGCTTCAAAGAATTCGCAGTCGTTGAAATAACGGATCCCCTTTAAATAAAGGGGATCATATACTGGATCTTCACTCATAAAACGTCCTGGCCAAGTAAGTCGGTACAATGATTTATGACATTATAGCGCTCCCCGTCCCAGGTGGCTAGGATCACCTCTTGTTTGACTTGACTCACCACATATCAGTCACCCCTACAGAATGCTTGCACATCGATTTTAGCCCTCACCACACTCTTGCCTGCTCGTGTTAAAATTAGTCCAATTCATTCGCAGCCCAGGATTCGTTAGAATCATTAATTGAAGGGTGCTCAATTTTCAACTCATGCCCGGCTTAAGCCAGGATCGTGCCCATAGCACCCAGCCCCTTTTCAGAAAAACAAAATGGCTTTCAAGACGGTTGATTTACTATTCGAAGAAGCGGGCTTCACGATCGAGGATGTTGCCGAACGTTCGACATTGCTCCCCGAACGAGTCGAAGCAATCGCTTTGGGACGTTGGACACCAAGTCCAACCGAACGAAAACAAATTGCCCAAGCGTTCAAAGTAGAGGTCGATTCGATCAGTTGGGGCCATACAATGGATCCCAGAAATGTCCGTTATCGACAAAAAGGACTCTACAAACAGTCTGGACACTTGGGCGACTAACAGAACGCCCGGCCAAGACCGGGCCACTATAAACCCCGTGGATCTTATGATCCCCCGCGATCAATAATCAGACGTTAAGGCAAACATACCCACAGATACCGATTTTAAAGGAGGTCTCATCCTCTCTTCCAAATAGTCGGCAAGCGTTTTTTGACGGTTTCCCAGGATTCGAACCTGCCTACACCACTGAAGGCTCACGGCTTCTCGCTTGCAACAGAGATCGGCTGACATGCAAACCTCAAGGAAAAAATGAGGGGCGGCCACTAAAGGTTTAAAACAAACCAAACGTCGAATTACCAAAACATCACGGCGCTCTGTAAAAAGACTTCACAGCCCACAGGCAGCTCAGCAGGCATCCGACGTCGCATCACAAGGGCCCAACAAAACCTCTCCCACACAACATGTCGTCAAGAATCAGTTAAAAGACAGCAGACATTCCCGCGCCGTAAACGTTACTTTAAACGCACCAATCCGTGCGGCGAATTGCCAACAGCAACGCCAAGCATCATGCACCGAACGTTGCTCTCGAACTCGTCCCAGTACGTCCAAAGTTACTGACAACGTTAACTTTCCGGCATCAAACTACCGGTTCCCAACCTGGCTCGTAATCTCGCGCCCATAAACTCATCGCCTCTGGATCTTCCAAAATACGGCCATCCGTAGGATCACAGTTGAGCAAGCGACCGGTGCGTTGTGCAATGTTTCCAAGATGACAAAGCAAGGTACTCTTATGGCCTTCAAGAATCTCCGAATTGAGGCTTAAAGGGCGCTCCATGCGGATCGCTGTGACGAAGTTCTCTTTATGTTGTGCATCGCCTAAAGCAGCACCATGCACTTCCTTCACCAAGGCATCCTTTGTGTCATAAATACGATAAGAACCCGAAGAGTCAAGCTCGAGCGTCCCGCCTGTGCCATAAAAAATGACGAAGTCTGTCCGGTGTCGATTGCAGCTCAACCCCGTCCAGGTGATTTGGCGATTGCCAGCAAACTCAAAAGAGACCGTTTGCGTGTCTGGCGTCTCTTGAGAATCGGCTACGTGATGATAACGGCCACCGCTGGACGAGACACGCAAAGGATAATCAACCCCCATACCCCAGCGGCAAAGGTCCAAAGTGTGGACTCCATTATTGCCAAGTTCACCATTTCCCCAGTGCCAACGCCAATGCCAGTTGTAGTGTACGTACCCGCGAACCTCATCGAGACGTGGAGCAGGTCCTTGCCACAAATCAAAATCAACATTTGCGGGCGCAGTCCCAGGATGGATAGGCGGCCGCGCGCTGGCATAAAATGCACGTGAATGATAGACGCGCCCAATAGCACCGCCTCGTAATTCATCGATGGCAAGAATGGTTTCCGGTGCGCTGCGACGCTGCGTCCCCATTTGGACAGCGCGATTGTTTTTGCGTGCTGCAGCGACCATCAATTCCCCCTCGAAAGGATTGTGACTACAAGGCTTTTCAACATACACATGCTTACCGGCGTTGCACCCCATAATGGTCGCTGGCGCATGCCAGTGGTTGGGGGCTGCGCAGACAAGGATGTCAACATCTTTGTCTTCCAGAATACGGCGGAAATCTGTGATTACCATTGGCTTGGGAGCATTTGCGCCGGCAACGAGATCAGCCCCACTCCCAGCGCGATCGCGATCCACGTCACAAACATATTTCACTTCAACATCTGCCATCTGGGCAAAACCCACAGCAAGACTACGACCTCGCGAAAGGCCCATGACCCCCACAACCAACTTATTCGCAGCTGATTCTTGGGAGAATGCCTGGGCTGCCGACAAGGCGGTCGTTGCGACTGCTCCAGTAGTTGCCGTGTTTTGCATGAATTGTCGTCGGTCGATTGAATTTGTCATAAAAATAAATCTCCCTGTTTTTTTTCGGAATCCGAGCCTCGACTACCGCCAGAAATCAGAGCACGGCAACTATTGC
>JAKVBY010000002.1:119862-136807 GCA_022446825.1 Pirellulaceae bacterium
AGTTCAGGAAACGCGACCGATCACGATCAAAATCTAGACCAACAACCTCTGAAAGCTCCTGTTGATTATTATGGAGCATCTCAGGCCGTCTCACAACTTAGGCAGAGGCGCTAGCAACAAGTTGAAAACCTCTTCGCTGGCCCCCATTGCAACCCCCAAAATTCCGATAAAATAAGACAAGGTCAATGGCCTTTCTCCTTATTAAGCTAAAGAACTGAACCATGTCCACCGTCACCGTTCCGACGCCTAACAATATTTCTGACTACAAACCGCTCACCAACGAGGAATTGTCACGGCGGGTCGACGCAGTGCGTCGAAAACTTGGCTCTCAATTGCTCATCCTGGGGCATCATTACCAACAAGATGAAGTTATTGCGCATAGCGATTTACGAGGGGATAGCTATCAACTGAGTCAACTTGCGGCCTCGAGTAGCGATTGTCGTTCCATCGTGTTTTGTGGCGTTCATTTCATGGCCGAAACGGCTGACATTCTTGCCAATCGACCGGAAAAGATAACCGAACGCAATGGTCAACGGGTATCCGTTTTTCTTCCCGACATGGCTGCTGGTTGTTCGATGGCCGACATGGCAGCCATCGAACAAGTTGAGGCCGCCTGGGAAGATTTAGGGGAAGTCATCGACACTGATGATGTGACACCCGTTACTTACATCAACTCTGCAGCAAGCCTCAAAGCTTTCTGTGGTCGCAACGGAGGTATCGTCTGCACCTCCAGCAACGCGGCTGCCGTTCTTGATTGGGCATTCCAACGCACCAGTCGTGTACTCTTTTTCCCGGACCAGCATTTAGGACGTAACACAGCGTTGTCTATGGGAATCACAAACGATCAAATGCCTGTCTGGGACCCCTTTGCAGATGAATTGGGGGGTAACACGAGAAGCGATCTCCAGAATAGTAAAGTCATTCTCTGGAAAGGCCACTGCAGTGTCCATCAAATGTTTCAAGCCGCGCACGTGCGACAATTCCGTGAGCGCATTGCGGAGATTCAGATTCTTGTGCACCCAGAATGTATGCAGGAAGTTAACGATCTCGCTGATGTTTCAGGATCGACAGGAAAAATCATCCAAGTAGTCAACGATGCGCCACCCGGCACTAAGTGGGCAATCGGTACTGAATTACATCTTGTCAATCGACTTAAGCAAGAACATCCAGAACAGGAAATTCACTTCCTGTCTCCCGTGGTTTGCATGTGCGCTACAATGTACCGCATTGATTTAGCGCACCTTTGCTGGAGCCTGGAAAATCTAGCTGCCGGTTCGCCGGTAAATCAAATCCACGTCGATGACAAAATAGCAAGTTGGTCTCAAATTGCGTTACAGCGAATGCTCGCAGTGAAGTGAGTTCGGTTATGTTGCTTCAGCTTGCCGAGTCTGAATCAGCCGTTTGAGAGTAGCAGCCAATTCTTTCACCTTCAATGGCATTTGTACCAGTACGTGATGCGTGTCGAAATTGGCCATTTCGACTAGATCGCGCCGCCGCTTGTCAACCAGAAGTACCGCGGGCAACTCTCGCGTCTCACTGTCTTGGCAAAACTTATTAAAGGCCTCTACCAATTCCTCACCGTGCTCAGCAGTGGAAAAAATCGCACAATCGGGGAGTTCATCGGGGTCCTCAAATCGCGTCAGCGCCCGTGCAATGTTGCCAATTACCAGGACGCGATAGCCGCGTTTCTTTAACCGCTCACGGAGAACATCCTGCATTTCCACTTTCTTTTCAATCACCAGAATGGTGCGCATGTCACCTTCCAAATCAACTTCTGCATTGGGCGTTACCGTGGAAGAAATTGTTTCCTTGGCGACTTCTTTTGTTCCATCGGATGCACCGGACTCGACATTACGAACCGTTGCTTGGATCTCGGAAACCAATTCGGCAGGTGTTGCAATCCTTCGCTCTGGCTTCAAGTCCATGGCCTTATATACCAACTGGACAATCGCCGGATGCAAATTAGGAAGATGATGNAACAGAGGCTTAATCTCACGATATCGNTGCACGCTTANACGTTTCGAACGATCGCGGGTTTCNGANAGCGGAGACTNTCCTGANAACATGTGATAAAGCATGCACCCCGCAAAATAAATGTCGCTACGNGGATCATTTCGACGGACGCCGGTAATTCTTTCGAGGCCAGCGTAATCGATACTGCGCGGATTAGACCCTGTGCCAGCCGTGCCACTATCGGCCATCGACTCAAATGCTGCCAAACCAAAATCGACTAATTTTGCCCGACCTAAAGAAGATATCAACACGTTCGACAACTTCATGTCACGGTGCGTCAATTTCGTTGTCATTGCGTATTCCAGACCTGCTGCCACATCCCCCATCAAACGCAAAGCAACCAGGGGTGCAAGTTGACCGCGCTGCTGAACAAACTCGCGCAAGTTACTCCCTTCGACAAAATCCATCACCATGAAGGGACGATGATTCTCAGTATCAACCTCAAAGATGGGTACAATGTTGACGTGTCGCAGCGGGATGACCAACCTGGCCTCTTGCAAAAAATTCTCCCGGATCATCAAGTCGTCGCCATAACGCTGCCGGAGCACTTTAACAGCAACAACACGTTTGGTCTCAACGTGCGTCGCGCGATATACACGGGCAAATGTACCCGCACCTACCATATAAAGCAGCTTGTACTTCCCGTAGAAGTATCCGTCGCGTTTTCCATCAACTAAACGTTCGATTTGAAAATTCGTGACATATTCACGACGGACCGCTAAGCTAACAAAACGCTCCGCATGGACATCGCGCGTCCCTAGTTCGCCCCACAACGCTTCCAATTGCTGAGCATCAAGTAGTCCAACATCAAACGCACGCTGACCGAGTTTTTCTGCCGTCATTTCGGCCATCGCCAGAAGGACTCCTCTCTACCAACTTCACGCTCATTTTCTCACTACGAACATAGTGTTTCTCTGTATTAACATACTATGCAAGCTAGATACCCCATGCAATGTTGAGTTTTTGATTGTGGCGGCGCCAAGCTTCACTTCTTTCACAGCGGGTGGCGTCGAGAACTCTCTGTCCGCTCCATTTTCAGGCTCACTCATTCGTCTTCGGGAGACTGCCCCTCAGTTCCCTGTCGTAATTCGTCTCGCTCGCGACGTGTTGCTTCCAAGTCAAACATTAAGTATTTCATGTCCAATCGCAGCTGACTTAAGGCTTCCTGAACAAGATTCAGAATCCGCCGACGACGTTTGGTACTCTCAATAACCCTTGAAAACGCGGCCTCAACACCACTTCGGTGCTCAGCGGGTAATTGCGTGATGACTGCAGCAAAGTCGACTAGGTCCTTCGGCAGTTCCTCAGAGGTTTCATTTTGGAATCTCGGGGGGTTCGTCATAGCGGGTCTCCAGAGTGAAATTTGCTGAATTCCCTCTACAGCAGACGGCGTGCCAATCTGACCTTCAATCACATAAATCAACTCAAAGCCTTAAAAACCGGTAGGTTACGGCAAATTAATCGCCAGTATCCCATCCCTGCTGTCGTAAAATGTCAACACGGCTGACCTAGCTTAATTTCGCAAATCCTGTTACAAGCACGACTTACGTTTGTTTGATCGTGTTGCGGGCCAGCGTTGCCAATCCGCAACTGCCGTTTCCGAAAGACCACGGACTGTAGCTAGTCCTGATGTTGAAGAGCATGGATGTGACCCCCAGTACTCGAATTTTCCTTGCTCAGCAGCTGACGTGGGTGCTTTGCCTTGCCAGCCTCGGTGCCACGACGGCCAAGGCGGCGATTCATGAAGGCTTTGAATCGACAAATTCCACCTGGAAATTTGCAGCCACCGATTGCGCAATTACCAAATTAAACCACGAACGGACACTTGAGCGCCGATACACGGGTTCGTCAAGTGAGCGAGTCAGCTTTCTCGCCGGTCAGGGAACGCATGTTTATCTAGCTCATCCAATTCAACCGGCACGGATCATTGACGAACTTTCTGTTTCCGTTTGGGTGTATGGAGAAAAACGTGGTCTGCAGCTGCGCGCAGTCGCCGTTTTACCGCGCAGTCAACATCCCGAAACGGGACGCCCCCTAGAAGCTTTCTTATATGGAACCACCTACGAGACGCCCGAAGCTTGGCAGCGGCTTGCGATAGGTGAATTTAAAACCAAATTAAAACGTCAGCAGGCAATTCTCCGCAGTCAATTCGGTCCTCAAGTCGATACGCGAGAAGCCTACATTGATCGCATTGAGATTAATGCTTACGGGGGCCCCGGTGTTAACAACCTTTGGTTTGATGATCTAGAAGTCACGGGTTTTGCCGCTGCAAATCGTGCCGAAGCAACAAGCCCATCTCCCCCAGCAAGAGAATTGAGCAGTAACGAATCGGTCATCGGCAAACCGATTGTCGAATTGCACGGCAATGTCCTCACCGTCAATAGACGCCCCTTCGTTCCTCGGATGGTTGAATACCATGGCGAGTCGTTTCATTGGCTCAAATCACTTGGATTTAATGCCGTCAAACTACCCGCCTCACCCACGAACGAACAACTCACCCAAGCGGCAAAGGTGGGGATGTGGATCGTCGCACCGCCACCGTTCTTCGATAATCGACGAGAAGTGGAAAAAGCTTACGACCCAGTATTGGCCTGGAGCCTCGGTAACCGCCTGAGCGAACAAGAATTCCAAGCAACCCAAGAGTTGGCAAATGAAATCCGATTGCTCGATGCAAGAAATCGCCGTCCCCTGCTGTGCAGTCCACAAAACAACATCTGGAACTACAGCGGAGTTGCAAATATCGTCTTATTAGATGACTCACCACTCTTAGCCTCGCGATCCATCGCCGATTACGGAAAACGGTTAAGAAATCGTCAGCAGCTCTCTCGCATGGAATCATCTTTCTGGGCTTACATTCAAACAGAACCTTCAACAGCGCTCTTACGGCAATGGTCGGCTTTGGGTTATTCCGGAATGCCTCCCAGCCTGGAACCAAATCAAGTTCGTGCTCTACTACTCACCGCCATCGCCTCAGGTGTCCGCGGTATCTGCTTCAAGTCCACAGCGCCATTGGACCGGGTAGAATCTCGAGCTCGCGCACAGCTACTGCAATTACTCAATCTCGAAATGATCCTCTTGGAGCCATGGATTGCAGCCGCGAAACAAGCAGACACTTCACCTGAGGAGAAACATGCTGGCAATGTCCAAATCCTCGAAACCGATCGCTCTCGTTTAGTCATGATTTTGCAGCCAAGCAAAACCGACCAATACGTTTTGGAGCCTGTCAACAAAAAATCGATTTCCGTCGACCTCCATAGTTCACCGTCGACCGAACAAGCGTATGCAATTACCCCGTATGCGCTGAAATCGATTCGTCGGCCTCACCGAGTCCGTTTGATCTTGAACGACACGAAGGGAGCAAAACTTGTCGTCCTTACTCAAGATCCTTTGGTTCGAAATTATTTAATGAGGCACATTGCCTCTCATCGCGACATCTCCTTTAGGCTTCACTTTTCCCTGCTGGAGCAGCAACTCCAAGAGACCTCTCAGGTTGCCAAGCAGTTGCAGGGTTCTCAACAAGCTCTGCCCAATCTAGACAAGAGATTGGCATTGGCGAACAACTATTTACGACGCGGCCAACAGCTCTTACTGGACGGAGATCCAGAAAATGCCTGGCAGCAAGTAAGTTTGGCGCAAAACGAGATCCGGGTCATTCGCCGAGCGGCTTGGCAACACGCAATTGCCGGATTTCCATCTCCTGTTGCCAGCCCTTTCTGCACCACCTTTTCAACTTTGCCGCTACATTGGGCAATGGCATCTAAAATGCGGCAGGCACAATGGTCGCAAAATGCCTTACCTGCCGGAGATTTTGAAAGCCTAGAGCACCTCCAGAAATCCCACTGGCAGCAGCACAGAACAGCTTCAGAAGCCATTCAAACACGCGTCGAAATTTCGCTCAAATCACAACGATCTGGCCGTTCTTCTCTGCGTCTGTTTGCCACGCCCGTCGACCTGGAGCGCGAACCGGCAGTCGTGGAATCACCTCCGATTCAAATTGTCACTGCACCAATCAACACGCATCCGGGGCAAATCGTACGGATCCATGGTTGGGTCAAAATACCTCAATCGATCCGCGGTAGTACGAACGGATTGACTATTGTCGACTCTTTTGGCCAGGAGCCTCTTGCTGAACGTATTCAAGTGACGAAGGATTGGCGTGAATTTACGCTATACCGAGCTGCCACAACCAATATGCCGCTAACGGTGGCATTTGCTCTGTCTGGATTTGGTGAAGCATGGCTGGATGCCGTTTCTATCTCCTTGCTGCAGGAAGGTCGACCGGCAGCCGAACGATTATCGAAGCGAATCTCGGCCACCGCAGACTAATCATGAGGCATCTCGCAATCCAATTTATGTTTCTGGACAAGGCTCGCTTGCTTTCATCATGACCCTCGATTCTTGAGTTAACCCACTTTTGAATCGCCCGCTTTTCTCTAAGACTCACGCCCAACGCTGTCAAGCATTCTTTGACCAAGCGTAGCGCATCTCAGCGCATTTTCGTTTGCCAGCTCGACAAAGAGAGACAAGACAACGCAAAGCAAATCCCTCCCAAGTAGTCTCCGCAATCATTCCTCTAGCCCCCAATCCTTCGTTAGAGAAACCACGCCCGTTTGGGAAAAACGTAGCAGCAAGACTTGATAAAGTGTCTAGCAAGCCGCATGTGGAGTTTACTTAAATCTGGTGCTACGACAGATGTGACGTCGAATCGACTTCAATCTACTGAGCCGAGCGATTTCATAGGCACGCCTAGGACGCTCCAGCGAATCTGACTACTCTAATATTGTAGAGTCACATACCGGAAAAATGTTATGACGATGGATCAGTCAACACTGCCAAAAAAACTACGCCTGACATACAATTCGATCGAAGCCTTGAGCCACTTCAAATGAATCTTTCCCACATCGTGGACGTGCGGTCGTGCGTAGATGCATTTATCTGGTTGGTCCATATGGGTCCAAAGTTCAATAACTAAACTGCTGATGAAACCGTCACCGACTCATGAAATCTGCCAGCTTCAAATCCGACCTAACCACCGTGGAGACTTCGACTGAACGTCGAACGAATCACGCAAAAAGTGTCTCAAGCAGGGCTCAGCAAACTAAAAGTCCAGTAGACCCTCTTGAACGACCAGTGCCTCTTCCTACAAACGTCGTGACTTGTGCCCACATTTTGCTACTGGCCCAATCGCCTCAACCGACGCGACCCTGCCTAGAGACGGATTTCAGACTTCTAGGAAGTCCGGCGTTGCCAACGCAAAGCAACATGCGATGCGATGCTACCAGACCATCAAAAGAATTATTCGATGCCCCGTTCAGGTTGACGGAAACTATTTCGACCCGCGTTTCGGATATTTCATCCTTGAAGCCGAGTAACTTTCCCTGCAGGCGGTCTCTTCAAATCGCTTTTCTACTGCTGATCGTAGTGATCATTCAAGAACTTAAAAGTTCCGCACTTGAAGGCAATCTGTCCAACAAGTGTTCCGCGACTAGCGCCATGAACTCCCAGACCTCCCTGGTCCGTAACCCACCCGGCCAGCAAAGTGAGGCTCGAAACGGACAATCCAACGACCCCGGCAACCAGTCGCCAAAAGCCCAGCAAACGCAGCATCACTTCATCGCCCCAGACACCAACTTTAAGGGATCCGTTCAACGCCAAGTCTGGCGGAATTGCAAGGGAAACTCCATTGATGACTTACACGCTTATATCCTCGCTCACCCTCAGGCAGATGAGACATTACAGCTCCACTCACTGACAACGCCGGCCGATGAGGATGACAACTACGGCCAACGGATCAGCGGCTATTTGCATCCTCCAGAATCCGGGGGCTACAAATTTAGGCTCCGTGCCAATGCGGCAGGCAGTCTACGAATTCAGCTTTCAGAAAAATCTGATGACCTGACTAACATTAAAACAGGCAGCACCATTCATCTTGAAGCACGCAAACCTTATTTCTTTGAAGCGTTTCATAAGGAGAGCACCGGCCGCGACTACTTTAACATTAGTTGGAATCTGCCATCCGGAGCTGAGGAAAACCCCATTCCCGCTCAACGAATCTCCATTGATCCACACTATATACCGCCGCACCGCAAAGATTTCGTCGTTTTGACTCCTCAGGCTGCCAAAGCTGGACGCAGCCAACTCACCATACTCGAATCGGGTGATGTGCTTGTCGAAGGCGATGCACGTCACGAAACAATCTACCGCCTTGAGTTCCAACCACCCATGTCCGGAATCACGGCCTTCCGCTTGGAAGTCAAAGCAAACCAAACCTTGCCAGCGGGAGGGCCGGGTTGGGGTATTTCAGGACGCTTCTCAATCGCTGAATTAGGACTTCGTCTCGAATCCAAAGGAGGTGTCACCAAAACCCGTCCGATAAAGATATCCACGGCACACAGCTTCGAAGACCGTACGGCGTCTTATCTCATCGATGGGCGAAAGAATTCCGCCTGGTCAGGGCGTGGCAAAGGCAAAACCCGCATTGTCGACCTGCGTCTAGAAACGCCATTAGATGTCGATGCTACACACCAGCTTCGTCTCTTGCTTCTGAATCGCAACAACGTTGGCTGCTTTCGCTTTCTAGCTACCTCCGCAACCAAACCGGATCGATTGCAGCCAGAACACCCAGCGAGCGATCACAAAAACAAAAAAACGCCCATCCGGTTACATGTTAATCTCGGCGGAAAAGATTATCTCGATGCCAATGGAATCGTTTGGGTTGCATCCTCCAAATTCACCAATCAATCATTTGGACACGAAGGGGGCCAGGCTGTGACTTTCGATTCTGCTCCCAATCATTTGATGGGATCAGCGCAACGCAGCATTCGGTCTTTTCGAGCAATGGTGCCGAATGGGCGATATGAAGTCACGCTCTTCTTTTGTGAATATTGGACAAAGAACCCAGAAAGCCGCATCTTTTCAATTCTAGTAGAACAGCAGACTAAGTTGGCCAACTTCGCTCTTTTAAAACAAGCAGGAGGACGTGGGCGTCCTTTCATTCTTCCGCTCGGCATGACCAAAGTCACCGATGAACGACTCGACATCGAGTTTGAAACTCAGGGAACAACAACTGCTCTACTCAATGCGATCAAAATTGTCGCTATCCAATGATCGATGCCGCTTAGAGATACATCCCCACATACCCGCCTGCGTTGTCGCTCGTAGCCTGAATTTCCTCCACGCGTTTTTTTGCCTGCTCCAGATCGCCGGCGTCTATATAACGATTAAATTCGATCCGAACTGCCTGACAGACGGTACTTTCAAACCACTCCACCACCGGCTCTGTCAACCAATCGCAAGTTTCGCGAACAAGTTCGATTCGCAAATCGCAGCTTTCTGTCTGTGAATCATCAATGTCCGTAAGCACGGTCCCTTCAAAAGAGAACTGTAAAATTCCTACGGCATCGTCGTTCGTCAAACGAAAAGTGCACTTAGCATCATGCAAAAAATATGAATTATGCGAGCCGTGCTTTTGAATTGCACCCTTTATTCGTTCGCAGCGTTGTCGAAATTTGGGCGACGCGTCCATGGGAACATCCAATCGACCCACGCTGCGCAGTGGCAAACAATCAAAGATAATTTCAACCGCTTGCTGGTCCATTTCAGCACTCCGGTGCAATCTTCGTAAAAGGGCAATGGAATTACTTTGTTTCCTGGCTGTCAGCTGGATTTTCAGCAACTTTACTCGCATTTGCTGCTAGATTCCAACCTAAAGATAGCCAACCGTCAGTTGATTGTATCTGTTGGACATACAGGGTCCCGGCGAGTTCCCAACGGCCAGGAAGTTTCCAACCATCGGAAGCAAACTCTGGCTTAAACATCGCCTCGAATTTTTTGCGGAGAAAGGTTTTAAACGCCACCTGTGTCACGCTCAAAGATTTCTTATTCGCAAAGTCAATTTGGACTTCACCTTGCCTGCTCAATTTCATGCCAGTGCCAGACCTCTCTAATGCGTACACTGCCGAAATATCGATCACACTTTTGATCTCTTGGTCTTCGCCACGCGTGAATCGTTTGCCGCGCACAATGATGGTCACAAAACCATCTGCAAAACTAACGCGGACGGGCTGATTCGAGGCAAAGGTGATCGACCAAGGATCGGATTCCTCCGTAATCCTCAACTCTTCTGGTACTTCATCAGTATATTCGGTTAACAACTCGACAACTTTGACATCTGTTAACGTGAGGTCTGAAATTGCCGTTTCGGAAAAGTTGCTGATCGCTGATTCGTGTAAACGAACTGCTAAATCATATGCATCCCCAAGTGCCGGTGGTTGCCCACTAGCAGCAATTTGCTGCTTATTCGACTGCTGAATTTTGACAAAAAGACGTTCGTCCGAAGTGTTCAATTGCAACACGGGAGGAAACTCACCCCGTCGCAACAACGGATTTCGGAACTTGTCCAGGAAAGACTGATTGGCCTTGGCCAACATAGGATTTGCCTCTTCATCGACCCGTTTGGCCACACGATTTTCAGCACGACGTGAGGCGATACGTTCACCTTGTGATTTCTGTTGCTTCACACGGTTCCGCGCGGCATTCTCAACGATAGCCGATTTCGCCGAGAGGCTGGTGACCTTCGTACGAGTTGTACAATTAGCGATTGTTGGCCCCAAATGGAACCCTTGCTCATCGATGTCAACACGCTTGGCTGCGTTGATCTTGGTTGTCCCCGTGGTGCGAACCGTAACACCAGAATTCACACCAACATTGCGAGACTCTGCAGTCCCTCTCATGACAACTTGCAGCGACGCTTTTTCGCTATTGGGAACCAGTTCTAGAGCTATTTGCCCGACGGTGTTGGCTGTTCCACGAATCCGGGTTCCCAGAATCACTTCTTGAACATTGATAACCTCTTCAACCTTATCTGCGATCCCGGCTGCTAGTAACTCCTCCGATGCCTCTACAAAGATGTTGGGGTGCCGATGGTGGACTCGAATGGCGTCAACTAAATCGTCAGCCTGACCGCTGCGTTGTAGGAATCCCGTGCGTCGGCCAATTACCAGGGCACCTCGGTGCGTCATCTCTTGCTGATATGCAGCCAGCGCCTCAGACAAGTCGTCAAGATATTTCTCGTAAACGGCCGCAATTTTTGGATCGGACGAAAAAATCACCATATCCACATAGTCATCAAGCGCGTCACGCATTGTCGTAAACTTTTGGTGTTCAAGTCCGCTTATGTTTTCTCGATAAGCATCAACAATGGATCGCAATAGGACCACATTCATTGCGTCTGAACGATTCAACTCGGATTCCATAGCTGACCATTGCAATCTATCCTTCCAGCGATCTTGGTTTGCCACTGATCCCTTACCCAAAAAGGAATTCAATGCCTTCATCTTTGACATCAACCTGTCTTTAGCAGCGTTTACCTGATCCGCTGTAACTGGCGCATAATGCAACTTTGCATCCAGTGCTGCTTGAGGGAGATCTTTCAATGCCAGTACGGGGAGCTCTGCAGCGAAGGCTTTAATCGCGTCCCTAACCACGACAAATCGGTGTTTGTCTAAACCTGGTGTATCACTCTCATACTTTGCAATCACGGCGGTGAGCACCGTCCGATTGGCATCCGATCCTTTCTCAATCTCAGCTCTTAACTCAGCTGTCATTAAGAAACTGTCCCAACGCGCAGCGTTATTCGGATCCGCAATCCACTCATGAAGTTCGTCCAAGGCCACCAGGACGGATGTGCCGGGTGAATCTTCGGCGTTTGCGGGGGGCCCGCAAATCAGTCCCAAAACACTTGTGGCAACCAAGAAAATCCGAAACGCCTGGTACATCACCCAACTCCTAACTTTGAAGAGAACTCTTTGGTGAAAAGACTTATCAGGTGGATTGATAACATGATTTATCAAATTCGCCTATGTGAACTTTACAATCCCTGCTCTTGGTAAAACTGCAACACGCCCGCAGCAGAGTGTTGAACCAAGTATGCCATCCGCGTCGCAAGTAGCTCTCAGACACATAAGGTGCGGCCCAAGCAGGTAAACTCGACTCGCAGCAGCTTGCCTCACCGCCTTCATGATAACCTCAAAGCCCCAGTTGGCCCATTTTAATCAAGCCTAGCCAAGTTTTACCAATTCTTTGCAAGCCGCACAGGTACGGGCGTTTTTCATTGATACAACCACCGGTTCTCTTGGAGAGGCGAACCCATGCCTAACAAAGACGAAACACGACACCCTTGATGATTCCATGCTCTTTGAGACACCCAACGCAGCCTCTAGCGTCTTCTTGCCATGTCCAGTTGCCCCCCTCCTGGCACCGCAATTCAAATCAATCCGAATCAATTCTGGGCCATCTGATGAGCTTTTAAAAGGTTGCCTGATGCCATCTTGGCGGCACACTTTATCAAATCGACAATGAAAATACTCAGGACGGCGCGGGGTGTCGTGGCGGGTAGCATTACATAAAACCAATAAACTGTTCACTTCGATTAGGGCCGTTGGACAAAGGGATTTGTCACCAAAGCTTTCTGTATATAGACCTCATTACGGCGCTCATGTGTCATGACAACCTCATGACGTGGAGTACCGTCCGAGATCGTTGGGGAGTCAGATCCCCTTGGCGTCTTTGTCCAGGCCAATCCCATGCGACTGGTGACCATCCGTGCAATGGCCCGATTGGGCGAGCCGTTGGCACGAAGTGTGGTTTGGATTCCAACATCGCTTCAGTAGATTTCAGGAGGCAGTAACACGTATCGCGTGACACCGTCCACCTCAATTCGTAATGCGGAAGTGAAATGTCAGATTCTATTAATTCAATGCATCGTCTTATCAAAACACACTCTATCAAAACACAATATTGTGCAGGAAGTTGGTTCGGAGAGTTGGCCTCACCGAAAGCGTTTTGAGGATACCTTTGAATGCGTGCAGAGTTGGTGTCAATCTTCTGATCACTGGAAAGTAGGCAGTGATATTTAGGTTTTCTTTGCCTAAGACGTAAAGAAGAGGACAAATGGGGCCTGCTCTGCAACGGGCAATTTCGCCCGTTAGGGCAGACACGCTTCACCATTATTTTCACGAACTTTGCGAGGCGTTGAGTTGCGTACCATAGCCAGATTTCCTGACATTTCTTAGAATAGGCTGGTGTTGGCGATGCAAGTATCGCAACCGATGCAAGTATCGCAACTTTTGATGAGTTCCTAATCTACAAGTGAACAATCGATTACAAACGCAAGTACAAACAGGCACCCTCAGATATTGGATAACTTTTAGATATTGGATAACTTTTAGATGAGCAGTGATTATCTTTCTGCACGCGGAAAAGCCTTAGAAGATTCGTTTTTCGCAAAGAAAAATGTGGAATTGCTAGAAGCCATAAAAAGCGACTTGGCTGAAACAGAGACAAAAAATGCCATTTCAAAGATTTCGGGGATTACTGACGAGGCAACGCTGAGTCTAATCGCTAGTCTCGATTTCACGGCAGAAACTTTCACCGCGTTTTCTTTGATCCCGTTGATCGAGGTTGCCTGGGCTGATAACAAGATGGAAAAACAGGAACGGACTGCCATTTTGGAAGCTGCCACGGAGAATGGTATTGCTCAGGACAGCGCAGCCCAGAAATTGCTCGAAAACTGGCTAGACGAATCAACGGCCCCCGAATTAAAAGACGCCTGGATCAGCTATGCCAACGCACTAGCTTCGTCGATGCCGACGGAAGCAAAACAAATCGTGCACGAGAAAATCGTCAACCGAGCCCGAAAAGTTGCCCAAGCAGCAGGAGGCATTCTTGGCTTAGGTCAGAAGATTTCCTCTGCAGAACAAGCTGTCTTGGATCAGCTCAGCGCAGCTTTTGAGTAGCCACATTCGGTGTAACTAATACCATCCTTACGACCTGCTACCTTTCGTTGTCTTTCCACAACGGTCCTGGTTGAAAAATTGCCACATGTTGCCAAAACGCATGGTACGTTTTTGGGGCAACTGTGCCGAATCATTTGATTCACTCAACTCCGGACAACAACAATGCCGTCAAAAAGAAACAACGGGTACTGTTGGGCTATACTACTCTCAGGTCTCGTGAGTTTACTTGGCTGTTCAGCAGTTCAGCTACCCGCTATTGACCCCTCGGGCGAACGGATCTTTTTACCTTTCCCAAATTCGACGTCCTTGGTGATTCCTCCGCACGGCAACTTCCAACCACCCGGTTTCCCGACACCAGCATTCGTTTCCCCAGAAACACCCCCACCGTGCGAATTTGACGTGCCGCTTCCTGAAAACTCCGGGAGCTTTGCAGCCGAGCCTCTGGCATCTTGCGGAACACGCCTGAGGCAAAACAAACATCGGTTGTATCGAACTGAATTAATTGTTTCCCCCACGCGCATCGTCGCACCCATCGGCGGTGAGGTTGTTTTACTAGCGGGCTTGTGTGCCGAAAATGGCCATTTCGTCACCAAACAAAAAATTGAGTGGATGTTATCTCAAGACAGCGTCGGTCAAATACTCGAACCTGGCCCCAATGCCCCCTTCTGCTTGGCAAGTTCCTTAAGAGGCACCCCAAAAAAACTTACCACAGGCTATGCGATTACGCATACCGCTTCCAAACGGGAACTCATAACACGAGGAACACCGGACCCGACTGATGATATCCATCTCAAAAAAGGGCAAACTTGGGTCAGCCTTACGTCCCCCACTGCCGGTATCAGTCATATTACGGTCTTTGCACCCCACGAACACGAATGGCACCAACGCCGTCGTACTGCAACGGTTCATTGGATCGATGCGAAATGGCAATTACCCAGCTCGCAAGTAGTACCAGCCACAGAAGGCCGCGCAACAATTTCGACCAAGGTCTTTAAAAGCTCTAACCGCACACCGGCTACCGGCTGGATTGTCCGCTTTGAGATTCTCGGCGACTCCAATGCCGTCTTTTCAGATGTTCGTCAACAGGTAACTTCCAGAACGGTGACTTCCGAAGGGGATGTCGCTGTAGACCTGGAGTTAGATGACAAATTACCTGAAACCACGACAATCGGAATTCAGATACTACGTCCCGGCGACTTAAATGGTGAAGTCCCCGAAATGGTTGTCGGAAACGGCACGACGACGATCACTTGGACCTCACCTGATCTCACCATAAACGCGGTCGGTCCAAGTCGCGCCCAAGTCGATTCTTTGTTGACTTATCTCGTTGACGTGAGCAATTCGGGGAACAAGGTGGCTCAAAACATCTCACTTTCTACACTGCTCCCTGCGGGAATGGATTTTGTCAGCAGTGAACCATCAGTACAACAGTTTGGAGAACGCCTCGAATGGTCACTCGGATCTCTTCCTCCGCGCACAAGTAAAAAAGTCACTGTCAATTGCCGAACGTCAGAAGAAATGAATGGCGTTCTACGTTTTGAAACGCGGGCGGACGGCGTGCCAGAACGATCGACGACTTTCCAAACAGAAATCTACCAATCGGCACTTGAAGTCAGTATGATCGGACCAAAAGAAGATATCACTGTCGGACAGCCGTTCGAGTTTCGTATTACTGTGAGCAACAACAGTCGCACCAGAACGCTTCGAAACATTACGTTAAGTGACCACTTCACGGATGGCTTGAAATTCAAGGAACTCGACGGACAAGCAATTGAATGGCCAATCGGTGACCTTGGTCCCGGTCAGGAAGCCAACAAAGCACTTCGCTTCATTGCAACCATGCCCGGTCGTCTGGGACATTCTTTACAGGTAACAACGGCGGGCGGTGAATCTAAACGTCTGGAAGGATTTGTAAACGCTACAGTGGGAGCGGCTGCCTTAAAATTGACGGTTCGGCCCGCTGTCGAAAAATATCAGAACACCTTTATTTTTGACATCACAAATCGCGGCAGTACCGAGATCAACCAGTATCAATTAGCGATTGTTTATCCACTCGAACTAGAACCCGTCGGCGCGACAATCGACCCGAGCAGCGCACCTGAAGACGAAAATATTCTGATGTGGGACTTTGCTGAGGCTTTACCACCCGGTTCATCCCAGGAAGTTGCCGTGAAATTTAGCGCGGAGAAAGCGCCCCTGGTCGCCACGATTTCGACGACTCTGAGCGCTGGCCAAAACAGCCTCGAATCGACAAATGTCGACATCACCATCCAAGCACCATCCCCAGCTGACGATCCAGCTGACGGCCAAGCAGAAACGGCAACCGACGGCCCCTCACTGATACCGCGTGGCGACCTGACCCTTGGTTTGATTGCTCTCGACAAACCTGTTTTGCTTGGCAGCGTCGCCCGTTACATTCTTGATATCGAAAACGATCGAAATGTACCTGATCAAAGAATCGACTTAACCCTCAGCATTCCACCAGGTTTAAGTTTCGTGAAAGTTACCGAGTCGCCAATCAACCACCAGGTAAGTCCAGACGGTCAAACAGTAAGGTTTGAATCGATTCAAGAAATGCGGCCTGGCGACCGCGCGTCGATCAGCTTCCAACTTCGCCCGGTCGAAATTGCCAGTGATCAAAACCTCACGAGTGCAAGCCGTGAAGTGGTAGTCCAGGCAACGAGCCAGCGGACGCCAAAAGGTGTCGAAGTCCGTCATCAAACTACTGTAAATCTACAAAACTAATGCCCCGTTACGTCATTCTTCACCACCGAATGCCCCTGGAAATGACCCGATCGTCCCATTGGGATCTGATGCTATCAACGGGAAAAAGCTTGCGTACCTGGGCCCTGCCCCAGCCGCCTGCAATAAAAGACAGAATCACAGCCGAACAACTGGTCAATCATCGTCTCGAGTATCTCGACTATGAAGGGCCAGTCTCCAATAACCGCGGTGATGTCAACAAATGGGACGCTGGAACCTATGAAATCTGCCAAGAAAACGATCTCCAAATCGTGACGCAACTTGAAGGAGATCGTCTCACCGGACAACTTACGTTATCACGGGACAATATCGAAGCTCAGCGCTGGACGCTGGAGTTTTGCTCTGTTTGATCCACACGTCTTATAGGAAGCCGC
>JAKVBY010000002.1:136907-159282 GCA_022446825.1 Pirellulaceae bacterium
TGATCTTGAGAGAGAGTTCGCCCCGCCAAGTATATCTCACCGTGGCGAACCTCGATTTTATTGAGACAAATACTATTTGCTGAGAATTTATCTTGCTGAATTAAAATCGGTACTAAAGCAACCGGCATTCCGGCGTCATGCACCCAACGAATGTCAATCTCTGCCTCCAGCGAAGCGTTCGTGATATCATCAAGAAAACCCTTTAGTGGAATCGGGAGTTTTCCAGCGCGAGCATCACGAACCGAAATGGCAAGCACATTCGTTTCCTGAGTTAAATTCAAATCCACTGACAGCGAGACCACGGTCTCAAATTTGGAATTTTTAACCCGGCAGGCGATCTGCAATCGTTGATCCCTAATCGATATTCGCGGATCACTTACCCCATCTGGCAGGACATCACCAAATTTTTCTGGCAAATCCGAGGCTAACCAACCATTCAGTTGTTCCTCCGTAAAGGTCGCCTCCCAAAATCCATCTGCCTGGAAATCGTTGCGCAGACTCAAAATTCGACGTTCCAATTCATCGCCGGCAGCCGCTTGAACGCTCGGAGTAATGTTTCCTACTGCCACATAGAAAGCCGGCACTTGTTGCGTGGCGAGATAAGCCCAAAAAATGCCGCCGACGCAGACCGCGAGTATTGCCACCCCAAGCACTAAGGCGTATCTAAGTCGTTTACCCACAAAAGCGTCCCAAGAAACTACTGCCAGCCAAAAAAACTGTGAAATCTTAGAAACGACCTGAGATGAAGTCAACGGTGACAAGCAGATCAAAACCGTCCCCTAATGTGGTCATCATTCAGGTCGCAGCTACCAAAGCAAGCCACACGTTTCTTTGGTGGAAGCCTGATACTGGTGAGAGCCTGATCCATAGCATGCAAATCTGAAATCTCCCTTACGATCAGGCCCAACGAGTGCAATCGATCAAGACGACAACCGTAAAAGGGCGTAGTTTCGCTTTCCCCGGCGCAACACAATTACAGATTCGCTCGCGAGATCCTTGGCCGTCAACATGGCAGCAAGCTCTGTCACCCGACGATTATTGACGTAAGCTCCTCCTTGCTCGATGGCCCGCCGAGCTTCCCCTTTGCTTTTCACTAACCCTGTGGCAATCAAACCATCGATGACCGTTAGACCCTCGCCTTCGATTCGACTCCGCTCTAAGGTTTCACTAGGAACATCCGAAAAGATTTGAAGCAGTTCCGAGTCGCTTAAATCTGAGATTTCTTCACCAAAAAATATCCTCGTCGCCTGCGTTGCAACGGCATAACCTTCTGCGCCATGCACGAGCTTTGTCAATTCCTCAGCCAACCGTTTTTGAGCTTCACGTTGGTCCGCTCGTTCAGCCGTCGCACAATCAAGCGCCTCGATTTCTTCCTGTGATAATTCTGTCAATACACGTAAACATTTACCGACATCCTCATCGGTTACGTTGATCCAGTATTGGTAAAACTGATAAGGGCTCGTTCGGTCGGCGGCAAGCCAAATGGTGCCGCTTTCCGTTTTCCCCATTTTGGAGCCATCTGCCTTAGTTAACAGTGGACAAGTAATTCCATATAACTGCTGGCCCCGCAGCCGCCGCGCCAAATCGATACCAGCCGTGATATTGCCCCACTGATCACTTCCACCGCACTGTAATTCGCAATCGAATTCGGCCGAAAGATGAACAAAATCATAAGCTTGCAAAAGCATATAGCTGAATTCAGTAAAGCTAATCCCTCCGTCGTCGCGCTGCAGCCGACTCTTGACTGAATCTTTGTTCATCATCACGTTGACTGGAAAGTGTTTACCAACATCGCGCAGAAAGTCTAAATAACTGAAGTTTCGCATCCAATCGGCATTGTTAACCAATGCCGCTGAAGTTTTTCCGCAATCAAAATCAAGGAACGAACGCATTTGCTGTTCCATCCCTAATACGTTGGCATGCAAAGCATCCAAAGAAAGTAAATTGCGTTCGTCGTTCTTACCACTCGGATCACCTATCATGCCGGTGGCGCCGCCCACCAAAGCAATCGGCCTATGTCCTGCTCGCTGAAAACGTCGCAACATCATTAATTGCAGAAGGCTACCTACGTGGAGACTGTCGGCAGTAGGGTCAAAGCCGATATAGAGCGTACGACAGCCTTCGGACAGCCATTTCTGCAAATGTTGCTCGTCCGTTGCTTGATGGATCAAGCCTCTCCATTTCAGATCTGTAAAAACGTCAGTCATCGAATTCCCGTCTACTTAGATTTTTGTCGATCAAATCGTTGTCAGAATTACGGCGGAACGTTCCTTTGCAGCCAGCATAAAAAAAGCCGTTAACTGACGAAACCATTCTTGAACTTCAACTTGCCAATCAAGTACTTTTACATCCCTCAAAAATGCAGAATCGTTGTCGTTACCTGCGCAAAAGTCCTCTAAAGCGGCAGCGATATGCTGAACTGTATCGGGGCGTTTGAGGAGTATCACACCATCTCCCTCAGTATGCAGCGTGCGGCCTCCCAGCACGATGTGGTTCGCTGGATAGTCGTTTTCTTTCTCTAAAATGACAAGGTCGTGCAGCTCTTTACTTTTTGTCGGCAACGACAACTCGCGAGAAACTTCGTCAACTGCTAAGAGACGTAAGTCGCGAATTACCTCCAGAACTGCGGTGCCATCTGGATTACCAAATAACTGCTTGGCAACCTGGCGATCGGCGATCAAATAACATCCATATTCCGACATTAGTGTCCTCTCCGACGTTCTCTCGAAAAATCGCTCATCGCCAGAGGTCGTCATCCGCAAACGGATTGGCGGGCCCTAGCAACTTCGGCTTCGGTAACGCTTTCAATGCGTGTTCTGCAAAACGCAAATCGCCTTTTGAAGTAATCTTAAAATTGATTGGCGAACCCCGGACAATGGCCACCGTACCACCGAACTTTTCGACCACCTCCGCATCATCGGTCACTGAATCGTCTCCAAGTGCTGCATAGGCATCCAGCAAGAGTTGCCGGCGAAATACTTGCGGAGTTTGGGCTTCCCATAAGCCATCACGCGAAACCGTCTGTTCGACAGTCGATAGGGAACTCGCTCGTTTCAACGTTCCTGCTACGGGAATTGCCAGAATGGCAGCATCTGTCTTTTCCGCCGCTGCAAACACGGCATCGACCCACTCACTGGCGAGGCAAGGGCGAGCTGCATCATGAACGGCGACAAAATCAGCCTCCGGACGAACGTGGGCTAATGCCTTCCGGATCGAATCGCTACGTTCGCGTCCTCCCTCCACAACTTGAATGCCCAGGATTGCCACGTTGGCCGCAAACTTGGAGTGAAACGATTCACGATCTTCTGGTGCAATAACCAGGATCAATTGGACCACGTCATCTCGGTTCAAAAACTTCTCTACAGAATGCAGCCAGACCGCACGATCTGCCAAAGGAGCAAATGGTTTTTTATAATGCTGATCCCGAAATCGACTGCTCTTTCCTGCTGCCGCAACGATTACAGAAAATTTTGCCATCGTTCGATCCCTTTTCCGTACGGGCTATCGATTCCAGTCGTTTAAGAAGCCAGGCATTCTAACACGCAATCCGTCATCTCTGTCGTTGTTAAATTGCCGCCCAAATCTGGAGTCTTGTGACCAGCTGCTAAAGTCGACTCTACTGCCTCGCGAATCCTGGCAGCCGCTCCGACAAGCTCTAGGTGATCCAGCATCATCGAAGCGCTTAAAATCGCCGCAATTGGATTCGCAACTCCCTGGCCGGCAATGTCAGGAGCCGAACCATGAACCGGCTCAAACATAGACGGAAAACTGCGATCTGGATTCGTGTTTGTACTCGGCGCTAAACCAAGGCCTCCACCAATAATCCCTCCCAGGTCGGTAAGCAAATCACCAAATAGATTCGATGCAACGACCACATCAAACGCTTCTGGCATACGGACAAAATTCATTACGGCTGCATCACAATGCTGACGATCTGCAGCGACATCCGGATAGTCACTGGCAATCTCCGCTAATATTTCGTCCCAAAGTACATAACTAAACCGTTGCGCATTTGACTTCGTGATCATCGTTAGCTTCTTAGCACGAGTTCGCGCGATTTCAAAACCATACCGCAAAACACGTTCCACGCCGCGCCGCGTGTGAATCGCTGTCTGCACAGCCACTTCATCTGGCATACCCTGCTTTAACCGCCCGCCATTGTTGACATACTCACCCTCAGAATTCTCGCGAATCACAACGAGATCAATGTCAGCGGGGCCCTTATCCGACAAAACGCTCTTCAATCCTGGAAATAGGCGAGATGGTCGCACACAGGCGTACTGATCAAAAGTTTGACGAATTTCCACTAACGGCGCAAGAGTAATATGGTCTGGAATCAATTCAGGCCAACCAACAGCCCCGAGTAAAATTGCGTCAAAGGGTCGCAATGTCTCAATAAAATTTGCCGGTACCACCGTCCCGTGCTCTTTCCAATAATCCACGCCCCAGGAAAACGTAGTTTTTTTGAGTATAAAACCGCCTTCGAGCTCCTGCACGGCGTCCAAAACACGTACCGCTTCGCGCGTCACATCAATGCCGATTCCGTCACCGGGGTAGAGCGCAATCTCAAATTCTTCCATCTTTTCTCTTTCCCTCGTTACTTCCATTTCCCGCATCGTGGCGCGTGCGTTTTAGTTCCGCTGCCAGCTCCGCTCGCTTGGCCAAATAACTCAATTGAATTTCATGGAAGTAAGACCGAGTATGAATGACATCCAGACAAGCCAACAATCCTATCCAAAAGACCATTCCGACAACACCGCCCCAAAAAATAGTCATCAGAAGCAAGCCTTGGACCCACATCCCAACAAAAATCAATGCGCCAACCATGCCAATGATTAGATTGATTTGTCGACGACGACTTCGACGTCGACGTAAATAATTTCGTTCGCATTCACTGATTTTTGCTGTTCTCTGAATTTTCCAAGTTGCTTCATTTCTCCATTGGAGCAGCGTTGCAACCGCCAACAGGCAACCGGCAAAAACACTATTTGTCACAATTGCTTCTGCTATGTTGTCAGAAAACATCACGGGCACTGTCGAAGAGGTCAGAAGGAAAAAACATCCCACGCAATTAGTCGCGTTCTCGTACCAACGGCTCCGGTGGCAAACTCTTCTCGACGCGTTTCAACCACTCGAGAGTCACCCAACCGACCTTGGCCAGCGAAAGCGCCGAGCATTTTTCTGGAGTGTCTTGCTCTGTGTGCCAATACTTGACTCCGCTCGTGCGGGGATAATCAAAATCAATGATGTCACAAGTTGGTATCTTTGCAATATCGTGTAGAGCCAAGTGGTCGTCACGAATCTTATGACGCGTCCGGTCGATGAATTCCGTGACTTGCATTGCCCTGGCAGTCGACCAGATATCTTTCACCAGAGGACGTGTATCAGACCATAGATAACTATTCTTTTCACGATAAAGATGCAAATCCTCGTCGCCCACCATGTCAAACAGAACACCCCAGTGATATCGATGTCTAGGAACTTGCGCCAAATAACTTTTGGCAAAATACTCGCTACCCAAAAAGTACTTTCCGCGATCATCTGGAAAGACGAATTCTTCGGCATCGAAAAAAACAAAATCGACGCCATAAACACTCCGAAATTTGGGCATATGACGACCAAGTTCACAAAGGAGGGCAACCCCACTAGCACCGTCATTTGCGCCAACAAAAACGCCTCGAGGATTTACTGGATCCTGATCAGGATAAGGCCGGGTATCGTAATGTGCACAAAGGACAATCCGGTCAAGTCGCTCCGGGTGCCATTCAATGATCATGTTTTTCATAGAAACGCGGCTGCCATCTAAGGGGTGCCGTTCATCCCACTCCTGCATACTCACCTGGGCACCTAGCCTAACAAAATGCTCTGTCAGCATTTCCTGCTGCTGCTGCATACCTTTGGAACCGCTCGGACGGGGTCCAATTTCACAAATTTCTTGTAAGAATTTAAAGCTACGGCTTCCGTCAAATGGAATGTCACCTAGAGTCCAACGAGAAATTCGCCCGCGCCCTCTGGATCCTGCACTGCCGTCTTGAAGAAAGAAAACCCAACTGAGCGCGACAAGAATTCCCACCCCGCCAAACGAAATCCATGCCCAAGAATGAGGCTGCGATGGGTTCGGTTGCGAATGCTTGCGTTGGGAATGCTGGCGTTGCAATTTCCTACTCATTCTCTAATCCGTCGAGGGAATGGCCACACGATCTTGCCTAAAGTACAGCATGAACTCTCCGTATTCTAGCGCAACCCACCCGACCTCGGAAATAGAAACTCGGTTTGCATAGCCTTAATTATCCGTCACTTCTTCCCACTTTCACTAAAAAGTAGCCACCGATTAGCCAAATAACGCAGCCAGTTTCCGTTGTGCTGAAAAACCCAATTCCACTAAACTGCCGTCCGGGCGCTGAACGGACTTTGCTGACCAGTTGATTCTCACTCTACGAGGTACAGGGATGCTTGACGCATACGAGGTGACTACATTACATCGGACTCTGGTCGCCCGTTACCAAGAAGACAACCTCGATAATCCGTCGAGCGGTTTGTTAGGTGTCGTAGGCTCTCATTTTGAATTTGCATTTTTCTTTTGGCACGCAGAATACGCCGCGCGGAACCAACAAGCTACAAGTCAACAACTTGCAGACAGTAGCCAAACAACCAGCCGTTACAAACAACTTCGCCACGATTGGATTGAAAATATCGACCAGGCGATCGATGCGTGGCTCCGCAAACATCAAGTCGTCGTCTCTAACGACGCTCCACAAAATTCCGAAACACCCGGAAGCGTAATCGACCGACTTGCCATTCTGTCATTACAGATATTCCACCTGGAAACACAAGTTTGTAGAACGGATGTTGCCGTTCAGTACATTGCATCCGTAAAACGAAAACTATCCCTTTATCAAGATCAGCTTCAGGACCTCGCCGCTGCGCTCAACGATCTTGTTGCCGACCTCTTAGCTGGCCGCAAGCGTCACAAAGTCTGCCCCCACTTAAAAATCTATGATGACCCGACCTTAAATCCACACCTTTACGCAACCGTTAAGCGACGGGCAGGTTAAGGTCAACGCCCTGCTCGAAAACTTCAAGCGTGTGCCTCGTCGGAACAAATGATTTCATCGTCTTTCCCCAATCACCGTCGTCAATCGTTCCGGTGACTGCTAGAATGAAGTGGTGGTAAATCTAAATTCCGTCCCAGCTGGCTTAATTCCCATACCCGCAACTTGGCATTCGACCTAATGCACATCCTGCGAATCGCACTTGCCGTTGGACTGACTTTCGGCTTCGCAACGCTTGCTTCGTCTCAAAACCAAGCATCCCCGGAGAGTGTAGAGATCTCCATACCAACCGCGGGAGAAATCGAAGCATGGATCGACGGTCTCGACGCACCCCGTTTTGCCGAGCGCGAAGAAGCAACCATTAAATTAGTCAAAGCCGGAGCAGCCACCATTCCACTACTTTATGAACGCCTCAAGTCGGCAAATTCAGAAGTGGGCAGTCGCGGCATTTACATTCTTCGACAACTCGCCTTTACCGGAGAGTTCGAATCACAAGACGCTGCCGAAAAAGCCCTGCAGGGACTGATCGCTGAAGATCAAGTTGTGATTGCACAACAAGCTTCTAAAGCATTAGGAGATCTGCGCGAACGCCGACAAACGCAAGCTGTTGCTCAGTTGGAAAAACTAGCAGCAGTCGTAGAGCGTGACATGTTTTCATTCGGTGTAGAGCCTTCTAATTCCTTTACCGTAAAAATTGAAAGCGATCTATGGAAAGGACAACTTGAAGATCTCCGCCACCTAAAATTACTGAAGGACTGTATTGGGCTGACGTTAACGGGGAAGCAAGTAACCGACGACTGGATTACACCGATACAACAAATGCAACGACTGAAGCATCTCGAAATTAATCGCGGTTCCATTACCGACAATGCACTAAACCAACTGCAGGATTGCATTACTCTAACAAGTCTCACAATCAAATATTCTCCTATTACGGATGACTCCGTAACACAACTCAGCAAACTACAACAGCTTCAAGAGCTTCACGTGTTCGGCACGCGTTTGACACCCCAAGCAGCAGAGAACCTGCGCATCACCCTCGGCAGCACGGAAATTGATTATCGACGAGGTGCGTTTTTGGGTGTTGGTTGTCGCCAACCGCCATTCCCCTGTTTTGTCAGCGAAGTCCGCGAAAACACAGCTGCCGCCAAGGCGGGTATCGAATTACATGACATCATCGTCAAGTACGACGGGACAATGATCCGTGACTTTAATGATTTGCGTGCTCAAATTGCGCAAAACATTGCTGGAGATACGGTAGAACTTGAACTCATGCGGGGCGGTCGCCAGAGGATTATTCGCACGGTGCATTCCGCTGGCGTAGAATTCGGCATGGAGACGGAAACACATGTCATGGGACTGCGAATCAGCAAAGTTGAAAATGCAAGTTTTGCTCATGGATTGCGATTAAAACCCGGTGACATCATTACAACGTACAAAGGGCAACAAGTCACCAAATCGAGTGATCTCAAAGCGGCTTTCGACAAAAATGTCGAGGGCGAGGTAATTATCATCCAATCGATTCAAGGTGTAGAGCACACACACGTTCAAGTCACCTTTGGGGAATGGGACTAACACAGCACCATTCCTTCCCAGAAATCAGGGCCAAGCTCGCTTGCTAGCAAGTAACCACCAAGCAGCAAACGACCCTACAGGGAGACNTTGAGGCGAAATGGCTGTTTCGCTACACTCCCCACCTCGTTTGTCAATTCCGACCCCTGTATTGCTCCTGAGGAGCAAAGCTTAAGGTTCTTTTCACAACCTATTGTGACTTCAACGATGAGATCGTGACACTGATGAAACAACTGTCGATGCGACAATTTCGTTGGTGGAACCCAAACCACCATCATAGCCCCATGCTGAACACTGATTCACAACACCATGCAGGAGAGGCTAATCTCCCATCGCAGTACTGGATCTACCTGCACTCGGTTCTCACATCGTTAATTGCCATCGTGTTTATTGTCGGCTGCGGGTCGACACGGGCGCGCAACGCAACGGAACAATTACTAACTTCGNATGCGATTGATCGGACCGTTGCTACCATTAACTTTACACCGCTCGCTCAGGCCAAAGTTTTTTTGGATACGACTTATCTGTTAGGCGGAAAAACGATTGACCCACTCTATACGAACTACATTATCAGTTCCTTGCGGCAGCAATTGGTGACTGCCGGTTGCCGGTTACAAGAAGAAATGTCCGAATCTGATTATGTTCTCGAAGCTCGTTTAGGCGCTTTGGGGACCGATGGCCACGAACTGCTCTTAGGTATTTCTGAATCGAGCTCCCTTTCTTCCGCTGCCACGCTTGTGCCCAACGCCCCCATGATTCCATCAATCCCTGAATTATCCTTTATAAAAAAAGAGTCGCAATCAGGAGCCGCGAAAATTGCATTATTTGCTTATCATCGCGAATCAGGCACACCAGTATGGCAATCGGGAATCACAAAATCAATGAGCACGGCCACAGACCTTTGGGTGTTTGGGGCTGGGCCATTTCAGCGCGGATCTATTCACAACGAAACGCTGTTAGCGGGCGACAAACTTAATTTAAAGACAACGGTCGCGGGCAGTAAAAACAAACTCGACAGCCAAATGGTTGCCTTTGGTACCGAACGGAGTTTTGTCACACCGTGGTCCACTCCAGGCCCCGCAGTTGGCGCACAAGTATCCTACGAAGCTCCCGTCATCGAACCAACTCAAATTGATGAAGAAGATGACGACGAAAAAGAGACGGAGGAGGAGTAACCACCCAACTTTTCAAGCTGTCTGATTTTGTGTCACCGTGTGCGCGGCATAACGGCACGATCTACAACAGCTCGTTTAAAAAGGGTTGGATGGCGCCGCTTGCCTGGTTATTAGATAGTCGATCATGCGAGAGACAAACAACTCTAGATTGGTCGGACACTCACTCATCTCTAACTCACTCATGGCGTTAAAAAACCAATCCGGTTTTGACATGTCAGCTCCGAAATCCAACCAGCCTTGTAATTGCCCGATGGGAACAATAAAAATTCCGACCTCTTGAAGCTCGTCAAACAGTTGCTCGAGCCACGGACGAAAATCATCGTTCACCGCATCAATACCGACCTGACACAACATTTCCCAATCCAGTACCGATTCGTCAGACTTAAGGGCACCATTGGGTCTTGAGGGCGTTTCCAGCCCATTCTCATCGGACATCCTATCCAAGAAGTCTTCCACTTCCCGTGACGCAATCGACAAGCTCGCTCGGCTCCAGCGGCACCCAATTTGCTGCTCTAGCTTGTCTCGGGTGCTGTACCATGCCTGTAACGGCAACTCACCCGTTACGGACTTCACTAAGGATTCCAAATTGTTACGAGAATCTAACGAACTCCAGTCGGCAACTACACAGATAGGAATCCCCACATCGCGCAACAATTTTGCCATAAAGCTGATATTCTGCCGCCCATGAGCGTTGACAAAAGATACCGTGACTTCGCCATCTTGACGTAATGCAATCGTCTTGTAGAACGTCGCTTCCGTCGCATCCTGCAACACAATTGCCCGACCCGTAAACAGAATGCCGACCAATTCATGCTCAGAAAAAAACGGCGATTTATACAGGCTGGCAATGTCGCTCGTAGAAAAGTAATCACAGCGACTGCTCACCCTATCTCTCTGCGTTCGAATAACACTCACATCTTCGTTACCGGAAAACAATCCGGCTAAAAATGCTTCGCTGTCCGTTGCCACAATTACCTGACAATTCAGCCGCTCCGCATTCCGAGCAATCCATTGTCCTAACCGCCTGGCCAGCAATGGATCTAAGAATACCGCTGGGTCATTCAACAAATGCAAACGGCCTTGCCCTAATAACATGCCTAACACGATGGCTACAATTGCTTGATGACCTTCGCTTTGCTGCTCAATGCCCGGGATCATCTCCATCTCGCGGATGGCTTCGCAGGGATCCGTTGAACTTTCTGGAAACTGCTCCGCAACGCGCAAAGCTAACTGCACACGCTTCGTGTCGTCTAGTTTAATGTGCAGAGACCTAGTAATCTCGAAATAACTTGCGTCGAGTTCAGCATGAATTTCTGGAGCTGCAAAGTGCAGCGCTTGCAACAGATTTGCGTGGGTATCGCTCGGGCTACAGGCCGCGGTTGCTTGGAGACTTTCTTTTCTCGTCATTACGTCAGAATACGCAACTCGCAACTGCAACAACTCTGCCAAGCGGGAACGTTGAGTCGTACTGGCCAGCAGCGTTGGACGCTGCAAAATACTCCATACTTCCGGCTGCACGTTAAGCAACTTGGGACCATTCAGCATCGGTCCGAGACCACTTAACACTTTGCTTTCTTGAGGCCGTTCACCAATTCCCGGCAATCCACGCATTAACTCATCCGGGGTCAGGTGCGACTGAAATTCAAGATCTCGCAGAATCAAAGGGAGCTCCGCTTCGTTTGGGGTATCCGCCTCGCTCTTCCGTAGATCGAGGTTAACCGTTAAGCGAAGCAAGTCTCGTAACAACTCCGTTTTCCCTGAGTTGCTAGCACCAATCACGGCAGAGATGCGGCCGAGTTCCATGGGCCGCGCGCCCTCTTGAAAGAGAGTCTTGACAAACATCGGCATCCCCCTTTGTTCTCAGTTCGGCCTTCATTCTATCCGACACGGCGCACTAATTGCAAAGTGCCCATACTCGTCACCGAAACACCCAGCGAGGAAGCTCCGCCGCGTTTGCGAGGAACTGCTTCCAGTAGTTCCTCGATCATCGCTTTTAAAAGCGTTGGCATATAGCCACTGGGGCCCCAATCGCTTTGAAAGTAGATCTTTCCATCACCATCGATCACGTACATCCGAGCAGGAAAACCCTCGTAGGCCCTAGTAACCGAATCTTTCATGTCATCCACCACGACAGGCATGGTTACATGCTGTTGCTCACAGAACCTCAAGGCAATCAAGCAACGTTCCTGAAATGTTTTTGGCTGATTAAACAGCACACCGTCCTCACGATTGTAAGCAGATTGGATTCCATCTTCGGTGTGCGCTTCTCTTCCATAAACAAGCAAGAAATCCACGTCGTTCACAAACTTTTCGTAGAGGCGATTGACAGCGCCCATTTGTCGACGAAACGGTGAGCAGGCATACGCCCCGAAGATCAGCACTACCGGGCGTTGCCCGATCAATTCCCGCAGTCGCACGGTTTTCTCACCAGACAAGCTAAGCAATTCGAAATCAGGAGCCAGCACCCCCTGGGAAACATCCCCTGACTCTTCGGGTTGCTCTTGGGAAACATCCACGTGATGTTCAACAGGCGGAAATTGCCGACCACACCCAAAGACCCATCCGCTGCATAACAGAGCGACGATCTTTTGAGTTGAATTCATGGAATTATTTCTCGCACCAATCAAAGAACACTAGACAAAATTGATGATCATCGACACCGAAAAAAACAGCGATTCTTGTTTCGAAGCAGGCCTTAATTCGATCGGTTTCAAAACCTTGCCAACCACCCACCGTCGACATAGATAATTTGTCCTGTAATAAAATCTGCTGCAGGCGACGCTAAAAAGACAGCGGCTCCTACGAGGTCTGCAGGCGTCCCCCAGCGGGCTAACGGGGTTCGTTCCTGCACCCAACCGGTGAATTCGGGATCATCCACTAAAGGCTTGGTGAGTGGCGTCTCAATATAACCTGGCCCGATGGCATTGACCAAAATCCCATGACTCGCCCAGTCGGTTGCCAAAGCCTTCGTCATCAACAAGACCCCACCTTTGGATGTCGTATAAGCGGATGTTCCGGGACGCGTTGCAGAACACATTAAGGACCCGATATTGACAATCTTTCCTGGCTGGCCGGCTGCAATTCTTTCACGCGCAAAGGCCTGACTCATCGCGAAAACAGATGTAACGTTCAAAGCAAGGATCTTTTGAAGATCTGCCATAGCAAGTTCATGAGCTGGCGCTCGCACGGTCATTCCCGCATTGTTAATCAGAATGTCGATCGAACCAATGTCTGCTATGAGTTCCTGATAAAAGCCATCGATCTCGTCCGTCTGCAACAGGTCGCACGTAGCAATTTCAATTCGTCGGCCTGTCTCCGCAAGTTTTTCACGCGCCGTCTCTAAATCCGCCTGTCCTCTCGCTACGAGTACGAGATCGGCCCCCGCCTCGGCCAAGCCTTGCGCTAACCCCAAACCAATGCCTTTGCTTCCACCTGTTACCAGAGCCGTTTTTCCATCTAAACGAAACATTTGCGTTAAATCTCCTCTCTTGAAACCCGCTTAGTTGACACCAGAGCCCCAATTCACTGGATGTGGCAAATCCGCCACACACTTCTTTAGTATGTTGCCAAATTACAACGATTTAAGGCCGAAGATCCGTCCTCTGCAACAGGTTAGGATTATGTCGATTTTGGCAAACAATTCTAGCAGTCCGGCCATAACGTAAGTACCGCACAGATAAATAAGTTAAGCCAGAAAAAGTTACCAAATTAGTGCAATGAACGGAGTTCCTATCTATTCTGAAATACGGGAACGAGATGGGACACTTTGAGGTATCTTTGAATGAAACTACAAACACGTTATCTACATCGAGCGGGCCGTTTACAAAAAACCAATGCGCGAGACAAGCGACGTCAGCAGTTTTTGCGATCACGCTGGACGCAAAAGTTCGAAGTCTTAGAAGACCGTGTATTGCTGGCTGCTGACTTCGGTATATCGAGCGATGATGCCTTGATCGCGTCCACCGAAGTCGCCGCCATACATAGTGAAGCTCTGCTGTCATCAAGTAGTCCCTCAGATCACGGTAATGTCCTGCGTGCTGAAGGCGAAGCGACCTCCGCAACCAATCTGAACGAATTTGTACAGATCCTTGGTGAAAGAACTCGCTTTTATGGAGCATTCTGGTGCTCGGCTTGCCAACGCCAAAAAAATCTATTTGCGGCAGAATCCGAAAATCTACCTTTCATTGAAGTTACGGCCGGCGATCCCAACGACCTTGGCAGTGTTGTGTTAAATGATGTTGGGCTAGGCACCGACCTTACGCTCAATCCGACAGGTCGTCCGATCGAATCCTTTCCCACCTGGGAAAGAATTTCTGATGGTGAGAGGATGACCGGTGTCCACACCATTGGGCAGTTAGCTGAGTTCGCCGGAATTCCTTTACCCTCCAATATCGTCTCTATCGACACGAATCTATTCGACTTTGATCTCGAACTCAGACCAGACATTACCCCTTTGACCGTCAACAACTTCTTGAATTATGCCAATTCAGAACTTGGTGAAACCGAGCCTCGCCTCGTGAACTCTTTTTTTCACCGTTTGGTCAACAACTTTGTTCTCCAAGGTGGCGGTTTCAGCAGCAATTCAACAACCTTTACAAATGCTGACCAATTTGAACAGATTTTAACGGACGCACCTGTCCAAAATGAATTCGACAACTACGCAAAATTAGCGGGGACCGAAGCTTCGGTCACCAACGGTAGTCCCTTCATCAGCCTCGATCCAGGAACCGACTTAAGTGACGTACAAATCGGTGACAGAATCCGCATCGACGGCCGATTCGATGGTCTCCTTGACCCCAGTAACCAATCTCAACAAACCTCGTTCTTCAATATCCTCTCCGTGGATGACACTAACGATACCGTGGAAGTCTCGAGTGCTCCGACGGATGCCAGCCAAACGAGCGGCAGTTGGTCGATTTTCCCACAGGTCAACGTCGCGCTTACCGTTGCCATGGCAAAACTGGGTGGCAACCCAGATAGCGCAACCAACCAATTCTTCATCAACTTAGCAAACAACGACGCCAATCTCGATTTACAGAACGGGGGGTTCACTGTCTTCGCGTCGATCCTCGATCCAGGCATCCTCACCAACATTGCCAGCCTCTCCACAACCAACGCAGAGCCTTCAAACCCCTTTACACCTTTCTCAGGTGTCCCTGTATTTGGCGATGAATTAATGGTGATTCAAGGGATTTCAGGCAGTGGCAGTGTCAGCGGTACAAAATTCAACGATCTTGACGGAGATGGACAGCGAGATCCGGACGAAGAGGGTCTAGAAGGGTACACGATTTTCAGTGATGCAAACGATAACGGTAGCTTGGACGCCAACGAATTCTCAACAGAAACCGATACGGATGGCAATTACACTCTCCAGTTACCGAATGGAATTCATACCATTCGGGAAATACAACAAACTGGCTTGGCCACTACCGTACCTAACAATCCGGACTTCTACCTCGTCCAAGTTGACATCGGCGGCCAGAGCGACGGCATTGACTTTGGCAGTATCGCAATCAACTCACCAGACGCACCGATATTGCAAGCGTCGTCCGACAGTGGAATTACTGATGACGGCATTACGAACAAAAACAATAGCTCTCCCGATCATGCATTGCGGTTCTTGGTGACGGGCGTATCGGACGGTGCGACGGTTACCTTAAGAGCCGATGCCGGCAATGGTCCGGTCACTTTGGGCACGGGGGTTGCTAATAGTGAAATCGTTGTTGTCACGAATGGTTTCACCCCACTGCCTGATGGGCCAATCACCTTCACGGCAACCCAGACCGTCAATAACGTAGAAAGCAGTTCCTCTGCGGGCACCGTGATTCGGATCGACACCCAGGCCTCGATCACCTCAGTAGCGCCCAGCAATGCAGAATTCGGCCAAACGTTTACCTATGATGCCGATTCGACCGACGAGAATAACGGTGGCGCAATTTATTCGCTCGGGGCGAACACGCCAACCGGAGTCACCATCGAGGCAAGTTCCGGAGAACTCACCTGGACACCAACAGGCTCACAGATTGGAAATCATCAATTTGACATTCTCCTGTCGGATGTGGCAGGGAATTCGAGCCAACAAACGTTGAACCTTAGCGTGGAGGGCACAGCCGATATTACCTATCGGTTCGAATTCACTGACGACCAAGGATCTATTGTAGACGATGTCGACGTGGGTCAATCCGTCACACTGACCGTCTTCGTCGAGCACACGAGTGATGATCCTACGGGTGTATTTGCTGGGTTCTTGGACATTATCGTTCCGGTAAATCTAGTTCCACTCGACGACGTCAACCACGAGTTCTCACCAATTTCCATCTATACCGTAAGCCAATCTGGAGATGCTTCCACAGTGGCTATCGCGGATTTGCTGGCCGCTGAAACAATCTCCCAAGAGGTAGCCAATCACTTTGCCGGTCCTAATGTTGTACTCTTTGACGAGGCCGGCGGTGCTTCTTCGATTACAACCCCCATCGGTAGTGGCGAATTCCCCTTGCTATCCATTCCCTTTCAAGCTGCCGTTGCAGGCAACAATCTTCACATCGTCGGTGACGCTCCCGACCAATTTCCCGACAGTTTCAACCTCGTTTTTAATGAAGACGATCCGATCAACTTGGACCAGGTAAACTTCGGGGATACGAGTTTGACGATCAACCTTACTTTTGGAGCCAACGGCGACATCTTTAACGTAGACGAAGATGTATCCGAATTTGAATTAGACCTGCTGAGCAATGATGAATTGTTTCCGGGGTCGACGGGCACAGAATTGCTCATTGAATCCGTCACGCAGCCAGAAAATGGCTTGGTAACTATCTCGCCAGACCAAAAGTCGGTTTTCTTTACACCTACCCAGGACTTTTTTGGTGAAACAAATTTCAGCTACACAATCAATGATGGCACGGAGAGCGGTACGGATAACGGGACGGTGGTCGTCCAAGTGCATCCCGTCAATGACCCACCCAACGCCGTCGATGACAACCGGAACGTTGATGAAGATAGCACGAGCAATTTTTTCGATGTGCTCTTAAACGACAACTCTGCCCCCGATGGGGATGAAAATCTTTCCATTGTTGCAACAACCACACCTTCAGAAGGCGGATCTGTCAGCATTGGACCCGGCGGGACTCATTTACTGTACGACGCACCGACCGATTTCAATGGTACCGAAACGTTCACTTACACCGTCGATGACGGAAATGGAGGTACCGACACTGCGACGGTCACTACGGTCATTAATATTGCCAACGATCCACCCGTCGCTCGTGACATTTCATTCAATGCCACAGAAGATTCCACGAACAATTCGCTTGCTCCGCTCGCCAATGATGATACTGGTCCCGACGCTGACGAGACGTTAAGTATCGTATCAGTCCAAGAATTTTCTGCCGGGGGCAACGCTGAGATCATCGACTCGACAACGCTTTCCTATACACCTGCAGCCGATTTCTTTGGTAGTGAAACATTCACCTACACCATCAGCGATGGCAACGGAGGGTTCGCCACTGCCACTGCCACCGTCGATGTCGCAAACCTCAACGATCCACCCACCGCCAACGACGATACATTTGCAGTCATCAAAGGGGTCACCACAGAATTGGATGTACTCTTAAACGACACCTTTACACCCGATCAAAACGAAGTTCTTACGGTGGTCGATTTCACCACACCTAGTGAAGGGGGACAAGTATTCTTGAGATCCGATGGGGCAGCATTTGATTACATTCCCCCCACAAACGATACCATCGGTACCGAAACATTCACTTACATTGTCGATGATGGAAATGGTGAAACGGATCAAGCCACGGTAACAATCGATCTCCTTGATTTTACACCGCGAACTATTTCTGGGGCTGTGCAAAGCGGACTAGGCAGTTCTCCACTGGGTGGCCTCCAACTGACTCTGGAGGGGACGGATGTCTCGGGCAACTCGCTCACACAACAAATACAAACACTTGCCAACGGTTCCTATGCATTTCCAAATCTTGCACCTGGAAGCTACTCGGTAGAAATGCCCGCGTTGCCCTTCCTGAGCGAATCTCCTGACCCGTTGAATATAGAATCCGCGGAATCCGATTCAGACAATACAGAAAACGACCTCGTTGCTCCAGAACGTCGCACCGAATTTGTTGGTATTCGCGATTTCTTAGGCCGTTCGCGACGATCATCGATCTTGGCCTCAATTAGGCCAGGTGACTCCCAAAGTTGGTACAATTTTGGCGCCGGCTGGAGCGAATTCATCGATGGTGACTTACAACTTTCCCAGGATGGAAGCAGTCTTGATTTGACCGTGACCGAGGCCAATGGAACTCAGTTGACCACGTCAATTGATATGCAAAGTACAGAACAGGTCCAGCACCTCGGTGTTCAAGACAACCATCAACTGATTCGCTTGACTGGCGACAGTACCGACTTTTCCTTTACGCCCGTAACAGAGACCTCCGCAGCATCCTTAGCAGAGGACGCTCTAGAAAACTCGCTACAGCCCGAAGGTGAGTCGCCTCCTTCGGATCTGCCGTTCGAATGGCGTGAACTTGACAATCGCTTGCAGCTTCAAGGCGAAGGCGAGTTCATCGGCTCGGTAGAAGCAACCCCGGTGATGCCGACCGTCGCCGATAATTTGGTGGTATCCCCACTCACACCTTTAACTCCCTACCTCTACTCCCGGCAAATTGTTTCGTCGAACCTATTTTCAGCAAACCCTTCCAATCGATTCGTTCCAGAAATTAGTTCGACCGAAAAGGATTCCTGGGAATCGGTCACTGACAGGGCATTGAATTCCGTACTTGAAGGCATCGACCAAACGCAAGTGTTCGGTCGCCACCTCGAAATACCAGCAACGGTCAACAACCACAAAGCAGAACTTGCGGTGGATGAAATTCTATCGACGGAAGCGATTCTTGATGTCTTGCCAGCTGATTTCACGAGTGAAAACTCCGACATCACTTGAAATAACGAATCTCATTTCGGATTAATCGAGAGAAATTCTTGCCGGTCGTGGTGAAATGTTCCGATAATGCACGAGAAGCGTTATCAGGCGATCTGGGGCGGCATCGTCAGGACTAGCGTTACACAATGCCTCCAACGGACGTGCACCATGATTCGCCAATCCCAATGGAATGGGGGGGGCAACGATGTGGCAAAGGAATGCCTCAACACTAGCCGTGCTCTCGGCTCTGATCATCACGAACTCGGTCTACGCGCAACCACCTGGACCGGCAACATCTATTTCGTGCTCGAAATTGATCCGTTTCGAAATCGTTCTCGGTCGGGTCACGGTACTTGATCCGCGCTGCCAGCGCTCATGCAATCTCACTCACGCGGATGAAGAAAACGGTATTTTCGAAAAATATTCTCTGCAGATTACGGATCGTCTGCCCACAGTTCATTTCCATCAACAACGGGAGGATAGGGCAACTTTCATAGAGATTGACGGAGGAAACCGAGTTCGCCTCTGGCAAACTGACAGGACCGACGGCGCACTCCTTTTTCGCTTCCTTCAACTCCCCGGCAAGCCACTGCGTTTGACGGTCTACAAAAACAACCGCACACGTACACACGAAGCCGAGACACTCTGGCATCTTGCTCTAGCAAATCGACAAGCATGTCAGACACTGCTTTTTCCCTGCCTTGAATTACTCAGGCATAATTGGGGCTTGGACCATTTCGTCGAACAGCTAGAGCAATCTTTCATTCGTGCCAGCTTGACCAATTGGCATTCGCCAGAAGCGGAAATCCGCCTTTTAATCCAAAACCTCGACAGTGATCTCTTTGCGACCAGACGAATCTCGCATCGTCGTCTCCGGTCCTATGGGTTTGCGGCTTTGCCCTACATCGATGCATTTGCCAATGAAAACCTTAGTTCAGAACAACACATTCAACTCTCTGCGTTACGCTCCGCACTCGACGTCACTCGTGGCGACACACCTCAACGAATTGCGAGCTGGCTGATGAGTAACAAACAAATCTGGATCACGATGCTTTACAGCAATACTGTCAAAGGACGTTTTGCCGCTGGGCGCCAACTACGACGCTTGCACACTCACCCGATTGACTTTTCTCCTAACGGGGATAACGAGTTGCGAGAGCGACAAATTGAACAGATCACCATACAACTCGCAATGGAATGAATCTTTCGACGAATATGCACGATCGCTCGCAAAAACTTTGCTTGTCCGTACAAGGTGAAGAGTAGCCCTCGGCAAGAACTCACCTCCGCCCGTCCCCAATCCCACCGGCAGCCTTAATCCCACCACCAGCGACTATGTTCCGGCTCGTCTGCTACTGCCTGATCGCGTTCCGAAAACAAATTGACCTCAGCATTAGATTCGCGAAACAAAGCCTCGGTTAAAAATTGACCTGTGTCAATGAGGACTCCACCACTGACTCCTACAACCATCTCCTGATCGTTTAGAAACATATGGCTGATCACAGAATCGACCTCTCGCGGTGGAACACCACAAGTGACGTGATATTTATTAGGGTCACGAAAATGCGACATCTGCCAATCCACTTGCGTTGGCAAATCGTGTGATCGCATAATGCCCGTTGCCAAGGCCAAATCAAAAATATTCCGCAAGTCTGAGTAGACTGGATACTTTTGGGAAAGTTCCAAGAAGTGCTTCGTGAAACTAGTCGCAAACTCGACTGTCAACGCATCCACCATTTCAGTCTGCTTGCGCTCACCTCGCGCTGTCACGATTTCGTTTTCACTGAGTACTTTGGCACCTGGCCCACGCCATGCGAACGCATTTTTGTCGGGAGTTGTCCACAATCCGCTGTAATTCAACGCGAACCACCAACGCAAAACGCTCATCGACTCAGGCACACTTCCATGCTGTTTCACCGCACCGAGATAGCTTGTTACCCCAAGCACACTTGGCTCCAACCCCATTCCAATAAGCTTCATATGGTAATCGGCTTCGACAAGGACCTGAGCGACTCGAGTACGCGCATCAATTCCAAAAATCTCGATGTCTTGTCGACCCAGGCGACTGCGACATTCCTCGAGCCATTCAGATCGGTCCTGTGGCTTTAGTGGCTGCGCACTCGAGGCCTCCAAGAACGCATTCAATCGCGCCAACGCTTTTCGCCGTGGCGTGATTGAGCAGCCCAAACGACCTCCTGTCGTGTAAGCATTTCTCAACAAGACGACAAAATCATCCAACTGCAGAACGGGAAACTGGTTTCCCATATTCACGACACGATTGAAGGGGTCGCGATGCCAAGCTCCAGCAGGCCCCGCAAGGACGAGATCTCGGCTGCCTGGATAGACAAAAATATATTTCACTTCATACATCCCAGCTAAAACCCGCATCGCTTCAGTCGGAGGCTTTCCTTTTGCCGCCAGCTTCTGGACTGCTTGCTCCAGGCGAGTCAAAGAAACCTTCCGCAACGCGGATTCGTTTTGGATAGCTCCTCCTACCCCTTGGGCAACGGCAACTGCCTCCAAGTCAACAAGTCGTCGCCCTATGATCTGTGGAGGTAACTTCTTTAACAGCCCCCTAGCATTGACAAAAACGCCGCCAGGAAAACCTTGAATGGCACCAGGTCCACCCACCTCATCCCAAGACTCCGGGGCAATTGTGGACGTGATTAGATCGATCAATGAATCAAAATCTGCAGCTGCTGCACCGCCAGCACGCCTTTCCGCTCGCACCGGTGTCGAGTGGATTAAATCGAAGCTACGACTCCGAGATGCGTCCGCTGAAATATAACCGGCAGTTATCGTGGCAGCCCTCCGCGCACCAACCAGTACCTGGGCCTTCGCAATCTTTGCCAACAGTTGATTTCGTTGCCAAGCATCGTCTGTTCGCTCTGCCCATTTGATGGCCGGTCCGAATTCACCGGCGGCAAGAAGCTCCATGAAGGATTCTTCGGATGCCTGCAGAGTTGGCGCATCCATAAGTGCAAAAAGGCACCCTAGAAACCAGCAGAAAATCACCACCAAAGCAGGCGACAATTCTGCCACCCGAAAACCGCGATAAAAATAGGAGTGCATCGATCTCCTCACTAGGGGCGCCTCATATACCGTAACAAGACAGCAGCGATTTTCTATAGCAAGAAATGAAAAAAGGCCTTCATTTCTGAAGACCTTTTCTCTATCTCAATCCAAATGGCATTTACGAGTGAAGCCAAATTCTCGTAACACTCACCATTCGGTTGTTTTCGTGCTTAGGCAGCACAACTCGGCTCACAACCGCATTCCGGCTCGACACCACATTCGGGTTCGCAACCGCATTCCGGTTCACAGCTCTTACGGCTACGACGCCTTTGGCAACGGCTCTTACGAGTTCGCTTGGGCTTGCTGCACGCAGGCTCACAACCACAAGCTGGCTCACAACCGCATTCGGGCTCAGCAGCACATTCAGGCTCACAGCCACAATCGGGCTCAGCACCACATTCGGGCTCACAACCACAAGCTGGCTCACAGCAGCTCTTGTGACTCCGGATTTTCGCAAACAAGCCTCGCAAGGAAACTCGTTTACCACAACAACTGGTTTCGCAACCACAATCAGGTTCTACACCACACTCGGGTTCACAACCACAATCAGGTTCTACACCACACTCAGGTTCACA
>JAKVBY010000002.1:159382-177878 GCA_022446825.1 Pirellulaceae bacterium
ACTGGCCAAATTGCTTTTGCCTGGTCCAGAACCAACAAGTGCCTTGCGATCAGACAATCAAAAGCTCCCATGCCACTTACTGCTATCGTGAACCAAATCGTCAGCCAAAAACTGTAGCCGCTTAGATGGAGCAGTGAGCACAGGCAGCATTCATTCAAACAGACTCGACATCCGAGCCTGTTGCCCTGCGCATGAATTCGGTAGCTCCAGAAGTAATCCAGTGGCCAGCAAGAGAAAATAAGAAACGTACACCTGCAGCTGCATATTTCGAGACATTATCATTCGTGGTTAATGTTCCGGCCACCCGCCCGCGCGCCTGAATTCGGGCTAATGTCTGGTCGATGGTCTCTTGAACTTCCGGATTGTTTATGTCGCCGATATGCCCCATCGATGCGGCCAAATCTGAGGGCGCGACAAAGAACACGTCAATGTGGTCTACTTCCAAGATTTCGTCTAAGTTCCGCACCGCAACAATATCCTCAATTAACACCATGAGTAGCGTATGTTCATTAGCTACCTGGACGTAATCAGATACTCCGTAACCTTGTCGACTCACAAACAGTCCGCGCTGTCCAAGGGGCGCAAACTTCCCACCTGCAACCACATTCTCAGCTTCTTCCCGAGTGTTCACATGAGGCACACAAATGCCTTGAACTCCACGATCAAGTGACCGATAGATAACGGACTGCTCATTTTGGTTGACTCGCACAATGGATGTCATGCCCCAAACATCACAAGCTCGAGAGAGGTCCGACAAGTCGGCAAAATCGACCGGACCGTGCTCTGCTTCTAACCAAACACCATCGAAACCAACCGTCCCAAACTGATCGATCAGGTCAGGATCATTTAGGCCGCCGGCCACAAAGACCGTCTCACCTTGGGCAAGTTTTTGTTTGATACGATTTGGGCGCATTACCATTTATCTAAGACTCCTCAATCAGTTTTATTTACCTCGTTGCGGCCCGCTTTTGGTGGCGCCGCCGAAACACCTTCCAGACCACCGCTCACTCGTAATACTTCGTTTGTAACCCAAGCAGCGTCAGGACCGGCGAGAAACGACACCACATGAGCAATATCTTGCGGTTCTCCCCAACGCCCGAGAGGAATCGCTTGACGAACGCGTTCGATCATCTCCTGCTCTTCGATCCCCAAAGAATCACAGCGCTGAGCCATCACTCGCCGATTAAAATCCGTGTACACCGGACCGGGACAAATCACATTAACACGGACGCCGTACGCCGCCATTTCCATGGCCAACGTTTTCGAAAGACTAATCACACCAGCTTTTGCGACGTTATAGGCTGCCACCATCGCCGCAGGACTCTGTCCATTAATGGAAGAAACGTTGACAATCGATCCAGATTCCTGACGCTCCATGATCTGAGCCGCAGCTCGGCAACAGTAGAAGGTGCCTGTTAATGTTACCCGCAGTACGTCATCCCAATGCTGATTGGGGAGGTTGACAATACGGGCTACATCTTGGCCTAGTCCAGCGTTATTCACCAAAACATCAATCGTTCCTCGAGCGGCTGATTGGGATGCAAAAAACACATCAACGGCATCACTGTCCGTAATATCTAATGCGACTGCCTCCACCTCCATTTGTTGTGACTTCAACTCATCTGCTGCAGCTGCCACCTTGTCCGCCTGCATATCCACCATCACGGTATATGCTCCATCGTTTGCTAAACGAGTTGCGATACCAAGGCCTAAACCTTGCGCTGCTCCGGTAACAACGGCTGTCTGTCCGGCAAGTTTTTTCACCACGCGTTACTTTACTGCTGAGTGATTTTAAAACGCGCATCATAGGGGACAATGGCCACCAGCAACAGTTCCTTCACGTACTTTAACTAGTTACTGTAAGTGGAGAAAAAGCGGTGGTTTTTATCCCACTTGTTATTTCCCAATGGCGATGAACGCCTCGGGGGCTGCGGTAGCAGCATCACACGTGAAGCTCAACAACATCCTGATCGCAAAGCACGTAGTCATTTTTAACCATGATGCCATCATCAACGGCACTCCCCCACACGCGAGCACCCTTGAGCTTGGCAGCGACATCTTGATGGATCAATCTTGCGATCTCCTGAAGATTTCCACCGCGACGAATCGTAAATGGCTTTTTGTAGTCTGGAGTCTTCTTGTTGGGCATTTTGGTATAGACACGCACGATATCCAACAATTGAAACACTGCTGCTTTTAGTTTTTCAATTCCATCCATTCGCTCACCCGAAATAAGAAACACTGGCAGGTCGACAGGGACCATCTCTCGTGCCAACTGAGAGCGTTCGACAGCCTCATCGGCATCAATTTTATTGAGACAAACCACCGCCCGCGTAAACGATAAGCCTATATCTTTTTCACTAAGGCGGGATTCTCGAGCTAGTTGCGTCTTTGTTTGTCTCATTCGATGACAGAGATCTTGAAAATGATCAAGACCTTCATCTATTCCCAGGTCAACAAATAGAAGCACCAGGTCGGCCCCCCGAACCAACCCTTGGGTGACCGGATCGAAGAAATCCTTCGTAATGGGTGGCGTATCAATCAATTGGATAAAGATATCTTCCCACGGCATCATGGCCGGCAAGGGCTCCTGAGTCGTGAAGGGATACGCCGCGACTTCTGGATTCGCTCGTGTAACCGAACGAATGAACTGGCTTTTGCCAGCACTCGGACCGCCAATCACCACGACACGTCCGGCACCTTGCCGTGGAATACGAATCCTACGTACGTTGCCATTAACATATTTTTTTTCTTGCTCAACTTCCTTCTTGGATTTGCTGATCTTACGTTTCAACTCAGCCTGCAACTTATCGGTTCCCTTATGCTTTGGGAGTTCACGCAACATGAGTTGCAAGCACCGCAATTCTTCTTCTGCAGTTGCTGCGCGGCGATACTCGCCTTCAGCTTTGCGATACGGATACGTGAGATTAGTGGGCATGAATCAATCTGATGACCGCTGACAAAAACCTACGTAGTCTCCCTATCAGGAGTCAAAACGCGCACCGGGACAATCCGCTGCATTCGCTCGTCCGCAATGCTCAAGCGGTTCAGAAACCATTAACGTTCCACAGCACGCCAACCATCATCTTCCCATCGTTTTTCCCGGGTGACAATGACTGGTGCCACGACACGATGAACCGCAGCCCTGAAAGCGGATCCTGTACCGGATGGAGGTTTCGCCCAAGAAATGCGTGCGGCAGGCCACAGTAAAGAATGACTCCTGGCAGACTTGTCCTGAGGAGTTAAGAGTTGTGGAATACGACTTCCGTCGATTATGGAGCGCCGATCGTCTGGATCCGGAATCGGTCGAAGTGCCTTCGTCTCAATGGGCGGCTTCGCGGCATCGGCTTGTTTTTCGGACTTGGCCCGCGTCCCAACCGAAGGCGTCGGCGATAGTGGCTTTAATTTGCGTTGCTTCTGCGTTGCTGTCCCGGACGTTGCGCCCAACGTGCCTTGACCGCTTATCGCCCCCCGCAACCTCGTGTCAAGTTTCAAATTATTTAGAGAAGGACGCGTGTCGGCAGCCGCAGAGCCTGTGCCCCTTGGCGCCCGCTCAAGAGGATCTGCCAAGACAGGCACACCTCGCGTTACGGCATCGCCCACATTGCCCCCCTGTCCCAAAGAATTCGTCGGACAAGTTGAACAGGACGAAGCAGCACCCGGCATCGAAATGATGGGCGCGTTTGGAAAATTAGCTTGATAGACCCTGCGCGAATAAACCGGTCGAAAACACGAGAAGGGCACTCGACTGAGTTTCCAACGATGCGAAGTACACGGTCGGAGGACGGTCGTCGGTGAAAAACTTACTGGGTCGACTCCACTCACGGGACGGTAGTAGGTGACCGGCTGACGTTTCCAAATCGTCTTGTAATATGTCGTTGGCGCATAATTCACAACCACCCGCTGGCCAATAAGGGGATTCGGCACCACTGCGGATTCTGGACGATTCTCTCTTGGAGGAGCATGATAAACGCTCCAGGGCTGAACATAGATGACCCGCCGCTGAAACAACCATTCCAAAAGCCCCTCAGCATCCGCATCCTGGGGACCATAAAACCATTGCAACAAAATCAAACAAATTAGCGTTTGTCGTTTCATTTGAATCGAAAAACCAGCGCGACTGACAACTGTAATGCGTGCGTCTACAGCGCACACCAACTACTTTAAAGGGTAAGTCATGACTAAGACTCCGCACGGACAATTACAGCAATAACTAAAGAAATTGTCGCTTGGCTGGAACGATTATAGTAATGAAATAACAACGGAAACCGATGGAGCCCAGCTAGCTGGGTGGGAAATACATATCTCACTTGGTCGGTGGCCAAGAGTTAGCAGTTCTGCTTTTCTCTGGAACGTTGCTCATAAAGGTCGTAAAGGTCAAATAATGTCTCTCGAACGTTACCGTTAAACTTCGCGTAACTCGTCCGGACATCATTTTCCGACAAGTACAAATCTCCAGCAATTGTCAGCCTCTCGACAAGCTGCTGCGTCACACCTTCGGATGCTTCCGTTTGAAACAACACCGGAATGCCGCGCAGACGTCGATGCGAGGTAATAAGCAAGCCAGCATTCCGAGAGCGGCATGCTTGACGAAGCCTGCGTTTACAATTCCAAGGTAACACCTCAAAACCATCGACAATAACTTGTGTGTCTTTATTCCAGCAGCGCGTTTGCGCCACATCAAAAGCCGCACGATTCTGATGCTTCGACAATTGGACATGCACGCACGTCCGCCTGACTTTTGCTAAACACTTCAGCAAAGAACAAACCAACGTCGACTTCCCGGAACCATGAGGACCAAGAATTTGCCCCCACCAACCAGNGTCCTTTAGCCTTCTCAAAAGAGAGCTAAGATCACCAGATCCGGAAAACTGAAAATCAACTGCTCCCGGTTTCACAAACCGAGTTGCAAACGGATTACTCCTCGNCATCTANGGGTCCTTCGGNTTCTGGCCCAACATCCGATTTTGAGAATTGNNACTTGGGCTTAAGCACATCACCTANTTGAAAAGGACGCTCGAAAAACACTTCTTTACCACGNCGAANAAACGCTCGCACGCGGACACACCAACGGATCTTGACGATATAACCGTCGTACGTCAGTGGACTGTTCGGCAAGGTAGTTTTTATCTGGTGTAGTTGGCGTAAATCTTGCCCCACGGCATCTGCGGGAGTTCGCCGTTCAAAGTAATGAATCCCGCGATCTTCATCTCCTTTTCCTTCTGTGTACCAGAGGACCGACGCTTCAACACCGGTTAGCTCTGATTTTTCAACTGCGTCAATCTGAAATTCGCAATTCAATTCATCGCCCGCGCGAAAAACTCGACCGGGCTCGAACAACATTAAGCTAATTAGCGGTTCAATCATGAGAGACCCCAGAGTCGAATTGAGGGTAAACAACAATGGGAAACTGCCGGTCAAATCTTCGCCATGCTTGCCCCCGCGCCGAAACTCGAATGTGCCAACTCACACCATTGTTGGCTCCTTGGAACGAATGCATCATGTGATCGGGAATTCGAAGACTACAACGGTGATTAAATTCGATCGACGGGTCAATGGAAAAGTCTTTTTCGAGGAAGATCGTCTCTTGAAACACGATCCGTTGTTCTGTTCGCACGTCAGTCCCTTGACTGTAAGTAGCTTCTTCTTCACAGACAAGCGCGACTTCGAACTGATTCAAATATAAACGTCCAGCTTGGGACACAAAAACTTCGTATTCCTTAGAGACCGTCAACGGATGTTCTGAAATTTCTACACTCGTGGGACCTATACCAGTTTGAATGCGGAGTTGTTTTCGTAGATGGTTCATTGACCAGACTGCAATAGCCACCACAGGAATTGCAAACGCTGCCAAAGCGTAGCTGGAAAGATCGGTCAGTGGTGTCTTGAGAACGACCACGGTCAGCATAACCGCAATCAGTGCCCAAAGGACACAAAATATCGACATAGCAATAAGCGTCCACACCGACATTTGACTCATCGGCAAGCGATATTTAAGTTGAATCCCTGGGCTATTCGTTTGGTTGACGTCTGACGGAATTGCAGGAAAGTCTTTGGGTTCATGCAAAGCTTCACTGATTAGTTCGATGCTCGTCGCCCGCCTGGCTAAAGCAGAGCGTCGTTCCTCAGAAGTCCCAACCTGAAAGACGGACAAAATGAGTCCGCCAGCGCCAATGGCAATAAACGAGGCAAACACCAAGACCAATAGCCAGAAACCATAGCCCGAGCCCAGGACAAGAACTTCCGGTTGAGGACGTAAGACGTATGTCGTAATCAACGAAGTCAGTGACACAACACCGAGAACAAACAAAACAGCAAAAAAGACGGCTTCTCCTAAGCTTCCGACAAGCTTGGAACCGGTACGACGGTGTCCTCGCTTTTTACCCCAAAGTCGAAATAGCCTCGCCACGCCGAATCTTCCTATGCTCTGAAAATTATTCTCATTTGGCCTGCCCCACTTCTAAGGCCTCTTATGGTCGCTTGTCGCGTGCTTATCAGCAAGCCGAGAAGATCACCTTGAAACGGCAAGTAGCCTACTGCAGAAGTCCACACTACAATACCAGTTCCACGAGTCGGAGGTGGCAGCGGACCCGAAATGGCCCAGCCCCTAGTATAAACTCCTTCATTTTAACTCACCTCGGAACCAGCACGATGAGATTTCTCGTTTTCAATTTACTGATTCTGCAAAAGTCACCAATGATTCTTCTTTTACTCAGCCTGGTCTGTTCAACGACAACACTGGCTGGTGACTGGCCCCAACTCCTGGGGCCACAGCGAAATGGACACGCACTGGGGGAATCCTTGGCAACCCAATGGTCCCCAGAAGGCCCGAAAAAGGTCTGGTCAGTAGATTTAGGATCTGGCTTCAGCGGTCCCGCGGTCGTCGGAAACCAAGTCGTCATGTTTCATCGTGTGGACGCGAAAGAACGTATTGAATCGTTCGATGTGCGTAATGGCAAGTCAAATTGGAGTGTCGCTTTTGAGGCCACCTATCGTGGATCGATTAATCCCGATAGTGGCCCACGCTGTGTTCCATTAATCCATGCAGGCCGGGTATACGTATTCGGAGCTGCAGGCGATCTACATTGCGTGGAATTAAAATCCGGTGCAAAGCAATGGTCTCGAAGCTTATACGAAGACGTCGATGGCGACGAAGGCTACTTTGGGGCGGGAAGCACTCCGATCATTATTGGAGATCAACTACTGGTGAATGCCGGAGGACGCAATGCCGGCATCGTAGCAATTTCCCTGAAAACGGGGAAAACGATCTGGCAAGCAACCCGGGAAGGTGCCAGCTACTCATCGCCTACCTTGGCAACACTCGATGGTCAAGACTACGCTGTCTTTGTAACACGTCTAAATGCGGTAGGTCTCGATCCACAAAATGGTGACGTGCGTTTCAGCTTTCCCTTCGGAAGACGTGGACCGACGGTAAACGCGGCAACTCCCCTCGTATTCGACAACTACCTTTTTATTTCTTCAAGCTATGGAATCGGAGCTAGTCTTTCCGACCTGAGAACTCCAGAGCCAAAACCGATCTGGGCCAATGACACAAGTATGTCGAGCCAGTATTGCACAGCCGTTTTCCAGGGCGGTTACCTCTACGGAACACACGGTCGCGAAGATGGGCAGGCAGCGGAATTGCGTTGTATCGAAGCGAAAAGCGGAAAAATCCAATGGTCAGAGCAAGGCTTTGGGGTAGCGCATACGATCCTGGCCGACAAACTGATGCTCCTTCTGAATGTGGAAGGTCAATTGTCCTTAGTAAAAGCTCAGCCAACCTCTTATGCCAAATTAGCCGAAGCAACGATCAGCCAGGGGGTAACCCGAGCGATTCCCGCTCTCTCCAATGGCAAGCTGTTTCTACGCAACAACATTGGAAATAGCGGTAGTCTACATTGCTTCGCAGTTGGCAAATGAGAGGTTGCAAATATATCTCATCTGGCCATCTGTAAACGTAAGAGTTCCACTTTCTTGCGATAACGTCCGGCGTTCGCGGGGATGTTGCGTAAAACCGCTTACCTTGCGTAATCCACTGCTACCTAACACAAACAAATCTCCTACCGTGACTTTATCTCTTCCGTGACTTCTTCTACAGAATAAGTTCACCAAATCCCCACTTGCTCAAAATAAAACCCCTTGGTCAGAATCCTAACGTTCGTGCAGAGGATAGTCTGTCCTCTGCCATTCAGTAGTTCTATCCATCCATACAGCACATGCCAGAAAGTTCACTGAACGGTCCCACAGGCGTTCCACGACAGCTTTAAACCATCACTGAAAACATCGCTTCAGACGGTTGCTAAAATACGGACTCGCGATCTGGATCCCAGCAAAGCTATTGCAAACGTTCCTCTAGAAAATCCGCCATGCTCCACCCTCTACCTTTGAAAATAAATCAGATCGAATTTTGATTTTCAGTCACGATTGAGTATCCCGAGTGCAAAGATTTACCTGGGGGTTGTTTTAACTAATGAATTCAAGGGTGATTACACAGAATCAACTTGCCAGTCGAGCAAGCACCCATCTGCTCACCGCAATCGACCTCAAAATCCCTGCCACACCCACCAGATGGATACNCCATCCCCAGCGAAAAAACTAAGCTTCAAGAGGTTTGCCATCTGGCCGCAAGGTCGTGCGATTGCAACCGCAAAGTACTTCGAAGCGGACCGCATGTCGNGGGTCACATGCCTGGGGCCCAATTGCTCCTGGCGCTCAAAGAAGAAGATTTCCCCTTTCAGTATCCGCTCTGAGTGGAGTCCTCGGCTTGGCAGTTCGCGTTACCTTCCTCATCAAGTAGGCCCGAGGGAATCTGCCATTCCCACAATCCAACGACGAACAGCAGAAGTACAACACAAAAACCAACCTTCAGAGGCCCGTTCGTCCACTCGGAATTCGACCAGAGAACCAGCAGAAACAAGCAGGTGCCTAAGAGGCTCACCTTCAGCGCGTGACAAACAGCGGATTGCCAAGTTGTGTTCGGATTCGCCTTTTTCACGAGACTCGCCCTTTTTGCTTTCCAAACAAGATTTTTTTGGCCACGGCGTCGCGAGTAGAATCGACTTCCATCTCCGTAACATCATCGTTTCATCTGCATGCTTTTTCGTCTTGCCTTCTCGTCAGGCAGCAAACCTATAGGATCCATTTCAACTTTCCCGTCTAAATAGACGGTATTTAAATCGAATCAATCCGCATGAGAGGTAGGCAAATCGAATCATGGCTTTCTTCGTTTTCCGGCTCGTGAACTAACCAAACCTCTCCGAGCAACCAGTACAGGCAGTGATCCAGAGAACTTACCAGCAACGTCTTCGCTGAAACTTCCCCAGGCCTGGTTGCCGCAGTCCGCAAAACCAGCGGACTGCGCAAGCAAAAGGGGCGAAAAAATCACCCCTGAATTTCTCTAGCTTTTATTGGTAGTCACGCACTATGGGCTGATAGTGCGGCGCGATGAAAACCAAACCCTTCCAAGGCTTGATAGACTTCGTCTAGCGTCTTTTCGCCAAAGTTCGAAATACTGAGTAACGTATCCGGTGTACTGTTGAGCAAATCCTCCACAGTAAAAATCCCGCGTTCCTCGAGACAGTTTGTGGTACGGACGGTCAAACCAATTTCCGCAGTGCTCATTTCCAGTCGCTCTCGCAAGCTACGACCTTCCTCTTGCGCTACATTTAATGGAATACGCGTGGCTGCCATGGAATCCCTCCCTTGAATGAATAGAAATACTCCGTTCAAATTCTCTCGCTTGCTCCGTCAGCAAGAGCAGTCAGGCACCAGTATAGCGACTTGCCCAATATTGCACATCAATGCACCTATATTTTTGTGTTCGAAAGTGCTAGCCAGCTGGCGATAGCAACCAAGGACGCTGGTGATACCTCTACGATCACATCGCATCGTGGTAAACTTCCACGCTGTGGACTCAGTGGACTCAGTTTCACCAACAGGATCTTACAAACTCTTCCTTATGGAATCATCTTCTACCGCTCAGAGCATTCACGATTCACTGACACCAGTGCAACTCGACGCCGTTAACTACATCGATGGCCCACTCTTAATTTTAGCCGGGCCCGGTAGCGGCAAAACGCGCGTCGTGACACACCGCATCGCCAACTTAATCTTGCGTGGCATCCCGCCACGCCAAATTTTAGCGTTGACGTTTACTAACAAAGCTGCCGATGAAATGCAGACACGGCTCGAGCGTCTCGTTCCTCGACAACCAGTCTGGATGGGAACTTTCCATCGCTTCTGCGCTCGTTTGCTGCGGCAGCACGCAAGCCTCGTTGGCCTTCAAGAAAACTACTCGATTTACGACACTCAAGATTCAACAAAAGCGCTCAAACAAGCAGTCGAAGTGTCAGAGATCGCCTTAACACACACTTCACTCGATTCGATTGCTCAGGCCATCTCGTGGGCAAAAAACGAACTCATCTCGGCAGATACGTATAAAGCTCGGCATGGCAGTGCGATCGGCAACCTTGTCGCACAGATTTATCCCCACTATCAACGTCGCTTACTAGAGTCCAATGCCGTTGACTTCGACGACCTCCTGCTACACGTCGCAACCCTCCTACAAGAAAATCCCGAACTGCGCCAGACTCTAGACACCCGATTCCGATACATCTGTGTCGATGAATATCAAGACACCAATTCTGCTCAGTACGCCATCGTCCGTGCTCTATCTGTCGATTATCCGAACTTGATGGTAACCGGCGATCCCGATCAATCGATCTATGGCTGGCGAGGTGCAAATCTAAACAATATTTTGGAATTCGAGCAGGATTACCCCAATGTGCATGTCGTTCGCCTCGAACACAATTATCGCAGCACGCCAAACATTCTTCGCGCAGCCGACCAGCTTATCACTCACAATCTTCGCCGCAAGGAAAAATCGCTTTTTACCGATCGCGACGAAGGAGCCCCAGTACGACTGCTGACCTATCCTTCCAGCCGCGATGAAGCGGATGCAATTGCTGAACATATTGCCACCTCGGTGGAAAGCGGGCAACGACGGCTACGCGACTTCGCAGTCTTTTATCGCGTCAATGCCTTATCACGCAGCATCGAGAATGCTCTGCGGGTTCATAATCTGCCTTACCGCGTAATTGCCGGTCTGGAATTTTTCCAGCGGAAAGAAATCAAAGACCTCTTGGCTTATTTGCATCTACTGAACAATCCAAACAACGATGTCGCCTTGCTACGGATCATTAATACACCACCTCGGAAAATTGGGAAGAAAACCGTCGAACAACTGACAATCCATGCCAGGAGATATCATCTCTCGATGCTCGAAGCCGCGCGCGAATCCGGCTTGATTGAAACTTTGACCAAACGATCTGCCACTGCTGTGGCAAAATTCGTTTCCATGTACGACCGCCTTGCGCTTGCAATTGAGGATCCGTTACAAGATTTGATTGCGAGTCTCCTCGACGAGTCAAATTACCGCACATGGCTCGAGGCCTCTGAATCAGACGAAGATGCAAACCGGCTCGCAAATACTGAAGAACTTTTGACTGCGGCCAAAGAATTCGACGAACAGTTTGATCAGGAAGGTCGCCTGGAAGAGTTCCTTGAACAGACAGCCTTAGTCTCGGACACCGATATGTTGGACGAAGAAATCGACCGCATCACTTTGATGACGCTACATGCAGCAAAAGGCCTCGAATTTCCCGTCGTTTTTCTCACCGCAGTGGAGGAGGGACTGCTACCGCACGAACGGAGTCGCGAAGATTCCGAACAGCTCGAGGAAGAGCGGCGTCTTATGTTTGTGGGCATGACACGTGCTGAAGATGAATTACGCATTAGCTTGGCACAGTACCGCGACTTTCGCGGCCAACGAAACATGACCGTACCAAGTTCCTTCCTTTCTCAGCTGCCACGTGAAGAAATGGAAATTCTGGAACCGGTCTTGTTTCAAGACACTGCGTTTCACGATGACCACGAGGCAGCAGACGAATGGATCGAAACCGAATTCAGAAACCAGAGCAGCGAAAGTGCGGCAGAAACCCTCGATTTAACGACACACCCAGATGCCTGGGAAGAAACACCGTCCACACCCCAACGGTATCCAGCACACTTATTTAAAGTCGGCATGATCGTCGATCACCCCAATTATGGATCAGGCACGATTGTCGAGGTCCGTGGCACAGCAAAGAAACGCACAGCCACGGTCGACTTCTTCGGTTCTGCCGGCCAACGCAAATTCCGACTTGCGCATTGCCCTTTAGTCCCTGCGGGATTTGACGAGATCTAGCTTAATGCCCTTTAGATCTTAAGACCTCTTGATCACGTGCGTTCCTTCCGTTCGAGCCGACACCTCGCATTCTCAGCGGATACCTTTTCCTTTTTTTTCTATTTCTGTGTCACCTGCGTTCGCCACATCAAGATGTTTCAATTGAATATTTCGCAAACCACTTTTGGAACGCCACGCAGCAAAGCCAAAGGGACGTACGGGCTCTTGCTCCCACCAGATTGATAATTTATGTTTTGCCGTCTTTAAATTGACGCACTTTTCATCATCAATCCACGCCTCAATGCGTTCTTCGGTAACACGCAGCCGAATGGCATACCATTTTCCGTTCTTAAATTCCGTATAATTCGTCGTCTGATTCTCCACAGCGGAAAGGTTGTCCACGTTCGACATACCAACAACTCCGCCACCCCAACCGCCGACGATAAAACTTAAATAAGCTTCACCTACGGGAAAAGTCATTCCACAAAAGAAGTCGCTCCCTTCCAGCCGGGCTGCTTCAAGCGAGACCTCATAGTTCATTTTGGGGAAATCCTTGCCGCTCCAGGAAATGCCCGTAGCAGGCCGCCCCATCTCCATCACAATTGCCTTATCCGCGATTTTAACTTCCCCATGTTGCTTAAAATCATATTTTTCAATCACGCGCCAGCCATCTAGGTCTTTTCCGTTCAGCAAGGCTATAGACTTTTCAGCTGATGGGCTGGGCTTTTCATCCGCCCGCAAAAAACCCGTCAACGTCAAGCAGGGTACAAGTACAAAAAGAAGTTGGTAGAACACCTGAAAATCTCCTCAAGAATATTCATTCACCTGAAGCTGTTTGAACCACGCGCAAAACCTTTATTGCAACTTTCCTTTCGAGGCGAAAGCATCTCGTAAATGATACGACCCTCGAATATAATCTTGCTTTATTATAAAGCATTCGGACCCCTGCTCATATTTTTTCCTTTCTCGGGCGTGTTTCCTTTCTCGGGCGTGAATTTTCTCGATGGATCATCAACCCAAAATGACCTGTTGGTTGGTTCTTTTCAGCCTCGTCGCGACCTTGACGGTTGGTAATGCTGAAGAGAAGAACCGGTTCGCTACCGAGGTGCAGCCTTATGTGGAAAACTATTGTGTCAAGTGCCACAATTCCGACTCTGCCAAAGGTGAACTCGATTTAACTCGGTTTCGTTCCGACCGCGATATCAGCGATCACTTCCGCCGTTGGAACAACATCGTCGATTTCATTCGTACTGGCGAAATGCCGCCGCAGGATGCGAAACAACCTTTGCTCGCCGAAAACACGGCAGTCACCTCGGCCATCCAGGGAATTTTACTGACAGCGGCCAGAAAAAACGCCGGCGATCCAGGATTTGTTCCTCCACGCCGCCTCTCGAATACGGAATACGACCGGTCCGTCCAGGCTCTGACCGGTGTGCAGATCCAGCCAACTTATGACTTTCCCGCAGACCCAGCTGGTGGAGAAGGTTTTGACAATACTGGTGAAGCCCTCAGGATGTCGCCCAATCTAGTCAAAAAATATTTAGTCGCCGCCGAAAGAGTTGCTCATCATCTGGTACTAAAACCTAGTGGGCTCTCCTTCGCACCGTTTCCAATCACTTCGTACAACGAACGTAAAAAACTCGCTGAACAGGCGATCATCGATTTCTACCAGGAACATACGGTCGACGTTTCGGACTATCTAAACGCCGCTTGGCAGTTCCGATTTCGCCATGCTGAGGCTCAAGCCGTCACAATCGCTGAGTGGGCAGAGGCAGGCGGCCTGAGCGCCAAATACCTTTCCTTGGTTTGGGACACCCTAAACCCTACGGTTGAGCCTCAAGGCTACCTGAAAGAACTGCAGCAAGTCTGGGACGCCATGCCTGCCCCTCAAGGCACCTCCGAACAATCACGCAATTTTCAAGCGTTGCAAAGCTGCGTCGAGTTCGGCAGGCGGATTCTCGCGCCACCTCAGCAACCGTTGATCCGTTCCAACGCTGGCAATTGGCCTATCAGTCATCTTGATTTTCGAGCCAAAACAGCCGTCGCTCGTGACAAGTTTGATCGCCAACGACTAAAAAATTACACCCTTTTAAATCTCGGACAGATACCCGCGCCCAACCCTAAAGACCCCCCAAAAACGGTGTCTGCGTTTATTCGGATCGACCCCGCATTTTCCACCGGGACGAACTACGTAATCGTCAAGCGAGGCCTGTTTAGCCTAGCCAATCATCTACCCAACAACGAAGCCGATGAAAAGCAGCATCACAAAGTTCAAACACTCCGCAGCATTCTGGAACAGGCAGATCCTGAGGGCGTTGCGAAACTAAAGTTTGGCCAACATCCCGAGGGCGGTGAAATTGACCCTGAATGGTTCGTCATTCAAGCGCCTGCTGTACTAGAAATCCCTCTTCCTGGAGCGTTACAACAGCAATTACAGGGAAAGAACCTTCTCTTGCCCTGTCAGCTCGACCCAGACCACAGTCAGCAGGGCAGTGTGTTTATCCACACTGCCTGGAAGTCACCCCCGACCGACCGCCGTAGTCCACAAGTCAAGCATCTGATTTTTGGGGAAAGTGAAACTGCTGCGGGGCTTTCAGGATCCGCGACGGTTTTCTGTAATACCTTTCCAAATCGCTTCTTCTACGTCGACGAGCACCGCGGCCTGGCAGCCGGTTTTCACTTAGTGGAAGGATTCTTTCGCGACGACCTTCCCTTGGTTAACAAAGTTCTCACCGAGGAGAACATCTCCGAGTTGAATCGGCTTTGGCAAGAATTGGATTTCATTACCCAAAGCGCGGAAACCCTCCTGCGCGGTTTTGTCTGGTTCGAACGTTCCGAACGCGAAATCCTCCATGACAAACGCTTCCATTTTCTGCGTGCGGAAGATCCCGATTTAATCAAAGTTGAATTACTGGACCGCTTCGAAAAATTGTATCTCGACAAAAACGGTGTCCAACGGGTGGGGGATACCCTGCAAGCCCAAATGCCGGATTCGCGTTACGAAATGATCCATGATTTCTTTGCGCAGATTCGACAAGGTCTCAGCAAGCATCGCGAGCTCACCAAACTGGCTGAACAGCAAGGCTTGCATGATATAGAAAAATTGGCCGAGCGCGCCTTTCGTCGTCCTCTCCTGACCACAGATCAGGACTTTCTAAGTTCACTCTATGCTAAACTCAAAACCGAAGGTCAAGCTCCTGAAGAAGCATTCCGCAGTGTTCTCACTGCCATCTTAATGTCCCCACACTTTTGCTTCCGCTACCACGAGACCCAGCCTGGAAAAGACATTCACAATCTCAGCAACCTCGACCTGGCAAGCCGCTTGAGTTTTTTTCTTTGGTCGTCTTTACCCGATGAAGAATTGCGCCAAGCTGCCGCTGATGACATGCTACAAGATGACAAAGCTCTCATCTGGCAAACCAAACGCATGCTGAAGAATCCGCGCATCAACGCGTTTGCACGTGAGTTCTTTGGGCAATGGCTACGTTATCGCGACTACTTAGTCAACGATCCAATCGACGCTACCGCGTTTCCAGACTATGACGATGAACTACGTGTTTCCATGTTCGAAGAACCGGAAAGACTAGTAACGTACCTCATCCAAAACGATCATCCCATCACGCGCCTTTTGAACAGCGATGAAACCTTTGTGAACGCAAACTTAGCAAAGCATTATGGAGGCGAGATCGAAAAGCAATATCAGATCAAACGAGGAGCCCACCAAATTCAACAGCCCTGGAAACGTGTCACGGGCCTCCGAGCGGCTGGCCGTGGCGGCTTGCTAGGTATGGCTGTTATCTTGACAAAGAATTCCAGCGGAGCGCGCACGAGCCCCGTAAAACGCGGTTTCTGGAATGTCCACCATCTCCTGGGACAACATTTCCCGCCGCCGCCGGCGGACGTCCCTGAATTGCCAAATTCGGAAACAGGTGCCCCTCAAACAATCCGTGAGTTGCTGGCCGCCCATGTGACGGACGCACAATGCGCTCTCTGCCATCAACACTTTGATAGTCTGGGTCTGGCTCTGGAAGGTTTCGACCCACTGGGACGCCCCCGCAGTAAAGATGCCGCCGGCCGCCTGATTGACGACGTGGCTAAATTACCCAACGGTGAAGTTGGCCAAGGACTTCCTGGCCTGATCGGTTATATTGAACAATATCGTCTGCAAGACTTCAGGCAGACACTTTGTCGAAAATTTCTAGGATATGCCTTAGGTCGGTCGGTGCTGCTCTCCGATCAACCATTGCTAGAGGAAATGGAAAAGGGACTCGAAAAAAACAACTATCGTTTCTCAACACTGTTTGAAATCGTCGTGCTCAGTTCCCAGTTCCGCACGCAGCGCGGTCCGGAATACGTGCTTTCTCGATAACTCAAGGAAAACGCATCGCACATGTCTAGGTCCACTAATTCGAAATTTGTTTCCCGCCGAATTGTACTCCAAGGCATGGGGATGAGCGTGGCCTTACCCTGGCTAGAATCTGGCAACCGACTTCTCGGTGCGGAAACTACCGCAACCCCACCCAAACGCTTTGCCTTCTTATTCTTTGGGGATGGAATTCATCCGCCCGAATGGTGGTCTCAAGGTTCCGGTGCGGAAATGGAGCTTGGTCCTGCCTTTAGTTCACTGGAAGGCATGAAACAAAAAATGAATTTCGTGCACGGTTTACAGCACCCCGAAAATGTGGTGGGTGGCCACGCCAAAGGAGCCGCCGGAATTCTTACGGGCATCCAGCCCCAAGGGGGCCGTAAGATTCAAGCAGCAACCAGCATGGATCAAGTATTGGCTCAGCGCATTGGCGAGCAGACAACTTTACCCAGTCTTGTCTTAGCGTGTGAACGGCCGGTGAGCGGATTCCACGAATCCAGTTACTCGATGATGTACGCCTCCCATGTTTCCTGGAGTTCACCTGTCTCTCCCGTACCTGCCGAACTTTATCCCTCGCTGGCCTTTGACAGCCTGTTCGAAAGCAAGGGAAGCCGTGCACATCTGAGCGTTCTAGATCATGTTCTGGAGCAGTTGAAAGGCGTAGCTCGGCAAGTCTCGCAAGCTGACAAGTCAAAAATTGATGAATACGCCACATCCGTGCGAGAAATTGAACAACGTCTCGTAAAAATGCAAACACGGGGTAAAGAGGAAAGCACCGACTCGGAAATACTCCAAGGGAAACGGCCAGCCGATGGCCTACCGAATCAAATTGACGAACATTCGCGTTTAATGTGCGACATCATCGCACTGGCGTTTCAAACCGACCGGACACGCATCGCGACGCTTTTACTCACAAATAATCTGTCGGGTCAGATCTACCCGTTTCTTGGTTTAAACGTGGATCACCACAACTATTCACATGGTTGGCAAAACCAAGAATATGCGTCGATCACTCGCTTCTGGGTAGAACGCTACGCCTATCTCGTCGAGAAACTCGATGCCATGCCGGAAGGAGACGGCACCGTCCTCGACAACTCATGCGTCCTGCTGGCGAATGAACAATGGACTGCTCACAATGCTCCCAAGATTCCGTTACTCATGGCCGGCAGCCTGTCGGGAACCGTGCAAACCGGTCGGACACTCGATTTTGAAACTGCCGGCAAGCGTGAAATGTCGTCGCTCTATCTCAGCCTGTGTGACCGGATGAACGTGAACCTTCCGCATTTCGGAAATACCAGCGAACGATTGGTAAATCTCTAGTTCTTCCCACACGCACACTTCACACGGCAGAAAAGATCTTTCGAATTGTTCGGCAGGGGCCGGGAAATACGTCCAGCGCTCGCCGGCATTCTTTCTCTGGCAGCCTGGGAACCGAGCATGAAGCCTCGCGGATCTGGGACCGCTCGCTCCAGGAGGATCCACTGGCCACGCTTTTCCGTATTGCTCAGATTTTGGCTTGGTGGACTACCGCGTGGACAGTTTGAGCCAAGCCCCCATGACTATTTGTCTAGAGGCGCCAGAATCACGATGAGAAACGTGGCAATCGGCCCTAAAAGAAGTGAGAGGGCCCACCAGCCTAAACCACTTCGACCTTTCGCCTGCGCCAGTCCAGCATTAAGCAACGAAAGCGTGTACCCCAACCAGCATAATAAGTCGTTTGATCGTCCATTTGATAGCTTTCCTTTTTGACTCAACTAACGAACCATGCTCTGTGCATTGCCTCACTAAAAGAATCCCAATACATGTCACATTCGCCAAGATTTCCCCCTGACTCATCGCATCCAGCACCCTGGCCTCGTCGGTCACCGAACGACGTCCTTCAACCAGCAACAACTTCAAGACAACTT